>DASUUH010000131.1:0-17931 GCA_036374175.1 Jiangellaceae bacterium | reverse complement strand
CGGCTGAGCCGTTCCAGTGCGTTGATGTGCAGTCGGGCCAGCCGGTCACGCTCTGGGAGTAGCCACTCGTCATACCTGTCCGCCAGCAGGTCACCCGCGTATATCGCGGCCGCAGCAGCCAGATCGCCGGCGGCGATTGCGTCTTCGAACTCAGCGACGTCCAGCCGGACCGGCACCGCCGGTCGCCACTGCAGCGTCCGCGGCCGTGCGTCGATCAGTTGGTCGGCCTCAGGAAGCGAGCGGTGCAGGTTGTGCAGGACGTGCCGGAGGTTGGTCAACGCCTGGGCCTCGGTCGAGTCGGGCCATAACGTGAAAGCGATGCGCTGGCGTTGCTGCGCCGTGTGCCGGTGCAGGGCCAGGTAGGCCAGCAGTGACTCCGCGCGCGCCGATTCAAGCGGCACTCGTTCAGCGTCGCGGCCAATCTCCAGGCCGCCGAGCAGCCGGATCTCGATTACGTCCCCCGCCGGACGGGCTACCTCGTTCGGCGCCACGTTAAAGAGTGTGGCCTACCGACCGGTCCAGCGGAACCGGACAGGTACGACCGTTGTTGGGCAGGATGGTGGGATGGCCACCATCGAGGTCGTGCAGGGCGACATTACACAGCAGGATGTCGACGCCATCGTCAACGCCGCAAACTCGTCGTTGCGCGGTGGCGGCGGAGTGGACGGCGCCATCCACCGGGCGGCCGGTCCACGGCTCGCCGAGGCCGGTTCCGCTCTTGCGCCATGTCCGCCGGGTCAGGCGGTCGCGACGCCGGCGTTCGATCTCGATCCTCCGGTCCGCCACGTCATTCACACCGTGGGACCGGTATGGCGGGGCGGTGATCAGGGCGAGGCAGAGGTGCTGGCGTCCTGTTATCGCCGCAGCTTGGCCGTCGCGGACGAACTCGGCGTGCGCAGTATTGCCTTCCCGGCCGTCTCCACGGGCGTTTACGGATTTCCGCCCGATCAGGCGGCTCGCATCGCAGTACGGACGGTGGCGGAGACGCCGACTAACGTCGAGCTCATCCGGATGGTCGCGTTCGACTCAGCGACCCGCGACCTGCTCCAGGCCGCTCTCTCCTCTCCGCGTTGATCATGGCCATTTCGTGGTAAAACGCAGCTGTTTACCACGAAACGGCCATGATCAACGCGGAGAAGGGAGGCGCTGAGGAGGACCTGATCACGGGGGTGTGGCGAGGAGTTCGTACCAGTGCAGGTCGGCCCACGAGCCGTCGCCCAACTGTTCGGCCTGATGTTCCACGCCGTAACGGCGGAATCCGGCCCGCTCGGCGACGGTTCCGGACGCGTAGTTGCCTTCGGCGCGGGCGAGCACGAGCCGCCGTAAGCCGAGCCCGCCGGAGGCCCGATCAGCGAACGCATGCTGAACCATGAGCCGCACTGCTTGGGTCGCCACCCCGGCCCCGCGGGCCGCCGGGTGCACCCAGTAGCCGACCTCGGCTCGGCCGTCGCGAATTCCCATGAGGGAGAACGCCCCGATGGCGGGTCCGCCGCTGACCGGCGCCGCCGCCCAGTGCAGTGCGGTGCCCTCGGCGTGCTCGTTCTCTCGAGTCCGGATGTAGCCGAGCGCCACGTCGCGGGTATACGGGCTGGGCAGATGCCCCAGCCAGGTGCGCGTCACCGGGTCGTTGCACGCCTCCACGCAGGCGTCGGCGTCGGATTCGGCGAATCGCCGGAGCACCACGTTCGACCCGGTCAGGATGGGGACGTTCAGCCAGCGGGTCTTGGGCTCGACGGGATCGCCGGCGACGAGCGTCCCGAACCACGCATCAACCCGTTCGCCGTGTTTGAGCAGATCTTTGCGGTGTGTTCCCTCAAGGGTGAACCCGAGCCGCCAGGCGACCCGCCGGGAGGCCCAGTTGCCCACTCCTGCGCGCCACACGATCCGCTCGAGGCCAAGGCCCTCGGGAGCGAAGGCGTACTCGCTGACCAGCCGTACAGCGGTCGTCATCAGGCCGCGCCCCCGATGGTCAGGGCCAAGCCAGAACCCGATTTCGCCCGAGCCGCGGCCGTCGCGCAATCCGAGGCCGACCATCCCGAGAACCGTCCGGTCCTCCGGGTTGCGCAACGCCCACGTCAGTGAGGTGCCGGCCTGCCACCCAGGTTCGACAAGTTCGGTGAGGAACTGCTCAGCATGGCTGCGGTAGTACGGCACTGGGACGGTCGTCCAGCGCTGGATATTCTCGTCCTGGCAGAGTTCGGTGATCGCGTCGACGTCTGCGGACGTCGGCGTCGCGAGCAGGACACCGCCGCCTCGGAGCTCGAATGGCTGCACCTTGGGAATGGTGCCTTGGAACGCCAAGATAGGTCGAATCGTTATCTTGGCGCCGGAGGCACGTACCATGGTGCGTTGGGGGCCAGTCGGCAAGCCACTGCCGGCCCGGCATCGCAGCCGCGACATCACGTTCTTCTAGGAGTTGACCCGCGTGCCCGAATGGTTCGACAAGCTTCTTCGCACCGGCGAGGGCAAGATCATCAAGAGGCTCGAAGCAATCGTCCGCCAGGTCAACAGCATCGAGGAAGACTTCACCGGCCTTACCGATGCCGAGTTGCGCGGGCTCACCGCCGAGTACCGTGATCGGCTGGCCGGCGGCGAGGTACTTGACGACGTCCTCCCGGAGGCATTCGCCACCGTCCGTGAGGCGGCCCGGCGTACGCTCGGCCAGCGGCACTACGACGTGCAGATCATGGGTGGGGCCGCGCTGCACTTCGGCAACATCTCCGAGATGAAGACCGGTGAGGGTAAGACGCTGGTCTCCACGCTGCCGGCGTATCTGAATGCGTTGTCCGGCCGCGGCGTACACATCGTCACGGTTAACGACTACCTGGCCCAACGTGACTCGGAGTGGATGGGCCGGATCCACCGGTTCCTCGGCCTGGACGTCGGAGTGATCTTGTCCGGCATGACGCCGGCCGAGCGCCGCGAAGCGTACGCCGCCGACATCACGTACGGCACGAACAACGAGTTCGGCTTCGACTACCTGCGCGACAACATGGCCCAGCGGGTTGAGGACATGGTTCAACGCGGGCACGTGTTCGCGATCGTGGACGAGGTCGACTCGATCCTTATCGACGAGGCGCGGACGCCGCTGATCATCTCTGGTCCGGCCGACCAGCCGACTCGCTGGTACGGCGAGTTCGCCAAACTGGTCAAGCGCCTGCATCGCGACACCGACTACGAAGTCGACGAGAAAAAGCGCACGGTCGGCGTCCTGGAGTCGGGGATCGAGAAGGTCGAGGACTGGCTCGGCATAGACAACCTCTACGAAAGCGCCAACACCCCGCTGATCCAGTTCCTCAACAACGCGCTCAAAGCCAAGGAGCTCTACCACCGCGACAAGGAATACGTCGTCGTCGATGGCGAGGTCAAGATCGTTGACGAGCACACCGGCCGCCTGCTGACCGGCCGTCGCTACAGCGAGGGAATGCACCAGGCGATCGAGGCCAAAGAGGGGGTGGAGATCAAGCAGGAGAACCAGACGCTCGCCACGATCACCCTGCAGAACTACTTCCGCCTCTACGAGAAACTCGCCGGCATGACCGGTACCGCCATGACCGAGGCCTCGGAGTTCGCCAGGATCTACAACCTCGGCGTCGTACCGATCCCGACCAACATGCCGATGATCCGGATGGATCAGGCCGACCTGGTGTTCCGCACCCAAGACGCAAAGTTCGCCGCTGTCGTGGAGGACATCGTCGGCAAACATGCGGAGGGTCAGCCGGTCCTCGTGGGCACCACGAGCGTCGAGAAGTCCGAACATCTGTCGCAGCAGTTGCGCAAGCGGGGCGTCCCCCACGAGGTGCTCAACGCCAAGCACCACGAGCGTGAGGCCGCGATCGTCGCCCAAGCCGGCCGCAAGGGCGCGGTGACCGTGGCCACCAACATGGCCGGCCGTGGTACCGACATCATGCTCGGCGGCAACCCCGAGTTCATGGCGAACGCCGAGCTGAAGCAGCGCGGAATCGATCCGGTCGATACCCCCGAGGAGTACGAGGCGGCCTGGGGGCCCACGCTGGAGAAGTTGCGGGCACAGGTCGCTGCGGAGCACGACGAGGTCGTGCGCTTGGGCGGTCTGTACGTCCTTGGCACCGAGCGGCACGAGTCGCGCCGGATCGACAACCAGCTGCGCGGCCGTTCTGGCCGGCAGGGGGACCCCGGCGAGTCCCGGTTCTATCTGTCGCTGCAGGACGACCTGATGCGGCTGTTCAAGAGCGACTGGGTCGACATGATCCTGCGCAGTTTGAACATCCCGGACGATCAGCCGATCGAGCACAAGCGGGTCAGTAACGCGATCAAGAGCGCGCAGGCGCAGCGTGAGGAGCAGAACTTCAACAGCCGGAAGGAGATCCTCAAGTACGACGACGTGCTGAACCAGCAGCGGCACGTCATCTACGACGAGCGCCGCCGGGTCCTGCAGGGCGAGGACCTGCACGATCAGGTGACCGGCATGATCGAGGACACCATCACGTCGTACGTCCGGACGGCGACCCTGGACGGCTACCCGGAGACCTGGGATCTCGAGCAGTTGTGGAATGAGCTGCGAACCGTCTACCCGGTGTCGCTGTCCGTCGCAGAGCTTGAACAGGAAGCAGGTTCGCGCGACAAGCTGACGACCGAGTTTCTCGCCAGTCGATTGACCGACGACGCCAAGACGGCCTACGAGCAGCGCGAGTTCGAGTACGGCCGCGAGGTCATCCGTGAGGTCGAGCGCCGAGTGTTGCTGCGGGTTCTCGACACCAAGTGGCGGGAACACCTCTACGAGATGGACTACCTGCGTGAGGGCATCGGCTTGCGCGCCTACGCCCAGAAGCAGCCGCTCGTGGAGTACCAGCGAGAAGGTTTCGAGCTGTTCGCGGCGATGATGGAGGGCATCAAGGAGGAGTCCGTCCGGCTGCTGCTTAACCACGAGATCGAGATCCAGCGGCAGGGGGAGGACGGCCCGACGATGATCGTCCTCAAGGGTCTGGCCGAAGCCCGCCGCCCGCAGCAACTCGAGTACACAGCACCCACAGTGGACGGTGCGGAGCAGGTACAGCGTCGCGTCGAGCGGGCCGGAGCCGGCGCCGCCAAATCCGCCGGTGTGCACAAGGCCAACCGGGCGGCCCGGCGCAAGGCTGGAGCACCGGCCCGGCCGTCGGCTCCCGCAGCGCGACAGGGTTCGGTGAGCGCCGCAAGCCAGGGTTCGGCTTCGCCCGGAGAATCGGTGTTCGGCGCAGGGGTGTCCGGTGGCGCGGCGCCGGACGGGGAGGTTTCGACCACGGCACCGGCGGCGGCCAGCGCGGTTGCCAGCACGGCGACGAACGTACAGCCCAGCACGGACCTCGACTTCGGTGACGTCCCGCGGAACGCACCCTGCCCGTGCGGGTCGGGCCGCAAGTACAAGCGCTGCCACGGCGATCCCCGTCACCGCGACGCGTAATCGCATAAGGGGGCTCAGGGTTAGATGATCTCCAGGGCCGTGCAGCGCCACTGGCCGTCCAGCCCTTCGAGCCGCATGGCCATCGCCCGGCAGCGGCCACCGATCTGCACCACGACGCTCGCTTCGGCGACTCCGTCCGTCGGCGTGCAGACTCGAATGGATCTCAGCATCGGCCGGGCAGCCGGAGCGGTTCGCGGCCGGGACGCCAGCCGGCTAGTGATCGCCGTGTAGACGGCGTCATCGGTCCAGCGCAGCAGTTGCTGGACGGGCCGATGGCCGTGCAGCGTCTCCACGATGGCCTGTGCCAACCGCGCCGACCAACGCCTGGGCTCAGGCAGCACCTCTCCGCTGGTGGGCCGGCGAGCGGTGAAGTCCGCGACGAACGGATCCAGCCCGTCGTAGGCATCGTCCCGGGTGTTACCGGCCGGCTCGTCGACGACCCGCATCGTGGCCGGCGGTTCGGGCTCGGCCGGCACACCGGTGGGCAGCATGAAGGCGAGGGCGAGCGCTCCCTGAGTACGAGGGGCGGGACGGGTTCCGGGGGCAATGCCGATCTCGTCGTCGAACGGCGGATCCGGGACAGGGCACGGCAGCCTGCGGATCGTCGCCCTCGTGGTCATGGTGGAAAGGCTCCTTTCGGGTCGCTGGGCGGCCAGCGGTTCGGTTGAGGACTGGCCTGAGGGTCGGGTTCGGGGCTTGATTACGGGGTCGGATCAGCGGTCGCCAGGTGGGCGCAGAATCGTGCCGGGCAAGATCAGATCGGGGTCGTCGCCGATTGCGGCGTGGTTCGCCGCGTACCAGCGGGGCCACTCCGCGGCGATGTCCGCCGCCGTGGCGTCCGCGCCCAGGTGGCGGGCAGCTATCGCCCACAACGTGTCGCCGCGCAAGACGACGACATCAGTGTCCGGATGCTCGCGGGTTGGCGTCTCCGTCAGGCCCGCGGCCGGTGGAGGAACCGGTGTTGTTGTCGGTTCGCCGACCATTGGCCCAACCGTCGAGTCATCGGTCGGCGGCTCAGGCGTCAGGCCCTCATCCAATGTGACGGCTGCTCTCGGCGTGATCACCTCGCCGATACGCCCGACACCCGAAAGTCCGGTGTCGCCCACTACGCCGGCGGCCACGACCTCATGCTGCTGTGCTTCGCCGCTGCCCAGCGCCGGCGTACAGGCCGACAAGGGTCCCGCCGTCAACGTCAAACCCAACACGACGCGCACGAGGCGGCCAGCAAGGCTTGGTGCGATCCGGCCGGCAAGCCGGTTGGCGCTGCGGCCGATCGCGCCGGGCAGCACGGCAAGGGTGGTAACCACGAGCACGACACCGACCCAGCAGAGCACGGCGAAGGCGGCCGCCCCGGCGGCCAGTGCGACCAGTTCGTCGAACGTGGCGGTTCCAGCAAGAGCAGCGGCGAACGGGCCAGCGGTACCCCATAACAAGGCACGCATCGCCAGCGCCGTCGCTAAAGCCACGACGACACAACGGGTTGGACGCACTATCTTCTCCTTACGTACGTTTGCTTACGTTTGAGTTCTATAGCCTTCGATCAGGGCCGTCAAGTCCGCGACATCTCGTAGGCCAGCCGTCTGTCGTCACCAGTAAGGTCGCGCTGATCAAGAACGGAGGTCGCAGTGCATCGTTGGGAGCGGCTATTCGCCGACCTCGACGCTCAGTTCGAGGAGTCTGAACACAGCGAGTTGCGGTCCGAGGTGGCCGACCGGACGCGCAGCGAGCTGGCGAAGCTACGGATGGCGGATCGCCTCCGTGCCGTCGCGGGCCGTGAACTGGTCGTCTGGACGCTGGGCGGTGCTGCAGCTCGCGGCACCGTACAGGCGTGTGGGCCCGACTGGCTGCTACTGACCGATACGAGCGGGGCCGAGACCGTCGTCGCGCTGGCGGCAGTGCTGAAGATCTCCGGACTGGGCCGGCGGGCGAGTGTTCCGGGTTCGGAGGGACGGCTTGCCGGCCGGTTGCGCCTCAGCTATGTGTTGCGAGGTATTGCGCGCGACCGGGCCGCCGTGGCTGTCACGCTCACCGACGGTTCGACGGTTGCCGGGTTGGTCGATCGCGTGGGTGCAGACCATATGGACGTCTCCCTGGACGTCTCTGAGGCGGCCAACGCCACGACTCTGCCGTTCGTAGCGATTGCCCAGGTGCGCCGGGGCCGCTAGCTGCACGCGTTCAGTCCTCGCCCGCAGTGAACGGGTTGCGAGCCACGAACTCGGCGGTCTCGGCGTACATCCGCTGGATGTAGTCCTCCAGGGCAGCTGCCTCGACCCGCCACTGCCCGCGTCCACCGATCTTGATTGCTGGCAGGTCGCCACGCCGGACCAGGGCATACGCCTGAGCCGCAGAGATGTTCAACACCTCAGCGACGTCAGAGAGCTGGAGGAACCGAGGGCTGGCCTGGCTCATTCGGGTGTCCTATCGCATCCTGCTACCTGTGGTAGCACCAGTCTGACAGCACTTACCTGTGGACGACCTCTGTTATCCACAGGTGAATGTGGTTACCCTTGGCGACTCTTCGATCTTGACGCTTCAACCGGAGTCACGCCCGTGCCGATCGATACCACGACCAACACCGACACCCGACCAGGACGCCATATCCAGCCGGCCACCGAGGTGCCATCGCCCACCGCGGCGCGGCTGGCGAGGCCACGGTGGCTCAGTGCCCGCATGGTGGTGGGCGTGCTCATCGTGCTGCTCTCCGTCGTGACGGGCGTCCGGGTGATCTCAGCGGCGGACCAGACGGTTCCGGTGCTGGTCGCCGCTCAAAACCTCGCGCCCGGCCAACCGCTGACACCGGATCTCGTCCGGCTCCAGCACGTCCGCCTGGATCAGGGCCTCGAGAACTACCTGACCGGCGAGATCGGCAGCGGCTATATCGTGGTCCGCCCGGTCGGTCAGGGTGAGCTCTTGCCCAAGGCGGCGATCGGTCCGGCGGTTGAGCCTGACGACACCAGATACGTCACCCTGCCGCTCGACGCCTCAGAGCTGCCGCACGGCATCGCGGCCGGCGATGTGGTGGACGTGTGGCTCACGCCGCTAGACGAGGCCAAACCGGCGAGACTGCTGATGACTGCGGTGTCGGTCACTGCGGCGTCGACAGGCGGGGGCGGTCTCACGGACGCGTCCCGGCACGCGCAGGTGACCCTGGCCGTGACCGGCGACGACGTGGAAGAGTCCATCGCGACCCTGGTCGCCGCTGCTCGAGCGGGCCGGGTGTACCTGGCGGCACTGCCGGAGACTCAGTGATGGCCGTACCGATCCTGACGGCTGTCACCGGCGCGTCGTGGGAGGCCCAACTCGTCTCGGCGCTGGACAAGGCCCCGGGCCGGCTGCAGGTTGTGCGCCGCTGCGTCGATCTGGCCGACCTGCTGGCCGCGGCCGCTGCGGGCCACGGCCGCGCCGTTGTGGTGTCCGCCGACCTGCGCCGGCTCGACCGCGAGGCTGTCGGCCGGCTGGCCGCGTCGGGGGTGGCCACGGTGGGCGTCGTCCCGGAAGGCGACGAGGACAGCGAACGGCGGTTGCGACAATTGGGGATCGACCATGTCGTGACGGCGGCGGCCGGTGCAGGCGATATCGCCGACGCCGTCCACGCGGCGATCACCCAGCTCGCCGACTCCGGTTCCATGCCGGTGGTCTGGGCGCCGGACGACAGCGCCGTGGCGGCGGTGGCCGCCGGACGGCTGGTGGCGGTGTGGGGCCCGGCGGGAGCCCCCGGACGCACCACCTTGGCGGTGAACCTTGCCGCAGAGGTCGCGGCACTGGGCAAGGCGACGCTCCTGGCCGACGTCGACACGTACGGCGGATGTGTCGCGCAGTCGCTGGGGTTACTCGACGAAGCCCCGGGGCTGGCCAGTGCCGCTCGTGCGGCGAACCAGGGACAGCTTGACCTGCCGGGGCTTGCCCGCCATGCGCGGCAGTTGGACAGATCACGGCTCAGAGTGCTGACCGGAATTTCACGCACCGAACGCTGGCCGGAGATCCGCCAGTCGTCACTGGAAGTGATCTGGGGGCTGGCCCGCGGCCTGGCCGAGCTGACCGTGGCGGACTGCGGGTTCTGCCTCGAGCAGGACGAAGAGCTGAGTTTTGACACGTCGGCGCCCCGGCGCAACGGAGCCACAATCACGACGTTGAACCAAGCCGACGTGGTGCTGGTCGTCGGATCCGCCGATCCGGTCGGCATGCAGCGGCTGGTGCGCGGGCTCGACGAGCTAGCCGATCGGATACCCGAGGCCGACGTGCACGTGGTGGTCAACCGGATCCGCGAGTCCGTCCTCGGGCCTCGTCCTGAGCACCAGGTTCGTGAAGCGCTGCGCCGTTATGCCGGTGCGTACCGGGTCGCGGTAATTCCGGATGACCCCGGCGCGGCCGACGCGGCCATGGCCGGTGGCCGCACCCTCGCCGAAGTGGCGCCGGGGTCACGAATGCGGCTGGCGATCGCCGCCCTGGCCGCGGAGGTGGCGGGAATCACCCTGGCGACCCGCACACGCCGCTGGAAAGTATTGACAAGATGACGGTATGGCCGACCGGCTGAGCCCTCTTGACGCGTCCATCCTCTACCTCGAATCGCCCGAGACGCCGATGCATGCCGGCAACGTGGCGATCTTCGATGAGCCGGCGGCCGGTTTCGACTACGACGCACTGGTGGGTCTGGTCGAGGACCGCATTGCGTTTGTCCCGCGGTTCCGGCAGAAGGTGCGGCACGTGCTGGGGCGGCTTGCACGGCCGGTCTGGGTCGACGACGCCGACTTCGACCTGACCTACCACGTGCGCCGGTCCGCATTGCCCCGGCCCGGTACCGACGCGCAGTTGCGTGAGCTCGTGGCCCGGGTCTTGAGCCGGCCGCTGGACCGGGACCGCCCGCTCTGGGAGATGTACCTGGTGGAGGGCCTCGCCGGCGGCCGGTTCGCAGTCGTCTCCAAGACCCATCACGCGATCGTGGACGGCATCACGGCAATGGACATCGGCCAGGTGATCTTGGACGATGCGCCCGAACCGCGAATGACCAGTCCCGAGCCGTGGCGGCCCGAGCCTGGTCCCGGCCGGCTGGATCTTGTCGCCGGCGCGGTCGCCGAGGCGATCCGGCACCCGAACACCGTGGTTGATCAGGTCCGCTCCGGGCTGGCCGGCATCGAGCACGCCGCCCAGCGAGTCATCGGTGATGTAGGCGGCCTGGCCACAGCGGCGCGGGCGGCCGTACGTCCGGCACCGCCCGGCCCGCTCAACGTCCCCATCGGGTCGCAGCGCCGATTCGAGACCGTCGATGCGCCGCTGGAAAGCTTCCGGCGCATTCGGTCAGCGCACGGTGGGACGGTCAACGATGTGGTCCTCGCGACCCTTGCCGGCGCGTTGCGCGTTTGGCTGATGACCCGGGGAGAACCCGTCGCCGCTGAGTCCTCGTTGCGCGCACTCGTGCCGGTGAGCGTGCAGGGGCCGCCGACGGGAAGTGATGTCGCCACGGTCGGCAACCAGGTGGCGTCGTATCTTGTCGACCTGCCGATTGGCGAACCCAATCCGATCATGCGACTACAGCGGATCTCGTACGCGATGCGGGCCCACGCGGACACCGGGCGGGCCGTCTCCGCAGGTGCGCTGGTTGAACTAGCCGGATTCGCGCCGGCGACGCTGCACGCGCTGGGCGCCCGGGTCGCCTCGGGACTGTCGCGGCGGCTATTCAACTTGATCGTCACGAACGTGCCCGGCCCTCAGGTGCCGCTGTACGCCGCGGGTGCACGGCTGGCGGCGTCCTACCCGGTGGTTCCGCTGACCGCCGGCCAGGCGGTCGCAGTCGGGGTCACGTCCTACGACGGCGCCGTCCATTTCGGCTTGTACGCCGACCGGGACGCGATGCCCGATCTGCCAGTACTGGCCCAGTGCATCAGCGACGCGCTGGACGAGCTGATCTCCCGGTAAGCCCACTTTCGGCGGCACCACTAGGCGTAGCGGTGCTCCACTAGGCGCACGCGCCTGGTACGGCACGCACAGGCATGCTGGACGTGATCAACCGGCAACGAGGGGGAGGTTCAGGCACACTTAGGGCATGAGGCAACGTGGCCTGGTCCTCGGCGGTGGTGGTGTACTCGGCGCCGCCTGGTCTATTGGCGCGCTCTGTGCGCTCGAACAGCACATCGGCTCCGACGTCCGCGAATTCGACTACATCGTCGGCACATCCGCCGGGTCTGTACTGGCCGCGCTGCTGGGCTCCGGGTTGTCGCCGCACCAACTCCGTGAGCACCATTGGGGCACGCTCACCGATGGCCCGCTCGCGGCCATGACTTGGGACCACGAAACCTCCACCGGCGGTCACCGGCCGCCCCGGCCCAAGCTGGGTGTCGGATCCCCGCTGCTGGTCGCTCGCAACGTACGCCGGCTCCGCCGGCTGCCGCCGACCGCGGTGCTGTCGGCGTTCCTGCCCGAGGGGCGCGGGTCCCTCGACAATGTCCGCCTGCTGGTCAAAGCGGTGACGCCGAACGGCGGCTGGTCGCCGCATCCAGGCGTGTGGATCATGGCGATGGACTACGAGACCGGGCGTCGGGTGGCGTTCGGGCGCCCCGGCGAACCCACGGCTGAGTTGGCTGACGCCGTCACCGCGTCATGTTCGATCCCTGGTTGGTTCTCACCAGTGGTGATCGATGGGCACCGGTTCGTCGACGGCGGCGCGTGCTCGGCAACGTCCGTCGACGTGTTGTCCGGGCTCGGGCTGGACGAGGTGTACGTGGTGGCACCGATGGTGTCGCCGCAACTGGACCACCCGCCGTCGCTGCTGGGCAAGCTGGAACGCCAGTGGCGCACTCGGACAACCCGGCGCTGCATGCATGAGGCCAACAAGCTCAGGAGCGAGGGCACGCAGGTGACCGTGCTGGGCCCGACGCCGGACGATCTGCGGGCCTTCGGCGCCAACGTTATGGACGGTTCGCGCCGGCTGCTGGTCCTCGACACCGCAAGCTGGACGACGGAGCGGACGCTGCGGCGTGCCGCACGCGAACCGCTCGCCGACGCCGGATAGGCCCGCGGAATGCGGGTCTTCGTGCCGGCGACGCTGCCGCTGCTTGTCCGGTGGCACGCTGCCCGGGTGATCGACGCACCACTCGGTTTCGCCGTTACGCCGGCGCTTCGCGAGTGGTACGCGGCCGGTGACGCCGAAGAGCTCGAGTACGTTGCCCTGATCCACGCGGCTCACGAGAGCCTCCGTCTGCTCACCGCAGATCCGGACGCGCCGGCGCGGCGGATCGTGGTGGCCGCCGACGCCGAGCGGGCCGTGCCGGACGCCGGGGTGGGTCCGGCCGCCGTCCGGTTGGCGACCCCCTTGCCGCTTCAGCGGGTAGCGGCCGTGCACGCCGACACCGCTGAAGAGCCGGTAGTCCGGGCGGCCGTGGCAGCGATCGGTGCGGCCGACGCCGGTGGTCTCCACGTGCAGTCGTCGCTGGACGAGGCCGAAGCCGTCGAGCTGTCCTGGTACGCAACCCAGGAGATTCCGGATCTGCTCGCTGGGCCGTAACATGCGAGCGTGCCACGATGGGACTACCGCGAACCCATCCACAACTGAACCCAGGAGTACTCACCCATGGACGCCGTAACTAACGTTCCGTTCCCGGTGAATGAGCCAGTCCTCACCTATGCGCCGGGGAACCCGGAGCGGGCTGAGGTCGAGGCCAAGCTCGCCGAACTCGCCGGCCAGCAGCAAGAGCTGACCTGCACCATCGGCGGCGACCAGAAACTCGGCGGCGGCAACGAGATCAACGTCGTCCAGCCGCATAAGACCTCGCGCGTGCTGGGCACCATGGGCAACGCCACCCAGGACGACGCCCGGGCGGCTATCGCGGCGGCGACCGAGGCCGCGTCGGCGTGGCGGGCGCTTTCGTTCGACGACCGGGCGGCGATCTTCCTGAAGGCGGCCGAGTTGCTGTCCGGACCGTGGCGGCAGACAGTTAACGCGGCGACCATGCTCGGGCAGTCCAAAACGATCGTGCAGGCAGAGATCGACGCGGCCTGCGAGATGATCGACTTCTGGCGGTTCAACGTTCATTTCGCCCGGCAGATCCTGGCCGACCAGCCGGTCGCGCACAGCAAGGGCGTCTGGAACCGGATCGACCACCGCCCACTCGAGGGTTTCGTCTACGCGATCACCCCGTTCAACTTCACCTCCATCGGCGGCAACTTGCCGACCGCGCCGGCCCTGATGGGTAACACGGTGATCTGGAAGCCGAGCCCCACCCAGCAGCTGTCCGCGCACTTCACCATGCGCCTGCTCGAGGCCGCCGGCCTGCCACCGGGTGTGATCAACATGCTCACCGGTGACGGGCTCGCGGTGTCGGACGTGGCCCTCAACCACCCGGACCTGGCGGGGCTGCACTTCACCGGTTCGGCGCCGACGTTCTACCTGCTGTGGAAGACGCTCGGCAACAACATCGAGTCGTACCGCAACTTCCCGCGAATCGTGGGCGAGACCGGCGGCAAGGACTTCGTCGTCGCGCACCCGAGCGCCGACCTGGAGGTCCTGACCACCGCGCTCGTTCGGGGAGCCTACGAGTACCAGGGGCAGAAGTGCTCGGCCGCGTCGCGGGCGTACCTGCCGCGTAGCCTCTGGGACCGGATGCGGGACGATTTCGTCTCGTTGACCGAGTCGCTGCCGATGGGCGATGTCACTGATCTTTCCAACTTCATCGGCGCGGTCATCGACGACCGTGCGTTCGCCAAGCACAAGGCGGCGCTGGACCGTGCTCGGGACCACGACGGCATCACGGTGCTCGCCGGTGGTACGGCCGACGACTCGGACGGTTACTTCGTCAAACCCACGATTCTGGAATGCACCGATCCGGACGACGAGATCTTCACCACCGAGTACTTCGGCCCGATCCTTTCGGTGTACGTGTACGACGACGGCGACTACGACCAGATGCTCTCCCAGATGGAGTCAGTGGCCCCGCAGGGCCTGACCGGCGCCATCGTCGCCCAGGACCGCGCGGCGATCGCGCACGCCACCGAGGCGCTGCGGTTCGCGGCCGGCAACTTCTACGTCAACGACAAGCCGACCGGTGCTGTGGTGGGGCAGCAGCCGTTCGGCGGCGCTCGCGCAAGCGGCACCAACGACAAAGCTGGGGCCGCACAGAACCTGCTCCGGTGGACGAGCACCCGGTCCATCAAGGAGACTTTCGACCCACCACGTGCACATGCGTATCCTCATATGGGCTAACCGGCCCGAGGTACTGGTTGAAGACGAGGGGATTCCATCGTGATGGAGGACCGGCTGCCGACCCGCCCACTTGTTCTGCGCGCCGTAAGGTTGCTCTCGCAGCCGCGCCGGAGCGCCGCCGACAGCGGGCTGGTCACCGCTGTCGCGTTGCGTCTCGCGGCGTTCGATAGCGACAGTGACACCGCAGATCGACTCATTTCGGCCTCGGACCGGGTGATCGCCGGGGTTTCCGGCCTCATCGGCGAGCAGGCGCCCGCGGCCGACTGGAGCGACACCGCGGAGGCGCTGGCCATGGAGATCGCGGGGCGGCCACTCTCGCGACGCCACCTGGTCGCGTCGCGGGCCACGCTGGGGTCGGCGGACAAACTCATCGACCTGTCGGACCGGCTGCGGCGTACCGCTGAGGAGCCGATCGACCGCGATGATCTCGGCCGAGCTCTTGCGCTCGCGGTCACCGGCCCGTCGGAGATGCTCGACGCGCTGATCGAACGCGAACGCGCCGCCGAGGCCGAGCGCCGGTCCGCGCGTCCCGAGCCGGCCGCCGCAACCGCTCGCCCCGCGCCGGCCCGGCCGACCACGGGAGAGCGCGGCGTTTCGCTCCGGGCCCTGGACGGCGGCCTCCCCGGCCGTTAACCCCTCCCGCTGACCCGGCCGGTTGATCACGTTCAGCAGGCAGATCCCTGCCGTACCAGGCGCACGCGGGTGGCACGGCACAGACGAGCCTGGTGGGCGGCCCACTGACGGAAGATGGACGCGGGCCCTCAGCGGGCGCTGAGCCAGGTTTGGCCGACCTGCTCTTCGCGCTTGGCGGCCTCGACCAGCCCGCCGTGGACGGCCTGCTCGATCTTGCCGCCGACGAACGGCACCGAAGCCTTTATCTTCCCCTCGACAGTTGTGACGCTGCCGCGGCCGTCGGGCTCGAGCCGCAGCGTGCCGCGCAGTGTCACCGGTGCGCCGGCCATATCGATCGCGATCGTTCCGTTCCGCGAGCCGTCAGGTGCTGCCGGCCCCCACACGTCGGTCTGATGCAGGTCGATTGTGTCTCCGACGAAGCGCCGGACGAAATCGGGTACATCCGGTGGCATGACCCGCAGGAGCCGAATCGTCACCTGATCTCCGTTGCGGGTCACGGACACCTCGTGCCGGATCGCGTTGGCCGCGCGGGCCTTGCGTCCGATGTAGTCCTCGTCCGTCAGCATCGCGAACACCGTGGCGGGATCGGCGTCAAAATGCAGCTCGGTTCGCAGGTCCATACCACCATCCTCATCGATCGATCGCGGCCGTGGCGGCTGAAAAGTACCAGTATCGCGGCGAGCATCCTCTCGCAGGCGTCCCTGCCCGCGGACTAAGGAGAGGCATTAGGGTCGGAGTATCCGCACAACGGGGTGCGGGTGCCGTGCCATCAGCAAGTGTGCGAGGCGTGCGGCGGGTGACCTTCGTACGGGGGTTGAGCGACCATGCGCAACCGGCTTGACGATGCCAAGACCGACCTGATCTCAAAGGCGGCCGGAGTCGCCGACCGGGGTCATCAACGCAGCGACGACGAGGCGTTCCTGCGCCGCTACTACCGTCACATCGCTCCTGAGGACCTCGTCGATCGCGACCCGGTCGACGTGTACGGAGCCGCGGCGTCGCACCGCGAGACCGCCAGCCGACGCCCGCAGGGCACCTCGTCGGTCCGGGTGTACACACCGACGGTCGACGAGCACGGCTGGTCGTCCGGTCACACCGTGGTCGAGGTCGTCACCGACGACATGCCGTTCCTGGTCGACTCGGTCACGATGGCGCTGACCAGAATGGACCGCTCCATCCATCTGGTCGTCCATCCCCAGCTGGTGGTGCGCCGCGATGTCACCGGCCGGCTGCTGGAGATCTGCGATCTCGACGTGTCCGATTCAAAGGTCGCCGAGATCGACGATTCGGTCATCGAGTCGTGGATGCATGTTGAAATCGACCGTGAGGCCTCGGCCGAAGAGTTGCGCCGCATCGAGGCAGACCTGCAATCGGTGCTGCGGAACGTCCGGGAGGCCGTCGAGGACTGGCTGCGCATGCGTCAGCGGGCCGACGAGATCGCCGACGAACTGGTCAAGAACAATCTGCCGGTCCCAGACGAGGAGGTCGCTGAGGCGGAGGAGTTGCTGCGCTGGCTCGCCGACGACCACTTCACCTTCCTCGGTTACCGCGAGTACCAGTTGGAGGTGCAGGACGGCGAGGACGTCCTGCGGGTTATCACCGGCAGCGGGCTTGGGATTCTGCGAGATGACCAGGACTTGTCCGGCTCGTTTGCCAAGCTGCCGCCCGAGGTCCGAGCCAAGGCTCGGGAGAAGCGGCTGCTGGTGCTCACCAAGGCCAACTCCAAGGCGACCGTGCACCGCGACACGTACCTGGACTACGTCGGCGTCAAGACGTTCGACGCGTCCGGTGAGGTGATCGGCGAGCGGCGGTTCCTCGGCCTGTTCACCTCGGCGGCCTACACCGAGAGTGTGCTGCGCATTCCTGTACTGCGGCGCAAGGCGCGGCAGGTCCTCGAGGTCAGCGGGCTTGCGGCGACCAGTCATTCGGGCAAGGACCTGCTACAGGTTCTCGAGACCTTTCCGCGGGACGAGCTGTTCCAGACCCCGGTCGACGAGTTGGCCACTATCGCCATGGCTGTCGTCCACCTCCAGGAGCGGCGGCAACTGCGGATGTTCGTCCGGACCGACGAGTACGGCCGGTTCTTGTCGTTCCTGGTCTACCTGCCCCGCGACCGGTACAACACCGAGGTCAGGGAACGGATCCAGCGCATCTTGCTCACCGTGACGAACGGCCAGTCCATCGACTTCACCGCACGCATCGGGGAATCCCGGCTGGCCCGGGTCCATTTCGTCGTGCGCATGCGTCCGTCCCAGAAGCTGCCCCAACTCGACCTGCCGGCGCTGGAGAGGCAGCTGGTGGCGGCCACGCGAGCGTGGGCCGACGAGTTCACCGACACTCTCGCGGAGCAGTTGGGAGAGGACGCGGTCGCCCGGCTGGCCCGGCGCTACAAGAACGCGTTCCCCGAGGCGTACAAGGAGGACTTCCCGGCCCGCACCGCTGTGGCGGACCTGACGCGGCTTGAAGAGCTGCCGGCCGAAGACGGCCTGGGGATGAATCTGTACCACCCCATCGGCGGCGGTCCCGACGAGCGGCGGTTCAAGATCTACCGCACCGGTTCACCGATTTCACTGACGCACGTGCTGCCGATCCTGTCCCAGATGGGCGTCGAGGTCGTCGACGAGCGTCCGTACGAGATCGCCCGGGCAGGTGAGGCGCTGGCCTACATCTACGACTTCGGGCTCCG
>DASUUH010000130.1:0-30193 GCA_036374175.1 Jiangellaceae bacterium | reverse complement strand
CTCGACAACTTCGAACACGTGGCGGACGCCGCGCCGCTGGTGTCCGATCTTCTCAACTGGTCGCCTGGACTTTCCGTGCTCACGACCAGTCGTGAGCGGCTCCGCCTCAGCGGCGAGCAGGTCTACGAAGTGATGCCCCTCGAGACCGACCGTGCCGAAGAGGAAGAACTTGACCAGCAACTACCCGACGCGCTGGCACTGTTCGAGCAGTCGGCTCAGGCCATCAATCCATCGTTCGTGATCGACGAGACGAACCGAGACGACGTCGCCGCTATCTGTCGGTCGCTGGACGGGCTGCCGCTGGCGCTGGAGCTCGCGGCGGTTCTGCTCCGCGTGTTGCCGACCCGGTTCCTGCGCGATCGCCTGGTCCGCCGCATGGACGCTCTCAGCGGTGGCATGCGTGACATGCCCGGACGTCACCAGACGATCCGGGCCACTATCGCCTGGAGCTACGACCTGCTGCCTGCCACCCAGCAGCGGCTGTTCGACCGGCTGGGCGTGTTCGCGGCACCGGCGTCGCTGGAGGCGATCGAGCACGTCTGCGGTGACGCCGCTGACATCGACGTCCTGGCCGACCTGGCCGGCCTGGTCGACAAGAGCCTCGTCCGCCGCATTACTGGACCGGCCGGTGAGCCACGGTTCACTATGCTGGAGTTGCTCCACGAGTTCGCCGTCGAGCGGCTTGAGGAGACTGCTGGACTCGACCAGATCCGCCACCGGCACGCTGTGCATTTCGCCGACCTGGTCGCCACATTCGAGGAGGCCCGTTGGGGGGAGGCCGCCGCATACTGGATTGACACAATCCACGAGCAGATGGCCGACATCCGAGCCGCGTTCGACTTCTCCTGCACGATGGGCGATCATCGGACAGCGGGCCGTATAGCGGCGTCGCTGTACGGCTACCTTGACGCGCACCCTGATCCGGTAACTCGCTGGACGGCGCAGGCCCTTGAGTGGGTCGCCGTACTCGATCCATTGTCCGTCGGTGAACTGCGTTTCGCCGCCGGATACCTTGAGTTCGTCGAGGGCCGCACGGATTCTGCTCGTGACCACTGGAGACAGTCACTCGCAATCTTCCGCGACATTGGGCAGGCGCGATACACCGCGCTAAGTCTGGCCTTCGTCGGCGCTACGTATATCGGCAGTCCGACCGACTACGCACGGGCGATGGATCTTTGCACCGAAGCCATCGACCTCGCCGAGCAGACCGGTGAACAGCTGATTCTCGCCCACACACTGAACATCAAGGGCGAGATCGCGCGGGTGCATGGTGATGACAAACTGGCCGGCGCCGCCTACGAGGCGGCCCATCAAGCCGCGCGGGCCAGCGGCGATCCAGGCACCGAGAGCAGGGTCCTGGGCAACCTGGCATACGTGGCGCGGCACAACGGCGCCTACAACGAAGCACAGCGGCTCGGGCGGGAGTCGCTGCAGATTTCCTGGGGTCTCGGGCTACGCAAGATGGCAGCACTGGGCGTGGGTGAACTGGGCGGCGCCGAGCTCGGACTCGGCCGTCCCGAGAGGGCCGCGCGGCTTATCGGAGCGGCCGACGCTGCACTCGAGATGCTCGGCGCACCTCGCGATCCGGGAGACCGGCCAGAGCACGAGGCCACTGTCGACGAACTCCAACGAGCGCTCGGCCCGGACAAGCTGGCCGCGCTTCGAGCCGAGGGAGCCGCCATGACGCTGGAGGACGGCGTCCGCTACGCCCTGGACCAGCCCACAACGGAAAGCTAGACGCCGCGGACTGCTACTGCGGTGAATGCCACGTCGGTCTCGTCAGCGGCGATCTCGACGTAGTCCGGGCCGAAGGCAAGCGGCTCGACGATCTTCAGGACGAGGCAGAACCGGCCCTGCACGCCGTAGGAAGACACCAGGGTGCGATGTCGCGATGCCAGGAAGCGCGCCGCAGCCAGGTTGGAGCGCGCCGTTTGGCCCGCGACGATGAATACGGGGTTGGGCATGGTCGGTACGTACGCCTTGGCCAGCACGACGTACTCGGCCCGCTCCGAGGCTGGCGGGTAGATCGTCTCGCCGACGTGAAGCGCCGGCGCTACGCCCGACTCGTCCGGTTCGGACGTCACGCCGGGCAGAATCGACCGCAGGTGCGCGTCCGTCCGTGGATTTGCCGCAACCGCCGACACAGAACTCGGTGACGCGGCCCACCCCGTGCAGCTCGCCGTCGCCGCTGACGATCTCGGACACTCCGCCGCATTCGCTGACGACGGTGGCGAGCTCGACCAGCGCCGCGGTGTCGCGCCGGTGGACGCTCGCGGCCTGCGGCGATGAGAAGTGCCGTGGCGCGACGAGTACGCACGAAGTGCCCGGCGTCACCCCGAAGAACGTCCGCTTGCGCGCCAGGCGGCGGTAGCGCAGCAGCCACTGTGCCACCCAGGCTAAAGAACCCGCGACGACGCTCGAGACCAGGCTGAGGACAATCTCACTCAACGTCGCCGCCCCGGGTGTGCTTGTCGAGCACTACCATGCCGGCGATCATTCCACGATCAGGTACGAAGATCAGCACTCAGATGGCGCCGAGCTCAGCCGTCGGCCGCCACTGAGACATGCAGGGCGGGCCGGTAGATCAGCTCTTGGATGTGGCTGTCGAGCGTGCGGTGCTCGATCAGCTCGAGATCGAAGTCGGCCGCACCCTGGAAGATCGGCTCCGCTCCGGTCTGACCGGTGATCACGGGGAAGAGTGTCACCTGGACGCGGTCGACCAGACCGGCGGCCATTAGCGCCCGGTTCATCGACAGGCTGCCGTGCGAGCGCAGTGGTACCTCGGACTCCTCCTTCAAACGGGCTACGACGTCGACGGCGTCGCCGCGCACGAGGGTCGCGTTCGGCCAGTCGAGGGGGCCTTCCAGTGTGGTCGACACCACGGTTGCCGGCAGGTTCCTCATCCGGGTGACCCATGGGTCACGCACCTCGGACTCATCGGTGCTCGACGCCAGCATCTGCGCGAACGCCCGATACGTGTTGGCCCCGAGGACCATCCGTTGCTCTTTGCTGTACACGGCGAGGCGGTGGTCGAGCAGTTCTGGGCCTTGCTTGCCCCAGTAGCCGGTCCAGTTGCCGCCGCTGACGGAGCCGAAGCCATCGAGGCTGGAAAAGACGTCGAAGGTATACGTAGCGGGCATGATGCTCTCCTCAGGTGCAGTTGATCGGGTATGTGGATACAGACTGGAAACCACGGCGAAACTCACCGCCGTTGGACTCCTGCAGTCCGGCGCGACTCTAGGTATCCACGCCCACAGTCCGAATCAGCGAAGTCGCCAGTCGTAGCCCTGGAGCCTTGCCTGGCTAGAAGGGTGGCGGATCGTCGAGTTCTTCGTCGTAGACCACGAACGGGTCGGTATCCGCGGAGTCCTCAGGCGGGTCGTCGACCGGTCCGATGATCTCGGGGTCGACTATGTAGCGCAGCCCGGCAGGGGTGGTGATCACGAACTGGCCCGGCTCGGGCTGGGTGAACTGGAAGCCGTGGTGAGTCTTGTCGTTGTGATGCCTACCGTGCAGCGGCCCGAGGTTGGACGCAGCCGTCGGTCCGCCGGTGCCGTCCGGCCGGTGTGGGATTGTGTGATCAAGGTCGGAAGACTCGGCCGGATGGCTGCACGTCGCGAACCGGCAGGTCCGGTCGCGGGCGATCACGTGGTCGGCCAGATGCTGTGGGGGGACGTATCTGGTGGTGCCGAACTCCAGCAGGGCCCCGGAGATGGGATCGGTCAACAGGCGGCGCAATGTGGCATCGCCGGCGATCCGACGGGCGGCTTCGGCGGTGATCGGTCCGTGGCCGGCGAGCTCACCGGGCTCGTCGTTGATGCCGGCGAGGGTGGTGAACGGCACCGTGACGTTCAGTGTGGCCGCCCGGCCGTGCAGCGTACCGAGCCGCTGCGATGCGCCGGGGCAATTGTCACTGCAGCATCCCAGGTGACCCGCAGCAAGAGCCGACCATGCCCAGTCAGCGAGCACATCGAAGCGCAGCCCCGCTAGTGGTATGCCCGCGGTGTCGAAGTCGTCAGCCTTCGCGGCGGCGTCACGGCGGGCTCGGGCGGCTGCATCGATGGCGGTGAACAGCGCCGCGAGGTCCTCGATCGGCCCGTACACCTGCATCGAGCCCATGCCGTCGCCTTCGGGAAACGGCTTGTCGACGCGCCGCGTCTTACGCGCCGACTTGCGGCGCTCCTCGGCTTTCTCAGGCGCCGCCGCCACCAACTTGCGCTTGACGAACGCCCGCAACGCCGGACCAGTCTTTGCTTCCGCGCGACGCAGCGCTGCGAGCTCGACCTCGCGAGTCAGCTCGGCGTCGTCGGCCAGCGGCGCGGTCTCCTCATCGATCACTCGGGCCCGGTAGGCGTCGATCGTCCCCGCGTCAAGCGCCGCCAAGGTGGCGGGCAACTCCTTGACCAACCGCAGTGCGTGGGCAACACGAGCGTCGGCGTGCCGCGGAGTCCACGACATGGCCAGCGACACCTCGCTGGCCGCGACCCGCGCCGCATCGTGCTCGTGGCCAGCCGCGTCGTCGCAGCGCCGATATGCCGGCCGCGACGCGATCTCAGCGATCAGCTCCGATAGCTGGGCCTCGTGATGCGCGATCATCCGACCGTGCGCGCGGATCGCTTCAACCAGGCCCTCGTCGCTCAACGACTGAGGATCCAGATCGGCAAGCTCGTACCCAAGATTGGGACCCGGGCGCATTCCCGCAAATACCAGGTCGTCATCGTCGACCCGCTCACCCACCAGCTCATATGGAGACGGCGTGTTCGGGAACAACGGCTGCCCATCAGGCAGCACGGCCTCCTCTGCACACAATGCCGCGATCATTTGCGAGGCACCGAAAGGGACACCCGTGCGATCAACCAACCGGGGAGCCCCGGCTCGCCTGGCCGGCTCGGCGTCCTGGCCGAGCAATACGGCGCCTCGCTGGATCTCCATGAACAAATACTACTCGAACATACGTTCGTAGACAAGGTTGGGCCAAGATCGCCACCCGCCCAGTGGACTAACCCGCGACCCGCAAGAGGTACCGCTCATGGCGCTGAGCCAGCAGATCACGATCTGGTAGTTCGGCCGCGCGCCTCGGTAAGCGAATCGACCATCCGTGGATGTCCTTCAGACCGTGCTGCAACATCGGACCGTCGGCCTCCTCAAGAATCGAGGTCGCAACATCCACCCGGTAATCCGGTGTCACGCTGATGAAGTCTGCGTCGTATGCGGCGTGGTGGATCTTGCACATCGCCAATCCGTTCGGAACCACGGGTTGCCCACCGTCAGCATCGGCAACGATGTGCGCAGCGCCCAACAACGATTCATGTCCAAGCCGGCAGATTGTGCAGCGCGTCTCGTACGCCTTTAGGACTTGGGACCGGAAGACCGGTTGATGCAGCCGCTGCCAGGTAAGTCGAAGTACATGACGACGTCGTACGGCAGGCTCGGCGTGCCGGTCATCCCATAACGCGCGCTGTTCTTCGTTCAACGCGATGGTGAACTCGAGCTGCAAGTCGTCGTGACCTACGACGTAAACCGGATACATCGCCGCGTAGACGCCCTCGCCAGTCCCGACGAACCACACCAGCGGCTTGCCCGCCACAGCCGCCGCCTTCATCGCCACGTTGTCTGCTCCGGTCGGATCGACACCCTGGTACTTGTAACGTGGAAAGCCGTCCCACCCGACATGGTCGGCGTAAGGAGCACGCCGCGGGTCTGAGCTGTGGGTCGTCATGAAAGTCAAGGCCGGTGCTCCTGAAAGCCACCGGATACCGCGCTGAGTGATCAACGCATGCCTGCGGCCTCTGTGCTCGAAGGCCTGGAGCACCCGCCATGGAATTCGATCGCCGTACAGATTCCGCTGGCGATCAAGGTAATTGAACACCGCTGCGCGGATCTCATCGTCGGCGTCGTAGGCCACGGCTCAGAGCTCACCACACGTCGCAGTCCGGTGCCAGCAATACAGCCGATCTCGGCAGCCACCGGATCAAGTGGGCATCGACGTTCAGCCGCCGGCGAATCGGATTGCGCGTCCACATGCCCTGTAGGCAAAGATGAAACTTCGCGCATAACAACGGGGGTTCTGTGGCCACCAGACCGGTACTGCTCAGCGTGGACGACGATCCGGCAGTCAGCCGGGCCCTGGCTCGTGACCTGCGCCGCCGCTACGGCGAGACCCACCGCGTCATTCGCGCCGAGAACGGCCCGGCCGCCCTCGAGGCCCTCCGCGAGCTCACCGTGCGAGGCGAGGCCACTGCAGTCTTGCTGGCCGACCAGCGGATGCCCGGCATGTCCGGCGTTGAGTTCCTGGAGCAGGCGATGGACCTCGTCCCGCGGGCCAAGCGTGTACTGCTGACGGCCTACGCCGATACCCAGGCTGCCATCCGGGCCATCAACGAAGTCGATCTCGACCACTACCTGCTCAAACCCTGGGATCCGCCCGAAGAGCACCTCTACCCCGCCCTCGACGAGCTGCTCGAGAAGTGGGCCAGCGACGCGCGTCCCGCGTTCGAAGGCGTCACGCTGCTCGGCCACCAGTGGGCCGCCGAGACGCAGCAACTGCGGGAGTTCCTGGCCAGCAATCAGGTGCCCTACCGGCACCTGCGTGGCGACGAAGCCGACGCCGTTCAGCGGGCGGCCCGCCTCACCAACGATGCGCTGCCCGCGCTCGTCATGCCGGACGGTGTCGTCCTCAGCCGGCCGAGTCTCCGCGAAGTCGCCGAACGCGCTGGCCTCGCCACCACCGCCGGCAGCCCGCTGTACGACGTTGTCGTGATCGGCGGCGGCCCGGCCGGGCTCGGTGCGGCGGTCTACGCCGGCAGCGAAGGGCTGCGCACGCTACTGGTCGATCGGGCCGCCATCGGCGGGCAGGCCGGGCAGAGCAGCCTTATCGAGAACTACCTTGGCTTCCCCCGCGGCGTCGCCGGCGCCGACCTAGCTCAGCGGGCGCGTGACCAGGCTGTCCGGTTCAACGTCGAGGCGCTCACCACGGCCGAGGTGGTCGACGTCGTTCCGAAAGGCGACGGGCGGATCGTCCGGTTCGCCGACGGCAGCGAGGTCACGGCGCACGCCGTCGTCCTGGCAACGGGAGTCACCTGGCGCCGCCTCCCCGCGGACGGTGCCGACACGCTCGCCAGCCGCGGCGTCTACTACGGCGCCAATGCCCACGAGGCTCTCGACTGCCGCGACGAGGAGGTCTACATCGTCGGCGCGGCCAACTCGGCTGGCCAGGCGGCGCTGCACTTCGCCCAGTACGCCAAGCGTGTCGTGCTGCTGGCCCGCGGCGACCACCTGCGGCACAGCATGTCCGAATACCTCGTCGAACGGATCGAGACCACGCCCACCATCGACGTGCGCACCCGCACCCAGGTGCTGGCCTGCGAGGGCAATAGTCGACTCGAGCAGCTCGTGCTCGGCAGTCCCGGCACAGATCACGAGGTCGTCCCCGCGTCCAGGCTGTACGTCTTCATCGGGGCGGCGCCGCAGACCACGTGGCTCGGCGAGGACTTCGTCCGCGACAAGCACGGCTTCCTGCTGACCGGCCCCGCCCTGCTGGACGAGGAGGGACGCCCGCCCGCGTCGTGGCCGCTCGCCCGCGATCCCTACCACCTGGAGTCCAGCGTGCCGGGTGTATTCGTGGCCGGCGACGTGCGCGCCGAGTCGGTCAAGCGGGTCGCGTCCGCGGTCGGCGAGGGCGCGATGGCCGTCACGCTGATACACCGCTACCTGGAGGCCGCATGAGCCGCATCGACATCGATGAGCTGCGCACGCTTTTCCTGTTCGAAGGACTCACCGGCGAGCAGCTGCGGTGGATCGCCGACCGGTCGGACGTGCGTACTTTCGACACCGGCGCGGTCATCTGTCGTGAGGGCGAACCCGCCGAGGCGCTGTGGGTTTTACTGGCCGGGCGGATCCGGCTGACCAGGATGGCGTCCGGCGAGGAAACGATGATCAACGAAACCGATCATCGCGGCGCGTACGCCGGAGCCGTCCGGGCCTACTCCGAGACCGCGTCGGACGCCTACCTGAGCACGTTGACCACCACGCAGCCGAGCCGCCTCATGCGCCTTGCAGCAGACGATTTCGGCACGTTCGTGCGTACCGAGTTGCCGATGGCGGTACACCTGCTGGATGGCCTCTACATGGGCATCCGGGCGAGCGAGGCCACGGTCCGCCAGCGCGAGCACCTCGCCCAGCTCGGCACCTTGTCGGCCAACCTCGCGCACGAGCTCAACAACCCCGCCGCCGCCGCGGTCCGGGCCACCGGCCAGCTGCGCACCCGCGTCGCCGGCATGCGGCACAAGCTGGGCCTTATCGCCGAGGCCGGCCTGGACGCGCGGCTGATCGCCCGGCTCATCGCGCTGCAGGAGGCGGCCGTGGAGCAAGCGGCGAAGGAGCGCGAGCCGCTCACGGCCCTACAGGAAGCCGACCTCGAGGACGAGCTCATCGAGCGGATGGAGCAGCTAGGCGTCACCGCGCCACACGACCTCGGCCCCGTGTTCGCCGCCACCGGGCTGGACACCGCCTGGCTGGACGGCGTCATCGAACAGGTGGGACGCGACTCCGTCGACGCGCTCCGCTGGCTCGGGTACACGCTCGAGACCGAGGCGTTGATGGACGAGATCGAAGACGCCACGTCACGTATCTCGACGCTCGTCGCCGCCGTCAAGCAGTACTCGTACCTGGATCAGGCGACGCATCAGGACGTCGATCTGCACCCCGGCCTGGACAGCACCGTAGTGATGCTCGGGCACAAGCTCAGCGGCGTGACGGTCGAACGTGACTACGACCGGACGTTGCCCGCCGTACCCGCGTATGCAGCCGAGCTGAACCAGGTGTGGACCAACCTGATCGACAACGCCGTGGACGCGATGGGTGGCCGGGGTGTGGTGCGGCTGCGCACATACCGCGACGGCGACTTCGCCGTCGTCGACGTCAGCGACGACGGCCCGGGCATCCCCGGCGAGATACGCGACCGGGTCTTTGAGCCGTTCGTCACCACCAAAGCCGCGGGCAAAGGCAGCGGCCTCGGGTTGGAGAACGCCAAACGCATCGTCGAACGTCGACACGGCGGGTCGCTATCGTTCACCACCGGGCCGGACGGCACGACGTTCACCGTCCGACTGCCGCTGAACGTCCCGACACGTCAAGGAGCGAGCTCATGAGCGGATGGCGGGTCCGGGCCGAGTCCGAATCGGCCCAGTGCGGGCACCTCGACGGCCTGCCGGACGAGGTCGCCTCAGCCACCGAGTGTGAGGCCTGCGTTCGTGAGGGCACCAGGTGGGTACACCTGCGCCGGTGTCTGGGGTGCGGCCACGTCGGCTGCTGCGACAACTCTCCGCGGCGGCACGCCACGGCGCACTGGCGGGCCACCGAGCACGCGGTTATCGCGTCCGCCGAGCCGGACGAACAGTGGGCGTGGTGTTATCCCGACCAACTGCTGCTGGTGCCCGCGCGCGACTGACCACATCCAGGCCAGGAGGTACATCGTGGCCGAGAACTATCACGCGACCGCGACCACGCGGTTCGTCAATCGCATGATGGCAAGTCTGTTGCGCCTCGGGTTGGGGCCCAAGCGCAACCGCCTACTCACGACGCGCGGCCGCAAGTCTGGCCGCCTGCACACCACTCCGGTCAGCCTGGTGATCGACGCGCGTCAGCGCTGGCTGGTTGCGCCGTACGGGGCCGTCGGCTGGGTGCGCAACGTCCGGGCCAACGGCGAGGCGTACCTGCGCCGCGGCCGGCGGACCGAGCGGGTTCGGCTCCACGAGGTCGACCCCCACATCGCGGCTCCCGTGCTCAAGCGGTACCTGGAGCAGGAGCGGATCGTCCGGCCCTACTTCGACGTGGAGCCGGACGCCGATCTCGCGGAGTTCACCGCGGAGGCCAACCGGCATCCAGTCTTCTCGATCTCGACATTGGAGCCCGGCGACGATTGAGCCGCGGTTGATCCATCCGATGCCGGCTGCCGTGTTACTGGGCGAGAACGACAGCAGGAGGGACGGCGATGTCGAGGCCGCAGAGCATGGCACTAGCGGGAATCTTGTTGCTGCTCGCAGCATGCGGGACTGACGGCACGGCCGGCGCGGTCACCGCGACCGGCGACGGCGGCACGACGCTGTCGATCACCGCCCCTAACGACGGCGCGGAGGTCAGCGTCCCGTTCACGGTCGAGTTGGAGTCCAGCGAGGAACTCGGCCCGACCGACACGGGCCTGCACCACGTGCACGTCTATTGGGACGGTGACGAGAGTACGTTCACCCTCGTCGAGGCGGACAGCGTCGAGATCACCGACGCACCGGACGGGCAGCACACGCTGACGGCGGCGCTGCACAACGCCGACCACACGCCGGCCGGAGTCGAGGTCGACATCACGTTGACCGTCGGCGAAGGTGGCGAGTCTGACGATGGCGGTGGCTACAGCTACTGACCACGACCAAGATCATGGTGCGGCCGGAATAAGTCGCCGATTCGCCCTATTTGCCGGGCAGAATCAGACTTTACTCCGGCCGCACCATGATCTTGAGGCGGCTAGCTGTGGCTGGGCGACGGCAGCCGCCGCAGGCGGCGGCCGGGCAGCCACCAGTTGCGCTCGCCGAGCAGCCGCATCGCCGAGGGCAGGATCACGGCGCGCACGATGGTCGCGTCGATCAAGATCGCCGCCGCCAACCCGATACCCATCTGCTTGAACTCGATCATCGACAGGAAGGCGAAGATCGAGAACACCGCCACCATGACGAACGCCGCGCTCGACACCACACCGGCCGACGCCGTGATGCCATGCTCGATCGCCGTCCGCGTCGACATGCCGGCCAGCCTGCCCTCACGGATCCGGCTGACCACGAAGATGTGGTAGTCCATCGAGAGCCCGAACAAGATCACGAACAGGAACAGCGGCACCCACGTCACGATCCCGCCGATCGAGGAGAAACCGAGCAAGCCCTCCGCCCACGAGTTCTGGAAGACCAGCACCAGCAGCCCGTACGCAGCGCCGACGGACAGCAGGTTGAGCCCAGCCGCGGTCAAAGCGATGGTGAGCGACCGGAACGCCAACGTCAGCACCACCACGCTCAGCAACATCACGAAGCCGATCACGTACGGCAACCGCTCGCCCAACTGGTCGCGGAAGTCCTGCTCCCAGGCGATCGGGCCGGTGACGCCGGCGTCGACGTTGTCGATCGAACCAAGCGAATCGCCCACCCAGGCCCGCAGCGACTCGAGCGACGCGTCCTGCTCGGCATCGTCCAGCCCACCGGTCACCGGCACCAGGAACCGCGCAACCTCTCCTCCGGCCGCCATCTCGACGGCCGGGACGCCCGCCGCAGCGAACACCGGGTGGGCGTCCGTCCGCGCAGTCAGATCCGAGACCGCCGCTTCCACGGCCGGCACGTCCAGCGATCCGCCGTCCTCGGTCCAGACCGCCACCGTGTGGACAGTGCCCTCCCGCGGGAACGCTGCGGAGATCCGGTTCAGAGTCTCGACCTCGGCGATCGAGCCCGGCAGGTCGTCGAGCTCCGGCTCGGCCAGCTTCATCGCCACCGCAGGGGCGGCCAGCGCGCCGAGCGCGAAGACACCCACGGTGAACGACACGGCAGGACGGCGCAGCACCGGACGCAGCACGGCCGGCCAGAATCGCGAGCCGCCTTCGCGTCGGGTCAGCCGCCACAGCAGCGGGATCCGCGGCCGGTCGACCCAGCGGCCCAGCAGGGCCAGCAGCGCCGGCAGCACCGTCAGCGACCCGACCACGGCCACAGCGATCACCAGGATCGTCCCGACGGCGAACGAGTCGAACACCGCGAGCCCGGCCAGGAACATGCCGGCCATCGCAACGACAGTGGTCAGGCCGGAGACCACGACCGCACGGCCGGACGTCGCGGCTGCGACCTCGATGGCGCGCTTGACAGGGTCGCCATTGGCGCGCTGCTCCCGGGCCCGGCGGATGTAGAACAGCGAGTAGTCGACGCCGACCGCCATACCGATCAGCAGTACGACCGAAGCCAGCAGCTCGGTGGTCGGGACGAGGTACGACGCGAACGCCGACAACCCGAGAGCGGCGGCCACCGACGAGAACGCCAGCAGGACCGGTACGCCGGCCGCTATGAGCGCACCGAACACCACTGCCAGGATGGCGAGCGTCACGGGCAGGGACATCACCTCGGCGAGTTTGAAGTCGTCCGCGACGACCTGGTCGATAGCCTCGGTCAGCGACGCCTCACCGACCTGCTTGATGGACAGGTCCGGATGCTCCGCGGCCACGGCGTCCACGGCCGTGCGCAGGTCGCCGGCGACGGCGATGTTCTCGTCGAACTGCTCGTCGCCGTTGCCATTGCCATCGGCAAGGACCGCCTCGACCAGCAGCGAGGTGCCGTCGGACGACGGGATCGGCTCCCCTACGGACTCGACGCCGGCGACCCCGACGGCTGCGGTGGCCAGCTCCCGTAACGCCGGCTCGGCTGCGGCCATGTCCAGCGCCCTGCCGTCCGCGCTCTGGATCAGGATGGACTCGGTCGGGACCTCGCCGAAGTCTGCATCGCGCAGCGCGTCGTCGGCCGGTCCGGACGCTCCGACCGTCATGGTCGACTCGTCCAGATCCTTGCCGCCGATCGCACTCCCTCCGAAGATGGCGGCCGCCACGAAGGCGATCCACAGCAACAGCGCCAGCCAGCGGTGGCGGGCGCTCCAGGATGCGATCGCGACCACCGGCCCGCGCCGTGGTGGAGGCTTCGGTACGGACGAGTCGCGTTCGAGTTCGATGACGGTTGGCGCGGACATGGGTGGACCCCCTGGTGAGGACTGTTGGATTCAGCCCTTCCAGCGTCTCGGCCAACCGGCACGTTGAACATCGGGGAAGAGCCCCGCACATGTGGGGGACTCCCCTGGTCGTTCCCCGACGTAAGGGACGCCTTTCGGACGCCGCGTTCTCAGGGTCGGGCCGGAGTCGGGGACGGACGTGCGCCTGCGATCACCCGTGACGTCCGCAGCCGGACACTGCCGAGCCCCACTCCCCCGACGATCAAGGTGGCCGCAAGCAGGTTGCCCGCTGTGATCGATTCACCGAGCACGATGGCGGCCGACGCCAGCCCGAACGGCGGGACCAGCAGCGAGTACATCGCCACCTGCCCGGCGTCGTACCGGCGCATCAACCAGCCCCACGCGCCGAATCCGACAAGAGTCGAGATGTACGCGATGTAGGCGAGGGCGGCGAATCCGGTGACCGTCATCGCGCCGAGTGCATCCACCACCGCGGTGGGCCCCTCGAAGATCGCCGAAAGCAGCAGGAACGGCAGCGGCGGCACCAGACTCATCCAGACCATGAACCCGAACGCGTCGTTCGGCCGGGCCTTGCGCATGGCGACGTTGCCCAACCCCCACATCGCCGCGGCCCCTACGCAGAGCAGGAAGGCCAGGAGGGGGCTGGCCTTCCCGACGTTGAAACCGACGATCGCCACACCGGCGAGCGCGATGGCCATCCCGGCGATCTGGATCGTTCGCGGCTTCTCGCGCAGCAGAACGCTGGCGAACAGCATGGTGAAGACCACCTGGGCCTGCAGGACGACGGACGACAGACCGGCCGGCATGCCGAGGTGCATTCCGACGAACAGCAAGCCGAACTGGCCGACGCCGACGAACAAGCCGACACTGATGATCCAGCGCCATGCGACCGCCGGCCGGCGGACGAAGAACACCGCCGGCAGCCCTGCGGCGACGAACCGGAGGGTGGCGAAGGCGAACGGCGGCAGCTCCCCCAGGCCGACGTCGATGACCACGAAGTTGAAACCCCAGAGGGCGGCCACCAGGGTGGCCAGCAGGACGTGGCGCGGGCTCATGCTGTCGAGCCTCGCTCCAGCTATCCCTTTAGCACAAGCAAATAGTTCTGCACTGATCGGTGTAGCATTGCTAAATGCTCGACGTTGAACGGCTCCGGGCGCTGCATGCGGTGGCCAACCACGGATCGGTAAGGGCCGCAGCCGAGGCCCTGCACGTAACCACATCTGCGGTGTCACAGCAGGTGGCCAAACTCGAACGTGAGACAGGTCAGGTGATGCTCGAGCGCCACGGCCGCGGCGTCCGGCTCACCGATGCCGCAGAACTGCTCGCCGAACATGCCGACCGCATCCTGTCGCTGATCGAGCAGGCGGCGAGCGACCTGGAGGCGATCCGGGGTGCGGCAGTAGGCGAGCTGACCATCGCTACCTTTCCCACCGCCGCCCGCGGCTTGCTGGCGCCTGCGCTACGCAGGCTCGCGCAGTCTCATCCCAAGCTCGAGATCCGGCTGCGTGAGATGGAGCCGCAGATGGCGGTCATGCTCGTCGAGCGCGGGCAATACGACATGGCGATCGTCCAGGACTGGTTCAACGTCCCGCTCGCCATCCCGGACGGGTTGGCGAAAGCCTCGATCATCGACGACCAGGCTGACGTCGCGGTGCCGCCGGAACACCCGCTCGCGGAGCGGGACCGGGTGGACCTCGACGAGCTCGCGGCCGAACCCTGGATCAGCCAGTCACCCGGAGCGATCTGCCGCGACTGGCTCGTTCACACGCTCCGCTCCCGCAACGTCGAGCCGTGGATCACACATACGGCCGACGAGTACGCCACCCAGCTCACCTTGGTCGCCGCCGGGCTCGGCATATCTGTGCTGCCCCGGCTCGGGCGCTGTGACGTGCCACCCGGCGTGCGGATCCTCGAGGTCCGCCCTGCCCTGACCCGCCACGTCTACGCGATCTGGCGGCAGGAGGCCGCCCGCCGCCCCGCGATCCGGGTGACCGTCGAGGCGTTACGGGCGGTCGCTTCGCCAGAACCGCCGGAGGGCTGATCAGGCCTTGGGAATGACGATCCACAAGATGATGTAGACGATCTCGGCCGCCCCGGTGATCGCGAAGATCACGAACAGCAGCCTGATCAGGAACACCGAGAGCCCGAACCGGTTAGCCAGCGCAGCACACACGCCAGCGATCATCCGACCTTCACCGGCACGAGGCCGTTCGAGCGCACGAGTAGCCATAGCTAAGCATTACCCGCCGGCGGCCGACTTATCGATGGTGTTCCAGTAAGTCGCGCGCAAGCTCGCGGGCTGCGTCGGTGAGCTCGGGCGGTGAGACGACGAACGCGTCCGACCCGGCCGCCATCAGAAGCAAGCCGAGCCGCTGCTCAACCGGGCGGAGCAGCTGCGCGCGCAGCTTGACCGAATCCTCGTCCTCGGCGAGCAGCTCCGCCGATTCGGCGTACAGCTCGACCGCCCAGCGGGCGTTTTGCGGGACGACGACCTCAACTGGCCGGAGCCGCCGATTATCCGCGACCCGCTCGGCCGCATCGTCCGGCCGGATGAACGTCTCATCCAGAACCTCCAGGTTGCGGATGCCCGACACAAGGTACGTCCGGACGGCGTCCTCCCCCGCGACCGCCGCGTCCACTTCCCAACCCCGCCGGGTGTGCACCACCTGGTACGGCTCGATCACTCGCTCGACGACGCCGGGATACCAGGCCCGCGCGTAAAGAATGCGGACACGCTTGCAGTCGTGGGCCGCCTGCCGCAGCTTTCGGGCCTGATCACCGAGCCACCTCGGGCCGCCCCGGTCGAAGCCGCCGAGGACGGTGTCGCCCAGCTTGGCCAGGGCCGACTCCAACACGTCGTTGTCCGGCTCATCGGCGAGCAGGTCGTGACCCGCCCGCGAGATGACGGTCAGCTCGCCCAGGGAAAGGAACTTCGCCCCGACATCGACACCCGTCCGCAGGTCGCGCAGCCGGACGTATGCGGCGCTACCGGGGTCGGGGAGCTCCTCCTCATTGTCGGACGGCACCGGGCCGGCGGCGAACTCGATGACCGGCTCGCGGTACGCCCCGCTCAGCCCGGGCGGGACGTCCGCCGTGTAGTAGGCCCGGACCTCCTCACGCAGCTCGTCCTCGCTCGTCCGGAGCTGAGCCGCGAGCTCTGACAGGCGCATCCCGGCCGGGTGAAGAGCAAGGACAGGGATTGCCCGGGCCACTCGCGCGAACCTCGTCACGTATTTCGGCGGGGTCATCGGTCACCCGCCAATGCCGCGAGCTCGTCGGTGATCTCGTTGCGGACGTCATCGGGCCCGAGTACCCGGACCCGCGTCCCCAGTGCATAAAGCCGGGTCCGAAATGCCGAGCGGTTCGTCACGCGCAGCGTCAACACCGCTCGGTCCCCGCCGGCGCGCTCGGCGACCACCGGGTGGAGGGCCAACTTGACCTGCTCGACGAACTCCGGAGCGGTTTCGATCTCGACGTCGAACGCCGGGTCGACTTCCCACGTCGCGGGGTCCAGCGACTTGTGCGCGGCCTCTTCGTGGGGATGCGCAGTCCCGGGTTTGTCCAGCAGGGGATTCTTCATCCGGTCGATGACGAAGAACTTCTCGGTGCCGCTCGACTCCTCCCAGCCCACGAGGTACCACCCGGAGGGCCCCGGCTGGACGACTCGCGGGTGCACGGTGCGCGGCCGGCCCTTGTACATGAACTGGACGACCTGCCGGTTCGCAGCCGCGATAAGGCACAAGGTCAACCGGGCGTCGTGCGCCGGTCGCGGTTCGATCCTGGCATGAGCGGCCGGGTGCTCCGGCGGTCCGGCGTCCGTCCCGACGTAGTCGGCGAACTCGTCGATGCCGGCGAGGCGTCCCACCCGGGCGAGCTCGGCCTGTTCGGCGGGAGTCAGCTCGACCCGCAGCCGGATGTCGCGCGCGTGCAGGACGTAACGTGCGTCCGTGCCGGGATCGGCGACGTTCGTGATGTCCCACCCCGCATCGTTGAGGTGCTTGACGTCCTTGGAGAGCATGCGCCGCTGGCTGTCCGGCGACGTGCCGCCGTACTGCGCGACGTCGAGAAGTTCGTCTTGAGCCGCGCCGATCTTTCCGGCGCCTTCAAGCACGGCGAGTATCCGCACCAGTCGTTCAATCGGACCCAGCTGATCGCGTCCGCCCCTGGACACTGGTCCCCCTTTGTTATCGCGGGCGGCGTACCGTGCCGATCATTGACGTCGTTGGCACGGTTGTCCAGCGATTCGGGCATTCTCGGCCGATCGCCTTCCGCTCAGTACCCACGTTCGCGGCGACCGGTTGACGCAACCACTTGACCCGGCACCGCCGGGCTCCTAGTGTCGCGACCAGGCATTTCGCGCCCCTCGGCCATGCTGTGCAACTCACTGCAATGGCCGGGGGGCGTGAAGCCGACACCGATCCGTCGCCCCACAAGACGCGACGAGAGGAGGTTTGTGACGGGGCGACGTCGTCCTGATACAGGCATCTTTCCTGTTCGGTTGCCGCCTTTGCGGGGACGATGCCGCCAACAAAAGGAGAACTGCATGCGTACGCGATGGAGCGTTACAGCGCTAGGTCTCGTGATCGCCACTGCCGTTATTGCGACACCGGCTCTGGCACACCATCCTGAGGAGGAGGGTGGCCAGTACAGCGGCGTCACTTCGCAGCAATGGTCGGCGTTCGAATCGGTTGCCGAGAAGGCAGCGGAGGGCAGCCATGCCCCACAGAGCTTCGCGCCCTGTGTCGACGGCATGGCCGCTGACGAGTTCCCGTGCGACGGGGTCGACATGATGAGCTTCATCCCTCACGGTGATCTCGGAACCACGTTCGCGAACGACATCTGGGGCTGGACCGACCCGGAAACCAAGCGCGACTACGCGTTGCTAGGTGCTGGGGAAGGCACGGTCTTCGTGGACATCACCGACCCCAAGCGCCCAGAGGTGCTCGGCATCCTGCCGACCCACACGAGCAACAACTTCTTCTGGCGCGACATCAAGGTCTACGCCGACCACGCATTCATCGTGTCCGAAGACAACGGCCACGGGATGCAGGTCTTCGACTTGACCCAACTGCGCGACTGGGACGGCACCTACACCACATACACGGAGACAGCCCTCTACACCGGGCTCAGCAGCGCACACAACATCAACATCAACGAGGACACCGGCTTCGCGTATGCAGTCGGCGTCCGCAATACCGGCGCCTGCGGTGGCGGGCTGCACATGATCGACATCAGCGACCCGTCGAACCCGACCTTCGCCGGCTGCTCCAGCGAGAACGGGTACGTCCACGACACTCAGTGCGTGATCTACGAAGGTCCTGACGCCGAGCACCGCGGCAAGGAAATCTGCTTCAACTCGAACGCGCCCGGCGCGTACGGCTCGACGAACCACTGGGTAGCCATCGTCGATGTCACCGACAAGAGCAACCCGGTGGCACTCGGCCGGATGAGTTATCCGAACTCGGGGTACTCGCACCAGGGCTGGCTCACCCCCGACCAGCAGTACTTCCTGCATGGTGACGAGGGTGACGAGTTCATACACGGACTCGGCACGACTACCCGGATATGGGACGTGCGCGATCTTGACAACCCGGTGCAGATCGGGACGTTCGAGAACGAGACGACGTCAATCGACCACAACATCTACACCGAAGGTCGGCTCGCGTTCGCCTCGAACTACTCCTCCGGGCTTCGCGTGTACGACACGCGGAACGTCGCGGATGGGGTGCTTTCTGAGGTGGCGTACTTCGACCTCTACCCAGAGGACGACGGTCCCCACTTCGACGGCGGGACTTGGAGCAACTACCCGTACTTCCGCCAGAAGAACATCCTCGCGGTCAGCAGCATGGACCGCGGCCTGTTCATCCTGAAGGTCCGAGGGGGCCTGCAGAACAACTAACCTGACTACCATCCGACTGATCGGCGGCGCTCGGCCATGTGGCCGGGCGCCGTCGGCCGTGTAAGGGCCCGCCAGCTCTCCCGCACAGCGTGAGGGGGACGGCCCCTTGGACCGTCCCCCTCGTCAGGAACCGAGGACTACTACTCGAGGTAGTCCAGGCTCTTGTCCATCACGGCGGCCCGAGTGTCGGCTCCGGTGATGCCCTCCAGGCCGAACCCGAAGAACAGGCTTCGCACGGTGGAGACCACCGCACCCTCCTCCAGGCCGACCGATTCGGTACGGAACCAGTTGTTCGGGTTCGACGCCGAGCCCTCGGGCGATCCGGCGACCGTCCAGGCGCCCAGGCCGGACTCGAACGACTCGACACCGGGCTCGGTGGACACCTCGACGTGGTCGACGAAGGCGCCAAGGCCCTGCACCGCCCAGTCGCTGGCGTAGCTGATGGCCACCTCGACCTGGCTGCCCGCGTAGTCGGACAGGTCGATCGTCCACTCCTCCCAACCGGCGGACCGGCCGTCTGAGGCGTGCCACTCACCAGTGGTGCCGGTGCCGGAGCAGTCGGCGCCCTGGTACCGCTCGAGCCACGGGTGCAGGTCGTGCCAGCCGGACGCGCAACTGTCGCCGGTGTCCGTGTGCGTGATGCCACTTGCCTCCGGCAGCGTCGTCCAGTCGTTCTGACCCGCCGTGTGCGCCTCGACGAACACGAAGTCCCAGTCCGACTCAGTGTCGTACGAGAACCGGAACTTCAGCGTCGGGTTGTCGGCCGCACTGACCCCGGTGAGGTCGATCGTGCGCGTCAGCCGCTTGTAGCTGATGTCGCCCACATCCGAGTAGACGTACCAGTCGCCGTCGTACGGCTCGAAGCCGCCGCTGGCACCGGTGTCCCATACGGCCGGCCCGCGGCTCGCGAACTGCGGGTACTCGTCCGCCGGCAACGCACTGCTCGTCGTGATCATCGATGCGGTGTGGCCCTGGTTCTCGGCACTGTCAGCGCCGTTGAACCCCCACGTCATGCCGGTGTATGGGTCACTGACACCCGTCACGTCGAACGGATCGCCGTTCGAGTCGGTACCACCGTTGCTGTTGTAGATGTACGCACCTAGCCAGTACTGCAGGAAGTCGTTCTTATCCGACAGCACCTGGCAGCGCGGCTGCACCAGCGCGCCACCGACCACGCAGACCTCGTTGGCCACCGGGTCGTAGAGCTGGGTGCCGGCCGCGCCGTTCTCCAGCGCTCCGGCCCACTGGCCGTTGAACAACACCTTGCCGCCCTCGTTGAGGTACGCCCGCATCTCGAGCGTCATCTCGTTGTGCAGGCGGTCGACGTTGCCGGGGCCACGCCCTGCCGTCCGGGTGACGAAGTTGTTGCCCATGTACCAGACGACAGTGTCGTAGTGCGACATCACACCCAGGTGGTCCGGCGCCTGCCGGCCCTGCGCGTCCACGTCCCACACATCGGACGTGCGCCCGGAGTCGGTGATCGCCTTCTCGAAGCTCTCGAGATAGTTGGGTGTGCCCGGTGATGTGCTCGCGTACCCGGGGATGTTCACCGCGCCGGTGCGGTCCTCGTGAGCGACGATCAGCACGTCGGCGTCGGCGTCCTCGACGACGTCGAACGTGACGTGGTCGGTCGATTCGCCGCCACCGGTGAACCAGTACTCGACCGAGTCGCCAACGGAGATGCCGGGCACTTCAGCACGCAGGTACTGGTAGTAGGTGTTGTAGGCGTTGTTGCCGCCGTACACCTCACCGTCCGACGACGGCGCCGTGGGCAGCGTGGCCGCCGCGCCGCCGTTGATGCTGTAGTGCAGCGTCACCTCGCCGAGCGACCGCTTGGCCAGCACCTCGACCGGCTGGCTCGAACCGCCACCGTACGAGACCTCGACCTTCAGGTCCGAGGACGGGTGGTTGGTCTTCCACGGGTCGATCTCTGCGACATCCAGGTAAAGACCCTCGGCGCTGATGTCCATGTGCGAGACCGGGTCGTCCGGCGTCAGCGCCGACTTGGCCACGTTGATGGCGAACGGCAGGTTCCGCTTGAACTCGTCCTGCACCAGCTTCGGGTCGTCCGGGAACACGAAGCCGCAGCCTTCGCAGCCCTCGGCGAGCTCGGGTGTCCAGGCCAGCACGCCCTTTGCCGCGTGCGCCCAGTCGGTGAACTCACCGTTGGTGATGTACAGGTCAGCGCCTGGTCCGGGGTCGTATCCCGGGACCGCCGGGTCGGCGTCGGTGCCGGTCAGCGCGACGTAGATCGGGTCGTCCGCAGACGGCGTCTGGACCTGCCAGCCGGCCGTGTAGAGTAGCAGCTCACCGTACGAGTGGTTGCTGATCGCGAAGCGGAAGTCCGCTTTGTCGAACAGCTCCATGTTCGCAACGGTCTCCGGCTCCGACGCCGGCTCCAGGCCGCGGTACGTGAGGCTCGTGAACTGCGATGACGAACCCTCCTCGTCGTAACCCCAGTGCTCGGGAAGGTTCCGGTTGAGGTCAACGCCGTCGTTGCTGTCGATCACGCCGTTGTTGTCGTTATCGCGCACGTTCTTCCGCCACAGCCGCTCGTGATCAAAGGTGTACTGGTAACCGTCCGGGTTGACCACCGGGACGAACCACAGCTCCGTCGACGCGAGGATGTCCTGCACCTCCGGGTCGGTGGAGGCGCCCTCGAGGAAGTGCAGCATCGTCCGCTTCGTCACCTCAGTGGCGATCCACTCGCGGGCGTGTGCGGTGCCCTGGTACAGGACGGCCGGACGCTCGTTCAGCGGCGTGTTGGTGACGTCGGACGTCACGCGAATCGCCAGGATGTCGCGCCCTTCGTGGGTCTGGCCGAGCGTGTGCAGCTCCGCCAGGCCCGGGTACTCCTCAGGTACCGAACGCAGCTGCCGTTCGAGTCCCGCAGGACCATCCCACGGCCGCCACACCTTGTACCCGCGGCGCTTCTGCCGGTCCGCCGCCTGCTGTGAGGTCAGTCCGTCGGCGTTGACGACGACCTCGAAGCCGAAGCCGTCGCGGTTGAGCCGGTTTAGTTCGTTCGGCCGGAGGACGACCTGCACGACATAACCGTCGGCGGTTTCCTCCACGTGCGCTATGTCGTACCCGCCGGTGAGCAGTTGCTGGTACTGCTCAGCGTCGACGGATGCTTCATACAACTCCATACGCGCCTGCGAATCCGGTCCTGGCTGCGCCGTGGCGGTGCTGATCACCGCTGCGGAGGCCAGAAGCCCGAACATCGCGATGGCGACCACCACAACTCTGCGAATGGCGCCCATCAATCCCTCCTCAATAGTCGTGCCCCGCCGCCCAGCCGGTGGCCTTCGTGACAGCACGTGTGGCGCTACTCGGCCCGGGCGACTCCACCCGACAAACAATCGCGGTGCAAACTGTTTTTTGCAAGAGGAAGCACTTGATGGCCGAGCCGTCGGCGGAGAATCTGAGCGATCCGGGGCGCAGATTCAGCGGACGTCATACACGAGTTTCTGGATGCCGTTGCGGTAGGACTCGCTCTCGGTCAGCGTGAGCATCTGCTTGTCCTTGTCCGTGTCGCTGAACATCCGCTTACCGGCACCGAGCAGCACCGGAAACACCAGCAGGTGGTAGCGATCGAGCAGGCCGGCATCGGAGAGGTTCCTGGCCAGCGTGGCGCTGCCGTGGATAATGATCGGACCGCCCTCGCCCTCCTTGACCTTCGCGACGTCGTCCAGCGACCGCAGAATCGTGATCTCGCCCCAGTTGTCGACCAGGTCGCCGGTCTGCAGCGAAGTCGACACGACGTACTTGGGCAGGTCCTTGTACCGGGCGAACTCCTCCATGCCCGGCCACACCGGAGCGAACGCCTGGTAGCTGACCCGACCGAACATCATTGCCTCGGCCTCCTCCTGCTCCCGGCCTTTGATCTCGTAAGCCTCTTCAACCCAGTCGAGGTCCTGGAAGGTCCAGCCCGCACTGCGGTGCGTCTCTTGCTCGCCGCCCCCGGGGGAGTCGACGACGCCGTCGAGGGAGACGAAGGCGGTGTAGATGAGCGTGCGCATGGCGTGATCCTTTCGTGGGGTTCAGGGCAAATGTACAACCGACCGGTTGTACGTTACTGACCGGCTGTGCCGATCCGCAACTCGGCGCAACGCTCGGGCTGGCAGTGCGGGCACCAGTAGGCCACTCGCTGCTCTCCCGGCGCGCCGATCTGCCCGCGTTCGATCAAGGTGCCGCATCGGCGGCACGGCGCGCCGGCCCGCCCGTATACCCAATGCCGCCGGTCGGGACGCCGGTCACCGGTCGTCACATGGCCGTGTACGTTCCGGTTGGCCAGCAGCAACTCGCGGGCGAGTCGGACCAGCCGATCCAGGTCTCCGGCCGCACTGACCGGAGTGGTCGGATGTACGCCCCGCAAGAAGAGCAACTCGGCCTGGTACACATTGCCGATACCCGCCAGGTTGCGCTGATCGAGCACCGCCTCGGCCACCGGCCGGTCGGGCGATGCCGACAACCGGCGAACGGCTTCGGCTGCGTCCCAGTCCGGGCCCAGCAGGTCTGGCCCGAGATGGCCGACCAGCTGACTCTCCTGCTCGGACCGCACCAGGTCCACCCGGGCCAGATCCGAGCCGACTGCCAGCCAGGCCTCGGTCATCAGCACCGCCCGGACGTTGGCCGCTCGGGGTCCGGGCACACGCTCGCTGGCCGGACGGAGCCGCCACGAGCCGTCCATGCCGAGATGCGAATGCAGCGTGACGTCCGGCTCGATCCGCATGAGCAGGTGTTTGCCACGCGCCACGACTTCCCGGACTATCGAGCCGGTCAGATCCGCCGCCGCATACCGCGGCACCCGCAGATCGAACCGCACCAGGCGAGCACCGGCCAGCGCGTCGTGTAGGCGGGCCGCCGTCAACCAGACCGTGTCACCTTCGGGCATCGGCCCGACCCTACGCCCAATCCGGCGGCCGCTAGTCGCGCAGGCGCAGTGATCGCGCGCCGCCTTTGCCGATGTAGGTCGTGTAGTCCGGATGCCCGAACCGGTGCAGCGTGTACACTTGCACGCTCCACCGCGGCTGGACGGGACGGGCCAGGAAATGCCGATCCGGCGACAGCTTCGCCGAGGAATGGCGCTCGTTGAACTCGGCGATGGCGAGCAACTCGCCGGTGAACTCGTTGTAGTCCTGCCCCTTGAAGCCCGTGACGTCGTCGAAGTACGTGTAGACCCGCGGCAGGAACGCCTTCTCATGTTCGTCCCGTCCCACGACATCCAGGACACCCGCAGTCGCGGAGTAATAGTCCATGTCGAACGAGATCGCCCCGATCGGTGCGTGGCCGCCGGCAACGAACTCGGCAAAGGTCTTCCGCGCGTCGCCGAGTATCAGTTCGGCCCGCTTGAGCCGGGCGCGCAGCTTGGCGACGTCCATCTTGTAATGGCCCGGCTTGAAGAAATACGGCAGATCGCGCACGTCGGCCGGCTCGAACAGGCCCTCACCGGTGTCGAGGCCGTACACGTCCACTCCAACGCCGGTGAGCTGTTCGATCTCGGCGGCGTGTGACTCCATGGCGATCAGCCCGTTGCCACCCGCCACGCCGAGCTCAAGCACGCTGATCCGCTCAATGCCGAGCCTGCTCGCTAACGTCACGGCTCGGTGTATGCAATATGCGTAGGCGGGCTTCGCCGGCAGCGACAGCTCGATGCGTCGGTCCAGCGACAGCTCATGCGACGGCGGCACCTCTGCCTGGTCGTCGATGCGCTCCGCGAACCGCATGTCGGCCTGCCGGAAGCAGTACGCCGCGCTCTGGTAGTTCCGCATCGATAGGTACGCCTTCCCCAGCAGGACGTGCCACTCCGGGTGGTCCGGGTCGCGCGCGAGAGCCTGCTGGTACGCCGTCACCGCGCCGAAGATGTTTCCCGCCTTGTGCCAGGCGCGACCCAGCCGGAAGTGCCACTCAGCGCGACGCGGATCGACGTCCACGGCCTTCTGGAACGCGGCGGCGGCCTCCGGCCACGCGCCCGCCTTCTCCAGCGCCTTGCCGGACTCGTACCTCGCGATCGCCCAGTTGCGGCGCCTGCGCCGAACGGCGGCGGCCACGCGCGATCTGATCCTCAAGTTCGAACCCTTCCCTCTGGCTGTCAAGGAGTCTGCGAACGTAGTACCCAGAATGCGTCATTGGGGAACGCCAAATCACCTCCAGACGCTGACGATCACGGCGATGATGACCAGCTTGGCGAACCAGTCGCCGGCATGGATCAACGCCACCTTCCAGGGCACGTTCTCGTGAACGACCGAACCGGCCAGCAGCACCGCGGGAAAGCCGAGCCACATCACCAGGCCGACCAGCAGTGCGCCGAGCCAGGTGGTGACGTCCATCGCCACGACCAGCCCGGCCACGACTGCCGCCACCACCAAGTGCTTGGCCAGCTCGAACACTGGAATCCACGCCGGCGGCCGCTCGTCGGTCACTGCGCTGCCCGCGGCGGCGAGCCGCTCACCGAACACCGCGTAGTACGCGAACGCCGCGACGAACCCGGCGATCGCAGCAACCGCGACGGCCCAGAAGTTGAGCTGGCTCACCGCCCCTCCAACCGGACCTTGAGTTCTGCCAGTCGCTCGCGCCAGTACACCTTTGCCGCTTCGGCGGACTCGGCGTCCGGCAGCCGCTGGTGCTGGACGGCCACGACGCACTTGCCGGACGGCTGGCCGTCGAACTGGACGGCGATCCGGGTGCCGTCCGACCGGTCGAACCGGACGAGCCGGCCCGGCCGCGAGCCGGCCCGCTCGGTCAGCGACTCCCCTGGCAGCCACTGAGATCGCAGCCGCGGCTCGGTGAACGCCGCATAGGCCCGGTCGGCCGACACGGCCAGTGTCTTGCTCGCGCCGGCCTCGAACGTCCCGTCAGGACGCACGCCCGGCTCACGCAGCCCGCGGGCCTGCTCGTATTCCACGATCAGTTTCTGGGCCCACCACGTACTCATGCCGTGCTCGCCGGTCAGCCAGCCGGCGATGTCGCGGTACGGCCGGCCCGGCCCTCCCCACTCGTCGAGGACCTGGAACCAGTCGTCGCGATCGCGCCCGGTGGCCCGCTCGATTCCGCTTGTCATCGCGCCTCTCCCAGTTTCGATACGCGTCTGTCACAGGGGACGTAGCCGCCGAGCCACTAGTCTCGACACATCTGGCCGACGATTCTCGAAATCCGGTGGAGGCGCCGGTGAAATACGTGATCCTGATCTACAGCAATCCCACGTCGCGGCAGATCTGGGACAGCCTCTCCAGCGGCGAGCGCGCCGAAGGCCTGGCCTATTACGCCGAACTGGCCGACACTCTCGCCGAGTCGGGTGAGCTGATCGCGACTGAAGCCCTCGCCGGCCCGGACCAGGCAACCGGGGTACGAGTGCACGAAGGCATCACGATGACGACCGACGGGCCGTTCGCCGAGTCCAAGGAACACCTCGCCGGGTTCTTCCTGCTGGACTGCGCCGACCTGGACCGGGCGATCGAGATCGCGTCCGAGGTGCCCGAAGCCCAGTACGGGCTCGTCGAGGTGCGGCCCGTACGCGAAGTAAGCGATTTCGAGGCGTGGCAGAGCTGAGTTTCGACAGACTGCTCCGCGAGCACGCCCCGCACGCGCTCGCAGCGGTCGTTCGTAAGTACGGAGACTTCGATTCCTCCGAAGACGCCGTGCAGGAGGCCTTGATCGCCGCCGCCCGGCAGTGGCCCGCCGAAGGCGTGCCGGACGATCCGCGGGCGTGGTTGATCACCGTCGCGTCACGGCGTCGGATCGCCACGCTGCGCAGCGACTCGGCGCGCCGCAGGCGCGAGCAGGCCGTGGCGGCGCTGGAGCCGGCCGGCGGCGCACCGGCAGCGGCGGTCGACGACACCCTTACCTTGTTCCTGCTCTGCTGCCACCCCGCCCTCACCCGGCCGTCGCAGGTGGCCCTCACGCTCCGCGCTGTCGGTGGCCTGACGACGGCGGAGATCGCCCGGGCGTTTCTGGTGCCCGAGCCGACGATCGCCCAGCGCATCAGCCGAGCCAAGCAGCGGATCAAGGCGGCCGGTGCGCGATTCGCCCTACCGAAACCCGACGAGCGCCAAGCCCGCGTCGCGGCCGTCCTCGAAGTCCTGTATCTGATCTTCAACGAGGGGTACACGGCCAGTTCCGGGCCGCACTTGCACCGTGTCGAACTAGCCGCCGAGGCGATCCGGCTGACCCGCCGGCTCCGCGAGCAACTACCCGACGACGGCGAAGTGGCCGGCCTGCTCGCCCTCATGCTGTTGACCGACGCCCGCCGCTCCGCCCGTCTCGACGCCGATGGCGCACTCGTGCCACTGGCCGACCAGGACCGCAGGCTCTGGGACGCCGATGCCATCGCCGAGGGCGTAGCGCTGATCAGCCAAGCACTGGCGCATGCCCCAGCCGGGCCGTACCAACTTCAGGCTGCCATCGCGGCGGTTCACGACGAGGCGCGGCGCCCCGATCACACCGACTGGCCGCAGATCCTCGCGCTGTACGACCACCTGCGAGCCCTCGCGCCGGGTCCGATGGTGAGCCTCAACCGGATCGTGGCCGTGGCCATGGTTCACGGACCAGGGGCCGGCCTGGCCGAACTTGAGCACGCCGAAGTTGAGGCGGCGCTTGCCGACCACCACCGGCTCGAGGCGGTCCGGGCCCACCTGCTCGAGCTCGCCGGCGACCGGGCCGAGGCCCGCCGCTCCTATGAGGCGGCGGCTCGCCGGACGCAGAGCCTCCCCGAGCGGCGTTACCTCGAATTCCGGGCCGCGCGGCTGCGGTGAGCGTACGGAGACGTGCAGTCACGTTGTCGTGCCGCGGCCAATAAAGCTAAACGAGTCACGATTTCGTCGCGAAGCCTGTCCAACCTGACTAATTCTTGTGTAGTGTCACTGATCTACCAATGGGCACAGTGCTCGATAGGGCGTGGGTCGGCGTGGCGGGAGGGGCATCGGAGCCATGGGTCACGATGTGCGCCGCAGGGTCGAGGCGGTCAGATGACAAGGACCCTGATCAAAGGCGGCTGCGTCCTCTCCATGAACCCCAGGGTCGGCAACCACTACTCGGCCGACGTACTGATTGACGGCGAAACCATCGCCGAGATCGGCCAGGGCATCACTGCGCGCGACGCCGAGGTGATCGACGCGGCCAACACCATCGTGATGCCCGGCTTCGTCGACACCCACCGGCGCACTGCCGACTCACTGTTCCGCGGCAGTGGCGATGCAGCAAGCGGCGGCGATCTGCCGTACTCCGCCGACGACATCTACGCCGCCACGTTGATCGGTTTGCTCGGAGCGGCCGAGGCCGGGATCACCACGGTGGCCGACTGGGCCGAGTCGGCCGCCCCAGAGCACCTCGAGGCCGCCCTCGCCGCACACGCCGAATCACTGCTGCGCACAGTCTTCGTGCACGCGGCGCCGGCGAACGAGGAGACGGCCGACCAATGGCAGCCGCGGCTCCGCCGGCTCGCTGCGACCGCCCAGGATCCCCTGACCGGGCTCGCAGCCGGTCCGGCGGAGGCGCGGCCACCGGAACTTGACCGGGTCGCACGGGACTGGTCTGTCGCCCGCGAACTCGGTTTGCGCATCCACACCCCCGCCGGGACCGCCAGCGCGTCCGCGGGGGCCGTCGCTGACCTCGGCCGGCGCAAGCTCCTTGGCAACGACGTCACGCTGCTGCATTGCAGCTTCCTGAACGACGGCGACCTGGACGCCGTCGCGGCGGCAGGCGCGTCGGTCTCGCTCACCCCGTCGAGCGAAATGGCCGCCGGCCTGCCGCCACCCCCTGTCCAGAAACTGATCGACCGCGGCATCAAGGTGGGCCTCGGAGTCGACTCCGAACGGCTCGCGCCCGGTGACCTGTTCGCTCAGCTGCGGTCGGTGATCTCGGTCCAGCACGCCACCTACTTCGATCTGAAGCTGGCCGGCAAGGCGGGCTTGCCCAGGCTCCTGACCACCCGTGACGTGATCCGGTACGGCTGCATCGATGGGGCAACCGCGCTGGGCCTCGGCGGTGTGACCGGTTCACTCGGACCCGGCAAGCAGGCCGACGTCATCATCTTGCGCACCGACCGGCCGAACATCTTCCCCGTCAATGACCCGATCGGGGCCGTCGTGTGGGGAATGGACACCTCCAACATCGACTGGGTATTGGTGGCCGGCCGGCCGGTCGTGCGGCAGGGCGAACTCGACGCCGATCTCGGGCGCATTCGCGAACTCGCGCTGACAGCGCGGGCCCGGGTGGTCGCCGCGGCTGGGCAGCCGGCGGGCAGCAGTGCTGGAGAGTCGCGATGAGCTCGTCCCGCCCCGTCTCGTCGGCTGTGACTGCCCTGGTCGTCGGTTCCCGCTACCTGCCCGTCTACCTGGCCCTCGTGGTGCTCGTCATCGTCGCGGCGATCTGGGCGCCCGCTACGCTCAGCCAGGCCGGCCTGTCGGCGATCGCACCGTTCGGGACGTTCCTGGCCATCGCGGCGCTCGGCCAGATGCTGGTGATCATGACCGGAGGCATCGATCTGAGCACGCCAGGAACCCTGCTGCTCGGGGCGCTCATCACGGTGGGCGTCGGAAAACTGTCCGACGACCGCATCTGGCTCGCCTACCTGACCGCCATCGGCGTCGCTGCCCTCATCGGTCTGGTCAACGGCTTTCTCATCGGCGCGTTGAGCCTCAACCCACTTATCGTCACCCTGGCGGTGGGCCAGATCGTGATCGGCATCGCGAACCGCTACTACACGAGCTTCGCCATCCAGTCCCCCGTGCCGCCGGGCCTGTCGGCCTGGACCACGACCCGTTTTCTGGGCATCACCCGGATCTTCTGGATCGGCGTGGCGATCACGGTCGCGCTGGTCCTGATCTTCCGTTACACCACGATGGGCAGGCGGTTCCAGGTCGTCGGTGCCAACCCAATGGCTGCGACGGTCGTCGGGCTGCGGGTGAATGTGAATCAGGTCTCGGCCTACGTCATCGCCGCCGTCTTGTACGCCACCGCCGGCGTCCTGCTGGCCGCCTACCTGCGCAGCCCCGGGGTCACGATCAGCTCGCCATACCTGCTGGGCCCGATCGCGGCCGTCGTCATCGGCGGAGCGTCGTTAAACGGCGGACTCGCCAGCCCGGTCTCGACCTGGGCAGCGGCGTTCTTCCTCGCCGGCCTCAACCAGATGATGCGGGTCATGGGCCTGCCCACAGCACTTCAGTTCATCGTGTTCGGCCTGGTGATCATCGGCGGAATGCTGGTGTCCGGGGATCGGATCATCAAGGGCGTCGAGCGACTGATCCGGAACCGGTCAGGGCCCATAAGACGCCGAGAAGCCGCAGCCATCAGCGGCGGCGAACCATAGCAGCGTGATCAACGACTGCTCATCTGACAAACCACTGAGAAAGGAGGAGGACTATGAACAAACCACGACTGGCCGCCGCCGTGGCCGGCTTGGCGCTGTTACTCGCCGCCTGTGGTGACACCGGCGAGGTCGCGGATCAACCCGAGACCCCCGATTCGGTTGCGGAGCCCGAAACGGGGGACGCCGAGACCCCCGCGCCGGACGAGGGTGTCGAGGCATACGGCGAGAGC
>DASUUH010000129.1:0-5952 GCA_036374175.1 Jiangellaceae bacterium | reverse complement strand
GGCGACCGCCGGCTCAGATTCAAAGCCGCAGCGACCACACCGAACGGGCGGGTGCGCTCGAAGGGATGTGCCTGGCCGCCGTACACGGCAACCCCACGAGACCGCGCGTCATCGACTATGCACTCCACCAAGCGGGTCTTGCCGATGCCGGCCTCCCCCTCGATCACCAGCGTCGACCCCCGGCCATCGCTGAGATCGCGCACCGCAGCCGCCGCCACGGCAACCTCGACCTCCCGGCCCACCAGCCTCTCCCCCGCAGACACGTCCAAGGCTCCCACGCCAACACCAGAGTCCAGCCATCGAATTGGGCCTAGCATTCCGCGGCGCGGTCTTCTGGGCGAAATGCCACTCGCTGCTCCCGTTGCCACAGTCGGCGTCGTCGCATGCAGGCACTACCCTGTCACCAGCATAGGCGGGAGCGTTCGGCATCCGAGCCATTAGGGTCCGGACACGCACTTGACCGACGAGGTGGCAGTGCACTTCATGGCACAGTTCGTGGCACGAAATGATGTCAACTCGTGCGCCGTGGCACGTCTGGAGCGAGCCATGCCGTCAACAACGTCGCAGGTAGAGGCCATATGCGGCTGCGATCAGCACTCTCTTAATCAGCGGGTTCGGGGTTCGAGTCCCTGATGGCGCACCGCCCCGACCAGCCGCATCACCTGTCCGATTCAACAGTTCTGGTCGGCGCTGAGATTGTCGGTGGCACCATTCGTCGACCACTGGCCAGTACGAATCCGCTACGTGTGGTCACCGCTATCGACGACGAGGCCGCAAGGTTCTACCAGCACTATGGGGTTCGTAAGACGCCCGTCGAAGGGCGGCTACTCCGCAAGGTCAGCGACATCGTGGCTGACCTTGCGGTGGGCTAACCCGCAGACTCCCACGACCATCCACGACTACGACGATCAGCCCGCCGTGCACGACGCTCTTGCCAGTCCTCGGCACACCCGGCAACGCGGCGATCAACTCGGCAACGGCCGTCGTCCAGCGTCGCGCCAGCTGCGGCCCGTGTGGCCACTCGATAGCCTCTGAGAAGTTCCGCTGGGTCTGGCGCCGCCGTGCGTCCGATCAGGATCACGGCGGTGCCGATCGCGGGCTGGCCGAGCACTCCGAGGGACCACTCAAGGGATCATGATCGTCGAGCGATGGCGAGGTTCGCCTGCAGAGTTCCACGCACGTGCCTTGCCTCGGTCTTTGACCAGGACGACAGCATGGGTCTTCACCCCCGAGCGCCCAGCGCTGGTGCTCGGCAGCGGTCAACGGGATGGAGTCGCAGACGTTGAATATGCTCATGACCGCGGAATCGAGGTTGTCCGCCGGCCAAGTGGCGGTGGCGCGGTACTCCTTATTCCCGGCGACTGCCTCTGGATCGACGTTCTGCTCCCGCGAAACGACCATCGCTGGGTGGATGACGTCGGGTTCTCGGCGGACTGGCTTGGCAACGCCTGGTGCCGCAGCCTGGCCAAGCTGGGAGTCGCAGGAGCCCTACACCGCGGTCGGCTCGAGCGCACCGGATGGGGACCGCTGGTCTGCTTCGGCGCTATCGGCCCGGGGGAGGTGACTGTGGACGGGCGCAAAGTGGTGGGCATCTCTCAACGGCGTACCAGGGACGTGGCGCGATTCCAATGCCTCGTCCATCGAGTGTGGGATCCGCAGCCACTACTCGACCTGCTACACCTCTCGCCCGACGACAAGATCCGCGGCCGGGCGGAACTGCGTGACGCGGCAGCCGGACCGGGAGTTCCGCTGGACGACCTCGAGGCAGCCCTCATCGCAGAGCTCGACTCCGGAACCCGAAAGCCGGTCACGGACGGCGCAGTCCCACCGGTTCGACCAACTTGACCTCAGCTACGTTCACCTACCAAGCCCGTCACAGCCGCCGCCCCGACGCTCCAGACGCGGACAGGGAACCTGGGACCGTTTCGGGCCATACGCCCTGTAACCCGCGTTGTTCATCACCAGCACATTAGTAACCCTTCACCAGGTTCGAAGTCGGACCGGACGTACGCCTCGTAATCCGGGTCGTGACTCGCCGCCCCGTCCCGCGCCCGCTGCTGCGGCGTATCCGCGCGGTGCTGGCCGGAGCGGCAACCGCTGACCGGCCTCTAGCGGCGAGGATCTCGCCCACGCTGGCTGTCATCTCGAGCTCATCGACCTCGGGCATTTGCCGCCCTTGGCCGTCTGACCACGCCTGTTCGACTCCTCACGGCCCTCCTCCGTGGCCCGCGCTCACTCCCAGGATGCGAGGAACGCGTTTACCGCGTCAGACGAGCGTCGTGAAGGTTAAGTCTCCCTCGCCAAGATTGAAGCGCTCGCATCCGCGATGCCCGTACGGTTGTTGGACAAGGAGCCGAGGACGCTTGTCAGCGCGACTACAGCTAGCCATAACCGCCAAGCCGGCCAGATCGTAGCCTCATCGGTGCGGGCCGAGGAAGCATCTTACGAGGTGGGGTGTCGTGGGTATCGGGATCGACCGCGTTCGCTTCGAAGAGTCAGACTACGTTCAGTTCGCCGATCGTCTGGAGCGCAACCTGGCGGCGCTGCAGCTTCTGCTGTCCCGTTCGGGTTTCGGGCAGCAACCGCGGACCCTGGGTGCGGAGCTGGAACTGTTTTTGGTTGATGGTCGCGGGATGCCCGTTCGGCGGAACAAGCAGATCCTGGCCGACGTCCGCGACTCGCGCGTCACTGTAGAGCTCGACCGGTTCAACCTCGAGCTCAACCCACGGCCCTCGCCGCTGGCCGGCCGGTCCTTTACTGCTATGTCCGACGAGCTACGCGGCCTGCTCGCGGTCGTCGCCGAGGCCGCTGCCGCCCAGTCGGCGAGAGTCGCGGTGATCGGCATCCTGCCGACGCTTTCCCGGCATCATCTCGACGGTCGGGTGTTAACGGAACTCCCTCGCTACAGAGCGCTGGATCACAGCTTGCGGCGCTTGCGCCGGCAGCCGTTCCGGATCTGCATCCAGGGACGGGAACGGCTAGACCTGACCACGCACCACGTCGCATTAGAGGGCGCGAATACTGCCTTTCAGGTCCATCTGCGCATCGCGCCCGAGCAGTTCGCGTCCACGTTCAACGCCGTTCAGCTGGCCACCGCGCCGGTACTGGCCGCGGCCGGCAACTCGCCGATGTTGCTCGGCCGCTGGTTGTGGGAGGAAACGCGGATCGCGCTGTTCGAGCAGTCCGTCGACGACCGCCCGGACAGGGAAAGCATCCGCCGCCCGCCCCGGGTCGACTTCGGCACCCAATGGGTGCGCGGCGGGCCACTGGAACTGTTCGAAGAGAGCGTCCGGCTTCACCAGCCGCTGCTGCCGATCCTCAGTGACGAGGACCCGCTTGACTGCATCGCCCGCCAGCGACCGCCAGGCCTGGACGAGCTACGCCTGCACCAGAGCACGGTCTGGAGGTGGAACCGCGCTATCTATGACTCGGCAGATGGAGGGCACCTGCGAATAGAGATGCGTGCGCTGCCCGCCGGCCCGACCCTTGTCGACATGCTCGCCAACGCCGCCTTCCTGGTTGGGCTGGCCTTGGCGCTTGCCCCAACGTCACACATCTGGGTTGAGAGCGCGCCCTTCGAGCAGGTCCGGAACAACTTCTACAACGCCGCCCGGACCGGGCTGGGCTGCCTGCTCGCCTGGCCGGACGACCGCGGCAACATGGTGGTCCAGCCGGGGTCCGAACTGGTGCTGCGACTACTTTCCCGGGCCGCGGAAGGACTCCGGGAGGCCGGAGTGGCCGCGGAGGACATCGCGCTGCTCGACGTGATCGACCAGCGGGTGCGCTCAGCCCAGACCGGAGCCCGCTGGCAGTGGCGGGCGTTCCAGGCGGTTGAGCCCGGGATCGGTCGAGACCAGGCGTTCGCACTCGTGCTCGAGCGCTACCTTGAGCTGGCCGAGACCGGCCAGCCGGTGCACGCCTGGCCGCTCTGAGCGGCTTACACCTAGTCACGACCATCCACTACTGATGGATGAGCGCACCTGATCTGATCGACTATGAGGTGCTCAACGTCTTGAACAGAATGGTCTTCGGCGGCCACATCGACGGCGAGCTCGCCGAAGACGCTCGCCGCGTTCTCCGAGACCTCCGGCTCACTCGCTACCCACAGACCGATGAGATGTCCGACCGGGTCTGGCAGCGGCGCCACTAAATGCATCGGCGCACGACGTCTCGTACACGTCGCACTCGCCGAACGACTCGACGTTCCGGTAGTCACCGCAGATGGCCCTGACCGGCCGGAACGTCCCGCCCACATCCGTAGCCGGAGCGGAGGAGTCACCACCCGGCAAACGACCCCACCGCGCGGGACAGGACGGCGGCGGGGAGCCCGTTGATGAACCCGTCGCGCTGTGCCTTGGCGCCCGGACCGGGGAACTGACGCAAGACCTGGTAGCGGGACGCCAGAGCCTCAATCCAGGCATCGCGCAGATTGCCTGCGGCGTCGAAGGCGGCCTGACCGGAGACCGCTGTGGTGGTGTTGACCGAAGCTTGGATGTCCCCCGTGACCAGGCCGGGAGCGTTGATGTGGTGGTCCAGCACAAGCGCGGCTCCGTACTGGGTGGTGAAAAGGTCGGCGGCGGTGTAGCGCGGCACGGGGCCGCCGCCGACCGGAGCCGGGGTGCCGGGAATGAGGAAGTCACCGTTGGGTACAGGATTGCGCGCACCTGCGGCCTACCAGCGACTGAATGCCACCGCCCGCTCCAACGCCGCCAGCAGCGGACCGGTCCGTGCGCGGCTCGTGGGGCGAGGATGTCGCCGATCTCGGCGGTCAGCTTGGTAGCCCGGACGCGGCGCCGGCAAGAGCTCCTCCGCCATCGGCGCCAGCTCCGCCGTCGAGATACGGCGGCGTACCGGTCGTCCACCCAACGCCCCAAAGCCCAGCGCGCTGAAATCCGTCCAGACCCACGGCCCATGCCCCCAAGCCCAGATCCCCTAGTCGTGATCAGCGAAATGCCGAGGGCATAAGCCGCCCAAGTGCGAGCACAGTACGGGACCCATTGCACGCTGCAGGCCCGCTCATCCATGGCCATGGCGGGATCCACACTTCGGGAGTACGCTCGATCAAAATTGGGGGATCTCAACGGATCCGCTTGCGGACGTTGAGTGGGGGCGATTCGAATGCGCTGTCGCGACATCTACCTGCGTATCGAAAAGGTGCCCGCATACAGCCCAGTCACACCGGATGAAGGGGAGCACGGCGCATTCGGCCGTGATTGCATGCGCAATCACGGCCACGAGGACACCTATATCCCGCAGTCGGAGATCGAGCGTCGACGACTTGATGCGCTGGTCTACCGGGAGTACCTCGACCCGGCCTACACAGTGCCGAACACGGCCCCGCTGGTTGCCGCGGACGTGAACGAGCCGCGATGGGATCGCCGCGTGCCGGGCTGTGTCCTGTATGCCCGGCCGAACGAGCGCCTACGGATCCACGTGCACAACGCTGACACCGAGCCGCACACTTTCCACCTGCACGGGCTGGACTACGGCATCGACTCTGACGGGTCGTGGCCGTTTGGGGTGGTCGCGCCGGACGGGCGTCGGAGTGACGCGATCTGCCCAGGCGAGGAGTGGCGCTACATCTTCGACGTCACCAACGACGCGGCGGGCTGCTGGCCGTTTCATGATCATCTCAAGCACATCGAGGAGGCCGTGGACCGTGGGCTGTTCGGCGGGCTGGTGGTGCGCCATCCGGCCGGGCCGAAGCCCGACGTGGAGGTCCCGTTCTTCATGCACCGACTGGTCGGAACGGGCGGCGAGCCAGCCTTCGAGAGCGGAATGCTCAACCCGGGTGACGTGTTCACCCACACGTTCACCGAGCCTGGGACGTTTGACTACGTCTGTCGTCTGCACCCGATGCTCGGCACTGTGCGGGTGAACCCGGTGGGTCCTGCGAACGCGGCGGTAGCGATCGTGGACGCCCCGACGGCGGGGTTCCAACCCGACGACGTC
>DASUUH010000128.1:0-3608 GCA_036374175.1 Jiangellaceae bacterium | reverse complement strand
CCAACCTGCTGATCGCCGACATAAGCGCCGTCCCCTCTGGTGGATCACCGGTCCTGGTTGCCCAGGGCACCTGGACCCCCCAGTTCGAGGCTCGGGCGAACGTGGCGCTGCACTCGATGACCCCGACGCCGGACGGAACCGTGACACATCTCGCCTACCTGTCCGGCTTCTTCCTGGTTCTTGACACTGAGGACGTTGCAGAGGGCAACTACCAGCCGGGCGAGGTGCTCGACCTCAATGACAAGCTCCTCACGCCAGTGGAGAACCGCCCGACGTGGGACAACCCAAATCCGGGACACTCCGCGGTGCCATTCCCCGGCCGGCCATTCTCGTTCGTCACCGACGAGATCTACGGCACATTCACCAGCCCGGCCTTCGGCTGCCCGTGGGGCTGGGCCCGCGCGATCCAGGTGGGAAATCCGAAGCTTCCGCGAGTCATCGGCGAATACAAGATCGCAGAGAATGCCTGCCCAGCGCCCAGCCAAGCTGATCAGGAACGTGCGAGTTACGCCTCCCACAACCCGACGCTGACCAGGAACTTGGCCTTGGTGACCTGGCACTCAGGCGGTTTTCAGGTCATCGACATCGAGGATCCCGGCCTGATGGATCAGGCCGGGTGGTTCTCGCCCACACCACTTTCGTCGGTGGCGAACGAGGACCCCGCACTCTCGATGGGCACTAACAAGGTGGTCATGTGGAGCTTCCCGATCATCAAGGACGGGTTGATCTACGTGGTTGACGTGCGGAACGGCCTCTACATTTTGGAATACACCGGACCCAGGGCCGAGGAGGTGGAGAGCCTCACCTTCCTGGAGGGGAATTCCAACCTCGGCGATGCAATCCGCCTCGATAAGTCAGCCGGCGAGGAGTGATGTGATCAGAGGTGATCGGTCCGTCAGGGAATCAGCACGCCCGGATTGAGGATTCCGACCGGGTCGAGCCGATCCTTGATGGCGCGAAGCAACTCAACGCCTAACGGGCCGATCTCTCCAGCGAGCCAGTTTCGGTGATCTGTTCCGACGCCGTGGTGGTGGCTGATCGTTCCGCCCGTTGCGATGATCGCCTCGCCGGCCGCGGTCTTGGCGCGCCGCCACTGTGAAACCGGATCGTTGCGCTGCGCGCTTACCACGGTGAAGTAGAGCGACGCGCCGGCCGGATAGACGTGCGACACGTGGCACAACACCAGAGGAGGCGCGCCCTGCTCGGTCAGGCTGCGGGTGAGCGCCTCGCGTACCGCCGCATACAACCGGGGCAGATTCGACCAGAACGTCGCAGTCTCGAAGGTCTCGGCGAATGCTCCGGCATCCAGCAGTGCGTCCCGCAGGTATGGCGCGGCGTAGCGGCCGGCCGCCCAGCGCTCACCAGGCTGGTCTCCTAGCGGCTGTCCCCCGGCGTCCCGTAGGACGGCCGGGACGCCATCGCGCTGGGCGGCCATGGCCGCGGCCGATCCCTCGTACCCGACGACAAGCAGGCAGCCGGACTGCGGTTCGCCGCCGCCGATCTGCCCCAGGTCGGCCAGCCCGATCACCGTCTCGGCCTCGTCGGACAGCCGCAGCACAGCAGGCACGGGCCCGTCCTGTGCGAGGCTGCGCATCGCGGCCGTCCCGGCGTCGAAAGTGGCGAACCGCCAACCCTCGTAGCCGCTCGCCGCCGGTCTGGGCCGCACCTGGACCCCGACCGACGTGATGACGCCGAACGCGCCCTCAGAGCCGAGTACCAACTGCCGCAGGTCGGGACCCGCGGCCGACATCGGCGCCCGGCCCAGCTCGAGGGTGCCGGTCGGAGTCGCGACCCGCAGCTGCACGACCATCTCGTCGAACCGCCCGTATCCGGCCGACGCCTGCCCGCTCGAGCGGGTCGCCGCGAACCCGCCGATGCTCGCGCACTCGTACGACTGCGGGAAGTGGCCGAGCGTGAACCCGCGCTCGCGCAGCAGCGCCTCGGCCCGCGGGGCCAGCAGGCCGGGCTCCAGCGTCGCGACCCTGGACTCGGCATCGAGATCGAGCAGGCGATCCAGGCGGCGCAGATCCATCGCGACGACTCCCGCGTACGACCGCGCGTGCGGGGCCAGCCCGCCGACGACCGACGTGCCGCCCCCGAACGGAACCACCGCAACCCGGTGCTGTGAACTCACGTCGAGCACCTCGACCACCTCTGCGTGCGAGCCCGGAAGCACTACCGCGTCCGGAGCGTCGACGGCGTCGCCGGCCCTGATACGCAGCAGGTCGGCCGTCGACTTGCCGCGAGTGTGCCTGATCCGCGCCTCGGGGTCGGACTGCACGTTGTCCGCACCGACCGCCTCGAGGAGCGCTTGGTATGCCGGTCCCGGCAGTGACCGCTCTGGCAACCGCACCTCGCTGATATCGACCGGCGGAGTTGTCCGCTGCACCCCCAGCGCCTGGCGCAGCAGTTCGACCACCGGCTCAGGTAGCGATGTCGCCCGGGCGGGATCGCCCCATCCACGCCAATGCATGGTTCACCTCGCTTGCTCTTCGTTACACTGTGACATGTGTCGTCGATCCGTAACAAGTTGTCGCTACGGCACCATCGCGACAACGCCGTGCTCGACGCGGCCCGGGACTGTGTGCTCGCTGTCGGAGTGCGCCGAACGACGCTGACCGACATCGCCCGTCGGGCCGGCGTCTCCCGCATGACGATCTACCGCCACTGGCCGGACGTCCAGTCGCTGATCGCAGATCTGATGACGAGGGAGTGGTCCGCGGTCGTGGCCGGAGTTGCCCCGCCGCACGACGAGACTCCAGTACGGGCCCGGCTCGTCGACAGCATGGTGAGTGGCGTACAAGCCCTGCGGGAGCATCCGCTGTACCGCAAGATCGTCGATACCGATCCCGAGGTGTTGCTGCCGTACATTCTCGAACGCCGCGGTAGCAGCCACAACGCGATGCTGGATGGCATCCAGGCGACCCTGCGGGCCGGGCATCGGGACGGGACGGTCCGCCGCGACGACGTGACCCGCCAGGCTAGGGCGTTGCTGCTCGTCGCCCAGTCCTTCGCCCTGTCAGCGCCGACCATGTCCGACGATCACGACCCTGCTCTCAGCACGTCCGCGTTCGACGACGAACTGCGCCGGCTACTCGACAGTTACCTCGCACCGTGATCCCCAACTTCGCGTCTTCGCTGTCCGCCGCCCGCCGCGAGCGTGAGCTGTCAGAAGTTGCCGGCGGCCTGGTCATCGACGTGCTGGTCGTCGGACTCGGCGCCACTGGCGCAGGTGTAGCTCTCGACGCGGCGTCGCGAGGGCTGTCCGTCGCCGCCGTCGACGCCCATGACCTCGCGTTCGGCACATCTCGGTGGAGTTCGAAGCTGATCCACGGCGGGCTTCGTTATCTGGCGACCGGCCAGATCGGCATCGCACGGGAGAGCGCGGCCGAACGTGCCGTGCTCATGGAGCACACCGCACCGCATCTGGTTCGGGCGCTGCCGTTCGTGCTACCCCTGACCACACAGGTGCGCGGTCGACCTGCTGCACTGCTGCGGGCCGGCTACGCGGCCGGCGACCTGCTACGGGCGTCAGCCGGCACGACCCGGGGTGTCCTGCCCCGTTCGCGGCACCTGTCGGCGGTCGAGACGCACAGCTTCGCCGCCGG
>DASUUH010000127.1:0-20052 GCA_036374175.1 Jiangellaceae bacterium | reverse complement strand
CGAAGAACTCGATCCGGACGGCGTGCTCCTCGTAGACCGGGAAGATCTCCAGGGTGTCGCCCCGGACCCGGAAGGTGCCGCGGGTGAACGACATGTCGTTGCGGGTGTACTGGATCTCGACCAGGCGGCGCAGGATCGAGTCGCGGTCGTGCCCTGCCTCGCCCACGCGCAGCCGCAGCATCCGGTCGACGTACTCCTGCGGGGTGCCGAGGCCGTAGATGCAGGAGACGGTCGAGACCACGATCACGTCGCGCCGGGTCAGCAGGCTGTTGGTGGCGGAGTGACGCAGCCGCTCGACCTCCTCGTTGATCGAGGAGTCCTTCTCGATGTAGGTGTCGGTCTGCGGGACGTACGCCTCGGGCTGGTAGTAGTCGTAGTAGGACACGAAGTACTCGACCGCGTTGTGCGGCAGCAACTCGCGGAACTCGTTGGCCAGCTGCGCGGCCAGTGTCTTGTTCGGCGCCATGACCAGAGTCGGCCGCTGCAGCCGCTCGACCAGCCAGGCCGTCGTCGCACTCTTACCGGTACCTGTTGCCCCCAACAGGACGACGTCCCGCTCCCCCGCCCTTATCCGCCGCTCGAGCTCGTCGATGGCCTGCGGCTGGTCGCCCGAAGGCTGCCACTCACTTACGACCTCGAAGGGATGGACGGTACGGGTGAGTTCACTTGCTGCGCGCACGCCTATAAAGGTACGTCCCGCCACTGACAATGGCTCGCGTCGGATTCGAGCTGCATCAGCACCCCCGGCGATATGATCGGGACGTTCCCTGGGCCTGCGACATCCGGTTTTGGGGGCATCGTGCCGGATGGACCACTGTTCGTTGGGCGTACGCGTGAGTTTTCAGCCGCACGTGCGCGCGTTTGCGCTGTTCCGCCGGGATCGGTCCTGTTCGTGGGCCCCGCGGGCATCGGCAAGACGACGCTGCTAGACGCTGTAGCCGCCGACGCAGCCAACCTCGGTTTCGTTGTGCGGCGCTCCCGTGCAGCCGCCTCTGAGTCAGACCTGCCGTTCCTAGGTCTCGTGGATCTGATCGGGGCGGACGTCGGCGAGTTCGGCCCGGATCTGCCTGCCCCGCTGCGCAGGGCACTTGATGTCGTGCTACTGCGCACGACCCCGCCCGAGCACGGCGCCGACGTTCTGGCGGTCAACCTTGCCGCTCTTGGGGTGCTCCAGGCCATGGCACAGCGGCAGCGGCTGCTTGTGGTCCTCGACGACGTGCAGTGGCTGGACTCGCCGACGCGCGGCGTGCTCGAGTTCGCGATTCGCCGGCTCGCCGGCCCACAGTTCGCCGTGGCAGCCGCCGTGCGTGGTAACGACGACAGCGAGGTCGCGATGCTGTTACCGGAGCCGCGTGCGGTCGTCGCCGTGGGGCCGTTGGACGAACCGGAGATCGCACATGTGGTGGCGCTCAGCACGGGCGTGATGCCGACGCGCCGGCGGGCCGCGATGTTGTACCAGCTTTCGGGTGGCAATCCGTTCCTCGCCATCGAGTTGGCCCGTGCTGCCGCGCCCATCCCGCCGGGTGTCGCCGATCTGCCGGTCCCGCAGCGGCACCGTCCCGTGCTGGCCGCTCGACTCGCCGGCATCTCCCCGGACGGACGCCGGACGGTGCTGGCCGCAGCCTTGCTGGCCCGACCGACGACAAGGGTCCTGGCCGAGATCGGCGGCCCAGACGGCTTGGCCGAGGCGGAGGCGGCCGGGGTGATCCGGCGCGCCGGCAACGTGATCGAGTTCGATCACCCGCTGCTGGCGGCCGTATGCCGGGAAGAAGCTGATCCGGTGACCGTGCGCACAATGCACGCGACGTTGTCCTCCGTCGTGGACGATCAAGTCCAGCGGGCCCGGCACCGCGCGCTCAGCGCATCAGCGGTAGACGAGCACACGGCGCGGGAGGTCGAGGCGGCCGCGGGCGAAGCGGCCGGTCGGGCGGCGATGGCCACGGCTGCCGAGCTAGCTCGGTACGCATACGAACTGACCCCGGAGGAAGCGGTAGAGGACCGGGTACGGCGCGCTGTCGATGCAGCAGGCTGGTTCGGACAGGTTGGGGAAGAGGCGGCGGCACGTGCCGTGCTTCAGCCGCTCGCGGCCGCGGTGCCGCCGGGACCGCATCGAGCGCGCTGCCTTACCGCCCTAGCCGAACTGGTCGGTCAGAACATCGGGGCCAGCGTCGCACTCCTGCACGAAGCGTCGACGCAACCAGGGCTCCTGCCCTCCGACGAGATCGAGATACTTCTTGGCATTGGTACCGCCTATATCAGTCAGGGTGATCTCAGCGAAGCTTGCAGAGTATTGGCGACGGCGCGCACCACGGCCCACGCTGGCGACAACAGTTCCCTTGCCTCGCGCGCGGCAATGCTCGAAGCCCACGGCGACTTCTTCGCGGGCGTCCCATGCACCGAATCGGAAGCGTGGGCGCTGGCACGGACATATCCGTGGGACGCACCGCCGGTGTACAACCACCCCGAACTGCTGCTGGCCTGGGAGGCCACCTATACCCACGAGGATCAGGCCGGAGCCATCCGGCTACTCCACGAGCTTTCGAACCGAGCCCGGGGCTTCAACGACCTGATGTCAGAGGCCGGGTTTGCGTTGCATCGTGCCGAAGCCGAGATTCGCAGGGGCCGGCTGGACGTTGCGAATGCTCTCGCCGAGGACGGCTACCGAACCACCTCCGACGGAGTGCACGACCAGTTCCCGCTCTATGTCCGCGCTCATGTCGCTGCCTGGCAGGGTCACTTGGACACCGGCCGCCGCTTTGCTCATGAGGGCCGGCGGATGGCTCGGGCAACCGGTGACGCCATCTTCGAGGTGCAGAACCTCCTGGTACTCGGCTTCATTGAGGTCTCGGCGCGCGACCACGAGGCCGCGTACCGGTACGAGTCCGACCTCCGCGACCTTCTCGCCCAGACGCAGTGGGGCCATCCCGGCACGTATCACTGGGAGGGGGACGCGGTGGAGGCCTTCCTCGGTGTGGGGCGACTCGACGACGCGAACGAGGTGACGGTCCACCTCTGGTCCCAGGCTGACCGCTTGAACCTGCCCGGCTGCCGCGCGTTGGCGGCCCGCTGCGAGGGCCTGATCCAGGCTCACGGCGGCGACCTCAAGCGGGCACTGGACAGTCTGGCGCAGTCGGTGCAGCTGATGGACGAGCTCGAGATGCCGCTCGAACGTGCTCGATCACTGCTGGCCCTCGGCGTCGGGCGGCGGCGGGCGCGACAGAAGGCGTCCGCACGGCGGGCCTTGACCGAGGCACTGGACATCTTCACCGCTGCCGGCGCCCTATTGTGGGCCGCCCGGGCGCGGGAAGAGCTGGACCGCGCTGCCGGCACTCACGGTGGTAGCGAGCTCACCGCCGGTGAGCTGTCGGTCGCGGAGCTGGCCGCCACCGGAGCGACGAACCGCGAAATCGGCGCCCGACTCTTCCTGAGCGCGAAGACCGTCGAAGCGGTGCTCACTCGGGTTTACCGCAAACTCGGCGTGCGCTCCAGAACCGAGCTGGCCCGGCAACTGCAATCCGGGCACAGGGATTGACAAGGGAGTTCCCCGATTCGTCGCAGGCGGCGCACGCCTACGGTCCAGAGAGTCAGCCGCGTGTTTGGCGGCAGTAACGGAGGGGGAACCTCTCATGATCTTCACACGTGTCATGCGCCACGGCCGGCCGATCGCAGCCCTCGCAGTCGCGGCCGCTGTGCCGATCGCTCTTGTCCAGCCGGCCGCCGCTTCGGATTCCGCACCGCTCATCTGGTCCTTCGACAAGTGCGCCGTCGCCGCTGGTGTGTGGCACGGCACCGCGCAGGGCCCGACCGGTGCATCCGAGCCACTCGAGACCCGGCTCACTGGACTTCGACAGACCGACAGCGTGCTCCACGTCGACTTCGACTGGCAGGTTGGCGACACGTATCTCGCGCGGCTCAGCGGGGTCCTCAACCTCAAGACCGGCACCGTCGTGATGAACGGACGGGTCGCCGAAGGTCAGTTCGCAGGCAGCCAGGTGCACGAGGAGGGCCAGCTCTACGACGCTGAGAACTCGTGCTTCGCCGGAACCATCCGAGTGCTGCCCGCGACAGGTTGATCCGTCTCGAGACGAAATTCCGGCGGGGGGCGCGCCTGGGACCCGGTAGTGCGCCGGGTCTCAGGCGCCGTCGGCGACAGTAGTCTCGGCTTATGCAGGGCGAGCAAGCGCCTGACAAAGAACGGATCAGATCCGCCGAGGTGATCGCCTCGCTGTGTCTGGCCACCGACCTCGGCATGGGCTTTCCCTTCGAGCACGGGCTCCAGGCCACGTTGACCACGATGCGGCTGTGCGACGTCCTCGGTGTCGATTCGACGACGGCGTCACGCACCTACTACGCCGCGCTGCTCATGCACGTCGGATGCACCACCGACGCCGAGATCGGCGTTCGCATCTTCCATGGCAGCATGACCAACAGCGGCGTCCACCGTATGTACGGTTCTCCGATCGAGGCCGCTGCCGGCGCGCTCGGGGCTCTGCCCGATCCGCACGCGCGCTGGCCACTACGCGCCTACCAGGTCACCGTCGGACTTCCCAAGGCCGCCCAGATCCGCAAGCCGCATTTCATCGCCATCTGCGAAGTGGCCGAAATGCTGGCGGAGCAGATGGGTCTTCCTGCCTCGATCCACGGCTTGTTTCCCTACCTCACCGAGCGCTGGGACGGTTGGAGTAATCTGCGCCGGGCGAAGGAAGAAGACATTCCTCTACCGATCCGGATCGCCCAGATCGGACGCGACGCCGCGTACCAGCGGCTGATCGGCGACGACCACCATGTTGTGGAGACCATCCGCAGCCGGGCAGGGCACGCGTTCGACCCGACAATCGCCAAGGCCTTCGTCGAAAACGCCTCCGACATCTTCGGTGACGACGCCGCAGATTCGGTGTGGGAAGCCGTGCTCGCCACCGAGCCTGAACCCTGGCTGACCTTGCAGGCAGCGGCTATCGACCGCGCCCTCGCCGCCATGGGCGCCTTCTCCGACCTGGCGTCGCCTTACCTGTCGGGTCACGCCTACGGGGTGGGAGAACTCGCCGCCCAAGCGGGCACACTCTTGGGGCTGAGCAGGTCCGAAGTCAACGCGATGCGCCGCGCCGGCTACCTCCACGACCTGGGCCGGACGGCGGTGCATCCCCGCGTCTGGGAGAAGCCGGGACCGCTTACCGCCGATGAGTGGGAACAGGTGCGACTCCACCCGTACCACACCGAGCGGGTGCTCTTCCGTTCCCCATTCCTTGTTCCGCTGGCGAACATCGCGTGTGCCCATCACGAGCGAGTCGACGGTTCCGGGTATCACCGTGGCGTCGGCGCACCGTCCCTATCCCCGGCCTGCCGGCTACTCGCAGCCGCCGATGCCTTTCGCGCCAAGACCGAACCCCGGGCGTACCGGGAGGCCTTCTCGCCCGCGGACGCGGCTGAGATCACGGTTGAACGGGCCAAGGAGGGAAAGCTCGATCCTGAAATGGCCTCGGCGGTGCTCGAAGCCGCCGGCGAGAAGGCGCCACCGAGGGAGCGCCCCGCGGGACTCACCGAGCGCGAGGTAGAGGTGGTGGCCCTGCTCGCCCGTGGGCTGCAGACCAAGCAGGTGGCTCGCGCACTGGGCATAGCGACCAAGACCGCCGACCGTCATGTCCAGAACGCCTACCGCAAGATGGGGGTGTCCTCCAGAGCCGCGGCAACGCTCTTCGCCGCCGAGCATGGCCTGCTGCCGTGGGGTGAATTCCCGATACACAAGCCCTGAGGTTCTCCCTAGCGTCCTGAACGTGAGGACGCACGCGGACGACCGCATTCGAGCCAGGGCGGAAGGCTCCCCCATCGGCGGCCGCCTGCTCTACGCCGCGTTCGGCAGCGTGGGACTGTGCACGGCCGTCGTAGTAAGCGCCATGGGCGACACAACCGCCCTCGGCGCTCCCCTCTACTGGCCGTGGTTGCTCACCGGCCTCCAGGTCATCGCCCTCTGGTCGGCCGGATCAGAACGCTGGTGGGGATGGCTGCTGGGCGGGTCGGTTCAGCTTCCATGGATCGCCTATGCCGTGGTCACGTCCCAGCTGGGATTCATTCCAGGCTGCGCGATATCTGCGTCCGTCCAGATTCACAACTTCGTCCGCAACGGCCTGCCGACCACCGGACTGCCAACTACCCACCCTGTGACGGCGATCCCCAGGTAGCGCCCAGCCACTAGGCTCCGCCTATGGCGGGCACCCAGTCGACCGACACGGAGCGCGTCAGGGCCGCCGAGGTGATCGCCTCGCTGTGCCTGGCCACCGACCTCGGCATGGGATTCCCGATTGAGCACGGGCTGCACGCCACCTTGGCCACGATGCGACTGTGCGACGCCCTCAACGTGGACCGCGAGACGGCCGCTCAGACCTACTACGCCTGCTTGCTTGCTTACACCGGATGCACCACGGACGCCGACGCAAAGATCCGCATCTTCCACGGAAGCTTCGGCGCGAGCATGACCTATCGCCAGTTCGGATCTCCGACCCAGATGGCGGCCGGGATCATCAGCGCGATTCCGCCACCGGAGAGCCCGTGGCCCCGCCGGACCTACGAGGTCGCCGCCGGACTACCCAAGGCTGTGCGGTTCGCCAAGAATCACTTCAGGTCGCTGTGCGAGGTCGCCGAGAAGCTGGCTCAGCAGGTAGGCATGCCCCCGTCCATCTCCAGCCAGTTTCACCTGCTCACTGAGCGCTGGGACGGAAAGAGCGTGCTGCGGCGGGCGAAGGGCGACGAAGTCCCGCTCCCCTTGCGCATTGCCCAGGTGACGCGTGACGCCGCATACCAGCGGCTGATCGGCGACGACGATCACGTCGTCGACGTGATTCGAAGCCGCGCCGGCCACGCGTTCGATCCACGGTTGGCCAAGGTATTCGTCGACGATGCTCAGGAGATCCTTGGTCCGATCGCACCGGAGTCTGCGTGGCAGCAAGTTCTGGACGCCGAACCACGGCCCCATCTCATGCTGGACGGAACGGCGATCGACCGGGCGCTGGCCGCCATGGGCGCCTTCGCCGACCTGGCTTCGCCCTACCTGTCCGGGCACTCGGCAGGTGTCGGACAACTGGCCGAAGCGGCAGCCAAGCTATGCACGTTCGACGCTTCCGACGTCACCGCCGTCCGCCGGGCCGGCCACCTTCACGACATGGGCAGAACTGCCATCGACCCGCGGATCTGGGCGAAGGAGGGAGCGCTCAGTGTGGACGAATGGGAGCAAGTCAGGCTGCATCCGTACCACACAGAGCGAGTCCTGGTTCGCTCGCCGTTCCTCGCTCCATTGGCGGCCATCGGCCGGGACCATCACGAGCGCCTCGACGGCTCGGGGTATCACCGAGGCGTCGGCGCGGCGATGCTTTCGCCGCTGTGTCGGCTTGTGGCGGCCGCCGACGCCTACCGGGCCAAGATCGAGCCGCGGCCATATCGCACGTCGAAAACCCCTGTGGAGGCCGCAGCAGCGCTGGCCGAACGGGCCCGAGCAGGAACGCTGGACCCGGACATGGTGGCGGCCGTCGTCGAAGCGGCCGGGCACGCAGCCCCCCGGATCGAGCGACCAGCCGGTCTTACCGAGCGCGAGGCCGAAGTGATCGGGCTGCTGGCTCGTGGCATGCAGACCAAACAGATCGCACGCATCCTGGCCATCTCCGTCAAGACTGCGGACCGGCACATTCAGAACGCCTACGGCAAGATCGATGTGTCCACTCGGGCCGCCGCGACGCTGTTCGCCGTCGAGCACGGTCTGGTGCCCTGGGGAGAATTCCCGATACGCAAGCGCTGACTTCCTTCCTAGCGTCCTGGTTGTGAGGACGAGGTGAACATCGGCATCGGGAGGAAGCCATGACTGCTAACGCACCGCGCACACCGGAACGGATCGGCACCGTCGTGATAGGAGCCGGCCAAGCCGGCCTCGCCACCGGGCACCACCTGGCGCACCTCGGCTGCCAGTTCACGATTCTCGACGGTGTCGGGCGGATCGGCGACAACTGGCGATGCCACTGGGACTCACTGCGCCTCTACTCACCGGCCAAGGTGTCGTCGTTGCCCGGAATGCGGTTCCCGGCACCCGCGATGTCGTTTCCCACCAAGGACGAGATGGCGGACTACCTCGAGGCGTACGCGGCGAAGTTCGACCTGCCGGTCCGGACGGGCGAGCGCGTCACTCGGCTGTCCCGTAACGGCGGCGGCTACCTGGTGACGACCGACAAGTCGTCCTACCTCTGCGACAACGTCGTCGTCGCATCAGGACCGTTCGGACGGACGGCGCAGGTGCCCGAGTTCGCCCACGAGCTGAACCCGTCGATCGTCCAGCTCCATTCGGACGAGTACAAGAACCCCTCTCAGCTTCAGGAGGGGCCGGTGCTGGTGGTCGGTGCAAGCCACTCAGGAAGCGACGTCGCCTACGAAGTGGCCTCCGCTGGGTTCGACACCGTGCTCAGCGGGCCGATTCGCGGCGAGGTACCGCTGAACATCGAAAGCCCGCCCGCACGCGTGGTCTTCCCCATCCTGCTCTTGCTGGCCAAGCACCTGCTCAACCTCAGGACCCCGATCGGCCGAAAGATGCGCCCAGCCGTGCGGGCTCACGGCGGCCCGCTCATCCGGGCCAAGCGCGCCGACCTCGAACGTGCCGGCGTCGAGCTGGTGGCTGACAAGACGGTCGGCGTCCGGGAAGGACGGCCGGTTCTCGCCGGCGGACGGGTTCTGGACGTGGCCAACGTCGTCTGGTGCACCGGCTTCCGGCAGGACTTCTCGTGGATCGACGTCCCGGTGATCGGTGCGGACGGCTGGCCGGTCGAGACCCGCGGCGTCGTGACGGACTCGCCCGGCCTGTACTTCACCGGGCTCGCGTTCCAATACGCGTTCGCGTCCATGCTGGTTGGTGGTGCGGGACGGGACGCCGCCTTTGTGGCCCGGCACATCACCGCTCGGGCCTCGAGCAACTCGCGACTCAGTGCAGCTGAGCCTGCCGCACAGGGCTGATGACGCGAGCGCCGAGCCGGCTGATCAACGCATCGAGCGCATCCGAGAGCTGCCGTTGATCGGCCGGCGCGGCGTATCCCAACGTGAGGCCGTACGTGGTCGGCGGCCCGGCGAAGCAGCGGCGCAGGCCATCGAGACTGACACCGCCGTTGCCTGCCGTAGTCACCACCGACCTTTCCGCGGCGAGACTGGGAAGCGGTAGGAACACGTGCGCGCCGGCCTCGTCGCCGTGCACCCGATGGCCGGCAGCGCTGAGCCGTCCGACAACAAGCGCCCGCCGTTCGGCGAACTCGCGCCGCACCCGACGGAGATGCCGGGCCAGGTCACCGGACTCGGCAAATGCTGCCAGCACGCGCTGTCCGGCCACGCTGGGTCGAGTGCTCGTCTGAAGGCGAAAATCCAGCACCGAGTCGATGACCGCCGACGGGCCGACCAACCAGCCGACTCCCAGCGTCGGGGATACGATCTTGCTGCTGGTGCCGAGGTAGATCACCACCTCGGGGTCGAGCGACGCGAGCAGCGGCAGCGGGCCGACGTCATACCGCAACTCACCGTCGTAGTCGTCCTCGATCACCCATGCCCGATGCTGCCGGGCCCACGCGACAAGATCCACGCGGCGGGACGCCGGCAGCCGCCCACCGAGCGGGAACTGATGCGCCGGTGTGCAGTAGACGCCGCGGACGCCGGCTGGAATTCGCTCAACGACAAGTCCGTTTCGGTCGACCGGAACCGGCCGCACCTCGACCCCGTACGCACGCAGCGTCTCCACCGCCCTGGGATAGCCGGGCTCCTCGACTGCGACGGCGTCGCCCGGCCGGAAAAGCGCCGCAGCGAGCTCGCCGAGCGCTGCCGTCGTGCCGCCGGTCGCCAGCACGGACGTCCAATCGACGCTGAGTCCCCTGCTCCTAACTAGCTGCTCGGCTACGACGGACCGGAACTGCGGGGTCCCGGCCGGAGCCGGACGCGCATCGGGATCGACATCGGCCGCCGCCCGCCACGCCCGCCGCCACGCGTCCGGCCGAATGCCCGCTGCCCATGGCGAGCCGGGTCGCAGGTCAAACGGCGGGTCGGCGTCGTCGTCCGCCAGTGGTGTGTGACGAGCCGTGCTCGTCGGCGCTCCGGCCGGTACCGCTGCGACGAATGTGCCCGAACCCTGCCGGCCGGTGAGCCAGCCCTCGGCGTAGAGCTGGTCATATGCCGCCGAGGTCACGGTACGACTCACTCCGAGTATGCGCGCGAGCGCTCGCGTGGAAGGCAACCGCTCCCCCACTCGAAGCAGGCCACGACCCGCGGCCTCCCGAAGCTGGCGGGCGATCTGGTCGGCCAGTGGCCGGACGGAGGTCCGGTCGAGGAGGATCGGTACGTCGTCCACCGGCAAATGGCCTCTCAGTTCTTCCTACGATTGGCCGTTCCAGGATGCCACTAACCACTGGCAGGCTGGGCCGCATGTCCCTCACCGCGCTTTCGCCGACCCCGCGCAGCACGGTCAAGCGGTCCAAGGAAAGGGCCCGCACCGATCGTGCCGAGCTGTACGCGTTGCTCGATTCATGCCTCATCTGCCACCTCGGCGTCGTGCTCGACGGTGCACCGGTCGTCCTGCCCACCGGGTACGGGCGGGACGGCGACACGCTGTACCTGCACGGGTCGACCGGCTCCGCGAGCCTGCGGGCAGCTGCGGCCGGAGCTCCCGTCAGCGTTGCGGTGACACGGGTGGACGGGGTCGTTTATGCGCGTTCGGTGTTCCACCACTCGATGAACTACGCGAGCGCGGTGATCCACGGGACCGCTACCGTCTTGACAGATCCGCAGGAGATGCTCACCGGGTTACGTGCGCTCACCGACCACCTCGCTCCCGGATCCTGGGACGCGACCCGACGGCCGAACCGCAAAGAGCTCGCGGCCACGACAGTCCTTGCGCTTTCACTGCATGAAGCGTCGGTCAAGGTACGGTCCGGCCCACCCATAGACGAAGACGAGGACGTTGCCGCCAACAGCACGTGGGCCGGCGTCCTACCGCTGCGTCAGACCTGGGGTGAACCGGAGCCCTGCCCACTGTTGCCGGCCGCCATGGCTACGCCCGAGCGCGTCAGCACACAACGCCAATGACGTGAGCGCGTTCGGACCAGCCACAAGGCGCGGAGGACAGCCTCACCCCGGGGACCAGCCGGTCTGCGCGGCCCACTCGTCGGCTCGGGCTAGTGCGCCGTTGATCCACGGGGTCTTGCGCTCGGCGTATTCGTCGATCGTCTCGTGCGGCCCGGCGGCCAGCTCGCGCTTGAGCGCCGTGTACTCCCCTACCCCCGCCGGTGTGGCCCGCAACCAGTCACGCAGCAGCAACGCGTCCCGCCAGGTGGGCGACTCGACGATCCGGACATGGACGTTCGCCGCCCTGCCCGGGTCAGCGTTGCAGGCCATGGCCTTATCGTGCTCGGCGCCGTCGCGGCCGACGTCCCACCACCTGTCCGGCATCCGTACCAGGCCCGCCGCGCCCAGCGAGCCAGCGACCTCGCCCGCCGAATCCAGGTCTTCGGCAAGCACTTGAATGTCGATGACGTCCTTCGCCGCCAGGCCGGGCACGGCTGTCGAGCCGATGTGATCGACGCGCAATGCTCGCGGGCCGGCCGCCCACCGGATCCGGTCGATGAGTCGTGCCGCCTGCACCGGCCACGTGGGGTCCGGGTCGACGAGGACGGCTTGCCTGGACCGCTCCGCCCGCCGGCCCCCCCGCAGGTTCTGCTCGAATGGGACCAGCCGCGAGGACCAGACGTCGTCCACGGCAGCCACGGCGGCGTCCCGGCTACCCGAGTTGTCCAGCCAGACGTCCGCCGCCGCCAGCCGGGCGTCATCGTCGGCCTGAGCTCGTACCCGAGCCCACGCGTCGTCTTCGGTCATGGCGCGGGACGCCAGGATCCGGCGGACCCGCTCCGCGGCCGGCGCGTGCACGACGATGACGAGCGGAAATCCGGCCCCCAGCGAGTTCTCGACCAACAGCGGAATGTCCTCGACTACGATCACGTCGTCACCGGCGCCGGCCACCAGCTCCGTCCGACACGAGTAGACGAGTGGGTGGACGATCGCATTCAGGGCGGCCCGGCGGGTGTCGTCCCCGAAGACGATCCGTCCGAGGGCCGGTCGGTCGAGCGAACCGTCCGGCAGCAGAACCCCATACCCGAACTCCTCCACTATGGCGGCCAATCCAGGCGTCCCGGGCTCGACCACCTCCCGCGCGATCCGGTCGGCATCGACGATCAGCGCGCCCAGTTCCTCAAACCTTGCGGCGACGGTCGACTTGCCCGATCCGATGCCGCCGGTGAGTCCGACGCGCAGCACCGTCAGTTCACCTGAACCGTCGCGAACACCGGCAGATGGTCGCTGGCCAGCGTCACCGGAATGGCCACATCGGCGAACTCGACGTCAGGCGTACCGAAGATCCAATCGATCCGATTATCAGCGTTGAGCGCCGGAGACGTGTTCAACGCCGGATCGCCGGCCACGTCCTGGGCCGATACCAGGCCGGTGCGGTCGAACCAGGGGGCGATGTCTTCGGAGTCCGGCCGGGCATTCAGATCGCCGCCGATGAGGGTGCGTTCGCGGCCGTCCCACTCCTCCAGCAGCTGCCGGGCCTGGGCGACACGTGTTGCGGTGGTGTTGTCCTGGTGCTGCAAATGCACACTCCACACGTCGAGCGCCGCGTCACCAACCGCCACGCTCACGCCCACGTAACCGCGTCGCATCGGCCCTTCACCTTTGTCCATGGTGGCGGACCAGCTGTCCAGGATCGGGCGGTCGGCCAGCACGGCGTTGCCGAACTGATGGTCGGCCGCAGTGCCGAAGGCGAAATCGGCGCCGAGCCGGCGGGACAGGAATGCTGCCGAGTCGAGCCCGCCGGCGAGCGGCCAGCCGCGAGCCACCTCCTGCAACATGATGATCTCTGCTCCGCCGTTCTCGAGAACCCGTGCGATCGCCTCCGGGTTCAGCCGCCCGTACCAGTCCACCCCGCCGTGGATGTTGTACGTCGCCACCCTGACCTGGGCCGACCCGCCGAGCGGCGGTGGGGGTGCAACTTCGGGCCACGTCAACGCCAGCCACGACGGCACCAGTAGGGCCGGGATCGGCCCCAGCGCCGCCACCCAGCGCATCGGCGAGACCCGTGTTGTAGGGACGGCCGCCGGTTCGGGTGCGGCGCGGGCGAGCAGCACGATTATGAGCGCGCCCAGAACAGGAAAGGCGAACTGCGGAACGCCGAGTGGGATCTCGTACGAGATCTGGTACGGCAGCAACACCGCGACCAGGACGAGCGAGCTCACACCGGTGCCCAACCCCGTGCGCCAGGCCGATCGGTCCTCGCCTGCCGACTCCGCGCGGACCGCGGCTGTCGCCACCAGGGCGCCAATCGCTACCTGGCCGACCAGCACCCCGAGCGGGACGAGCCAGCCGGTGACTCCCGTCGGACCGGTCAGCAAACCCGCGGCCAGCAAGAGCGCCGCCCAGGCGGCCCACGCTGCCGGCGCCCGCAACGCGGGTGTCGCGGCGGCGAGCCCGAGCCCGAGCAGGATCACAGCGCCGGACATCGCCAGCCCCAGCCGTCCGGACGATGCCACGAACCCCGGATTGGCCAGAAACAGCGTCTGCAGTGCCAGCACCGGGCCGGGCAGAACCGCGAACCACCACGAGTCCGCGCCCCACCGCGCATGCTTGTCGTCCATCAGGACTACGACCAGCACGGCGATGAGCAGCACCGACAGCGCGATCCCGATAAGCCAGGCGGCCAGATCGTCCCGCCACGCGGCGTCCCATGTGGTCAGGCCCAGCCGGATCGCGGTGTCGACGACAAGACCCAGAAAGACCGCAGAGGCGGTGGTGAGTGGGCCGATTCGGGCCACCGACACCCGCAGCGACGTCGAGATCGCTACCAGGCCGAGGAGCAATCCGGCCAACGTGATGGCCAGTGCCGGTGTGTCCTGTACCTGCATGGTCAGCCGGGCCACAGCCAGCCCGGTAGCGCTGACCAGCAGCAGCATTCGCGGGCTCACGAGCGCGCCAAGCGGTGCTGCCAGGAAGGCAAGGGCGAACAGCGCCGGGATAACGGCCGCGGCCGTTGTGAAGCCGATTCCGCCCGCGAAGTCGTAGAGCAGCGGGAACGAGACCCGCATGACTTCGGCGAGCACGGCGGTGATGAGTACGACGAGCAGACTTGAGTCCTGCAAGATGCGACGCACGGGCGTGACACTACGCCGTGGCGGCTGATTGAGTTAAGCGCCGCCGGATGATCGGATAAGTTGTTCGACCATTGTGACCAACACGACCTGCTCGGCCGGCTCCGGAACGATCGCCCTGAGCAGGGTGACGACGTAGGTCAATTCCTCGTCGGCGAAGACGAACGAGACAGTGTCGTCGTCACGGAGGAAGAACCCCGAGCGTCCACCGATCTCGAGCGCTTCGATCTGCTGGCCGCCGATGCGCGCGGAATCGATCGTCGCCTCGACCCGCGCTGCGGCGGCGCCAGGATCTGTGTATGAGCTAACGGCGATCGTAATGTACGGCCCGGATTCGGCATCGGGGTCGTCCCCGCCGCCACTGGGGCTCTCATCGTCCGGCGGTTCGGTGCCGTAGCTGCACGTCAGCCGTTCGAGCCGGCCCGACTCGGCCGGGAATTCGTCCTGGTAGACGCGCCTCATGCCGGCTATCGGCGTGGCGACGATCTCAGCGATATCGACGAACGAGATGAGCTGGCCGCACTCTTGCGGGAATCCGGCCTCGGTGGGTGACGCCATTCCTGGAGTGCCCGGGGCGGTCGATGTCGCTGTGGGCGTCGGATCCTCGAGCAGCGGATGTGTCGCCTCGCCTTCGTCGTTCCCGCTGCACGCTGTCGCGGCCAGAACGACTGCCGCCAGCGCGGTCCCGAGGCGACGCTTCACGGAGGCTACGGTACGTCGAACGACGGGACGCTCCAAGGCCCCGCACCGACACTCCAAATGATCATCGGCAGTTTCCGGGTTATCCAACCGGAAACTGCCGATGATCAGCGGACAGTGACAGCAATCAGTTGCCGGTCAGCTTCTCGCGCAGCGCCTGCAGTGCCTCGTCAGATGCCAGCGTGCCGGTTTGCTCCTGCTCGGGAGCCGGTCCGCTGCTGCTCGGAGCCTCGCCGGCCTCGGCGTCGATCTCCTGCGCGGCCTCGATCTGACCCTTGTGGACCTCCCAGCGCGCGTGCGCCTCGGCGTACTGCCGCTCCCACTCCTCGCGTTGCTTGTCGTAGCCGGGCAGCCACTCGTTGGACTCCGGGTCGAAGCCCTCAGGGTACTTGTAGTTGCCCTGGTCGTCGTATTCGGCGGCCATGCCGTACAACGTCGGGTCGAAGTGGTCGAGCGCAGTCGAGGCGATGTCGCCCTCGTTCGCCTGCTTCAGCGACAGCGAGATGCGTCGGCGCTCGAGGTCGATGTCGATGACCTTGACCATGACCTCCTTGCCGACCTGCACGATCTGCTCGGGGATCTCGACGTGTCGCTCGGCTAGCTCGGAGATGTGCACCAGGCCCTCGATGCCGTCGTCGACACGGACGAACGCGCCGAACGGCACCAGCTTGGTGACCTTGCCGGGCACGATGTGACCGATCTGGTGCGTCCGCGCGAACTGCTGCCACGGGTCTTCCTGGGTCGCCTTAAGCGAGAGGGAGACGCGCTCGCGGTCCATGTCGACGTCGAGAACCTCGACGGTGACCTCCTGGCCGACCTCGACCACCTCGGACGGATGGTCGATGTGCTTCCACGACAGCTCGGACACGTGGACCAGCCCGTCCACGCCGCCAAGATCGACGAAGGCACCGAAGTTGACGATCGAGGAAACCACGCCGGATCGGATCTGGCCCTTCTGCAACTGCTGCAGGAAGGTGGACCGGACCTCCGACTGGGTCTGCTCGAGCCACGCGCGGCGGGAAAGGACCACGTTGTTGCGGTTCTTGTCCAGCTCGATGATCTTGGCCTCGATCTCCTTCCCCACGTACGGCTGAAGATCGCGCACGCGGCGCATCTCGACCAGTGACGCGGGCAGGAAGCCGCGCAGGCCGATGTCGAGGATCAGGCCGCCCTTGACGACCTCGATCACGGTGCCGGTGACGACGCCGTCCTCCTCCTTGATCTTCTCGATCTGCCCCCACGCACGCTCGTACTGCGCGCGCTTCTTGGACAGGATCAGCCGGCCCTCCTTGTCCTCCTTTTGGAGAACCAGGGCCTCGACCTCGTCGCCGACACTGACGACTTCGTTGGGGTCGACATCGTGCTTGATCGACAGCTCACGCGAGGGGATGACACCCTCGGTTTTATAGCCGATGTCGAGCAGGACCTCGTCCCGGTCGACTTTGACGACGACACCAGCCACGATGTCGCCGTCGTTGAAATACTTGATCGTCTCGTCGATAGCGGCGAGGAAGGCCTCCTCCGACCCGACGTCGTTGACTGCGACCTGTGGGGTCGCGCTGGTCGGGGTGGCCTCAGTGCTGCTCGTCATGTGGTCGGGGGCTCCGGACAGGTTGTCTTGTGATGTTGCGCGCTAACGGGCCCTGTGATCGCAGTGCCGCGGGGCCTGGACACCAGGGCTGGCGGCCGGACCGGTTGGGACGACATGTACGAGCGCGAACCTGCTCGGTCTGAGGTCGCACAGGCCCACAGCGCGTGAAAAGGTTACCGGGCATGACCGATCACGGTCAATTGCACGCCCAGCACGCAGGGATAACGGAACGATATCACTCGGGGGCGGGCGAGTCCCAGCACCCACCCCCGAGTACTCTCTTCAGTCCCTTTCCAGCTTATCCGGCGGCCCGACGCCGAGCGAGGGCTACTCCGCCGGCGGCGAGGCCGAGAATCGCAACGGCGGCGAGCGCCTTGACCAGATTCTGACTGCCTTGTCCAGACTCACCGGCCAGGGTGATGCTGTAGGCGGCGGTGCCGATCGAACCCTCGGGAGCGCCGTACGGCAATGCCTCCGCCGCACCGCGGGCGTTGGCCGCCTGCAGAAGCGCCACGTTCGGCGCGTACGTCTCCACCGTGTCCGCGCCACCAGCGCTGAGCAGTCCGACTCCATCGCGGACCTCGCCGATGCCGTCGACCAGGGCAGGTGCACCCTCCGCAGCCTCTTCCGAACCGTCGGCCAACTCGCCGGCGCCGTCGGCCGCATCACCTAGGCCAGACGCAAGCTCGCCAGCCCCCTCGGCGATCTGACGGTTGCCGTCGGCAAGCCGACTCGCCCCGGCCGCGGCCTCATCGGTCCCGTCGGCGAGCTCTCGCGCTCCGGGAGCGAGTCGCTCGTTCAATCCGTCGGCCAACTCCTCGGCGCCATCAGCAGCGTCCGCCGTGCCGTTGGCCAGCCGCCCTGCTCCGGGGGCAAGTCGTTGATTAAGGCCATCGGCAAGCTCGCCAGCGCCTTCCGCCGCGCGAGCAGTGCCCGCCGCCAGGCTTTCAGCCCCGTCCGCAAGCTCAAGTCCGCCCGACTGCAGTGTGCGAGCGCCATCCGTCAGCCGGTTCAGACCTTCGAGAAGGGCGTTACCCCCTTGCACGATCTGGTCGACGCCATCGGTGAGACCGTTGACACCTCCGCGCAAAGTCTCGTCGTCTGGAGTATCGTCCTCTTCTCCAACGGCACCTTGCACCGTTGTCACGACGCCGCCCACTAGTTCGTTGACGCCGGCGGTGAGGAGGTCCAAACCTTGGAGCACACCCGGTCGGCTTGGATCGCATTGCGGGACGATCGTGTTCGACAGACCACACTGCAGCCGCACCAAGCCGACAATCGCGCCTTCACTGGGGTCCTGCAAGCCTGCAAGAATTCGGTTGATTCCGCCCAGTAGGGTTTCCACATTGACCGGATCAGACGGATCCACCAGTCGTGACGACAACACTTGGAGAACCGTGCGGGTTACATCGTCAATCTCGACTGGAGTTACCGCACGCCCCGCAGCCAGTTGCGCTGCGAGAGCCGCTCCGTAACAGTCCTCGCTGAAGTCAGAGGTCTTGCCGCTGAGAATGTCCTGGAGAGCGACGTTTGTGCAGTCGACTCCCCCGCCGACCTCGGTGAGGCCAGGCACGACCAGGCCTGTGAGACCTTGGCGAATGCTTTCAAGGCCGCCGAGAAGAGTCTGAGGGTTATCGAGGGTCCCGATGCCTGCACGAAGATCATTCATGCCATCGAGGATGGGCTGCGCCAGGACGGGCACACCGCCGATTCCGTTGTAGAGCAGCGTCAGTCCGCCGTCCAGCTGGCCCAACCCATCCCGGATTTGCTCGAGTCCACCGATCAGCGCAGGAGCGCTACTTTCCGCTTCAGCCAGGCCGTCGGCCAGTAGTCCGGCGCCATCGGCAAGGGCGAGGTTGCCATCAGCGACAGCACGAGCTCCCGGAGCTATCTGACTGTCTAGACCCGTGGCCAGGTCACTGGCACCGGCAGCCGCCTCATTCGCGCCATCGGCAATCTCTCTGGCGCCCGGCGCAAGCTGACCGGCCAGACCATTGGCGAGCTGGCCAGCGCCAGAGGCGGCCTCTCCAACACCGTCGGCCACCTGGTCCGCGCCCGGAGCGAGCTGGTTGTTGAGCCCCGCGGATAGCTCGCCAGCGCCGTTCGCCGCCTCCAATGCACCGTCAGCGAGCTCGCGCGAACCCGGTGCCGCCTCATCGGCGAGGCCCGCCCGAAGCTGTTCAGTGCCTTCGGCGATCAATTGCAGACCACTCAGCAGCTCTGAGGCGCCGTCGTGAAGTTGGCCAAGGCCGTCGTCGAGTCGCTGCCCCCCGGTTGCGAGTTGACGTCCACTCTGCATGCCCTGCGCGGTGGCTTGGAACGCACCGTCGAAGTTGGCGTGAGTAATCGGCTGCACCGGCACGACATCAAGCTGTGCCTCGGGAACGACCCCGTCGGAAATGTTCGCGGTGTAGAACAACGTCGATGTGCTACCACCGGTCGGCAGTCCGTCGAAGAGGACGAGGTTTGCCCTGAGAACCGTCCCCCCGCGCCCATCCCCGGCCACGTTGTAGTCAGCAGTTTCAACCGAGCTGAACGACGGAGGTAGCACTGTCTCGAAGATCGCAACCAGAGGGATGGGGACGTTTACCGACTCCGTCACTTCATTGCCGTCAGCATCAAAATAGGTGACGTCCGTCGACGCCGCAGTTGTGTTACGTACAGTGATCCGCACATCCAGCGTGCCGGACTTTCCGACGACGTCTTGAGGCTCGACCAACTCGCCGTTGAGCCGGTACTCGGGTTCAACACTCACGGGCAGCTCACCTGTGAAGTCGCTCACCGTACGGAAAGCCGACTCACCGTCCACGTCCATCTCGAGAACGGCAACATCGTCAGTGACGTCATATCCGCCGAACCCGTCGAGGTTGCGCAGTCCTTCAGTGGATACAGGATTCTCGATGCGAACCGTACCGGAGCCGAACGCGTCCACCTGGTCGTAGATCCGGGCGACATCAAGAGACCCGTCGGAGTTCAAGAACGCCTGGACGCTCTCACGGTTCGTCACGAACACGTCGTCTTGCCCGAATGCCGCGCTCGCAGGACCGATGATGAGTCCGATCGCGCCGACGGCCGCGGCAGCGGGCCGGAGCATGCGGAAGCGGGTCACGGGCGGACCTCCTGATCGCGGTAGAACATCTCGTCGAGGGGAACTTCGGCTTCTGTCTCTTCACCGCCGTCGCCGCCGTCGCGGTCACGGTGCCGCCCAGGTAGACGATCTGGCCGGATGAGCGTGGCGGCGATCACCGTGCATGCGAAGCCAATGGCCGCTGCCAGGAGCACTCCTGTCAGTGCAACCCACGACTCCTCGAGGAACCGTGGTGGCGCGTCGATGAACGTCAGCTCGTACGCACCCGCGAGAGCTGCCGCCCCTAGCAACATAGGTGCCAGGTTCAATCGGCCGGCGGCGAGCCAGACGACCAGGACCAGGAGCGCCACGAGTCCGACGAGTGCGACCGCTCGCCCTCCCGGGCTATCAGGCAGGTACCCAGCCCGCAGGCCATATGCCACCCACGCCGCGACAAGACCAATACCGAACCCGGCCAGTCGATCCCATACCGAGAT
>DASUUH010000126.1:0-25333 GCA_036374175.1 Jiangellaceae bacterium | reverse complement strand
GTCGGGCCGCCTGCCGAACGTGATCGAACGACACCTAGCCGGTGGGTGGCGGCTTCGGCCACACTTGGCCCGTGATGGTCGTCGTGGGGGTCGACGGAGCGGGACGTACGCACCGGCTGACTAAACTCGCGATCGCCGCCGGCGGGCCGACGATACGAGTCGGCCCCGGCGATGGAGCAGTTGAGATCCGATCCCGCATCACGGCGGCGCCGGAAGACGGGTTGCTGGTGCTGGTCGACGACGCGCACCGGCTTGGCACCGATGTGCTTGCGCTGCTTGCCGGCGCCGCGCGCAACGGCGTCGAGATGGCGATCAGCCGTCGGCCGACCCTGGACCGGCCGGAACTCGCCGAGCTGGACGAAGCAGTCGTCGCGGCGGGCGGGAGAGTGGTCCAGGTAGGCCCGCTGGGCCCAGCCGACATCGCCGCCCTGATCCACCGCCTCACCGGAACCGCGCCCAGCACCGAACGGGCCCAACAGGTCTGCACCGAGTCGGCGGGACTGCCCGCCATCGCCGCCGCGATTGCGTCGGCACCATCCGGAACGGCGGCGCCGGCGCTGGTCGCCCGGGTGCAGCAGCGGCTCGCCGTCACCGGATCGTCTTCGGCCCGGCTCGCTCGGGTGCTCGCGTTGGGGCTCGACCTGCCGGACACCATCCTGGGCGCCGCAAGCGGGGTGCCACTCGCGGAGCTGCCCTGGACCATGCGGGTGCTCCGCGACAGCGGTCTGCTCGCACCGGACGCCGACGGCCTGGTCCCCGCTGTCGCGACCGCGATCAAGGCGGATCTGTCGCCGGCCGAGCTCAGGCGGGTACACAGCGACGTGGCGCATGCCCTGCTGTCGTCCGGACTGGACCCCGTGGTGGCTGCGGAGCAGCTTCGGGCTGGCCGGGTACTTAACCCGGTGGCAGCGGATGTATACCGGGCGGCCGGCGAGCGGGTGTGCCTTTCGGACCCGGAGCTTGCGCTTGGGTGGTTCGACGACGCGGCCGACGCGGGCGCCGACCCCGCTTCGCTGTCCGCAGGAAGGGCTGAAGCCTTGGCGTTGCTCGGCCAGTCGGTGGACGGCCTGGCAACACCATCCGCTGAGTCTGACCGGAGCCGGCTCGCTCGCGCGGTGGGTGCGGCCGAGGCCCACCACGGCCGGTCGCATCGGGCGGTCGAGGCGTTGCTCGCAGCCGGACCACTGGGCCGGGCACTCGCCGGCCCTGCGCTGATGTCGATCGGCGACGCTGAGCAGGCAGAGCACGCTGCCGCCAGCGCGGCCCCGCTGGCGGTGCGCCGGTTGGCTGAGGCCGCAGTCGCCGCCACCGACCCGGTGCACGCATTACCGCTGTTCATCGAGGCAGCCGAGGTGGTTGAACGAACTGCTCCGGTCGCCGTGTTTCCCGATACGCCGCACGCACTGGGCGCCGTCGTCGCGGTCATCGCTGGCGATGCGCGTACCGCGGAGCGGCTGCTCGACGCGGCGATCTCCGCTGGCGTCGGTGGTCCGGTGGCGGCCGATCGGCACGGCCTGCTGCGCGCCTGGGTTCAGCTGCGAACCGGTCGATACGACGGTGCCGTCGCCGAGTTGCGCCGCACGGCGGACCGCCAGCTGACGAGCCGGGACATGCTACTTCGCGCCGCCCTGGCCGCAGGCATCGCCCGCCGGTCCGGTGACGTCGCAACGCTGCGAGAGGCGTGGAGCCGCGCGGAGCATGTTCTTGCTCGACGGGCCGTAGATCTTTTCCAGCTCGAGTGCGTCGAAGAACTCGTCGTGGCTGCGGCTCGGCTGGGTAATGCTCACCGGGCCACGCCGATCATGGACGCGCTCAGGGCCATCATCGATCGCCTCGGCAGACCGCCGAGCTGGTGCGCCGCGCTCCGCTGGATCGAGCTACAGGCCGGGATCGCCCTCGACGACTCCGAGGCGGTGGCGCACGTCGCGGGTTGGTTTGCCGATCAGGCCGGGTTCACCGGACGGCAGGCGGGATTACGCCAGGCAGCGCAATGCTGGGCCGACATCATCCGGGGTGGGGTGGACCGGACGGCCGTGCATGCGGCGGCCGATGCGCTCGACGCAGCGGAATTGCCGTGGGAGGGCTCGAGATTGGCCGGTCAAGCGGCAATTCGCGCGGCCGATCCCGACGACGCACGGCGTCTGCTGGAGCGGGCCCGAGCATTTACTCAGAGCGGGACCGGATCGGCCAGGACCGGCCGGCTGGAGTTGTTGTCAGAACGCGAGACGGAGATCGCTCGCCTCGTCCTTTCCGGACGTACCCATCGGGAGATCGGCGCGCAGCTTTATGTTTCCCCAAAGACGGTGGAGCATCATGTCGCCCGGATTAGGACCAAGCTGGGGGTCCGCACACGCGCCGAGTTTGTCGCCGCACTGCGTGTATTTCTCGGTGCCGACGACGGCTCTAGTCGGGAAACCCCTAATGCGCTCTAATTCGCTTTGGGGATCGCCCCGATGTGGGGGGGATCGGCCAGCAGCACGATGTTGTCGTGCGGCCCGGACCACCCAGGGACGGGCACAAGTGCCGAGGAGGGCAGAGTAATGGCCGTTGACGTCGCGCAAGCGATCAAGGAGCTCATCCAGCGGATTCTGGGTGACCGAGACACCGCGCTGCAGTACGCAGAGGACCCGGAAGGAACGCTCGCCGCGCAGGGCATCACCGATGGTGACCTCAGTAGCGTGGACATGTTCCAGCTCGTCGGGGAAACCTGCGGCCATGTCCCGGGTCTGCAGAACTACGGGCCGAGCTACTCGTCCGGCGGCGGTGGCGGCGGTGCCACACACGCTCCACCGCCGAGCGCGACGGGACACTCGGTCGAGCAGGTCATGCAGCATCTCAACTACGTGACCTACGTCGCCTACGAGGGTGACGAGACCATCACCAACATCATCGACCAGTCCACGAACATCGACCAATCCCAGAACGTCAACGTCGACGTCGATGGCAACCTCACCGGTGACATCACCGTCGATTCGAACGACACGAACGTCAACGCGACCGGCGAGGGCGCCGCGGCCGCGGCCGGCGGGTCGGCCGTTTCCGGTGACGGATCGGCTGCGTCCCAGACGGGGCCCGCCGTCGTGGGCGACGACAACCTGATCAACACCGGGGTCAACCTCGGGCAGCAGAACACCGGCGACGGCGCAGCCCAGGGCATTGCGCTCGGCGGAGATGTCGTGCAGAACACCGGCGAGTTCACTGGCCAGCAGACCGGCGACAACGCCAACGCGGTCGGATCCGCATTCGGCGAGGGCGCCGAAGCCACGAACCTGCAGAACGTCACCACCGGCCCGGGCGGTGCCATCAACACCGGCGACGGTGGAGATGCGACTGGCAACTTCGTCTACGCCCAGGACGACGCGGTCGTCCAGACCGAGCAGGGCGCGGGCGACGCCAACCAGAATGTCGACCAGCTGACCGGCATCGACCTCGACCTCGACGCCGACCGTGGCGGTTTCGAACGGCTCGACCCCGTGTTCAACCCGGTTTCGTCCCTCAGGACGTCGGAGGAATCCGGCAGCGAGGGCGAGAGCCAGGAGACGTACGAGGGGTAGTCCACCCGACCAGATGGCAGCGGGCCCGCCGGATACCCCGCCGGGTCCGCTGCCACACGGCCTGAGCGATGGAGCGATCCGTGACCGAGAGCAAGCGACCAGTTGCCGGCAGCCCCGAGCTGGCGCGGGCGATGCGCGTTGTCGAGCTCGGCATGCAGGCCAGCACCGCCTACAAGCGGCCAGATCTCGCTGACCGGCTGGCGGCTGCCAAGCGCACGCTGGCCGAGCCTGGGATCCACGTCGTGGTCATCGGTGATTTCAAGCAGGGCAAGAGCTCATTGGTCAACGCGCTGGTCGGGACGAACGTCTGCCCGGTCGACGACGACGTCGCTACCGCGGTCCCGACCTACGTTCGTTACGGTCCGCAGCCACGGGCGGAGTTGCTCTTTCACGGTGACCCACCGCAGCGCGAACCGATCGCGATCGACGCTATCCGGCAGCACGTGACCGAGAATGTCGGCGCGGCAGCCGAGCCGCCGGCCGGCGTCATCGTCCAGCTGCCACGCAACATGCTGGCCAGCGGCCTGGTAATCGTCGACACGCCCGGTGTGGGCGGGCTCGGCTCGGCGCACGCGGTCGCCAGCCTGGCTGCGGTGTCCATGGCTGACGCGGTGCTGTTCGTCACCGATGCGTCCCAGGAACTGACCGCCGTGGAATTGCAGTACCTGCAGCGGGCTGTGGAGATGTGCCCGGCCACCGTCTGTGTGCTCACCAAGATTGACTTCTATCCCGCATGGCGCAAGGTGCGAGACCTTAACGAAGCTCATCTACATGGTGGCGCGGACATCCCGGTGCTACCGGTGTCGTCGACGCTGCGCGCCCGTGCGGTCCGGACCGAGGACACCGATCTCAACACCGAATCCGGATTCCCTGATCTCGTCCGCTTCGTCACCAGTCGAGTGGCCGGTGGAGCGTCGGCCCGAATCGCGGCTTCGGCCATGGAAGAAGTGATCGCGGTCTGCCAGCAGATTGAGTCGCAGTTCGAGGCCGAACGTTCGGTACTGGCGGACCCGGCGAAGAACGCGCAGGTCGTGTCCGAGCTGACGGCGGTCAAGGGCAAGGTCGACGCGCTGCGTAGCAGTATGGCCAAGTGGAGCCAGACACTCAACGACGGCATCGCGGACCTCAGCTCCGACGTCGATCACGACCTCCGGGCCCGGATCCGGCAACTCATCGAGGAGGCCGACGACCTGATCGATGAGTTCGACCCGGCCGATACGTGGCACGAGATTCAGAGCTGGCTCGAGTCGACTGCCGCTGAACGGGTCATGGAGAACTACGGCCTGCTCCGGGCGCGTGCCGACCAACTGAGCGAGCAGGTGTGGAGGCACTTCCAGGAAGGCTCCGGCGAGATTCTCGACCGACTAGCCGTCTACAACCCCGCGGATGTGCTCGCCCGCGCTGAAGTCGAGCACAAGATGGAGCTCGAGAAGATGGGCGTGCGCAAGCAGGCGATGACCGCGCTGAAGAGCTCCTACATGGGCATCTTGATGTTCACCATGCTGGGCAGCATGGCCGGGCTCACGCTTGGCCCGATCGCCGTGGGCATCGGGTTGGCGATGGGCATCGGCGGGCTGCGGGCCGAGAAGAAGCGCCAGTTGACCCAGCGCCGAAGCCAGGCCAAGAACGCAGCGCGCCGGTACTGCGATGAGATCAGCTTCCGGGTCGGCAAAGATTCCCGCGACACGTTGCGGCGAATCCAGCGCCAACTTCGCGACCACTACAGCGCCCGTGCCGAGGAGCTCAACCGGTCGACCGCACAGGCGTTGCAGTCGGCGACGGAGGCGGCGAACCGGACCAAGGCCGAACGTGCCAAGCGGATCGCCGACGTCGATGCCGAGCTGGGTCGCCTTCGCGAGTTGCGTAAGCACGCCGAGGCGGTGATCGCGTGACTCTCGTCGACCGCACCCGGGCGGCTCTCGATCAAGCGCTCGCGGTGTACGAAGGCTCCGAGTACGCAGAGCGGCTCACTTCGGTGCGGGCCAGGCTCGACGAGCCACTTCGGGTGGCCGTGGCAGGCCGTGTCAAGGCCGGCAAGTCGACGCTGCTTAATGCTCTTGTCGGCGAACGGCTGGCCCCGACCGACGCCGGCGAGTGCACCCGCATCATCACGTGGTACCGCGACGGCCACACGTACGAGGTGGTCGCCCACCCGCGCGACGGTGAGCCACGCCAGTTGCGTTTCAGCCGTGACGACGGCGCACTCGACATCGACCTGGCCGGCCTGTCGCCGGACGAGGTCGACGAACTCGTCGTGTCCTGGCCATCGCAGGCGCTGCGCACCGCCACACTGATCGACACGCCCGGTATCGGTTCGCTGTCGGAGGCTACCGCTCGGCGTACGTGGCAGGTGCTCACTGCGGAGGACGAGACGCCGGCCGACGCCGTCCTCTACCTGATGCGGCACCTGCATCCGCAGGACGTGCAGTTCCTACAGGCATTCCACGACACCGAGGTGTCCCGCCCCAACCCCATCAATGCGATCGGCGTGCTATCCCGGGCGGACGAGATCGGGGTCGGCCGGCTCGACGCGATGGCCTCGGCTCGCCGGATCTCCGCCCGGCTGGCCGCCGATCCCAAGGTACGGCGAGTCGTTCAGACGGTCGTGCCGGTAGCCGGGCTGCTGGCCGAAACCGCGGCGACCCTGACCGAAGCCGAAGTGCAGCAGCTCCGCAAGCTCGCCGAGCGACCGGCCAGAGAAGTCGAATCGCTGTTGCTGTCGGCCGATCGGTTCGCGGAGCTGATGCCCGAGCTTGGCCTGACGTCGATCGAGCGCCAGGGTTTGCTCGGTCGTTTCGGCCTGTTCGGCATCCGGCTCGCCACGGCCCTGCTGAGGCGAGCCGTGGCATCGACGGCCACGGAGCTGGCCCGCGAACTCGCCGAGCGCAGCGGCGTCAACGACCTCCGCGCGGTGCTGGAATCGCTGTTCTTCGAGCGGCGCGACGTACTGAAATGCCGCTCAGCGCTGCTGGCACTCGATGCACTGACGCGTATCGAACCGCGCCCGGGCAGCGATGCGGTGGCCGCAACCGTCGAGGAAGTGGTCGCTTCAGCGCACCCGTTCCGGGAGCTGCGGGTGCTTTCCTCGCTCCGAGCGGGATGGGTGACCGGCAAGCAGCCAGTCCTTGACGACCTCGAGCGCATCATCGGCGGAGCCGGAGGCGCGCCGCACGACCGGCTTCGGCTGCCACCGGATGCGGACCCCACGGCGGTGCGGGCGGCCGCGACTACCGCGCTCGCGAACTGGCAACAGCGTGCGGAGAACCCGATGACCAGCCACGAGTTGGCCGTCGCGGCACGTATCGCGGTGCGATCCTGCGAGGGGATCCTTGCCGACCTCGCTCGCCACGGTGACGGTTCGCGGCCAGCGGGGGATCTCGAACAAGCGAGGCAACGATGAGCGGGCTGAAAGTACCGCTACTCGGGCAGGCCGCCGTCTTCGGTGTCGAACCCGTCCGGCTCCGGTGCCGTCTCACTCGGCGGGAGGTCATCGACGGGACCAAGCTCGTCGAACGCGTCAGCCTCGAGCATCTCCGCGGAATGCGGAGTTTCGATTGGCGTTCCCGGGTCCTCCGCCGGTTGCGCGGTGTCCTTGGCCCCGCCGCCGAAATCCAGGTCGTCGAGCGAAGTGCCGGGATCCACGAACGCCGGGCCGGCTTCAAGTTGCGTCCCGTCGAACACAGCGTCGAGGTCATCCGCACCCGCGTTGTCCGCGACATCGGCCGGTGCGTCCGCCAGCAACTCAAGCCCGGTGGTCGCGACGGGCGGCTCGGTGTCGTCGAGCGGCACGGCGCTGTGCGCCATGACGAACGGCGCGAGATGTTCGGCCACCTCGGGCGGCGCGGTGTCGGCGAAACTGACGATCGCTTCGGCGAGCAGATCGTCGGGCAGCTCACCGTGGCCGGCCGCGTCGAGAAGTCCGCCGGGGTCGGCCGCGTACGCCTGCCGCGCAACGTCATCGCGGAGCAACTCCGTGAAGACGGTATGCAGGGGCCGGCCTTGAGTCATGCCATCAACTGTACGAACACATCCACCGTCGCGGCGTCGGGGACAACCCCATATCGTCCCCGGTCCGCGGTCACGACCGAGCCATGGGAGCGTCTGTGATGTACGCACTTGGAATCGACCTGGGAACCACGTACACCGCGGCTGCGACCTGGCGCGAGGGCCGGGTGGAGATCGCCTCGCTCGGGAGTCGCGGCGCGGCGATCCCATCGGTCGTGCTGCTGCGTTCGGACGAGACGTTCCTCACCGGCGAGACCGCCAGCCGGCGTGCGCTGACCGAACCGGACCGGGTCGCGCGCGAATTCAAGCGCAGGCTCGGCGATCCGACCCCGCTGTTGCTCGGTGGCGTGCCCTATGCCGCCGAGGCTCTCATGGCCCGGCTGCTTCGCTGGGTCGTGGACGAGGTGTCGACGCGCGAGGGCGCGGAGCCCGACTCGATCTCCGTGTGCCATCCGGCGAACTGGGGCCCGTACAAGCTGGACCTGTTGCAGCAGGCGGTCCGGATGACGAACCTCGAGCAACCGGTGAGCTTCACCACCGAACCCGAGGCCGCCGCCACCTTCTATGCACAGGGCCGGCCGGTGCCGACGGATGCGCTGGTCGCGGTGTACGACCTCGGGGGCGGGACGTTCGACGCCGCCGTGCTGAGGAAGACGGCCACCGGCTTCGAGATCCTCGGCCAACCCGAAGGGATCGAGCGCCTCGGTGGCATCGACTTCGACGCGGCCGTGTTCAACCACGTCAACCGGGCCATCGGCGACAAGCTCGACGAGCTTGACGAGGGTGATCCGGCGGCCATCGCGGCGGTCGCGCGGCTGCGGGAGGAGTGCATCGAAGCCAAAGAGGCGCTGTCGACCGACACCGACGTCTCCATCCCAGTGTTACTGCCCAACCTCAACACCGAGGTTCGCCTAACCCGGGCAGAGCTCGAGGCGATGGTCCGACCGGTGCTGTACGAATCGATCGAAGCGTTGCGCCGAGCGTTGCGATCGGCCGGTGTGACACCGGAACAGCTGCACGCCGTGCTGCTCGTCGGTGGGTCGTCGCGGATGCCGATCGTTTCACAGCTCGTCGGTGCCGAGCTGGGTCGGCCGGTCGCTGTCGACGCTCACCCGAAGCACGCGATCGCACTCGGTGCCGCGTGGGTCGCCAGTGGTGCCGGGACAGCGTCGCCCGCTGTCGATGGCACCAATGCTCCAGCCTCTGGTGGTGCAGCATTTCCGGGGGCCGGCGCGGGTGCCGCAGCGGCCGCTGGTGCCGCGGCCGGCGCTGGGGCTGCTGCCGCCGCCGCGGCGTCTCCGGCCGCATTCGGTGAGGTCGTCGGCCAACGGCCGACTGAGCCGGTTCCGCCGCAGTACGACGAACCGCCGGCTGAGCGGACGATGATGATGCCCCGGGCCGGCTCAGGAGATTGGGAGCCAGCAGACACGTCAAATTCTGCCGTTCCCGGCCGTTCGGATGGCGGGTCAGGGAGCACACCCACCCGGCCGGCCCAGTCCGGCGGACGGTCTCGGGTACCTCTGCTGGCGGTCGGCGGCGTCCTCCTTGCTGGTGCCATTGCGCTCGGTGCCTGGGCGCTCAGCGGTGACGACGACCCCAGCGAGCGGCCCGACCAGAATCTCGTGGCCGGGCAGGCCGAATCAGACGCGGGCGAGCAGGACGAGCAGCCCACTGATGAACCGGCCGAGGAAGAGCCACAACTGCCGGCCGACGAGCAATGTACCGAGGCGATCATGTCCAATGAGCGCTGGGTTTGTATCACGAGCGCGACGATCGCCGAGGGTGAGCTCGTCATCGAGTACGACGCGGAGTGGGCCGGCTCGACTCCGGATATCGACGGCGGCTTCCACGTCCACTTCTACGGCGCCGATGCGGCAGGCGCGGAACCGCCCGCGGAGATCATGGGCACCCACGCATCGTCCGACGAGCGCGGCGACTGGTACATCGAGGATCAGAATCCGTCGGTCCACCCGGTCGATAGCAACAAGGTTGCCGCCCTCGGCGGCGCGCCGAAGGTGTGCGCCAGAATCGCCGACGGAAACCATGCTCTCGTTGCCGATGAGGACGGCGCGTTCAACACCGGCAACTGCTGGCCGATCGAGGAGAGCTGAGCTACCGGCGGACCGTCACCGCGCCGCGCGCTCGCATCACCGACGTCGGTACGCGAGGTGTGCTGGTGGGCCGCCCGGCGGAACCGGGTGGCCCACACCCCGTGCTGCTGGCACTGAGTTGGCGGACTAGGCTCTGGACGGGCGGCCGGCCCTGCGACGACGGGCCATCCGCGACCTCTGATCCGGCGTCAAGTGAGAAGAACAGGACGCAGACTGTGGACTTGATGGAGTACCAGGCGATGGAACTCTTCGCCGCCCACGGCGTACCGGTCTTGCCCGGCAAGATCGCGGAAACCGCCGAGCAGGCGAGAGCCGCCGCCGACGAAATCGGCACCGAGGTTGTCGTGAAGGCACAGGTGAAGTCGGGTGGCCGGGGCAAGGCCGGCGGGGTCAAGCTGGCCGCGACACCCGACGAAGCGGCCGAGAAGGCCGCCGCCATCCTCGGCATGGACATCAAGGGCCACACGGTTCACACCGTGCTCGTCACCGAGGCCAGCGACATCGAGCAGGAGTACTACGTCTCGTACCTCCTTGACCGGGCCAACCGGACGTACCTGGCCATGGCCAGTGTCGAGGGTGGGGTGGAAATCGAGCAACTGGCCGTCGAGCGCCCGGAGGCGCTGGCGAAGGTGCCGGTGGACGCCCTAGCGGGCGTGGATGCCGCGAAGGCGGCAGAGATCGCCGACGCTGCGGGGTTTACACCGGACGTCCGCGACCAGGTGATCGACGTGCTGGTCCACCTCTGGGACGTGTTCACCGGCGAGGATGCCACCCTCGTGGAGGTGAACCCACTGGTCAAAACGCCGGACGGGCGGGTGGTCGCGCTGGACGGCAAAGTAACCCTGGACGACAACGCGGCCTTCCGCAGGCCGCACCACGCGCAGTACCACGACACCGCGGCAGCCGATCCGCTCGAGGCGCGGGCCAAGGAGAAGGACCTCAACTACGTCAAGCTGGACGGTGAAGTCGGCATCATCGGCAACGGTGCGGGGTTGGTCATGTCGACGCTGGACGTCGTGGCCTACGCCGGCGAGGAGTTCGCCGTGGAGGGGCACACCGTCAAGCCGGCCAACTTCCTCGACATCGGCGGTGGTGCGTCGGCCGAGGTGATGGCCAACGGGCTTGAGATCATCCTGTCCGACCCGGACGTACGGAGCGTGTTCGTCAACGTTTTCGGCGGTATTACCGCCTGTGACGAGGTGGCCAACGGCATCGTCCAGGCGTTCGGGCTGCTGGAAAGCCGGGGCGACGAGATCACGCACCCACTGGTGGTCCGGCTGGACGGCAACAACGCCGAGGAGGGGCGGCGCATCCTTACCGAGGCGAACCTGCCCCACCTCGAACAGGTCGACACGATGGACGGCGCTGCGCGACGCGCGGCCGAACTCGCCGCGGCGAAGTGAAGGCGGACGAACAATGGCTATCTTCCTGACCGAGAACTCCAAGGTCATCGTCCAGGGCATGACCGGATCCGAGGGCACCAAGCACACCGCCCGGATGCTGCGGTCCGGCACGACCATCGTCGGTGGCGTTAACCCGCGCAAGGCCGGCGAGACCGCCGCCTTCGACGGCACGTCCGTCCCGGTGTTCGGCACCGTCAAGGAGGCCATGGAGATGACCGGTGCCGACGTGTCGGTTGTTTTCGTGCCGCCGAAGTTCACCAAGGACGCGGTTGTAGAAGCCGTGGACGCTGGAATGCCGCTGGTCGTGGTGATCACCGAAGGCATTCCGGTGCACGACACCGCCGCCTTCCACCAGCACGCCATCAATTCCGGAACGACCCGCGTCATCGGACCGAACTGTCCGGGCTTGATCAGCCCCGGCAGGTCCAACGCCGGCATCATTCCCGCCGACATCACCAAGCCGGGCCGGATCGGGCTGGTCAGCAAGTCCGGCACGTTGACCTACCAGATGATGTACGAGTTGCGCGACGTCGGCTTCTCCACGTGTGTCGGCATCGGCGGCGACCCGATCAACGGCACGACCCATATCGACTGCCTCGAGGCGTTCGAGGCCGACGCTGAGACCGACGCGATCGTCATGATCGGAGAGATCGGCGGCGACGCAGAGGAGCGGGCTGCCGACTACATCAAGGCTCACGTGACCAAGCCGGTCGTGGGTTATGTCGCAGGCTTCACTGCACCAGAGGGCAAGACGATGGGCCACGCCGGCGCGATCGTGTCCGGCTCGTCCGGGACGGCAGCCGCCAAAGCCGATGCACTGGAAGCCGCAGGAGTGCGGGTGGGCAAGACGCCGTCGGAGACCGCCCGCATCATGCGCGAGCTCATGCAAGGGCGCTAGCGATCACGTCACCAACCGGCGGGTCGTGTACTCGGGACGGGTGAACGCGCCGGTTTCGAGGACGGTGGCGGCCGCGTCCACGGCGTCCCAGACGTCGACGAATCTGGTGTACATCGGCGCGAGCCCGAAGCGTGCCAGGTCGGGCGCCCGAAAGTCGCCGACCACGCCACGGCCGATCAACGCCTGCACCAGGCCGTAGGCCTCGGTATGCCGCAGGCACACCTGTGAGCCCCGGCGGCTGTGCTCGCGCGGCGCTTCGACGCTCACCCCGTACGCCCTGAGGCGCTCGTCGGCCAGCGCGATGAACAGGTCGGTCAGGGCCAGCGACTTGGCGCGCAACTCAGCCATCGAGACGCCGGCGAACGCGTCGAGGGCGGCGTCGAGTGCGCTCATGGACAGGACCGCAGGTGTTCCGGTCTGGACGCGCGCCATGCCGGCAGCGGGGCGGTAGGTCGGCTCGAACGCGAACGGCTCGGCGTGCCCCAACCAGCCGGTCAGCGGCTGATCGAGAACGTCGTGCCAGCGCGGATGTACGTACGCGAACGCCGGCGCGCCGGGTCCGCCGTTGAGGTGCTTGTATCCGCAGCCGACCGCCAGATCTGCGTCCCACTGGGCCAGCTCTACCGGCATGGCGCCGACGGAGTGGCAGAGGTCCCAGCAGGCCAACGCGCCGACGGCATGCGCCGCCGCGGTCAGCGCCGCCGCGTCGTGGATCCATCCGCTTCGGTAATCGACGTGGGTAAGGGCAAGAACGGCGACATCCTCGTCCAGCGACGCCTCGACATCCGACGGTTCGCACCACCGGATTTCGCAGCCGGTCATCCGTGCGGCGCTGGCCGCGATGTACGAGTCGGTCGGGAACATGACGGCGTCTGTAACGATCACGTGCCGGTCCGGCCGCAGCCTCGTCGCGGCTACCAGGAGTTTGAACAACTGGACGCTTGTGGAGTCACCGGCGATGACGCTTTCCGTCGCCGCTCCGATCAACGGGGCGATCTTTGCGCCGACTCGAGCCGGCAAACCTATCCAGTCATGAATGTTCCAGGAAGCGATCAGGTCGGTGCCCCACTCTTCGGCCACGACGGCCGCGACGCGGTCGCGCACGCCAATCGGCAACGGTCCGAGCGAGTTGCCGTCCAGGTAGATCAACCCGTCCGGCAGTTCGAACCGGTTGCGTAGCGGAGCCAACGGATCCGCCAGATCGCGAGCGACCGCGTCCTCACGTGTCATGGTCACCACGCTACGACGCGGACCAGCAAGCTACTCGAGGTCACCCAGCCGAGCACCAGCACGGTCCAGCAATGCGAGCGTCTGGTCCGCAGGCAGCTCATCCTGCGCTGACGATGGCTCACTCAGAACGATCACGGCTACGTTCGAGCCGTTGATGACTGCGCCCAGATGCGACACTAGGAACTCGTCACCCACTCGCCAAGCCGAGCCTTGGTAGCCGGAGTCCTCAATTCCACCCAGCACGTCGCCTCCGCATGCTTCCACGGCGGCTTGCAGATCCTCGTAGTGGGCTCGCGCTACTTGGTTCGTGTCGAACTGCGCGACGTACTCGGAGAACTGGATTTCCAGGGCATCGTCCAGCGGGTCGCTGTACATCCGTCTCGGAACGATCGTGGCTCCCGCCGCCACCGCATTCGCTTGCTCCATGCAGATGTGGCCGTAGTCTTCGCCGTCGAAGATTTCTCCGACCTCGCCGATGGTGCCGAAGTACGGCATGGCCGTTACGACGTCGTCGACGGTGAGCCAGCCTGGTTCGGCGTCGCTTTGGACGGGCGGGTACACCCGCTGTGGCGTCGGTTCACCGGAGCAGTCGCGGCCGGCCCAGGTGCACAGTCGGTCGGCCGCCACTGTCGCGACCTCATACGGCAGTGGGCCGACGTTATGGCCCTCCATGCTCGGACCACCACGAGTGATGATCGTCACGGTGTCGCCCGCCAGCACCACGTTCACCTGGACGACCATCAGTTCACCGGCGGCGCTGCGCGGCTCCACCATGTACTCGCCGAGCCAGGCGCTGTCGCCGATGCCGGCCACCGTCCAGACGGCGCTGAGCCAGTTGTCGTCTGGATTGTCGGCGCTGCGCTCCTCGACACACGACAGCAACTCGTCAATGACCGAGTCGAACCTGGCCTGAGCGGCATCCGAGGTGCTGATCTCGATGATCTGATGGAGGTATCCGTCCGGCGACGGTTGGAACCACCGCTCGATCACTCGGTCGGCATCGCCGGGAGCCGGCGCGCACAGGAACGGCTCGCCGGGTGGGCCGTCGACCTGTTGCCAGCCCACCAATTCGTCCGCGCCCGACGACGCCTCCAGGTCCTCGACAGTCAAGGCCAGTTCACTGCCCGGTTCGACGGCGTCTTCAGTCGGGCTGGGCACCGGCGTCGGCGTATGAGCCGGTTCGGGTGGCGACGTCGACAGCGGGCCGAGCCCGCCCAGCGCGATCACCCCGAATGCCGCTGCGGCGATTCCGGCGGCCGCACCGGCCACTTGCCGACGGGTCCGTTGGCGAGCGCGGTGCCGGGCCGCGTCCGGACCGGGCAGCGGCGCGCCGCCGATGTCAGAACCGAGGTCGCGAAGGCGACGCTCCAGATCACCCCATTCAGTGGACATCCGCGTCACCCCCAATCGGCTCCTCGCGAAGTATCTGTGCCAGCGCGGCGCGGCCACGGGAAAGCCGGGCCTTCACCGTTCCCACCGGCGCTCCCACCTCACGGGCCACCTCCTCGACCGACATGCCGACGAGGTGGTGCAGAACGATCGCCCTGCGCTGCTCCTCGGAGATCTCCTTGAGCGCAGAGACCAGGGCGACGTGGTCGGGAGACGGTGGCTGGGTGTGCTCGGGACGGCCTTGCCGGGCGAATGCCTTCAGCCCGTTGCGGGTCTTCCGCCAGCGGCTCGCCGCGATGCGCCAGGCGACTGTCCGGACCCAGGCAGCGGGGTCTTCGGCTTGTTGGACCGTCTTCCAGTGCTGCCAAGCGCGCGCGTACGCCTCCTGGACGCACTCTTGCGCGTCGGCGAGGTTTCCGGTCATCGCGTACATCTGATGCAACAACCGGCGGTTCGTCGCGTGGTAGAACGCGTCGAACTCCTCCGACTGGCTGCTCATGGCCCCCCACTGCTGATATGTGGCGAGCCCGGCTGGTGGGGAGCCGGGCTCTATGGCTAGGACGCCTGAACCCCGCATCTGGTTGCGTCCAGAGTCCAGATAATTCATAACGCCTCTTCCGATGCTGCCGGGTCCGTATCCACAAACCCGTGCGACACGTGCGTTCCGCCGACAGGCGGCGACTGTCACCCGGCCGCTGTTCACCTGGCACCGGCGGCGCAAATCCGACTCGAGGGCCGGCGGCCCTTCTCGGAGCGGATCCTGCGCGGTCATATCGGGGTCCTCGCTTGCGTCATCGCCGGAAATCTTGGGTGAACCCGCCCTCTGCTGTGGTTCAACCGTCATGACCCCCGGATGGCGGTACTGGTTGCGCCAAACTCCGACGAATGTTCGGCGGGGGCGTGTCGCTGGCCGTCGCAGTGCCGCCGACCCGGTGAGGATGGAACGGTGACGGAGGTGTGGGCCCGGCCGCTGCTGCGGCGCGACGAGCCGCGCTGGGGGTCGCGGGTGCCGTGGCTGGCCGCCCTGCTCGCGGCCGGCTGGGCGCTCGTGGCCGGCTTGGCGCTGGCCAGCCTGCCCGGCCTCGTGGTGTGGATCGGCGGTGGCGCCGACGCTCCGGTGAGCGAACCGCTGCGGATTGGGGCGACTGTCTGGCTCGCAGCGCACCGGGTAGGCCTGAGCGTCGACGGCACCACTATCCAACTCGTGCCCGGTGGGCTGTCCGTGCTCATTGCACTGTTGATCTACCGCGCTGCGCGCTGGTCGGCGCACGTTTCCGGCGTAGTCGGCCTCCGCGCGTCCGCGAGAGTGCTCGTTCCTGCCGCCGCCACTTATGCGGCCGGTGGTGGGCTGGTAGCGGGACTGGCGGGAACGGATCGGATGGCCGCCGCACCACACAGTGCTGTCTTGTGGACCCTCTTGATCGCTGCGTGCGCCGCAAGCCTCGGTGTCATCCGCGAAGCCGAGCTGGCCGGGCCGCTACTCGGTCGGTTGGAGCAATGGCAGCGCACCGCACTGCGCGCGGCGGCGGTGGCGGTGGCCACACTTATCGCCGTGGGCGCCGGCCTGGTAGCGGCCGCCGGTCTGCTCCATGGCGACCGCATCGGGGCGGTGGCCGCCCGTCTGGATCCGGACCTGCCGGGCATCGTCGTCCTCGGTGCGATCACCGCAGCGATGGTGCCCAATGCGGTGGTGTGGGCTGCCGCATTCGCCCTCGGCCCAGGCTTCGCCGTGGGCGCCGATACGTCGGTCGCGCCGGGTGGGGTGGAAATGGGGCTGGTGCCTGCGTTGCCCCCGCTCGGCGCGCTGCCCTCAGACGACCTCGGTGCCGTCGGGTGGCTCGCGCTGGCCGGACCGGTGCTCGCCGGCCTGCTGGCTGGGCTGGTCATCCGTCGCCGACTGCTGTTGATGCGCGATGCGGCGCCGGGTGTCGTCATGGCGATAGCAGTAACCGTAGCGGCAATGGCACTGCTCGCGGCGCTGTCCGGCGGGCCTGCCGGAGCGGAGCGGCTGAGCGTCATCGGGCCGGTTCCATGGCAGGTTGCCGCCGCCACGGCCGGCCTGGTGGGCGGGCCAGCGCTGATCGTGTCGCTGATCGGCCGGTCATTACCCGGCCGGCAACGGCGGTCGGCCGCCCGTTGAACCGACGGTATTGTCACTGTCCGTGCAGCATCGTCCTGCCGTCGGCCGGCCCGCCCGCTTGGTGGTTCTCATCTCAGGTACGGGCAGCAACCTCGAAGCGCTGCTCGACGCGTGCGGCGACGCCGACTACGGGGCGAAGGTGGTGGCGGTCGGAGCCGACCGGGATGGCATCCGCGGGTTGAAGATCGCGGCCGAGGCCGGTGTGCCGACCTTCGTGGTGGAGCTCAAGCAGTACCCGAGCCGTGAAGACTGGGATCGCGCGCTGACCGACCACGTCGCTGCCCACGATCCCGATCTCGTCGTCTCGGCAGGTTTTCTCAAACTTGTCGGGGAGCCGTTCCTCCGGCGGTTCGGGGGCCGCTACATCAACACTCACAACACATTGCTGCCGGCCTTCCCAGGCATCCACGGGCCACGGGATGCCCTCGAGTACGGCGTCAAGATCACCGGAGCCACGCTCTTCTTCGCCGACGCCGGTATGGACACCGGTGCGATCGTGGCCCAGGTCGCCGTGCCGGTAGACGACCGCGACACGGTGGAGTCGCTCACCGAACGCATCAAGCAGGCCGAGCGCCGTCAACTCGTCGACTATGTGGGACGCCTCGCCCGCGAGGGCTGGTCGATCGACGGCCGGCGGGTGACGATCCATGAGCCGCCAGTCGCACCGTGACGAAGGAGCATCATGACCGCCGATCGTGTTCCCATCCGCCGTGCCCTGCTGAGCGTGTACGACAAGACCGGGCTGGACGAGCTTGCCCCCGCCCTGCATGGCGCAGGTGTGGCGCTGGTGTCGACCGGATCGACTGCGGCACGCATCGCGGCCGCAGGGGTGCCGGTTACGCCGGTCGAGGAGCTGACCGGATTCCCCGAATGTCTGGACGGGCGGGTCAAGACGCTGCATCCGCGGGTTCACGCCGGCATCCTGGCTGACCGGCGGCGCGACGACCATGTTCGCCAGCTGGCAGAGCTCGACGTCGCACCGTTCGACCTGGTCGTGTGCAACCTTTACCCGTTTACCGACACGGTGGCGTCCGGTGCCAGCGTCGACGAGTGCGTGGAGCAGATCGACATCGGCGGGCCGGCCATGGTTCGGGCGGCGGCCAAGAACCACCCCAGTGTGGCGGTCGTGGTCGACCCGGCTCGGTACGGGGATGTGCTGGTCGCGGCGCGGGCCGGCGGATTCACCCTGGCTCAACGGCAGCGGTTGGCCGCGGAGGCATTCGTCCACACTGCGACGTACGACGTGCACGTCGCGTCCTGGATGGGCAATGTCGTCGCGCCAACCGACGACGGCTCCGGTTTTCCGGCGTGGGTGGGCGGCACCTGGGATCGCGCGTCCGTCCTGCGTTACGGCGAGAACCCGCACCAGCGCGCCGCGCTGTATGTCGCCGGTCACGCCGCGGCAGGCCTGGCCACGGCCGAGCAGCTGCACGGCAAGGAGATGTCGTACAACAACTATGTTGACGCCGATGCCGCCCACCGGGCCGCGTACGACTTCACTGAGCCGGCCGTCGCGATCATCAAGCACGCCAACCCGTGCGGCATCGCGATCGGGACCGACATCGCCGAGGCCCACCGGCTGGCGCACGCCACCGACCCGGTGTCTGCGTTCGGCGGCGTGATCGCAACCAACCGGCCGGTGAGCGTTGAGATGGCCGAGCAGGTCGCCGGAGTCTTCACCGAAGTGGTCGTGGCGCCCGGTTACGACCCTGGCGCGCTGGACGTCCTGATGCGCAAGAAGAACGTCCGCCTGTTGCGCGCCGAAGCCCGGCGCCGAGGTGGCGTCGAGACGCGGCCGGTCTCGGGCGGGATGCTGATGCAGGCGGTGGACACCATCGACGCGGACGGCGACAACCCCGAGAGCTGGACGCTCGCTGCCGGCGACCCTGCGTCCGGCGACGTGCTGGCCGACCTGGTGTTCGCCTGGCGGGCTTGCCGGGCGGTGAAGTCCAACGCCATCCTCCTCGCGTCCGGCGGCGCAGCAGTCGGCGTGGGGATGGGCCAGGTAAACCGGGTCGACTCAGCGCGGCTCGCCGTCTCGCGGGCGGGTGAACGGGCGGCCGGCTCGGTGGCCGCGTCGGACGCATTCTTCCCGTTCCCGGACGGGCTCGAAGTGCTGGCAGCGGCGGGCGTCCAGGCGATCGTCCAGCCGGGTGGTTCGGTCAACGACGATAACGTCATCGCCGCAGCTCAGCGGGCTGGAGTGACGCTGTACCTGACGGGAACTCGGCACTTCTTCCACTGACCCAGCCGCGTTGGATGAGGGCCTGGTGATCGGCGCAAATGTGGGCATGCCGGTGTGACAAACCGCCAGATGTGTGGTTGCCTGTACGGCGGCAAGTGTGACGATGGCAGACAGCGAAGGGTGATGCGCTAGTGCCGAGAGGTCGTCATAGGCACGCCAAACCCACGTCGCGCAGGCGGCGGATGGTGGCAATGGCACTGCCGGCCACGGTCGTGGTAAGCGCTCCGATGGCTGTTGCGGTATGGCCGGATGGCGAGCCCAAGCAACCCCCGTTGGAGCAGGTCACGGCGTTCGGTGAACCGTTCAGGTCCGCCCCGCCACTGAGCCGTGGATCGGTGGACCGCTCGCCTGCGGGCCAGTCGACCCCGTCGACGGCAGCGACGGCTACTCCAGAGCCGACGGAGTCTCCCGAGCCTGAGCCGACGCCGGAACCGACCGAGACGCCGACTCCTACGCAAGAGCCCGTGCCCGAAGTCGTCGCCCACATGTACGTCACTGCCGCGCTCAACGTCCGGACCGGACCGTCGCAGGATCACGACGTGATCACCGTACTGGCGTACGGCGCGCGCGTCGGAGTCACCGGCGAGACCGATGGCGCCTGGGTGCAGATCGTCCATAATGATCGGGCCGCCTGGGTCAGCGGTGAGTTCCTGTCCGAGACCGAGCCCAGCTCCGAGCCTGGCTCAGAGATCTCGTACGCCGAGTGTCCCGACGGCACTTCGGTCGAGTCCGGGCTGACGCCGGATGCCATCCGCGTCTACCGGGCGGTGTGCGCGCAATTCCCCGAGGTCAGTTCGTGGGGCGGCCTGCGTGGCGGCGGAGGCGAGCACAGCACCGGCCATGCGCTGGACATCATGGTGTCGAGCAGTTCGCTCGGCGATGCCATCGCCGCGTGGGTCCGCGAGCACTACAAGGAGCTTGGCGTCAGCGAAGTCATCTGGTCGCGCCAGATCTGGACGGTCGAGCGGGCCGACGAGGGCTGGCGGTGGATGGAGGATCGTGGGTCGGCGACCGCGAACCACTACGACCACGTGCACGTGACGGTGTACGGCAACGCCGGCGGCTAACGGAAACAAGCGTGCACCGGTCAGCGGCTCAGGTACCGTAAACGCCGTGAGTACTTCCGGAAAGCAGCAGCCAGACGACGACATGCGGCGCAAGTTCCGAGAGGCGCTCGAACGTAAGCAGCGCAAGGACAATGCGCCCGCGCAGGGTGTCGAGGACGACGGCGCGGCCAAGTCCCACGGCAAGCGGGCCCACGCGCAACGGATGTTCCGCCGCAAGAGCGGCTGACCCGCGGCTGCCGCCAGGCGGTGGGTCGCCTCCGCGGCTGCCCCACAGGCGATTGCGACACCTGTATCCATGAAAGACTGGGGTAACTGTGAACGCGATCATCCTCGACGGCAGGGCTACCGCTGCAGCAATCAAGGCTGACCTCAAAGAGCGGGTGGGCAAGCTGACTGCTGCGGGTGTCACACCCGGCTTGGGCACGATCTTGGTGGGTGACGACCCGGGATCGCAGGCGTACGTCAGCGGCAAACATCGCGATTGCGCCGAGGTCGGCATTGCCTCAATTCGGCGGGATCTGCCTGCGACGGCCCCCCAGGGCGACGTGGAAGCCGCCGTGGCCGAACTCAACGCCGATCCGAACTGCACGGGGTACATCGTCCAACTTCCGCTGCCCGCCGGTTTGGACGAGCAGCGTGTGCTCGAGGCGATCGATCCGGCCAAGGACGCCGATGGTCTGCACCCGGTCAACCTTGGGCGTCTGGTGTTAATGAGCGATGCGCCGCTGCCGTGTACTCCCCGCGGCATCGTCGAACTGCTGCGCCGGTACGAGGTGCCGATCGCCGGGGCGCAGGTCACGATGATCGGGCGCGGTGTCACCGTCGGTCGCCCGCTCGGCCTGCTGCTGACCCGACGCAGTGAGAACGCCACGGTCACGCTCTGCCACACCGGTACGACTGACCTGGCGAGCCACGTCCGGCGGGCTGACATCGTCGTGGCGGCGGCCGGCGTGCCGGGCCTCGTCACCGCGGACATGGTGAAACCGGGGGCGGCCGTCGTGGACGTCGGCATCACGCGGGTCGGCACCGCGGAGTCCGGACGGGCCAAGCTTGCCGGGGACGTCGATCGGGCCGTCGCCGACGTGGCCGGTCACCTCGCTCCCGTACCCGGTGGGGTCGGACCGATGACCCGGGCAATGCTGTTGACGAACGTAGTGGAAGCCGCTGAGCGCCAACTGAGCGCTGCTGGCCGGTAAGGTGTCCGAAACATCGAGGAGGTCACCGCATGGCTGACAAGTCGCCCCGCGGCCTGGCTGACGTCGTCGCGGCGTCGACGGCAATCTCGGACATCGACGGTCGCCAGGGCCGGTTGTTCTATCGCGGGTACGACATCCACGACATCGCGGGCAAGATCTCGTTCGAAGAGTGTGTGCACCTGCTCCAGCGTGGTCATCTGCCGAGCCAGTCCGAACTGGACACCCTGACCGGTGAGCTGGCCGAGGCTCGCGAGATCGGGAGCACCGCCGAGGCGCTGCTGAGTTATGTGATCACCAGTGGCACTCCGATGGAGGCGCTGCGAACGCTCGTTTCGGCGCTGTCGGTGGACGACCCAGACGCAGGCGACTCGTCGATCGAAGCAAGCCGCCGCAAGGCCACCCGGCTGGCCGCCCAGATGCCCGTCCTCGTCGCCAAATACGAGGCTGCCCGGCGCGGCACGTCCGTCCCGGACCCGGATCCGGAACTCGGCATCGCCGGCAATTTCCTGCTGCAGATCACGGGCGAACACCCGAGCCCGCGGGCTGCGGAGATCTTCGACGAGTGCCTCGTCCTGCACGCCGACCACACGATGAACGCCTCGACGTTCACTGCGCGGGTGATTGCGGCGACACTCTCGGACATGCACTCGGCGATCGCCGGTGCGATGGGCGCGCTACGCGGGCCGCTGCACGGTGGGGCCAATGAGGCGGTGATGAAGACGCTGACGTCCATCGACAACGGCGCCGACGGAGTCGAGCCGTTTGTCCGCGCCGAGCTTGACGCGGGTCGGAAGCTGATGGGGTTCGGGCACCGCGTCTACAAGACCGAGGATCCCCGGGCTACCCACCTGCGCAGGATGAGTGAGGAGCTTGGCGAGTTGACCGGCAACTCGCTCTACTATGAGATGTCGCGGCGGATGGAGCAGGTCGTCCTCGACGCCAAGGGCCTGTACCCCAACGTGGATTTCTTTGCAGCGAGCGTCTACCACGCCCTCGGCATTCCGCACGACATGTTCACGCCGGTGTTCGCGATCTCGCGGATGAGCGGATGGACGGCCCACGTCATCGAACAGTACGAGGACAACCGGCTGATCCGGCCGGACAGCGAGTACACCGGCCCGCGCGACCAGCGGTGGGTGCCGATTGCTGAGCGCTGAGGCCAAGCCACCCAGGGTGGCGCCGCACCGCGGGGTGCGCCGGCGGCGTGCGACCGCCGTTCGGCAGTGGCCAGCGCTGGCAGTGCTCGTCGTCGCCGGCACGGGCATCGGGTTCGTGTTCGCCGACCGTGAATACGAGCGCGGCGCCGTGGTGTTCGCCGCAGCGCTGTGCCTGGCCGCGGTGCTCCGGGCGGTCCTGCCCGATCGGTGGGCCGGGTTGCTGCGGGTACGATCGCGCTGGATGGACGTCACAACGCTGGCCATCCTGGGTGTCGGTGGCCTGTTGGCCGCCCTGGCTCTGATCAATGACTGGGACGCCGACCCGCTGCTGCGGTGGCTGCGCGACGCGACATAACATCCGCAACTGACCCCACTTGTGCGACGAGGAGTACGTCATGGCGAAGGCGCCTGTCACTGTTACCGTCACCGGCGCGGCCGGTCAGATCGGCTACGCGCTGCTGTTCCGGATCGGCTCCGGACAGCTCCTTGGCGCCGATACGCCGGTCAAGCTGCGGCTGCTGGAGATCCCGCAGGCGGTGCAGGCGGCCGAGGGCATCGCCATGGAATTGGACGACTGTGCGTTTCCCTTGCTGGCCGGTGTCGAGGTCACCGACGACGTGAATAGGGCCTTCGACGGCACGAACGTCGCCCTGCTCGTCGGTGCCCGGCCGCGGACGAAGGGCATGGAGCGCGGCGACTTGCTCGAGGCCAACGGCGGCATCTTCGGGCCGCAAGGCGCGGCCATCAACGCCGGCGCGGCTTCCGACGTCCGGGTGCTCGTGGTGGGCAATCCGGCGAACACCAACGCACTCATCGCGAAGGCCCATGCGCCAGACGTCCCGGCCGACCGGTTCACTGCGATGACCCGGCTGGACCACAACCGCGCCCTGTCGCAGCTGGCGGGCAAGCTGGGGGTGGGCGTATCAGAGATCCGCAAGCTGGCCATCTGGGGCAATCACTCCGCGACGCAGTACCCGGACATCTTCCACGCCGAGGTGGGCGGCAAACCCGCGGCCGAGCTGGTCGACGAGGGGTGGCTGGCCGACGAATTCATTCCGACGGTGGCCAAGCGTGGTGCAGCGATCATCGACGCACGTGGCGCGTCCTCTGCTGCGTCGGCGGGGAACGCCGCTATCGACCACATTTACGACTGGCTGCACGGCACACCCGAGGGCGACTGGACGTCCGCGGCCGTCGTCTCGGACGGTTCGTACGGCATAGAGGAAGGTCTCGTCGCGTCCTTCCCGGTGGTGTCGCGCGACGGCCGGTACGAAATCGTCCAAGGTTTGGATGTGAACGAGTTTTCCCGCACGCGCATCGATGCGTCCGTGGCGGAGCTTCGGGACGAGCGGGACGCTGTCAACTCGCTCGGCCTGATCTGAAGTCAGAACGCCGGAATGGGAGTGAGTGCCGTCCGGGTAGCTGATCATTACGGCGTCGGCTGATCGTAACGTCGTTAGGATCGTCCATCGCGTTTTGTAACGACGTTACGATCAGCGTCCGACGTAACGATCAGCTGTCGTGCGCCGAGATAGCCCAACGACCTTGCAGTGCACACGACTTTGCAGTGCACACCTAGAGGGAGCGCTTCCACGCGTGTACAGTGCAAAGCCGCTGCGGGGCAATGGTCGGGAGCCCGTTGGCGTGGCCACTCCAGCACCGGGTATCTTGACGTCGAGAGAATTGAGCGGAAGAGCCTGAGGAGCAGGTACCCATGTCGAAGATCAAGGTCGCCGGACCGGTAGTCGAGCTCGATGGCGACGAGATGACTCGTATCATCTGGGCCTTCATCAAGGAGCGTCTGATCCACCCGTACCTGGACATCGACCTGCGGTACTACGACCTGTCGATCCAGCACCGCGATGCCACGGACGATCAGGTGACCGTTGACGCGGCGAACGCGATCAAGGAGCACGGTGTCGGTGTCAAGTGCGCCACGATCACGCCAGACGAGGCGCGCGTCGAGGAGTTCGGCCTGAAGAAGATGTGGCGCTCGCCGAACGGCACGATCCGCAACATCCTCGGCGGCGTGATCTTCCGTGAGCCAATCGTCATCTCGAACATCCCGCGGCTGGTTCCAGGCTGGACCAAGCCAATCGTCATCGGCCGTCACGCGCACGGCGACCAGTACCGGGCCACCGACTTCGTCGTCCCAGGCCCCGGCACCGTCACGATGACCTACACGCCGTCCGACGGCGGCGAGCCGGTCGAGATGCAGATCGCCAACTTCTCTGGTGGCGGGGTCGCGATGGGCATGTACAACTATGACGACTCGATCCGCGACTTCGCCCGCGCGTCGTTCCAGTACGGGCTCGGCCGCAACTATCCGGTCTACATGTCCACCAAGAACACCATCCTCAAGGCTTACGACGGGCGGTTCAAGGATCTGTTCGCCGAGGTGTTCGAGAGCGAGTTCAAAGACCAGTTCGACAAGGCGGGCCTGACCTACGAGCACCGGCTGATCGACGACATGGTCGCCGCGGCGCTCAAGTGGGAGGGCGGTTACGTATGGGCGTGCAAGAACTACGACGGTGACGTCCAGTCCGACACGGTCGCGCAAGGCTTCGGTTCCCTCGGACTGATGACCTCGGTGCTGATGACGCCGGACGGCACGGTCGAGGCCGAGGCGGCCCACGGCACGGTCACTCGCCATTACCGTCAGCACCAGCAGGGCAAGCCGACGTCGACGAACCCGATTGCGTCGATTTTCGCGTGGACGCGTGGCCTCGCGCACCGCGGCAAGCGCGACAACACACCAGAAGTCGTCGGCTTCGCAGAGACGCTCGAGCAGGTCTGTGTCGAGACCGTCGAGAGCGGGCAGATGACCAAGGACCTCGCCCTTCTCGTCGGCGGTGACCAGGAGTGGCTCACAACGCAGCAGTTCCTCGACGCGCTGGACGAGAACCTGCACAAGCAAATGGCGTAACCGTCCGCAATG
>DASUUH010000125.1:0-76839 GCA_036374175.1 Jiangellaceae bacterium | reverse complement strand
TGCCGCCCACGGTCGTGCGCACGGTCTGGATGTTCGGGTTCCAGCGACGGGGCGTCCGGCGGTGCGAGTGCGAGATCGAGTTGCCGAAGCCCGGGCCCTTGCCACAGACGTCGCAGTTGGCAGCCACGGGAGACTCCTAGCGGGTAGATGTTGAGGTGACGACATTGGCGCACCCAGCGGCGAAGCCCCGCCGCGGGCAACCGCAGCAGGATACCCGGTAAGAGCCGGTGAACCCAAACTGCTGCCATGTGTCCGCAGGCGGCTACGCTTCCACAGAGCCCCAGCCGAGGAAGGTCATGACGCGAGAGCCGGTGCTGGACGCACGAGTCGCCCTCCGATGGTGCCAGGCGGCCTTAGAGGGCCTTGCGGAGGCCCGCGAGGAGATCGATGCCCTCAACGTCTACCCGGTCCCGGACGGCGACACTGGAACGAACCTGTATCTGACCATGGAGTCCGCGACGCACGCCGCGGAGGCTGCAGCGGCTCGAGAGGACGGCACGCTCGCGAGCGTCATGGCCGCTGCTGCGCGGGGGGCATTGCTCGGCGCGCGGGGCAACTCTGGCGTGATCATGGCTCAGATGCTGCGGGGGGTTGCGGAGGTCTTCGCATCGGCAGCACCTGGCAGCGACGCCGCCGCGCTGGTCGCAGCGCTGGATCGGGCGGCGCGCGACGGGTATGCGGCGGTTGCCAAGCCGGTCGAGGGAACCATCTTGACCGTCGCCCGCGCGGCCGCGGAGGCAGCAAAGGCAGCCCTGAGCGGCAAGGCCTCGCTGCCGGCCGTCGCCCTGGCGGCCGCCCGCGGCGCGCGCGAGGCGCTCGAACGCACACCCGACCTGCTCGATGTTCTGAAGCGGGCGGGTGTCGTCGACGCGGGCGGCCGCGGGTTGACGGTGGTTCTCGACGCCTTCGACACGGTGCTCACCGGCCGCCGGCCGCTGCCGCGGCCCCGGGAACTGGCTTTCCACGGTGTGCCTGAAGTGATGCTCACAGCACCTGAGCCGGCGTTGTCCGGGCCGGCCTACGAGGTCATGTACTTTCTCGACGCCAATGAGGCTGCGATACCCGCGCTGCGCGCCGCGCTGGAGCCGCTCGGTGATTCTCTTCTCGTCGTCGGCGGTGGCAGCGGCGCGAGCGCGCTGTGGAACGTCCACGTCCATGTTGACGATCCGGGCGCCGCCATCGAGGCAGGCATCACCGCCGGCCGGCCGCGCCAGATCCGGATTACCTACCTGCCCGATCAGACACCGGCGCCGGCCCGGACCGGACGCGCAGTTGTGGCATTCGCCGCGGGCGACGGGCTGGCCGAGCTGTTCGAGTCGGCGGGCGCCACGGTCGTCCGCACACCCGTCGGCCGGCGCCCGTCCACGGCGGAGATGCTCGAGACGATCCGCGAGTGCGGCGTCGCCGAGGTGGTGTTGCTGCCCAACGATCGGGACGGCATCCCGGTGGCGGAGGCGGCGGCTGCCGAGGCGAGGTCTCACGGCCTGCGAGTGGCCGTAATTCCGACAACTGTGCAGGTTCAGGGGCTGGCGGCGGTCGCGGTTCACGAGCCCGGCCGGGCGTTCGACACCGATGTTGTCGCTATGACATCCGCAGCCGGCCGCACCAGACATGGGGCCGTCACGATCGCGGCTCGTGAGGCGGTCACGTCTGCGGGGGTTTGCCACCCAGGCGACGTGCTCGGTGTGGTTGAGGGCGACTTCGCGATCATCGGTTCTGACCTGGCCGGGGTTGCCACGGAGGTCGTGCAACGGATGCTCGCGGTCGGCGGAGAGCTGGTGACCTTGGTGACCGGTCAGGACGCCGACGGTCCGCTCGCAGATGCTGTCGGCGGGGTCGTGCATGCTGAACACCCAGAGGTCGACACCGTCGTCTACGCGGGTGGCCAGGCCAGGTACCCGCTGCTGATTGGGGTGGAGTAGTGGGCCTGTCGTTCAACGACCCGCTCGAGCGCCTGCTCGGCCAGAAGACCGCAAAGGCGCTGGCTGACTCGCTCGACCTGCACATTGCGGGCGACCTGCTGCGTCACTACCCCCGCCGCTACGAAAAGCGCGGCGAGCTGACCGAGCTCGACGCGTTGCGGGTCGACGAGCACGTCACCGTCCTGGCTCGAGTGAAGACAGCTCAGCTGCGACCGATGCGGTCCCGCCGGGGCTGGATGCTCGAAGCCCTGGTCACCGACGGGTACGGCGAACTGTCGCTGACCTTTTTCGGCAAGTCAGAGCGGTTCTTGTCCTCGCACGCGCGGCAGCTGCAGCCGGGCCGGATCGGGCTGTTCGCCGGCAAGGTGTCGCAGTATCAGCGCCAGCGCCAGCTCACCCATCCCGACTACAACATGCTCGATGACATGGAAGACGCAGCACGTGCGGTCACATCGTTCGCGGGCCAGTTGATCCCCGTGTACCCCGCCACCGCCAAGCTGCCCACCTGGCGCATCTCGAAATGCGTCGACACCTTGCTCGACCAGCTCGACTACGTTCCCGAACCGATCCCCGCGTCGCTGCGCCTGCGGCTCGGCCTGATGGACGCTCACCGGGCTCTGCGGGTCATCCACCAGCCGCAGTCGATGGCGGACGTCGAGAAGGCCCAGCACCGCCTGCGTTTCGAGGAGGCATTCGTCCTGCAGGTCGAGCTGGCCCGGCGCCGGGCCAGCGTAGAGGCCTTACCGGCCACGACGCGCCCGTCGCGGGCCGACGGTCTTCGCGACCTCTTCGACGCCCAGCTGCCGTTCGAACTGACCAAGGCGCAAGTCGAGGTGGGCGACGAGATCGCCGCCGACCTGGCTCAACGCCATCCCATGCACCGGCTGCTGCAGGGCGAGGTCGGCAGCGGCAAGACCGTGGTCGCACTGCGGGCGATGTTGCAGGTCGTCGACGCCGGTGGCCAGGCGGCCCTGCTGGCGCCCACGGAGGTGCTGGCCCACCAGCATTACCGCACGCTCAGCCAGCTGATGGGCCCGCTGGCCGAGGGCGGCATGCTGGGCGGCTCCGAGGTCGGTACCCAGATTGCGCTGCTCACCGGGTCGATGCCAGCTGCCCCACGGCGTGCGGCGCTGTTGGCGGCTGCGTCGGGGCCGGCCGGCATTGTGGTGGGTACCCACGCACTGCTGGAAGAGCATGTGCAGTTCGCCGATCTGGGGCTCGTGGTAGTCGACGAACAGCACAGATTCGGCGTCGAACAGCGGGCCGCGCTAGCCGAAAAGGGACCGGCCAATACCCGCCCGCATGTGCTGGTCATGACAGCCACACCGATTCCCCGCACGGTTGCGATAACGGTGTTCGGCGACCTGCGGGTGTCGACGATGAGTGAGCTGCCTGCCGGACGGGCCGACATCCAGACCCACGTCGTGCCCGCCGCTGAGAAGCCGCAGTACCTCGATCGGGCCTGGCAGCGGGTGCGTGAGGAGGTCGGCGCAGGCCACCGCGTATATGTGGTGTGCCCGCGGATCGGCGGCGACCTCGACAACGGCGCAGACGACGGGGACGGCCCAGCAGGCGGGCCCGGGCGTCCGGTAGCGGTGATGGACGTCGCCGAGATGCTGCGTGCCGGGCCCCTGGCCGACGTGCCGGTTGGCATTCTGCACGGCCGGATGGCGCCCGATGACAAAGACGAAGCGATGCGCCGGTTCTCAACGGGCGAGGTGCCGGTGCTTGTCGCGACCACCGTCATCGAGGTCGGGGTCGACGTGCCGACCGCATCCATGATGGTTGTGATGGACGCGACTCGGTTCGGAGTCTCCCAGCTTCACCAGCTGCGGGGCCGCATCGGCCGCAGCGACATTCCCGGGCTGTGCCTGCTGGTCACCGACGTGCCCGCCGGCACCGCGGCGCGTGATCGGCTCGACGCGGTTGCCAAGTCGCGTGACGGCTTCTACCTGGCCCAGGTCGACCTCGAGCAGCGCCGCGAGGGCGACATCCTCGGCGTCGAGCAGTCGGGTCGGCGCTCGAGCCTGCGGCTGCTGCGAGTTCTTCGCGATGAGAACCTGATCATGATCGCCCGCGAGGCAGCGGGCTCTGTCGTCACGTCCGATCCCGAATTGGAGCGGCACCCGGACCTCGCGGCGGCCGTCGCAGCCCTCGGCGCGGAAGAGCGTGACTATCTGGAGAAGGCGTGACACGGATCGTGGCGGGTGCTGCCCGGGGCCGCCGGCTGAAGGTGCCCGGCGGCAGTGGCACACGTCCCACCTCCGACCGAGTGCGTGAGGCGCTGTTCTCCTCGCTTGAGTCGATGATCGGGCCGTTCCACGGGCTCCGTGTGCTTGACCTGTTCGCCGGCAGTGGCGCGCTGGGCCTCGAGGCGATTTCAAGGGGTGCGGCGTACGCCTTGCTCGTGGAGTCCGATGCTGCGGCTGTGCGAATGATCCGAACCAACATTGCAGCGGTGGGGCTCGGCGAGGTCGACGTGCTGGCGGCCCCCGTCGGGCGCGCCCTGGCCTCGGCGCCCGACAAGCCGTTCGACGTCGTGCTCGCCGACCCGCCCTACGCCATGAGGCCGGACGAACTCACTGAGATGCTGACCGCGCTGGCAGCCGGCTGGCTCGCGCCCGACGCGGTCGTAGTGGTCGAACGCCCCAGCCGCGGCGAGCCGGTGCTCTGGCCGGCCGGACTGGAGGCGGTGCGAGACCGGCAATACGGCGAGACCCGGCTCTGGTACGGTCGGCCGGCTGGGTGACTTGTGGACCCTGCGGAGGGTGAAATGCGACGTTGCGTTTGTCCCGGCTCCTTCGATCCGGTGACCAACGGTCACCTGGACGTCATCGAGCGGGCGTCACCGCTCTTCGACGAGGTCGTCGTGGGCGTGCTGGTGAACGTGTCGAAGAAGGGGCTGTTCACCGTCGACGAGCGCATCGAGATGCTGCGCGAGGTCACCGCACCGCTGGGCAATATCACCGTCGAAAGCTTCGAAGGCCTGCTCGTCGACTTCTGCCGCGACCGCAACATTCCCGCAGTCGTGCGTGGCCTGCGCGCGGTCACCGACTTCGAGTACGAGCTGTCGATGGCGCAGATGAACCACCGGCTGTCCAATCTCGAAACCCTGTTCGTCGCCACAAACCCGGACTATTCGTTCCTTTCGTCAAGCCTGGTCAAGGAGGTGGCTTCGTATGGGGGTGACGTTTCCGGCCTGGTGCCCGATACCGTGCTTGGAAGGCTGACTCAACGTCTCGCCGAACGCTAGCGGGGGTGGCAGATGTGAAGGTTCAGGAGAAGCTGGACGAGATCATGGCGTTGGTGGCGGCTGCGCGCACGCTACCGATGTCGTCATCGATCATGGTCAACAAGGCCGAACTGACCCGGCTGCTGACCGAACTTGGTGAGCTGTTGCCGGACGATCTAGCCCAGGCCGAGGCGATTCTCATCCGGCGCGATGCGATGCTTTACGAAGCCACCGCCAATGCCGAGCGGTTGCTCACAGCGGCGATCGAGGAGCGCCGGCGCATGGTGTCGGAGGAGGAAGTCCTGCGCCAGGCCCGAATCGAAGCCGCCGAACTCATCCAGGACGCACAGGAACGGTCCGAGCGCACATCACGCGAGATCGACGAATACGTCGACGCCAAACTGGCCCATCTCGAGGTGTCGGTCACGAACATCCTGGAGACGATTCGGCAGGGACGTGAGCGGCTGGCCGAGCCCGGGTTGTACCGCGAGTTGGCGGCTCCGGCCCCGATCGACCGGGCACCCGAGCCTCGTCCGCTACCGCGCCGCACCCGGACGTCCGAAGGCGGCGGTGCGCTCGAACCAGGCGACTTGGGCGAGTGGGGCCCGCAACCGGAATGGCGCGCCGCGCCGGACTGGGACGGTCCTCGGCAGCGGACCGACCTACCGCGGCGGCAATCGGCGCTGGGCACTTCGCCAGCGGCCGACGGCGTTGAACTGCCGGCCGGCGGCTCCGAGCCCGCACACGAGGTCAGTACGCCCGAGGCCACCGCAGCCGCGACCGGCCCTGCACCCGAAGGCGGGTGGACACCTCAACGTCCCGACTCCGCGAGCACCGACGAGCGAATCCGCGAGGCCGCCGGCCAACTCGACGACGCCGCTCCGGCCGAAGCTGACGTACCGGAGTCTCCGGGCGCTCCCGAGAACGAATCGGCCGAGCAGGACGAGCCGGCGCCGGACACCCGGCCACAGGAGGCTCGCGCCGACTGAGCGGGCGCGCGCTCGATTGTGCCCAACGGCCGTGTCTCTAGTAACCTTGCATGTCGGCCTCGCGCCGAGGCCACGAGTCGGCTTGCCCGCAACGACGAGAGTTGGTCACGCTGAGCACCCTCGACCCGCGAACGCCGCTCGTGCTCGACACTCACGAGCTCGGGCGCCGGCCAGGGGTGATGCAGCGCGTCCGACGGTCGGTGCCGGCCCCAGCCAACCTCGGGATCGGCGGCGTGGTCGGTGTGCCCGAAGGGGCTGACATTGAGCTGGACGTCCGGCTCGAGGCAGTCATGGAGGGCGTGCTCGTGTCGGGTTCGGCACGGGCGCCGCTGACCGGCGAGTGCGTGCGCTGCCTGGACGCGATCGACAGTAAAACGGTTGTCGAGTTCCAGGAGCTGTACTTCTATCCGGAACGCGCCGACGAAGCCGGCGCGGAGGCGGACGAAGACGTGCCCGTGGTTGAAGGCGACCTGATCGACCTTGAACCGACGGTGCGCGACGCGGTAGTGCTGGCACTGCCGCAGGCACCGCGGTGCCGGGACGACTGCCCGGGCCTGTGCCCGCAATGCGGGGCCAGGCTGGCTGACGACCCGACGCACCACCATGAGACCACCGATCCTCGGTGGGCGGCTCTGGCCGAGCTGCGTATCGAGGGCAACGATGTGTCCGGCCCGAAGTTCAACCAAGGGGCCGGCCCGACGGAGGAGAGTTAGCCGTGGCCGTCCCGAAGCGGAGAATGTCCCGGAGCAACACCCGCCACCGCCGCGCGCAGTGGAAGGCGAAGCTGCCACAGATCCAGAAGCGCACCGAGAACGGTCGCATCGTCTGGGTGGTGTCGCATCGCGCCCACGTCGTGGAGGACTCGCAGGGCACGCCGCTGTTCCGCGAGTACAACGGTCGCCAGGTCGGCGACGTCTGACCCGCGGGTCGGAATACCGCGTGGCGCTACCGCTCGCGGAACTCTCCGATCGGCTCGGAGTCGTGATCGACGCCGAGCTGCTTGAACGTGCGCTGACGCACCGCTCTTACGCGTACGAGCACGGCGGGCTGCCGACCAACGAGCGCCTCGAGTTCCTTGGCGACTCCGTGCTCGGCTTGGTCGTGACGGAGGCGCTTTACCGCCGTCACCCGGACCTGTCCGAGGGGCAATTGGCGAAGCTGCGGGCGGCTGTTGTCAACATGCGCGCGCTGGCCGACGTTGGACGGTCACTGGGGCTCGGCGAGTTCGTCCGGCTCGGCCGAGGCGAGGAGACCACCGGCGGGCGCGACAAGTCATCGATTCTGGCCGACACGGTCGAGGCGCTGATCGGCGCGGTATATTTGGACAGCGGTTTCGGCCACGCTGCTGATCTCGTGCACCGGCTGGTTGACGGACTGATCGACGAGTCGGCAACGCTCGGCGCCGGCCTGGACTGGAAAACCTCCTTGCAGGAGCTCACGTCCGAGTTCGGGCTCGGTGTGCCGGAGTACCAGGTCAGCGAAGAGGGACCGGACCACGCCAAGATGTTCACCGCTTCAGCAGTGATCGGGGGAACGGTGTTCGGCACCGGCCAAGGCAAGAGCAAGAAGGAAGCCGAGGCACAAGCGGCCGAGACCGCGTGGCGGGCGTTGAGATCGTTCAACGGCGATTCCGCCAAGCACACGTAGGGCCCCCGGAGTGCCTGAACTGCCCGAGGTCGAGGTCGTTCGCCGGGGGCTGGACCAGTTCGTCGTCGGCCGCACCATCAGCGCCGTGGAGGTGCTGCACCCGCGTGCGGTCCGCCGGCATCTCGCCGGGCCGGCCGATTTCGCCGGGTTGTTAGCCGGTGCCGCCATTACTGGCGCCCGCCGCCGTGGCAAATACCTGTGGCTGTCCCTGAGCAGCGGATCTGCCCTATTAGGCCACCTGGGCATGAGCGGGCAGCTGCTCGTCCGGCCGGCCACCGCGCCGGACGAGATGCACCTTCGCGTGCGGTTTACCTTCACCGACCGCGGTACCCAGCTGCGGTTCGTCGACCAGCGGACGTTCGGCGGATTGTCCGTGTCGGTCGTAGTGGACGCGGACGGTGTCCCGTCCGAGATCGTCCACATCGCTCCGGATCCACTGTCTCCCGAGTTCGATGACGGCGCGTTCGTCACCGCTGTCCGGCGCCGGCGTACCGGGATCAAGCGGGCGCTGCTCGACCAGACACTCATCTCCGGTGTCGGCAATATCTACGCCGACGAGGCGCTGTGGCACGCGCGGCTGCACTATGCCCGGCCGACAGCGAGCTTGACCCGTCCCGTGCTGCTCGAGTTGCTCGCGGCGGTGCGCGAGGTGATGGCCGCTGCGCTGGCGGCCGGCGGTACGTCCTTCGACGCTTTGTACGTCGACGTCAACGGTGACAGCGGCTACTTCGAACGCGGCCTCGCCGTGTACGGCCGGGCCGGCGAACCGTGCCTTCGGTGCGGCACGCCGATCCGTCGTGATCCGTTCATGAACCGCTCGTCTTACATGTGCCCCCGGTGCCAGCGCCGTCCCCGCAACCCCCACTGGTAACCCCCTTCCGCCTGCCGAACGTGATCGAACGACAACCGGGCGAAACTAGAGATATGGGGACGGAGAGTGAACAGGCCCAGATAGTCCTGCTGGTGACCGGCCGGGTGCAGGGCGTCGGCTTCCGCTGGTTCGTCCAGCGTGTTGCCAGTCAGCTGAACCTGGCCGGAACCGCCGCCAACCTGCCCGATGGGAGCGTCGAAGTCGTGGCGGAAGGACCGCGAGATTCCTGCGAAGAACTCATTGAAACGTTGCGCAACCGACCTACCCCGGGACACGTGCGCCAAGTCGCGGTATCATGGAATGCGCCAACGGGCATGCGTGGTTTCCGGACGGGGTGACGGTTCTCTCCGGTGTGAGACGAGCGCATCGAAATGTGTCCTATTGACCCCGCTGTTCGGTGGTGCGACCCTTGAATTGGCGGCCTGACCCCCCGAGTCGCGGTGAGGTGGTCTGGCCTGGCTTTCCAGATTTGTGGAGGATTCCTGAGATGGCGAAGGCGCTCCTCGGGCACGTCGGTGGTCCTGACCCTCGACTCGTTACCGAGGTAAGGCGGCTGCGTCAGCGAGTACATGACCTCGAGGCCGAGGTACTTCGGCTTCAGGCTGAGAACGACTCGCTAGCCGACGCAACGGAGACGGGCCCAGTTATCGGTGAGGTCGCCGAGCGCGAGCCCGCTCTGGCCTGACCCTCATTACGGCACCCGGTCTGCCCGCGACACGCGGGCAGCCGGGTTCATCACCGCGCATGGTGGCCGCGACCGATAGCATGACGTCAGCTTCCCCGGCGTACCTGACCAAGCTCACAAGAGAGTCCGCCCTTTGTACCTGAAGAGCTTGACGCTGCGGGGATTCAAGTCCTTCGCCTCGTCGACGACGTTGCGTTTCGAGCCCGGCATCACGTGTGTCGTGGGCCCGAACGGTTCGGGCAAGTCCAACGTGGTCGACGCGCTCGCCTGGGTGATGGGCGAGCAGGGCGCCAAGAGCCTGCGCGGCGGCAAGATGGAGGACGTCATCTTCGCCGGCACGCCTGGACGGCCCCCGCTGGGCCGCGCAGAGGTCGTGCTCACCATCGACAACACCGACGGTGCGCTGCCGATCGAGTACTCCGAGGTCACCATCACGCGGACGATGTTCCGCAGCGGCGGGTCTGAATACGCCATCAACGGCCAGCCGTGCCGGCTGCTCGACGTGCAGGAACTGCTCTCCGACTCCGGCATCGGCCGCGAGATGCACGTGATTGTCGGGCAAGGCCAGCTCGACTCGATTCTGTCGGCCACTCCAGAGGAGCGGCGGGGCTTCATCGAGGAAGCCGCCGGCGTCCTTAAGCACCGCAAGCGCAAAGAGAAGGCGCTGCGCAAGCTGGAGGCGATGCAGGCCAACCTCACCCGAGTTCAGGACCTCGCAGCTGAACTGCGCCGCCAACTCGGACCACTGGGCAGGCAGGCCGAGATTGCTCGCAAGGCGGCGACCATCCAGGTCGACTTACGCGATGCCAGGCTGCGTCTGCTCGCCGACGAGCTGAGCCAGGCGCGGGCGTCCCTGGAGCAGGAGGTCGCGGACGAGACCGCGCTGCGGGCCAGGCACGACGAGGTGGCAGCCGCCTTGGAGCAGGCCCGGGCCGCCGAAGCCCGGCTGGAAACTGAGATGGGCGAGATCGCTCCCCGCCTCGCGCAGGCCCAAGAGACCTGGTACCGCTTGTCGGGTTTGCGCGAACGGCTTCGCGGGACGGCGAGCCTGGCCGCAGAACGCGAGCGCCACCTGGCATCGGTCTCCGAGCAGGAGACGACAGGCCGCGATCCGGACGAGCTCGAACGTGAGGCGGCGGCTGTCAGGTCGCAGGAGGCCGAACTGGCCACCGAGATCGCCGCAGCTCGCGAGGCGTTGGACGCCGCCGTGGCGGCTCGGCGGGAGGCTGAACAGGCGGCCGAGGAGGAGGAACGCCGGCTGGCCGCGCTTCTTCGCGCCGCAGCGGATCGGCGCGAGGGACACGCGCGGTTGTCCGGGCAGGTCGAGGGGCTGCGCCGGCGAGCCGCTGCGGCCGAGGCAGAAATCTTCCGGCTGACCGCGGCGCGCGAGCAAGCACTGCAGCGGTCGACCGACGCACAGCGCCAATTCACAGCCGTGGAAACGTCCATCGCCTCGCTGTCGGCCAGCGAACAGGGCTTGGACGCCGAACACGAACGGTGCAAGGCCGAGCTCGACGACGCCGAGGCAGCCTTGGCCGCTCTCCAGGACTCCCTGCATGCGGCCGAGCGCGACCGCTCCGCGCTGGCCGCTCGCCGCGAGGCGCTCGAGCTTGGGCTCGCCCGGCGGGACGGTTCGGCAGCCTTGCTTGCGGCGTCGGACCGGGTGTCCGGACTTCTCGGCTCGGTCGCCGCATTGGTCGCTGTCGAGCCGGGGTGGGAAGCTGCGGTCGCCACGGCGCTCGGCATGTCGTCCGACGCGGTGGCCGTGGCATCGGTCGACGACGCGGTAGCGGCGCTCCGGCTACTTCGCGAAGACGACCTCGGACGCGCGGGCCTGCTGATCGGCGGCTCGCGATATGACCCTGCGGAGTGGCCGGCTCTGCCGGGCGGTCTGCGATATGTCGTCGACCTCGTTACGGTTCCGGCCGAGTTGCGACCGGCGCTGACCAGCCTGCTGCGTGGTGTTGTCGCGGTTGACGACCTCGCCGCTGCCCGCGCCCTGGTGGCCGAGCTTCCGGATCTGGTCGCAGTCACGCGCGACGGGGATCTACTGGGTGCCGACCGGGCGTACGGCGGATCGTCCAGCGCGCCCAGCTTGCTTGAAGTACAGGCAGCGGTCGACGAGGCGGCCGACCAGCTGGCCGAGGCGACCGGACGCGCCGAACGGATCCAGCGCGAGCTCGCCGCAGCCACGGAGCGACGCGACGCCGCGGCTACCCGGGTAGCGGCGGCGGTCAAAAAGCTGCACGAGTCGGACGCTGAACTGGCCGCCGTCGCCGAGCGGTTAGCGGCCCTGGGTGCGACTGCGAAGTCCGCGGCCGAGGAGGCCGAGCGGCTTGCCACGGCCATCGCCGAAGCCGAGACGGCTCGCGACCGTGACCTTGCCGGGCTGGCCGAGCTGGAGCGGCGGCTCGAAGCCGCCGAGAACGGCGACGACGCCGACTACGAACCCTCCACTGATGAACGCGACCGCCTGGCCGGCGCCGCCCGCGCGGCACGGCAAGCCGAGACCGAGGCCCGCCTGACGCTGCGGACGGCCGAGGAGCGGGCTCGGGCACTTGCCGGGCGCGCCGAGGGTCTGGAACGCGCCGCCCGCAAGGAGCGTGCGGCTCGGGAGCGTGCCGTGGCGGCGGCTGAACGCCGGGCCCGGCACGCGACGGTGGCCGCTGCGGTGGCCCGCGGCGCACAGCTGGTGATCGAGCGGCTTGACCAGTCGCTGGAGCTGGCGGCGGCCGAACGGTCGGCCGCGGAGCAGGCGCGAGCCGAGCACGAACGTCAGCTGGCCGAAGCCCGCGGCAAGGCACGTGAACTTGCCGCTGAGCTGGACGAGCTGACCTCGTCGGTGCACCGCGACGAGCTCGCCCGGGCCGAGCACCGGATGCGGGTTGAGCAGCTCGAAACCAAGGGACTCGAGGAGTTCGGCGTCGATGCCGAGACTCTCATTGACGAGTACGGCCCGCACCTTCCCGTACTGCAGCCGCCCGGCGAGGACGGCGAGCCGGTCGAACCCGTGCCGTACGTCCGTGAGGCTCAGCTCAAGCGAGCCCGCGCGGCCGAGCGGGCGATGGCCCTGCTCGGCAAGGTCAACCCGCTGGCGCTCGAGGAATACGCCGCACTCGAGGAGCGCCATTCCTTCCTTGTCGAGCAGCTCGAAGACCTCAAGCGGACCCGCCGAGACCTGCTCGACATCATCCGGGAGGTCGATGACCGGGTAGAGCAGGTGTTCTCCTCTGCGTACGAGGACACGGCGCGGGAGTTCGCCGAGGTCTTCGCCCGGCTGTTCCCCGGCGGCGAGGGACGACTTGTGCTCACCGAACCGGACGACATGCTCGCCACCGGCATCGACGTCGAGGCTCGCCCGCCGGGTAAGAAGATCAAGCGGCTGTCACTGCTGTCCGGCGGCGAGCGGTCGCTGGTCGCGGTCACGTTCCTGGTGGCGCTGTTCAAGGCCCGGCCGAGCCCGTTCTACGTGCTGGACGAAGTCGAAGCTGCGCTCGACGACGTCAACCTTGGCCGGCTGCTGGAGATCTACGAGGAGCTACGCGAGAACAGCCAGCTCATCGTCATCACACACCAGAAGCGAACCATGGAGATCGCGGACGCGCTCTACGGGGCGTCCATGCGCGGCGACGGCGTCACGGCGCTGATCAGCCAGCGCATCCGCGAACACGAAGTCGCCTGAGTTCTCCCGCGAGGGGGTTTTAGTCGGCGGTGAGCTTTGCGTATGCGGGCGCGAGCAGGTCGACCAGCGGCTGACGCCGGACGTGAATCTCCGGTGGTTCAGCGAGCCGCAGCACCAGATCGGATGGTGACGGCGGTGGCGGCTCGTGGGTGCGCAGCCTTGTCAAGCTGACGCTCGGCTCCCAGTAGGCGTCCACACACTCATTGAGCGGAGCATCGACAACCGGTGTCGGGTCGTCTGATGCTTCCGCCGGCGCACTGGCCCGCAGGCGAGCCAGCAGGTCGTCCCGCTCCTTCCCGCGCCACAGCAGCACCTGGAACGGATCGTCGTCGAACCGCTCGGCCAGCAGGTAGAGCACGGCGGCCTGGTGTTTGCACGGCAGGCCCCAGTCAGGGCAGCTGCAGTCCATGTCGAAGTCGGCCAACAGTTCTGGAAAAAGCGGCACGCCGACGTCGTCGAAGACGTCCTCGATCTCCTGCGGCATCTCACCGGCGAGCAGCTTCGCCCGGAACACCGCACGGCCGGCCAGGGCCGCTTCAACGTCCCGCCACTGCTCGTCGGTGAGGCGTTCTACGCCAATTGTCACCCGGTACGGCTCGAGACGCGACCCCTGGACGGTCGCGACGACGATCCCGGGCCCCAAGGCGAGGTGGACGACCTGCCCGGCTCGCGCGTACGTCCGTCCCCGTTGCAGCCGACCGCCGACGCCGTAGGACTCCAGGACGTCGATGAACCGGCGTGACCACCACCGCTCGCCGATCTTGCCGCGCTTGGTGCGGGCTTTGATGCCGCCCTCTACCTTGCGGCGGGTCGTTGGCTCATCGAAGTACCAACTCACTGCTCGCTCACCGCCTCCGGCGCCAGCGAGATGACCTCGCGCAGTTCGGCGAGCGACAACTCGGTCAGCCAGTCCTCGCCGGTACCGACGATCCTCTCCGCCAGCGCCTTTTTGCGCTCGATCATCTGGTCGATGCGCTCCTCGAGCGTCCCGATGCAGATGAACTTGCGGACCTGCACGTCCCGCCACTGGCCGATCCGGAATGCGCGGTCGGTCGCCTGGTCCTCCACCGCGGGGTTCCACCACCGGTCGACGTGAATCACGTGGTTCGCCGCCGTCAGGTTGAGCCCGGTGCCGGCTGCCTTGAGCGAAAGCAGGAAGACGGTCGGCTCATCGTCGTTCTGGAACCGCTCGATCAACTGGTCGCGGCGCTTCTTCGGCACGCCGCCGTGCAGCCAGAGCACCGGACGGCCAAGACGCGCCGCGAGGTACGGATGGAGCAGCGTGCCGAACTCGGCGTACTGGGTGAACAGCAGCGCCTTGTCGCCCTCGGCCAGCAGTTCGTCCAGGATCTCCTCGAGCCGAGCAAGTTTGCCTGAGCGCCCGGGCAGGGCCGAGCCGTCCTTGAGCAAGTGAGCCGGGTGGTTGCAGGCCTGCTTGAGTTTGGTCATGGTGGCCAGCACCAGACCGCGGCGCTCGATGCCGTCTGAGTTCGCGATCTTGTCGAGCATGTCGTCGACCGTCGCCTGGTAGAGGGACGCCTGCTCCGGCGTCAGGTTGCACCAGACCTTGATCTCCTGCTTCTCCGGCAGATCGGAGATGATCGTCCGGTCCGTCTTGAGCCGCCGGAGGATGAACGGCTGCGTCGCTCGCTTTAACGCGGCAGCCGCCTCGGGGTCGTTGCCCTCCTCGATCGGGTCGGCGTACCGGCGGCGGAAGATTGCAGCTGAGCCGAGCAGGCCCGGGTTCGCGAACTCCATGATTGACCACAGCTCGCCGAGGCGGTTCTCGACGGGTGTGCCGGTGAGGGCAACCCGTCCGTCGGCGGGAAGGTTGCGTACGGCGGTGGCCTGCTTCGTCGCGCTGTTCTTGATGGCCTGAGCCTCGTCGCAGACGACGCGGGCCCACCGGATGCCGGCCAGCAGGTCGCGGTCGCGGGTGGCCGTCCCGTACGTCGTGATGACCAGGTCGGCGGCGGCCACGGCGGCTGTGAAGTCGTCGCTCCGGCGCCGGTCCGGCCCGTGGTGGATGTACGTATGCAGGGACGGGACGAAGCGCTCGGTCTCCCGCCGCCAGTTCCCGACGAGGGACATGGGCGCGATAACAAGCGTTGGTGGTGGAGCTGTGCCGCCGTTTCGCTCGCTGGCGAGCAGCGCCAGGACCTGGATGGTCTTGCCGAGGCCCATGTCGTCTGCCAGCACGGCGCCGAGGCCAAGGCGGTCGAGGAACGTGAGCCAGGCGAGACCGCGCTCTTGGTACGGCCGCAGTGTCGCGGCGAGAGTTGCCGGCGTCGGGACGGGGGAGAGGCGCTGATCGGCTTGCCCGGACAGCAGGTCGCCGAGCGGCCCGTCGGCTTCGATCTGGGTGAGCGGCAGGTCGCCACCACCGTGGATCACCTCGTGGAGGACTTCGCGGCCGGTGATCGTGCCCTCGCGCGGGCTCTCCATGAACTTCAGCGCGGCCGCAAGCTGGCGGTCGTCCAGTTCGACCCACTGGCCGCGGACGCGGACAAGCGGGACCTTGAGCCGGGCGAGTTCGGCCAACTCTTCGGCCGAGATGATGTCATCGCCAAGCGCGAGATCGGCCTGGAACTGCACAAGGTCGTCCAGGCTGAACCCGCCGCCACTGGTGGCGCCGAGCGGATCGGTAGGCGTGGTCGACCGGGTCGACAGCCGCACGCCGAGCCGGGACGCACCGACCCATCGCGGCAGCTGGACGCTGAACCCGGCGGCTCGCAGCAGCGGAGCGTCCCGCTTGAGGAACTGGTACGCGTCCTCGGTGGTCAATGCCAACCCGGTGGGTCTGGCCTCGAGTAGCGCGTCGTCAACGCGCGGGAAGAGCCGGCTGGCGCGACCGAGCCCGGCGAGGAGTGCTTCGTCCGGGTGAACCGTCCCGGCTGTGGCGCCGTCCCATACCTGCTCGGCCGGGACGACGAGGCTCTGGTCGCTGGTGGACTGGAGGGCGAACTGTACGCGCCACGTGTCGTGGCCGTCGCCGTCGGGTTCAGTCAGGCGGAAGAGCACCCGAACCGGTCCGGTGGCTCGGCTGACCTCGTGGTACCAGGCGTCGAGTGACTCGTGGAGTGTGGTGACGTCCTCGTCCGGGCCGGCGAAGACGGGGGAGCCGGTGAGGGCGGCAAGCCAGCGGTCTGCGAGCGTGGGCGTCCGGCGGGGACGTTGGGTGAGCGGCTCGTCGAGGCGGTTTCGCACGACGGAATCCGCGATGCTCGCGACCATCTGGTCGACGATCTCGGCGGCCGTGGCGATGTCTCCGGTCAGTGCCTCGGCGGCGCGGCAGATCGGCGGCATGGCCTCGGCCAGCCCGCGCTGACGGCTAGCGTCCGGACCGATGAGGACGGGACGCCACCGGGCGGCGGCGCCGTCCGGCTCGACTGTGATGCCGGGCAGGACGCGCCCCCGACTGACCAGGTCGCATGCGAAGCCGGCGACAACGGCGAGGTACCGGACGTCGGATCCGTACGTGACTGCGGTGCTGTCGTCGTCGATGTTCGCCAGGACGGTCAGCGCTGTGTCGGGCGAGGCGGCGAGCGCGGGAACCCGCCAACGATGGAGGTGGCCGCGAGTTGATGGCGTCTCCCGGCCCAACTCGGGCGAGGGTGCTGGCGCGGTAGTGGTCCCGGGCAGGAAGAGCGTCAGCTCGGTGGGTTCGCCGTCCACACCGAGGGCGTCGGTGAGCTCGTCTGCCGATGCGGCGAAGGGGTGGAGACGGACGTCGCGGCGCGTTCGCGTGCTCGGGGGACGGTCTGCATCCTCGGCCCACAGCACGAGCGCAGAGTCACGCAAGGTTGCGTGAACGACGAGCACGCTGCTCCCTCGTCAGTCGGCGACCGCTTGACTGTACCAGCGGCGAGCGCGTCAGCTATGTCGTGGCGGCCGAGCTAATGATGATCGCCGCTGGATAGCCCGTGCTGGGCGAAGTGGGTGACAAGGCGGGCCATCTCCACGCCATCGGCGATGTTCGGGGCCAAGGGGCTTGCCAGGGCTCGGCGACGGTGCCATGTTGATGCAGGGGTATGGAGCGACGTAAGGGGACATCATGCCCAGTCGGCGGTCCGTGGGTCTCATTGCAGCTACTTCACTCATCGTCGCGGGTGCGGTGCCGGCGATCGCCGGCCCGTTGACCGCAGGGCCGCTGATCCAAGTCTCGGGCACAAGCGCCTTCCTGGGCTGCGCGGCCGACGACATCGCGGCCCAGTCCGGCACTGTCTTTCTCAACAGTGAGGTCGAGCCGTGGATCGACGTGAATCCGACGGACCCAGACAACGTCGTTGGGATCTGGCAGCAGGACCGATGGTCCAATGGCGGAGCCCGAGGACTGGTGTCCGGTGTCAGCCAAGATGGTGGATCGACCTGGCAAGAGGTCGTCATTCCCGGCATCTCGCTGTGCTCCGGAGGGACGTACGACCGTTCTACCGATCCGTGGGTCTCCTTCGCGCCTGACGGCACGTTGCACCAGCTGGCACTGTCGTTCAACGACCTTGCCGCGCCGATCGAGCCGCGCGACTTCGATCACGCGCTATTGGCAAGCCGATCCACCGATGGCGGATTGACATGGAGCGACCCGGTGGAGGTCATCAGAGATCTCGACGCCAACGTGTTCAATGACAAGCAGACGATCACGGCCGACCCGACCGACGCCGACCTGGTGTACGCCGTGTGGGACCGGTTGATTTTCCCGCCCACTGAACGGGCCAGCGTCATTGCGGGTTTCGTCACCGCAGCCTTCCGCGGACCGGCGTGGTTCGCCAGAAGCACCGACGGCGGACTTACGTGGGAGCCTGCCCGGCGGATTTACGATCCCGGGCAGAACGACCAGACCATCGGTAACCAGATCGTCGTGCTGCCCGACGGCACGTTGGTCAACGTCTTCAACGAGATCCGTAACGACAACAAGGGCGGCCGGGGAGGCAGTAACGTGGCCGTGATTCGCTCCACTGACAGCGGGGTGACCTGGTCCAAGCCTGTTCATGTCAGCCGGCTCGGCACGATCGAGATCACCGACCCGGACACCGGCGACCCGGTCCGGACGGGCGACATCATCCCCGAGATCGCGGTCGACCCGTCCAGCGGCGCCCTGTACGTCGTGTGGCAGGACGCCCGCTTCGGCGGCGGGCAGTTCGACAGCATCGCGTTCTCACAGTCGCTTGACGGCGGGTTGACGTGGTCGCGGCCGATCAAGGTGAACCTCACACCGGATGATCTTCCTCCAGGCAACCAGCAGGCCTTCACGCCGTCGGTCCACGTGGCGGCGGACGGCACTGTCGCGGTGACGTACTACGACTTCCGCAACAACACGCCCGCAGCGGGCACTCTGCCGACCGACTACTTCCTGGTGCACTGCCATCCGGCTACGACGAGCTGCGCTGAATCGGCCAACTGGACGGACGAGGTGCAGGTCACCGACACCTCCTTCGACATGCGACTCGCACCATTCGCCGGCGGCTTCTTCACCGGTGACTACGAGGGTCTTTCCAACATCGGCCTAGCGTTCACGCCGTTCTTCTCGCAGTCTCACGGAACTGACCCGTCCAGCACGTTTTTCCGGAAGGTGGGCTGACGAAGGCACGCGCAGAGTCGAGGGCCTAGCCGCGGGTGGAGCCCTCGAGCATGCCCCGGATGAAGTGGCGCTGCAGGAACAGGTACACGATCACCACGGGCACGGCCACGATGGCAGCGCCGGCAGCGAGCAGCCGGACGTCCGCCGTGTACTGGCCCTGGAAGAAGGCCAACCCCAGCGGTGCGGTGCGCAGGCTCTCGTCGGTCACCATGACGAGGGGGATCAGGAACTCGTTCCACGTCCACATGAACACGAGCACGATCATCGTGACCATGGCCGGCCGGCCGACGGGAAGCAGCACCGACCACAACGTCCGCCAGTGGCCGGCGCCGTCCATCCGCGCCGCCTCCACCAGCGCCCGCGAACTCGTCCTGAAGTACGCCCGCATCCAGAACGTACCGAACGCCACCGACTGCGCCGTCTGAGGCAGGATCAGCGCCCAGTAGGTGTTCGTCAACCCCAGCTCGCGCAGGTCGAAGAACAGCGGGACGACGATGGCCTCCGTCGGCACCATGATCCCGAGTAGCAGCAGGTAGAACAGCACACCGTTGCCGCGAAAGCGCATCGTCCCGAACGCATACCCCGCCATGATCGACATGAGCGTTGCCAACACGACCACGCTGCTGCTGACCACGACGCTGGTACGCAGGTACTGGCCGAACCGGCCGAGTTCCCAGGCTTCGGCGAAGTTGTCGAACGTGATCTCGGTCGGCAGCAATCCGGCCGAGGCACCGGACGGGGCCACAGCCGCGGTCAGAATCGACAGCAGGGGGTAAAGCGCGAAGAGCGCGAACAGGCTCAGGATCAGGTAGTTCAGCGATCGTTCGGAGCGCGAGATCACGACTCGCTCCGCTCTGCCACCCGGGTGATACCCACGGTGATCAAGAAGATCAGCAGGGTCAGCGTGACGGCCACGGCCGCCGCCGAACCGACCTCTCCGATCTGAAAGGCCCGCCGGTACACCTCGAACGACGGAACGGAGGTGGCGTTGCCGGGGCCGCCGCGAGTGGTCATGTAGACCAGGTCGAAATTGCGCAGCGCCGCGATGACGGTGAGCGTCAGTGCCACGCTTATCTCGTTGCGCAGAGCCGGCAGGACGATGGTGAAGAACTCGCGTACCGGGCCGGCGCCGTCCAACCGGACTGCGTCGTAGAGGTCTCGGGGGATCTTGCTGATCCCGGCCAGGAACAACACGATGCACAGGCCCGTCTGCACCCAGGTTCCGACGAACCCCACTGCGGGTAGCGCCCAGTTGAAATCGCCCAGCCAGGCTCGAGCCAGCCCGTCCAGACCGACAGCCCGCAACGCCTGATTGAGCGGGCCGTCCGGCGCGTAGATCTGGCGCCACGCGACGGCGACCACGACCATCGCTATGACCTGCGGGACGAACAGCACCGTGCGGTAGAACCCTAGGCCCCGCAGCCGGGCCCGGGTCATGGTGGCCACCAGCAGCAGCGCGACCACTACCGGAAGAACCGCGTAAAAGAAGATCAGGACGGCGGCATGGCCGAAGGCCGCCCGCAATCCGGCGTCCGCGATGATCTCGCGGTAGTTCTCGAAACCCACCCAGGTGGACGCCGTCAACCCGTTCCACTCGTAGAGGGAGATGTTGGCTGCTCGTACCAGCGGCACGAGCATGAACAGGACGAAGACGACGTACGCGGGCAGGATGTAGAGGTACGCGACCCGGCGCGGCTCCCCGGGAGCCCGGCGCCTGCCGGACTCCCGGGGTAGCGATGTAGCCGCGACGGGGCGCGACGCTGCGGCGGTCGTCACCCGCCGACGTAGCTGCTGTACTCGTCCTGCAGGCGCTGCAGGAATGCGTCGGGCTCGAGCTGGCCGCCAAGCAACTCCTGGATCGCCGCGGCGATCGTGTCGTAGAAGTTAGGCGTAGCCCAGTCCAGGTACGGGACGACGCCGTCATCGGCCGTGACGGTCTCCCACGCGGCAAACACATCAGCCTGCGCCTGGTTCTGCGTCTGCTGCGACCCGGCGTCGACGGACGGGAACATGCCCTGCTCCGTGACCAGCTGCATCGCTTCCGGACTCGTGATGAAGTCCAGGTACAGCGCTGCCGCGTCCGGGTTCTCGGCGGCCGAAGTGATCGCGAACGGCAGCGACGTGGCACCCGTCGCAACGTTCGGCTGCCCCTCGCGGGGCGGCGGCAGCATGAATCCGAGGTCGTCGCCCATCGCGTCGACCAGGTCGGCGAGCAGCCAGGTGCCTGCGATGAGGAACACGCCGTTGCCTTCGGCGAACTCGGCCCACACGGTGTCGTAGTCGGCACCGTTGAACCCTTCGTTGAACAGCCCCGCGTCGGCCATCGAGACGATTTCCTCGGCGGCGGCCGTGTTCTCCTCGCTCGTCCAGTCTGCGCCCGCGGAGCCGAAGCCGAGATGCCGGATGTCCTCGGTGGGGACGTGGCGGTTCATCACGGCGCCGTACACGTGGATGCCCGGCCACTGGTCGATGTTGCCCAGCGGGAGGGCAACCTCGCCGGCCTCGCTCGCCGTCTCGGCCGCGGCCACGAACTCCTCCCACGTCTGCGGCACCTCGAGGCCAAGTTCGTCGAGCTTTCCCTTGTTGTAGAACACGCCGACCAACTCGCCCTGCTGGGCCAAGCCGTACAGACTCCCTTCGCCGAAGGTCACGCCGTCGGGGCTGTAGCTGGCGGTCGCCCGCACGGACTCCGGGAATCGCTCGGTCCAGCCGTACTGCCCGGCGTAGTCGTCCAGCGGGACGAGCAGGCCGGCCTCGACGAACGCACCCATGATCGGCCGGCCATTGTTGGCCTGCACCACGTCCGGCGCGTCATCGCCGGTGAGCGCCAGGGGCAGAGTGGTCTGTAAGTCCTCGAACGACCGCGACACCCGCTCGATCGTGATGTTGGGGTGCTCATCCATGAAGGCGGTGTTGAGCTCCTCCATGACCTCGTTCTGGCCGCCCCGGACCTCCTGGTCCCACACGATCAGAGTGACTTCTTCGTCGATCTCGGCCGGCTCCCCGGTCGACTCAGGCGTTTCCTCGCTCTCAGCCGACTCGTCGCCGTCGTCGCCGGGCGCACACGCCGCGAGAACGAGGGTGACGAGGCCGGCGCCGACCACCGCGCGGTGGAATATCCGAGCCATTAAGTGTCCTCCTATCAATTAACTGCAAGCCGAAGGCCGCATGAGTCGAGTGCTACCGATCCGGACGGAGTCCGATCGTCGCAGGTGCCCTGGTGACGGGTTTGACCGCGCCCGCCGGCAGAACGTCGGTGAGGAATCCGTACGCCTTCGCCAGGCCGGTGTCGGCCGCACCGGCGTCCGTCCACCACGCTGCGATGTCAGCCCAGCCGGGCGCCGACAGTGAACCGCCGAAATGCCGGACCGACAGTCCGGCGCACAGCACGGCGAACCGCAGCCGGTACTCCAGGGGCCAGCCGGCCAGCGTTCCGGTGGTGAAGGCGGCGACGAACACGTCACCGGCTCCGGTCGGATCCAGCGCGTCAGTTGCCAGACCCGGCACCCGCACCGACTCCCCGGTGTTCTGATCATTGGCGATCGCCCCGTCGGGCCCCAGGGTGACCACCGCGATCGGAACCCGCTCAGTGAGCGCTGCCAGCGCCTCCTCAGCGGTTTCGGTGCGGGTGTAGGCCATGGCCTCTGCCTCGTTGGGCAGAAAGACGTCGACGTCGGCAAGCTGCCGCAGCGTGTCGGCGGACCAGTTTTCGGACGGGTCCCAACCCACGTCGGCGAAGACGAGAGCACCGTCCTTGCGGGCCAAGTTCGGCCACGCCTCGGGTTCTTCGGCCAGCGAGCGGATGACCGCGCGGCATTGTGGCGGAACTCCGATTATCTCGTCGAAGGGAATCGGCGACGGATGCCCGTGCGTAACCAGCGCACGGTCGCGCTCATAAGCCATCGAGATTGTCACAGGGGAGTGCCAGCCGCGGAACCGGCGGGATCGGGAGAGGTCGACGCCTTCTTCCTCTTCCAGTACCTGCCAGCAGAAATCGCCGTAGGCATCGGCCCCGAACGGCGCGGCGAGAGTGGTCCGCAGACCAAGCCGGCTGAGCGCGACGGCGACGTTGGCGACCCCACCAGGACACGAACCCATGCCCTCGGACCAGATCTCGCGGCCGAGCATCGGTGGTGAGGGCAGGCCGGTGAAGACGATGTCGAGGAAGACCAGCCCAGCGCAGAGGACGTCGCGGCGTGGCGAGCTCGGGGTACGGCTGGGCGCGAGCGGGTCATGCCCGAGCGACCGATCTCCATCGTCAGCCAGCGCCGGACGACCAACGCCACCCGCTTCTGTGGCGGCAGCCTCGTTGGCGCCGGTGGGCTCGCCGGCAGCTCCGGGCGGTGGGCTGCTGTTCACGCCTTCGTCCCCCTCAAGCCTGTGCCCAAGATGAGCGATACTGACTATAGTTGAGCGGAACATCGGTTGTCGACCGGTCTTCGCCGCACTGAGACCACACTGTTACCGGTCGAATGAGCAGAACCGCTCATTCGGTTGAGCGATTTCGATGCTAGCCTGTCTGCCATGCTTGCGGAACAGCGGCGGCAGGAGATCCTCAAGATGCTCCGCGCCGAGGGGGCGTTGTCGGCGCGAGCCGTCGCTGAGCGGCTGGGGGTGAGCCTTGCAACCGTCCGGCGCGACATGTCCATGCTGCACGGGGATGGGCGGCTGCACCGGGTGCATGGGGGCGCCATGCTCGGCGAGGCCAACGAGCCTTCGTTCGAGGATGTCGCTGTCACGCATCCGGAAGCTAAAGACCGGCTGGCTCGCCGGGCGGCGACGCTCGTCCCGGACGGGGCGGTGGTGCTGTGCGACATCGGCACCTCTGTGCACCGCGTCGCCGCACACCTGCACGGCCGACCGCTGACTGTGGTCACCAACAGCCTTGCGGTCTACGAGGAGTTGAAGGACGACGGAGCGATCGACCTTGTCCTGCTGGGCGGCCAAGTGCGGCGGAACTACCGATCGATGGTGGGATTCCTCACCGAACAGGCTCTCGAACAGGTTCACGCCGACGTGCTGTTTCTAGGTACGAGCGGGGTACGCGGCGATGGCTCGGTGATGGACACCACGACGGTGGAGGTGCCGGTCAAGCGCGCAATGTTGCGCTCGGCGGACCGGACGGTTCTGGTCGCGGACGGGTCGAAGTTTCCCGGCAGCGGATTGGCCCGGGTCTGCGGCCCCGAGCGGCTGAGCATGCTCGTCACCGATGAGGACGCTGATCCGAGCACCCTCGACGTGGTGCGCCAGACCGGCGTCGAGGTGGTTCTGGCATGAAACTGGCGGTGATCGGCGGCGGGGGGTTCCGCGTGCCGCTGGTTTACGGCGCGCTGCTCGCCGACACCGCCGAACCACGCGTTGACGAGGTGGCGCTCTACGACGTTGACGAGCGTCGGCTGGCCGTGATCAGCAGGGTTCTGGAGCAGATGGCTGCCCAGGCCGAGCAGCCACCCAAGGTGACGGCGACGGTCGAGCTCGGAGCTGCACTGGACGGCTCCGATTTCGTCTTCTCAGCCATTCGGGTAGGCGGGTTGTCCGGCAGGGTGGCCGATGAGCGGGTGGCTCAACGTCTGGACATGCTCGGGCAGGAGACCACCGGTCCCGGCGGGGTGGCCTACGGATTGCGGACCGTCCCCGTCGCATTGGAGATCGCCGAGCAGGTCGCTCAGGCGGCGCCGGATGCCTGGGTCATCAACTTCACCAACCCCGCCGGCATGGTTACCGAGGCGATGTCCGAACTGCTGGGCGACCGGGTCATCGGCATCTGCGACTCGCCGATCGCGATGTGCCGCCGGGTGGCCCGTGCGCTGGACCTCGAGCCGGACCAGGTGTGGTTCGACTACGTCGGGTTGAACCACATGGGCTGGTTGCGAGCGGTGGCGGCCGGTGGCCGGGACGAGCTGCCCAGGCTGCTAGCGGACGACGCCCTGGTGAACTCGTTCGAGGAGGGCCGGCTGTTCGGCGCCGAATGGTTGCGAGTGCTCGGCGCGGTCCCCAACGAATACCTGTGGTATTGGTACTTTCACCGCGAAGCCGTTCATGCGATGTCCGTAGCCGGCGGTCGCACCCGCGGCGAGTTCCTGTTCGACCAGCAGCGGCGGTTCTACGAGACGGTCGAGCGCGACCCTGCCGGCGCCCTCGACGAATGGCACCGAGTACGCCGCGAACGTGATGCGTCGTACATGGCCGAAACTCGCGAACACGGTGCGGTGCCGCGGGACGAGGACGACGTCGAAGGTGGGGGATACGAGCGCGTGGCACTCGAGTTGATGGCCGCGATCGCTCGGGACGAGCACTCGACGCACATCCTTAACGTACGTAACCGCGGCGCGGTGTCGGGGTTGGACGCGGATGCTGTCGTGGAGGTCCCGTGCCTGGTGGACGGCAACGGCGCGCATCCGATCGGCGTCGGCGCGGTCGAGGAACACCAGCTCGGACTGATGCTGGCGGTGAAGGCGGTCGAGCGTGAGACGATCGCGGCCGCGCGAGAACGCTCGCGGGACCGGGCACTGCGTGCATTCGCGCTGCACCCACTTGTCGACTCCGTCGACGTGGCCCGGCAGTTGCTCGCCGGATACGAAGCGGCCGTCCCCGAATTGCGCGCTCTAATCTAGCCCACCCAGTGATCGCACCCGATCGCTAACGGTCGCGCAGATTCGGTCAGCCTCTAGCAAAAACGCGCACATTCCGTTAGCGTGAGCTGCAATTCGATGTGACGCTGCTAGCCGGACTTGTTTCCGGCCGGCCGGAGGAGGTCCTCGTGAAACGGCTTGCATTGCCTTTAGCAGCAGCAGTGCCCTTGATCATGGGCTTCGCCGTCCCGGCGGCCACGGCTCCGGTCGGGGGGTTTGCTGCGGACGCGCACAGCGGCAAGGTTGAGGTCGACAGCTCAGATGACGATCCCGTCAAGGTCAACTTGATGGGTATATGGGCACATCCGGACGATGACACCAGCATCATCGCGCCATGCGGTGTATGGAACCAACTCTATGACATTCGCTGCGGGATCGTCATGCATACCCGCGGCGAGGGCGGCGGCAACTCGGTCGGCGACGAGTCCGGCCCTGACCTCGGTCTACGGCGCGAGAACGAGGACCGGGCATCCCACTTCCGGTCCGGCACGGTCGACATCTTCAACACCGACCTCGTGGACTTCTACTACAACACCAGTGCGCCGCTCACTGAGGAGTTCTGGGGCCATGAACGGACCCTGGAGCGCACCGTCAGGGTCATCCGCGAGACGAGGCCAGACGTGATCGTCGGCTTCAGCCCGGTGGGCAGCGGCCATGGGAACCACCAGTACTCAGGCCGGATGGTCTGGGAGGGCATCAAGGCGGCCGCTGATCCGACGATGTTCCCCGAACAGCTCGAAGGCCCGAATGCACTCGAGCCGTGGCTGGTCAAGAAGACCACTTCGGGCGGGAGCACGCAGGGCTCCGGCGGGCAGAATGCGCCGCACTGCACCACCGGCTTCACTCCCTCGGCGAACAACCCGTTCACCGTGCACGGCGTGTGGACCGGGTACGAGTCGCCGTACACCTGGCTGCCCGGCAACGTCCAGGGCGTCGAGCCAGGGACCCACAAAACGTGGGCCCAGATCGGCCGCGAGGGCAACCGGGCGCACCCCACCCAGGGTCGGCTAATGCATCAAGGCCTGACCAATCCGAGCTGTTCTCGATGGGGGGTCACACAGTCGTTCGTCCCGTTCCAGCCGAACAGTTCGCCGCTGGCCGGCCGGGACGACGCACTATTCTACGGCGCGTCCATCCCCGACCCGGGCGGCATGCCGCTGGGTTCGCTGTTCTACCTGACCGCCGAGGACTTCTTCGCGGTGGCCGGCCAATCGTTCGAGGTGACCGTCCACGCCCAGTCCGGGGAAGGGACGCTGCCAGACGGATCAGTGGAGCTCGACGTGCCGGCCGGCTGGACCGTGACGCCCGCGCAGGACATCGGCGCGGTGAGCGACTCGGCAGTGTCGACAGCTACGTTCACCGTCACGCCGGCTGGCGTGGCCACGGCTGGCAGGTACAAGATCGCCGCCAACTACTCGGCAGGCGACATCACCGGGTACAACGAGACCGTCGTCGAGGTCGTTCCGGCCGTCGAGGGACGGTTCGAGCGCTGGGGCAACTTCGCGGAGTTCGATCAGTGGGGCGACGCGAACAGCTTCGTGGCGGGACGCTCGTCCGCCGTCCAGCGAATCGGCGCCGGTGAGACGATCACCGTCCCGGTGACCGTGCGCAACTGGACCGACACGACCCAGTCCGGCGACGTCAGCCTGACTCTCCCGGCCGGCTACTCCGTCGATGCGACGTCCAAGCCGTACGCCGATCTGGCGGCCAGGGACAAAACAACGGTGACGTTCGAACTCACTCACAACAACCCGGACGCACCGGGCGGAACGAATGACAGCGTCACCATCACGACGACGTACAGCGAACCGGCTGGGTCGTCGAGCGAGACCTTGTCGCTGACCGTCGTCCCCACGACGGTTGTCAGTCAGGCACCGGCCGCACCGAGCGTCGACGGCGTAGACACCGAGGGTGAATACGCCGGCGCCCAGCTGGACATCAGCCGACGCTGGGAGGGCCAGAACTGCGCCAGCGCCGCTGACTGTGGTGAAGGCAGTTACGCCAAGGTCAACTGGCACGGCGACGACCTCTACCTGTTCGCGCACGTGATCGACGACGTGCAGAGCGCGGCGGCGACGCCAGAGCGCTGCTTCGGCCACTGGCTGGTCGACTCGGTCGAGTTCCTGCTCGATCCGCGGGGCAATGCCGTGGACACCTCGACCACATTTAAGATGGGCGTGTTCCCGTTCAGCGACGACCCGACGGGCTTTGCCGGAAACGGGGTCAACGGACCGTGCTGGACCCGTGACGCGGACAACCACCAGGGATTCTCGTCCGGTCCGCTTGCGGACACCGTGCCCAACGCGCCGAACGCGCCGGGTGTCGAGGTGGATACGAACGCGGTGCTGAACGAGAACGGCGTCTGGGACGGCGGTTCGTACACCATCGAGATGAAGGTGCCGCTGGACGTCCTGCCGGCAGCGGCCGGGCCGACGAGCACGCCGCCGACCGGTGACCCGGTGTCCAACGTGGTCGACCCCACCTACGTCGGGCTGAACATCACGCCGTACGACTCCGACACGCAGAACTTCGTCGGTCAGACCCGGCTGGCCTGGTCGCCGTTCGGCAGCCAGCAGTCCGAGCCGTACCGATGGGGACACGCGTACCTGGACGGCTACGAGCCGCCGGCCAACCGGCCGACGACCCCGCGCGATGCGATCATTCCCGACTCGGCACTGCGGGGAGTCGACGCGCCGCAGACGATCTACCAGTCGGCGACGAACGGAGTGACGATCTCCGGGCTCAACCCGACCCGGGCGATGGCTGTCTCCGGCGTCACGCTGGGTGAGTCGGCGGTGGACGTGCGCTTCAGCTCAGGCGAGGCCGGCACGGCGCGGCTGTTCCTGTGGTCCGGCCAGCACGGCTACATTCCGGTGTTCGAGTCGAGCTGCCCAGGGGACTACGACGGATTCACCGCGTGTGACCCGTCGGACGGTGCTCCGCCGCCGTGGGGCGACGACCTCGGCGGACGGGTCGTCGGCGACGAAACCGTCCAGGTGAGTACCGGCACCGGCCAGGTGTCGCTGCCCATCGACGCGGCGACCTTCGAGCAGTTGCGTGCCGACGGCTCGTTGTTGGTGTCCTTCGAGTCCACCGCCGGGGGAGTGCAGGCCTTCCACGTGCCGCTGGCCCGTGGGTTCCAGGCCCCGGTCGCGAGCATGCCGGTGTTGAACACGTTCAAGGCCGGCGCAACCGTGCCGGTCCGCCTGGTCGAGGGCAAGATCGCTGAGCTGGCCGAAGGATCGCCGACACTGACGCCGGTGGTCTGCGGACTCGGCGCTGCTACGGCCGCGGCAGAGCCGGTAAGCGGCGGCATCGCCGATGGCGCGATCTACCGCTGGCGGACCAGCGCTGAGTTGGCCGGTACATGTGGCCGACTCGACGTGACCACGTCCGACGGCACGACCTACCCGGCCTTCTTCCAGTTCGACTAACTTCACCCGCTGATCATCGGCACTTTCCGGCTACATGGCACGGAAAGTGCCGATGATCACGGGACGAGGCTTCGCGGCTTGTGGCGTGTCGCGGCTGACGTCCCTGGGCGGCGCTGTTAGCGTTGTGTGACTGGTGGTAATTCTGTTACCAATGTGACGAACCAAAGGGACGTAGCCATGGCGGTTGTCGTCGCGAGCATGGTCGGAATATTGATCACAGCGGGCGTTGTGCTGCTGGCAGTGTTCGTCATGCATGAGATAACTCGGTCGCCGCGGGCCCGACTGCGGCTGCGCCGCTGGGTGCTGGCGGCGGCCACCTTCATGTACTCCGTCCGTCGCGAGGTGATCCAACGGACTCGGCTGGTCGGCCGGTACGCTCGCCGGCAGCTCGCTCCCCATGCGTCCCGTGCGCGTCGCGGCCTCGAACCCGTGGTTCAGCGCACGGGTGAGTTGGCCGAACGGACTCGCCCGCTGCTCACCCGGATAAAGACGGGTGTCGAGTACGTGCGCCCGCTGGCGCCACCACCGGCCGCACGCGCTGGCAGGCCCAAGGCCAGGCGCGTCTCGGTCGGGGCGTTGTTCACCGACCCGGCCGGTCAACCGGAGCCGCGCGGCGATCTTCCGAATCCGAGGGGCAACAACGCTCGATAGCGGCTCGGGTGCCGACTTCTGGGAGACTACGGCCTCGTGGAGTACCTCATTGTCGGCATCATCGTCGCGGTCCTGTTGATCGCGGCCATCGTGGGATTCGTCCGAGTTCGCCGTAGCCAGACGGGCAGCCCGCCCGTCGCGCCTCATCCTGGCGCCGACCGATCGGTCGACGGAGAGCCGACCAGCGGGGTGGGCACGCTGGAACGCGACGTCACCCTCGCGCCGCCGGACGAAGGCCTGACCCCGGACGTCCTGGAGGCCGCCAAGAAGGCACCACCTGCTCCCGAGCGGCCAGCCCCAGCCGCCGGCCGGCTGGTCCGGTTGCGCTCGCGGCTCGCCCGCTCTCAGTCGACGCTCGGCAAAGGCCTGCTCGGCCTGCTCTCGCGAGAGCGCCTGGACGAAGACACGTGGGAGGAGATCGAGGACACGCTGCTCACCGCGGACCTCGGTGTCGGGCCGACGCAGGAACTCGTTGAGCGGCTGCGCAGCCGCGCTCGAGTCGAAGGCATCGCCGATCCGGCGGCAGCGAAGACCATCCTGCGCGAAGAGCTGATCGCGCTGGTCGATCCCACCATGGACCGCGCGCTCAAGACCGAGCGCCATACCGGCCGGCCGGCCGTGGTGCTCGTCGTCGGCGTCAACGGCACCGGCAAGACCACGACGGTCGGGAAGCTGGCCCGGGTGCTCGTCGCCGAGGATCGCGACGTCGTCCTCGGCGCTGCAGACACCTTTCGGGCGGCCGCCGTCGACCAGCTCACAACCTGGGGGAATCGTGTGGGTGTGCTCACCGTGCGCGGGCCAGAGCGGGGCGATCCGGCCAGCGTCGCGTTCGACGCGGTGCGGACTGGCATCGAACAGGAAGCCGACGTCGTGCTGATCGACACCGCCGGGCGGTTGCAGACCAAGGCCGGTCTGATGGACGAACTCGGCAAGGTTAAGCGGGTCATCGAGAAGCACGGCGCGGTCGACGAGGTACTGCTCGTCCTCGATGCGACGACCGGGCAGAACGGGATGGCTCAGGCGCGGGTATTCGGCGAGGTCGTCGATGTCACCGGCATCGCCCTCACCAAACTCGACGGCACTGCCAAGGGCGGCATCGTGGTCGCCGTCCAGCGCGAACTCGGCGTGCCGGTCAAGCTGGTCGGCCTCGGCGAGGGGCCGGACGATCTGGCGCCGTTCGACGCGGAGGAGTTCGTCGACGGCCTCCTCGGTTGAGGGTTCTACCGTCGATTTCACGCGGGCGTAACACAGCGGGGTCAGTTGTCACTCCGCTGCAACATCGAGGGCGGACACTGGCAACACGGCAGCGTCACGATCCAGGCGACCGACCGGTTCGGTAACACCGTCAGGCAGCGTCGCCGCGGCTCTCCCGGCCGGCCACTCGACTCGTGAAGGAGTCACGTATGCCCGAGCTCAGCGCGGGCGATACCGCCTGGATCCTGACCAGCGCGGCTCTCGTCCTGCTCATGACCCCCGGTCTGGCGTTTTTCTACGGCGGCATGGTGCGCGCCAAGACCGTCCTCAACATGCTCATGATGAGCTTCCTCTGCCTGGCCATCGTGCCCGTGGTGTGGGTGCTGTATGGCTACAGCCTCGCCTTCGACGGGTCCAACGGCGGCTTCATCGGCGGCCTCGGCAAGCTGGGCCTGGAAGACATCGGAGTGGACGCACTCAGCGGCACGATTCCGGAGTTCGCCTTTGTGGCGTTCCAAGCAGTGTTCGCCATCATCACCGCGGCCCTGATCAGCGGCGCGATCGCAGAGCGCGCCACATTCCGCGGCTGGGCGATCTTCGTCGTGTTGTGGATCACGATCGTCTACTTCCCGGTGGCCAACTGGGTCTGGGGCGGCGGATGGATCAGCGAGCTCGGCGCAATCGACTTCGCCGGTGGCACCGTGGTCCACATCAACGCAGGGGCTGCGGCGCTGGCGCTCGCCCTCGTGATCGGCAAGCGGGTCGGCTGGCGCCGTGACCCTATGAAGCCGCACAACCTGCCGTTCGTCCTGCTCGGCGCGGGATTGCTGTGGTTCGGCTGGTTCGGCTTCAACGCCGGCTCGGCACTGGCGGCGGACGGTGTGGCCTCGGCAGTGTGGGTCAACACCATGGTCGCCACGGCGGCCGCAATCCTCGGCTGGCTGCTGATCGATGTGATCAAGCAGCGGCACGCCACCACACTAGGGGCCGCCTCCGGCGCGATCGCCGGACTGGTCGCCATTACCCCGGCGTGTGCGTTCGTCAGTCCCATCGGCGCGATCCTCGTCGGGCTCGCCGCAGGTGCATTGTGCGCGCTCGCCGTCAGCCTGAAGTACCGGTTCAACTTCGATGATTCGCTTGATGTCGTGGCCGTCCACCTGGTCGGCGGCGTCGTCGGCACGCTCATGATCGGCTTGTTGGCCACCGAGAAGTTCACCGGCGACCCGGCGCTCGAGGGCCTGTTCTACGGCGGTGGCATGGAGCTGCTCGGCAAGCAGGCGGTCGCCGCGGGTGCCACGATCGCGTACTCGTTCGTGATCGCCTACATCCTGGGCGTCCTGATCCACCGCACCGTCGGGTTCCGGGTGAGCGAAGATGCCGAGGTGGGTGGCATCGACCTGGCCGTGCACGTGGAGGCCGGCTACGAGTTCACGCCGGCCGCCGGGCCGAGCAGCAGCCACGCGGCGGTGTCCGCAACCAGGGAGAGGAGCGTGCCGGCATGAAGCTCGTGACCGCAGTGATCAAGCCGTTCAAGCTCGACGAGGTTCGCAGCGCACTGGAGACCTTCGGTGTGCAAGGCATGACGGTGAGCGAGGCCAGCGGCTACGGCCGGCAGAAGGGCCACACCGAGGTCTACCGGGGCGCGGAGTACACCGTCGACCTGGTGCCGAAGACCCGGATCGACGTGCTCGTCGACGACACGGATGTCGATGACGTGGTCGACGTGATCGTCAAGGCTGCCCAGACCGGAAAGATAGGCGACGGAAAGGTGTGGGTGACCTCGGTCGACGCGGTCGTCCGGGTCCGCACCGGAGAGGTGGGAGTCGAGGCCCTGTGACCTCGGCGTCAGCCGCTCGCGGCGACCGCTTCCTGACCCTCCGGCGGGCGGTGGTCGCCGACGAGCGGCTCAGCGCAATCCAGCGCCGGGTGGCACTCACCGAGTTGGTGGACGGCTGGCTACGGCGGTTCTTCGCGGCTGTACCCGCCGAGGAATCGGCCGGGTTCGCCCTGGTGGCCGTCGGCGGCTACGGCCGGCGCGAACTGCTGCCCGGCAGCGATCTCGACGTGCTCCTGGTCCATGGCGATGCCGGTGATCCGGCCGCCGTGGCCAACCAGGTCTTCTACCCGGTGTGGGACGCCGGCCTGGCGCTCGACCATGCCGTGCGTACCGTCGACCAGGCCCGCGCCGTGGCCGCCGACGACCTCAAGGCCGCACTGAGCCTTATCGACGCCCGGCATGTCGCCGGCGACCCGACCACAACCGAGCGGCTGCGGGCCGAGGTGCGGAGCGACTGGCGGCGCCAGGCATCGCAGCGGCTGCCGAAGCTGGCAGCCATGGTCCGGGCTCGGGCGGAGCAGTCCGGAGAGCTGGCGCACCTGCTCGAGCCGGACCTGGTGCAGGCCTACGGGGGGCTGCGCGACACGCTCGCCCTGCGTGCCGTCGCCGCCTCCTGGATCGCCGACCGCCCGCACTTGACGGCGGTCGAGGAGGCCCGCGAGTGGCTGCTTGTCGTGCGCGACGCCCTGCACCGGACGACTGGCCGCCGGCACGATCGGCTGTTGTTCGAGGACCACGGTTCGATCGCCAATCGGCTTGGGCTGGTGGACCCCGACGTGCTGCTGCGTCGGGTCGCCGAGGCCGGCCGGGCAGTGGCCTACGCGGCGGACGTGACGTGGCGTGACGTCGAGCGCACCCTACGCGCCCGGGCGCGGGGTGGCCGGCGTCCACCGGAGCGCCGCCCCCTCGCCGACGGCGTGGTCGAACACGACGGTGAGGCGGTGCTGGCTCGCGACGCCCGCCCGGAGCGCGATGCGGTGCTCGCGCTGCGTGCCGCGGCGGGCGCCGCTCAAGCGGGCCTGGTCCTGGCGCCGCGCACCGTGGCGCGGCTTGCGGCCGAGTGCCCCCCGTTGCCCGAGCCGTGGCCGAACAGTGCGCGGGACGCGCTGCTGGCGATTCTCGGCGCCGGGCGCAATGCGCTGCCGGTCTGGGACGCGCTGGAGAACGCCGGTCTGGTGACCCGCTGGATACCCGCGTGGGAGCGCGTGCGTTACCGGGCCACCAGAACGCCGATCCACCGGCACACGGTCGACCGCCACCTCATCGAGACGGCCGTGGGCGCCGCCGGGCTGACCCGCCGGGTCTCCCGGCCCGACCTGTTGCTGCTGGCCGCACTGTTCCATGACTTGGGCAAGGGCCTGCCCGGCGACCATTGCGAGACCGGCGAGGTCATCGCCACCGATCTCGGCCGCCGGCTGGGTCTGCCACCACAGGACGCAGCGACCCTGGGGCTGCTGGTGCGCCACCATCTGTTGCTGCCCGAGATGGCGACCCGGCGAGATCCGGATGATCCCGCGACGATCGCTGCGGTGGTCGACGCCGTCGGCGAAGCGGACAACCTGGACCTGCTGGCCGCCCTCACCGAGGCGGACGCGTCTGCCGCCGGCCCGCTGGCCTGGTCGCCGATGCGGGCGAGGCTGGTCGGCGACCTGGTGTCCCGGGTGCGCACGGTGCTCGGTGGCGCCCCGCCGCCCAAACCAGAACGGCTCGAGCCCTGGCAGGAGCAACTCGCGCTAGACCACGGGATCGCGGTACGGGTCGACGCTCCGACGGCCCACGGCATGTGCCGGGTTACAGTCGCCGCGCCGGACGGCCCGAACGTGCTCGCCTCGGTGGCCGGGGTACTCACGCTGCACCGCCTTCAGGTCCGAACGGCCACTATCGAGACGGTGAACGAGCGGGTCGTGCTGGTATGGCGGGTGGTTGCCGGGTTCGGTGAGCCGCCGGCCGAGGCCGTCCTGCGCGACGACATCGTGCGGGCCCTCGATGGCCGGACGGACGTGGCGGCCCGGCTCGCCGCGCGTGCGTCCCAGCGCCGGGGCAGGGTGATCCGGCACGCCGAGCCCAGCGTCCGGATCATTCCGGAGGTGTCCGCGGACGCGACCGTCCTTGAAGTGCGGGCGCACGACGAGCCCGGGCTGCTGCACCGGCTCGCGTCGGCCATCGGGGCCAGCGGGGTCGTGATCAGATCCGCGGTGGTCGAGACGCTGGGCGCGGAGGCGGTGGACGTCTTCTACCTCGTCGACAGCGGCGGTGGGTCGCTGCCGGGCGACACCGTGGCCGTCGTGCGCGCCGGTGCGAGCGCGGCGCTGGGCCGTTGATGGGGGCGAGAGTGGTGGTGCTGGAACACCACGACGTCACCCCAAGAACCATTCTCAGCTGTGCAGTTCGATCATCGACCTCAAGATCAGTTCAACATCCGCGGGCGCGCCGCCCACTCGGACGAAGGGTGCGGGCCAACGGAGTCCGATGTGTCCCATCAGGCGATCGCGGGAGTCTCCGGTAGCCGGGCCAGTGCGGCGTCCATGTCGGCCTCGGAGAACTCGGGATCTTCGAGCGAGCCGGACAGATAGGCGTCGTACGCGGATAGGTCGAAGTGTCCGTGGCCGGACAACCCGAACAGAATGACGCGCTGGTCGCCGGCCTCCCGGGCCGCCTCGGCCTCCTGGACCACGGCTCGAACGGCGTGCGCCGGCTCAGGGCCGGGGATGATGCCCTCAGTCCGGGCGAACTGGACCGCAGCTGCGAACGTCTCGTTCTGGCGGAACGCGCGGGCCTCCACGATGCCCGCCTTGACCAGCGCGCACACCATCGGCGCGTCGCCGTGGTAGCGCAGGCCACCGGCGTGGACGGGCGGTGGCACGAAATCGTGGCCCAGCGTGTACATCGGCATCAGCGGGGTGAGCCCGGCGGTGTCGCCGAAGTCGTACCGGTACACCCCGCGGGTGAGCGTCGGGCACGCCGCCGGTTCGGCCGCGACGAAGCGCATCTCGGCTTCACCCCGCAGCACCTGGCGGATGAACGGGAACGTCAGCCCGGCGAAGTTCGACCCGCCGCCGACGCATCCGACGATCACGTCCGGCCGCTCGCCGGCCAGGTCCATCTGCAGAATCGCCTCCTGGCCGATCACCGTCTGGTGAAGCAGGACGTGATTCAGTACCGATCCGAGGGAGTAGTTGGTGTCCGGGCTCTGGGCCGCCACTTCAACCGCCTCGGAGATGGCGATGCCAAGCGAACCGGTCTTGTGCTCGGCCTGCCCACGACCGGCGCTAGTCAAGTCACTGGGCGAGCGGTGCGTCGTCGCGCCCCACGTCTCCATCATCGAGCGCCGGTACGGCTTCTGGTCGTAGCTGGAACCGACCATGAAGACTTCGCACTCGAGCCCGAACAGCGAACATGCGAACGCCAGGGCGGACCCCCACTGGCCGGCACCGGTCTCGGTCGATAGCTTGCGGATACCGGCCTGGGCGTTCTCATAGGCCTGTGCCACGGCGGTGTTGGGTTTGTGCGATCCCGCCGGTGAGGTGCCTTCGTATTTGTAGTAGATGCGGGCCGGTGTGTTGAGCGCCTGTTCTAGCCGGCGCGCGCGGTGAAGCGGCGTCGGGCGCCACATCCGGTACGCCTCACGGACCGGCTCGGGAATCTCGACCTCTGGTTCGGGGGAGACCTCTTGCTGGATCAACGCCATCGGAAAGATCGCCGCGAGATCGTCGGGGCCGACCGGCTGCATCGTGCCAGGGTGGAGCGGCGGGACCGGGTCGCCCGGCAGATCCGGGAGCAGGTTGATCCAGTGGCTGGGGATGTCGCGCTCGGCGAGCAGGAACTTGACGTCATCAGACATGGCGAGAGCTTACGCGCAGCGTGCCGCGGACTTCACCGGTTGCAGGTGATTGAGCACACCGGAATCGGCTGCAAGGATCACCGATAGCGAACCCTGCAGACAGCGAGATACGCCATGACGAATCACCTGATCGGCCTGCTGCTCGGCACCGAGGAAGACTGGCCGGTGGCGTTCGAATCGATCATTCGCAAGCTCGGGCCGGTGGTGGACGGGTCGGGAAACAAGCACTCGTTCGACGTCGAGCGGATCACCATCGAGCCGTTCGACCTGCGGTACAAACCACGCTACGACCTGGTGATCGACCGGCTGGCGTACTGGTACTACCACCCGCGCGAGTGGCTCAAGAAGGTCGCGTTGATGGACGACGTGTACCTGTTGAACAGTCCGTTCACGTTCCAGGCGATGGAAAAGCACGCGGCGTACTGCGCGATGATGCGGCTCGGCCTAAAGGTGCCGGACACCGTGCTGGTGCCGTTCAAGAACCCTCCGGACCACGCCAAGTGGGCCTACACAGCGGGCAAGTACAACGTGCCGTTCGACCTCGACGCGATCGCCGAGCGGCTCGGATACCCGCTGTTCATGAAGCCGTACGACGGCGGCGCCTGGGTGGGTGTCACCCGGATCAAGAACAGTACTGATCTGCACCGCGCCTATGACGCGTCCGGGCAGCGGCTGATGCACCTTCAGCAGTCCATCGAGGGTTACGACGCATTCGCCCGGTCGTTGTCGATCGGCCCGGAGACGATGGTGATGAAGTTCCGGCCCGAGTTGCCGATGCACGACAGGTACGCCGTCGACCACGAGTTCCTCACGCCTGACGTCGGCGACGAGGTGGTCAGCATCTCGCGGCTGATCAACGCGTTCTTCCGCTGGGAGTTCAACTCCTGCGAGTCGCTGGTCCGCGACGGCGAGGTGTACCCGATCGACTACGCGAACGCCTGCCCGGACGTCGCCATCACGTCGCTGCATTACTACTTCCCGTGGGCGATGACAGCACTCGTGCGGTGGTCGGTGTTCTGCACGGTGACCGGCCGACGCCCGATCATCGACTTGCAGACCCGGCGCTACTTCGAGATCGCCGATCGAGACGACCTCGGCTACCACGAGAAGCTGGCCGCCTACCGGCGGATCGCCGACGAGGCCTTTGATACAGACCGGTACTGGGACTTTTGCACGAGCCGGCTCGGGCACCTCGACGAGGTCGTGTACGACTGGGTGAACAGCGCCGAATTCGATCAGTTGCTGGTCGACACCGTCCGGGCTATCTATCCGGCGCACGAGCACGACAAGTTCATCGCCCACTTCCAGGGGCTGCTGGATCTGTGGCGGCGCGACGCCGCTGCGGCACGTCCGGCCTGAGCGGACGGCGGTCAGTCGCCCACCGGCCAGCTGTGGACGGGTTCGTTGGTGTGCATGTGTTTGCAGTAGAGGCGCACCATCTCACGCAGCGCCTCCTGCCTGTCGAGGCCGGACGATTCGAGCTGGCGCACGGTTTCGACTTGCCACGTCGATCCGGTGCGTTCGGTCACGCAACGCTGCTCGATGATGCCGAGTAGCCGGTCGCGCTCGCCGGGATCGACCCCCCAGCGGTCGAGTCCCTCGTACGCCAAGGGCAGCAGTCTGCGCAGCACCAACTCGGTGGCCCGCACGTTGCCCACGCCCGGCCAGTAGACCGTCGCGTCGATGCCGTCCTCCGCCCCGGCGTGGAAGTTCTCCTCCGTTGCGGAGAACGACATCTGAGTCCAGACCGGCCGCTCGGCGTCGACGAGGGTGCGCACGAGCCCGAAGAAGAACGCCCCGTTCGCGAGCACATCGACCACCGTGGGGCCCGCCGGCAGCGCGCGATTCTCCACTCGCAGGTGTGGCTTGCCGTCGACAACGGCGTAGATCGGCCGATTCCAGCGGTAGATCGTGCCGTTGTGCAGCGTCAGCTCGTCCAGGTTCGGAATTCCGCCGCCGTCGAGCACCTCGAAGGGATCCTCGTCTGAACAGATCGGCAGCAGCGACGGGAAGTACCTGACGTTCTCTTCGAACAAGTCGAATACCGAGGTGATCCACCGTTCGCCGAACCAGACCCGGGGTCGCATGCCCTGTTCCTTCAGCTCGACCGGCCGCGGATCGGTCGCCTGTTCGAACAATGGCACGCGGGTCTCGCGCCAGAGTTCCTTGCCGAACAGGTACGGCGAGTTGGCCCCCAACGCCAACTGGATGCCGCTGATCACCTGTGTCGCATTCCAATAGGGTGCGAACTCGTCGGGCCCCACCTGGACGTGGAACTGCACACTCGTGCACGCAGCTTCCGGCGCGATCGAGTCGGCCAATGTCGACAGCCGCTCCCTGCCCGCTATCTCGATATTCAGGTCCTCCCCGCGCGCGGCAAAGATCTGCTCGTTGAGCAGCGCGTACCTGGGGCTGGCGGTGATCGCATCGGCGGTCACGTCTTTTTCGGTGAGCGTGGGGAGGATGCCCACCATGACCATGTGCGCTCCGGCACGCGCGGCCCGCGCCTCTGCGGTGTTGAGGCTGGACCGCACCGAATCTTCGAAGGCGGTAAGGCCCTGGTCAAGGAGTTGCCGCGGGGCGACGTTGATCTCGATGTTGAACTGGCCGAGTTCGGTCTGGAATTCCGGGTTGGCGATGGACTCCAGCACGGTGGTATTGGCAAGCGCCGGCCGGTACTCGTTGTCCACGAGGTTGAGCTCGATCTCCAGCCCGGTATGCGGGCGTTCGAAGTCGAAGTGCGCGTCCCGCAGCATCCTGGCGAACGCGTCGAGGCAACTGCGGACCTTCTCGCGATACACGCGCCGGTCCTCGCGCGTGAACTCCCGCGAAGCGACCTCACGTCCCATCTGGCCACCTCCGTCGGTGCCTTGACCACACCGTACTTCCAATCGCGACGAAAGGACGTCCGTGTCGGCCTATTGAGTTCCAGTTAGTTCAGCGAGGTACTGCGGCAGCATGCGCCACCAGGTGGGCCAGTCGTGCCGGAACTCCGGCCCCCACGGATCGACGCGGTTGGGCACTCCCGACGTGCCGAGCACGTGGGCGACCCGCCACGTCTCTCCGATCTTCTCCCATTCACCTTCGCCGGATGCGAGCACGGCAAACCTCCGCCGGAGCCGATCCAGGTGCCCGCCGTCCAGCCCGGGCAGGAAGTGCAGCGGTGACGAGTAGTACAGATCGTCGCTGAACTGACCCTCGTACAGCGGTTGGAGGTCGTACGTTCCGCTCATGCAGATCGCGTGAGCGAACACGTCGGGGAACCGGCACAGGACAGCAAGCGCGTTGAACGCTCCGATCGACGCGCCGGCGGCGATGATCGGGAGTTGCGTGCCTCCCGAGTCGGCGTAGATGGCCGGGACGATCTCATGCCGGGCGCACTGCTGGAACTGGTTCAGCAGCCACATCCGGTGCTGGGGGCTGCCCTCGTGCGCCATCATCGCCTGGCCGGCCACGCCGTCGCACGAGTAGATCTTGATCCGGCCCGCGGCGAGGAGTTCACCGCAGGCGCCGACGAGGTGATGCCGCTCGACCTCCTCGGCGTCGCCACCGGCCGTGGGGAACAGCAGGACGGGAGTGCCGGTCACACCCCAGCGCACGAGCGTGATCCCGTGCTGCAGGCGATCGGAGTACCAGCGCTCGGCTGCCTTCACCGCATCGCACCTCTGCGCCCAATCGGGGACACGTACACTCAATCTTCCCATGAGTACAACGAAGACAGGTCCGGTCATAACGGACACCAGCGTCAGGTTCTGGCTGGCGGACCCCTCCGGCCAGGTCTCTTCGGCGCGCCTGTACCAAGAGGTGCTCGGCGAACACCGACTGCTGGATATGGCCAGGCACGACGGCGGCTTCGAGTTGTGGCTCGACCGGCCTGCCGTGCACCGCATGGAGTACGCGTTCGACATCACCCGTGTGGACGGCTCAACCGCGCGGGAGCTTGACCCGGACAACGACGGGACCGTCGACGGCGTCTTCGGTCACAAGAGCGTTCTGGAGTTTCCCGGGTATCAGGCGCCGCGGTGGCTGGACGAGCCGGCGGGCTTGGCCGAGCAGGTGGCACTGCCGGTCGAAAGCGAGCGGCTGGGGACGACCGTGCCGGTCCGGCTGTGGCAGCCGTCCGGCGCCGAACCAGGGGCTCCGCTTCCGTTGTTGGTCGTGCACGACGGCGTCGAGTTCAACACTTTCTCCAGCATCACGACCTGGGCGGCGGCGGCCGTCAACCGTGGTTGGGTACAACCGTTCCGGATGGCTTTGCTGCATCCTGTCGAGCGCATCGAGTGGTACTCGGCCAACCCGGCTTATGCCGGTGCGCTCATCGACCAGGTGCTCCCGGCGATCAGCAGTGCCGTTGCCGTCACCGGCCGCCCGGCCCTGACCGGCGCCAGTCTGGGTGCGCTCGCCGCACTTCATGCGCATCTGAGTCATCCCGGTGTGTTTGCGGGATTGTTTCTACAGTCCGGCAGCTTCTTCACAGATTTGCCGGAGGGCCGCGAGGAGAGCTTGCGTGCAATTCCGCCGTTCGTCGCGGACGTGCATGCCGCCGCGCTGCTCGCCGAACCCGTGCCGGCAGTGTTGACCGTCGGGGTCGTCGAGCGCAATCGCCAGAACGTACGTCACATGGCTGAGACCCTGGCGGCGCGAGGTTATGACGTGCAGCTGCACGAGATGCCCGACGGACACAACTACACGGCATGGCGCGACGCGTTTGATCCACACTTGACCGAGTTGCTGGCCCGGCTGTGGGGTAAGAACGAATCAACGGACGTGCCAGCCGGCCAGTGATCGGAGGCGGACATGAACATCGTGTTCGTCGAGCCCGCCTTCCCGCCGTATCAGCGCAACTTCGCCCGTGCCCTGCGCACCGCCGGTGCATATGTGATGGTCGTCAGCGAGCGCCCGCTGGACTCGTACGATCCTGAGCTGCGCAGCTGGGTCGACTGGCACTGGCAGGTGCCTTCGGTCACCGACGAGGGCGCCCTGGAGTGGGCGGTGCGCGAAGCCCAGGCACACCGGTGGGTGGACCGCCTGGAGGCGACGATCGAGGCGCACGTGCTGCCCGCGGCGCGAGTTCGGGAGCGGTGCGGCATTCCGGGGACGTCCGCCCACGCGGCCTGGCTGTGCCGCGACAAACCCAGCATGAAGCAGGCCTTGCGCGACGCCGGCATCCCGTGCGCGCAGTCGGTCGCGGTGAGCAGCCCAGCCGAGGTGCACCAGTTCGTCGATGCTGTGGGGCTGCCGGTCATCATGAAGCCGCGGGACGGTGCCGGGGCCGCCGGCACGCACCGCGTCGGCGACGTGCGCGACCTCGAGTTCGCCATCAAAGCGACCGGAGTGGCAGCCGGCCGGTCGATCGCCATCGAGGAGTTCATCGAGGGCCACGAGGGTTTCGTCGACACGCTCACCATCGGCGGCGAGGTAGTGCACGAGTTCGTGTCGCACTACTTCCCGAACGTCCTGGAGGCGATGCGGACCCGCTGGATCTCGCCAGCGATCGTTACCACGAACAAGCTGGACGAGCCGCAGTACGACGAGGTCAGAGCCATGTCGCAGCGGGTCGTGGAGGTGCTCGGGCTGGACACGTCGCCAACCCACATGGAGTGGTTCTTCGGTCCGAAAGGGCTGAAGTTCTCCGAGATCGGCGCTCGGGTGCCGGGTGTCGGGCAATGGGACCTGCTCAACGAGGCCAACGAGATGGACCTGTACTACGAGTGGGCGTACGCCCTGGTCCAGGGCGAGCCGTCGTACCGGCCGACGCGGAGTTATTCGGCCGGCCTGCTGGCGCTCCGGCCGGATCGGGACGGTGTCATCGCCGGCTACGACGGCCTCGACGAGATGGAACACCGGTACGGCGAGCTGATCATGGCACGGCACTTTCCGCCGCCCGGCACGCCGACCCAGCCGGTTGAGGCCGGCTTCCACGCCAACGCCTGGCTGCGAGCGCGTCACCCGGACTTCGACACCCTCACCGACGCGCTCGCCGACATCGGGCGAATCGTGCAGGTGCGCGCCACGTAGCGGAGTTCGGCATCACCCTATCTGTGTGTCGGTCGGTCAGTGCGGACGACTACGCCTGCGACGGCAAGCGCGCCCACAGCCGCGCAGAGCCAGCCCACGGGGTAGGAGGCCGACGCAGCGATAAGGAGGATGACCGCGATTCCCGTCGCGGTGCCGACCTGGGCCGCGGTGTTCAGGATTCCCGCAGCGGTGGCCCGCAGGTGTTCGGCGACGTCGGTGCCGATGCTGTTGGCTGCGACTGATGCCAACCCAAGCCCGAGGCCGAGCACTGTAACCGCAACGAGGACGGCCGGTCGCCCTTGCTCGGCAACGACCACAAGGTTGCCCAACGCGATTGTGGCCAGGCCGATTGCCAGGGCCCGGCTCATCACCAGCCGCCGCTGCATGAATCCGGCAAGGACCGAACCCATGATCGCCGCAAGGCTCAGTGGCAGCAGATATTTTCCGGCACCCGGCGCTCGACCATGGCCAGCACCACAACCAAGACGGCACTCGTGGCGACCAAACCGGCGCCAAGAAGCGGCCCGCCCTCGCTCAACACGGTCGTGCCCACCACCAGGCACATGACGGCCCCGGTCAGGAACAAGCCGCCCGCGACATCCAGCTGGGGCGGGGCCCGCCGGGTGGGGTCAACGTGGTCAACAGGCGCAGGGCTGCAGGCACGGAAACCGCAGCAGTCACACCTTGCAGCGCCCGCGCCAGGGTGAGGGAGATCAATCCCACCGACAACGCCGCGAATACCGAGGCCGCGCAGTAGGCCAGCAGCGACACCACGAGCGTTCGGCGGTGACCGTATCTGTCTCCCAGGCGGGCGCCCAGCATCAAGAACCCGCCGAAAAGCACCGCATAACTCGTCGAGACCAGGGTCGCCGCCGAACCTGGCAGGTCGAGGTCGCGCAGGATGACCGGCAGTGCAGTCAGGACGACCGTAACGCCCATGACATCGATGAACTGCACGAGGCAGAGCAGCGTCACGGACCGCTTGACAGGCATGAGGACCAGCGTCCCGTGCCGCACTGACAATCGGGGCCCGGTGGGCAGTAGTCAGCGCCGCACCCTCAGCTCGTACGGCAGGTCCACCGAGCCGTCCGCACCGACCTTCGCCTTGAGGTAGTCGTCGAACGTCCGGGTACCCTGCACTCCGCCGGTCAGCAGGTGGTGCCCGGCCCGGAAGCCGGCGGCGACACGTCCTGGCATGGGCAGGCGCAGCAGTGGCCGCCGGCGGCCGGTCAACTCCTGGTATCGCCGCACCATGGTCTCGGCGTCCAGGACCTCCGGCCCGCCCATGTCCGGCACTCGCCCGGCCGGCGGGCCGAGCACCAGTTCTGCCAACCGGTCGGCCACCTCAGCCGCGTCGACCGGCTGGTCGCGGAAGCCACGAGGAACCATGGCCACCGGCCCCTTGGTCAACAGGATCAGGAACAGCAGCGCCAAGTCGTGGAACTGCGTGGCCCGCAATGTCGTCCACGGCAGGCCGGACTGCTCGATGAGCCGTTCGCTCGCCAGTTTTGCGCGGTAGTAGCCGAACGGGATCTTGTCGACACCGACGATCGAGATGTAGATAATGTGGGGCCGGGTCGGTGTGGCTGCCGTGATCAGCCTGCTGGTCTGTTCGACGTCCCGGTCGGGGCGCCGGTAGTCCGCGGCGGACGCGCAGTGCGCGACCACGTCGACGCCGTCCAGTGCCGCTTCGAGCCCCTCGCCGGTATTGAGATCGCCTTGGACGAGGCCCGGACGGTCGGCTGGCTTGCGGGTGAGGATTCGAACGTCGGCGCGGCGCTCCAGCCGGTCGACCAACTGCCGGCCGAGTACCCCGGTGCCACCCGTCACGAGCACCTTCATTGCCGTACCCCTTCGGCTGTGGCGGTGACTTCGGCCGGTGCGTCGCCATGGCGTGCGGACGCGCGCAGCACCAGGCCGGCGAGCAGCAGAAGCGCGAACACACCGGTCAGCAAGGGGTCGAGGCCGGTTCCGCCATGGTGGCGGTCGATCATGTGCGATACCCAGTGGAACCCGGCAGCGACGCTGCCGCCCAGCAACACGACGAATGCGACGTCGCGCCAGACGAGCGCAGCGATCATGGCGACTCCGAGACCAAGCAGGAACGCGCCGATATCTCGGAGGAAGTGGGCGTGGTACGGGGGATAGGTGGCGATCAGGTCGTAGAACGACTGTGGGCTGGCAAAGGCCCACAGCCCGGTGCCGGCGTTGAACAGCGCGGCAACGCCGATGATCGGCGGGACGTACAGGTCACGGGCCGAACGACTCACTTGAGTACTCCTTTCGTGCTCGACACCTCTTGAACCGGGTGGTGGGCCGAGACGTGACAGTCGCGGATGTGATCCCGGTCACGCTCTGGTGCGCGTGATCAGGCGCCGCACGCCAAGTAGCCGTATCGCCGATCGGATGGAAAAGAGCTGGTCGGACGGGACTGCTCCCGCGAACACACCGAGGAATGTGCGGACTTGGTCCGGCCGCTCCGCGATCGTGGACATCAGCAGCCGCTCACGTTCACTGGGCGGCGCGAACGTTGCGAGCCGGGTCGTGAACTCGTCGATGGGGCCGGCCGCGGCGTCGCGCTGACGGTGGTAGGTCGCCAACCGCGCGTCGAGCGGCTCGCCTGCTGCCCGAGCTGTGGCCACGGCGTCAGCGAACAGTTCGGCGTCGCGAAAAGCCTGGCTGATGCCCTGCGCGCTGATGGGGTCCAGAACCAGCCCGGCGTCACCGACGAGCGCCCATCCAGGGCCGAACGGGACGCGAAACTGGTGCGGCAGATCGGGCGTCGTGCGGAATCGTTCGGCCCGTTGGCCGCTGCGTACGCGGTCCCCGAGATCGCCACATAGGTCGAGGACTTTGAGGTAGTGCCCTTCCACGTCGGTTCGGAAGGTCGGGAAGTCTGCGAGCGGCGCCGAGACGAAGATGACAGTGAGATCGTCGTTTGTCGGAAAGGCCGCCACGACTGCGCGGCCGGGCCGCTGGTAGATCTCGCCAGTGCCGTCGACGCCCGACCAGTACGTGTAGCTAGCGAAGGTCGACACGGGCACGTGCCGGTAGGTAGGCGCGTTGACTGCGCCCGCGACGAGCGAGTGTTTACCGTCCGCGCCGACGACAAGCGCGGCTCGCTCTTCGAACAGAGAACCGGCCCGTTCGCGGGCGCGAATCCCCGTTACCCGGTTCTCGCCCCAAGTGAGCGCCTCGACGGTGATGTTCTCGCGCACCTCGGCGCCGGCCTCGCGGGCAGCGTCGACGAGGATGGCATCCAGTACCGTTCGCCGCGGGCATAGGAGCGCGTCGACACCGTCGTATTCGGGGAACCGGCCGCGCAGCGCCGTGTACTCGAGATCGAACCGGACCTCGCGGGTGGCTGGGGTGCCGGCGGCACGGAGTTGTTCTATTAGCCCCCACCGTCGCAATCTGGAAACGCCGGTGATCTGGATCGCGTGTGTGGAGAGCGTGTCGCTCGGGAACCGGACCCGGTCGACGACGAGCACCCGCAGTCCGGTGCGCGCGAGCAGCAACGCCGTCGCTGCGCCGGCCGCACGTGCTCCGACAACGATGACGTCGTTTGGCCGAGATGTCATCGGCTACCTCCCGGCAATGAGGGCCAACGTATGTTGGCCAACACTTGTTGGCAGTAACCGTACGGCGCGGTGACTCGCGCAGTCAACGGTTGTTGGCCTACATTCGTTGACATGGTGCCCGAGACGGTGCGAACTCGCCGGTCAGACGCGACACGCACGGCAATCCTGCGTGCTGCCCAGGTGCGGTTTGCCGCCGACGGCTACGACCGGGCGACGATCCGGGCCATTGCGGCCGAAGCCCGGATCGACCCCTCGATGGTGATGCGGTACTTCGGCTCCAAAGCGGGGCTATTCGCCGCAGCGGTGGAAGTCGACCTGCGCCTGCCAGATGTGTCTGGTGTCCTACGGATGGAGCTCGGGAGGGTCTTGGTAACGCACTTCCTCGAACGGTGGGAGGGTGATCCAGCTGACGACGCCCTGCTGATGCTGTTGCGTTCCGCAGCGACCGACGACGCTGCCCGGGAACGAATGCAATACACGTTCACGAGCCAGCTCGTGCCGGTGGTGGCGTCGGTCGTCGGCGATTCGCGCGAGGCGTCCCAGCGAGCCGGTCTTATCGCAAGCCAGCTTCTGGGCTTGGCGCTCACGCGACACATCCTGCGACTGCCGCCCGTCGTCGCCTTGGGCCGTGCCGTGCTGGTCGAGCAAATCGGCCCAACGATTCAGCGGTATTTGACGGGTTGATCAGCTCGATCGACGCCGGCGGCCGCAGGTCGGGTGCGTGAGACCATGCGTCCGTGGGGAGCGATGTCACACCCGAAGTCAGCGCGCTGGCCATCAACGTCACGATCCCTGAGCAGCTCCGCTGGACGGACATCCGCCGCGGCGAGGAGTTCACACTGACCACACTCAACGTCCGACTCCTGCCGGACGGGCACCTGGCAGCAAAGGCGTACGGCCGGCCGACCGGCGGTGGCCGCGGCACGTACGTCTCGTTCTCGGTACCTGACCGCCCTGAGCTTGGTGCCCTGGTGGCCGACGCAGCGACCCGCGCCGGCTCACTGTGGAGCGCCCACCGCGGACTCGGCTGACTTCTCAGGTGAGCTGCTACCGGTTCGACCTGCCCAGTTGCCGGGCGACGAAGGCCAGCTTGTCCGGGTTGACAGTGAGCCGGATGGCGGCCACGCGGTCGCCGGCGATCTCCAGCACTGAGACGCCGATCAACGCGTCGCCGTCGTAATACGCCGCAGCAGGTTCGCCATTGATCTCGGTGAACACAGGGCGGGCGTTGGCGGTTTCCGGACGCTGGCTTAGGCCCACGATGTAGCGGGCCACCTTGTCGCGGCCGATGACCGGTCGTCTGGCTGCTGCCCGGCCACCCCCGTCGGCCCAGGCCTCCACGTCGTCGGCCAGGACCCGCTCAAGTTGTGCGACGTTACCCTCCGCCACCGCCGTGAACAGGCTCTGCACGATCCGATCCCGGTGGTGCCGGTCCGCGTCGAAGCGTGGGCGGGTCGTACCCATATGTTGCCGGGCGCGGCGGTGCAACTGGCGAGAATGTGCCTCGTCGATGGCCAGGATGTCGGCGATCTCGCGGTGGGAGTGGCCGAAGGCCTCGCGGAGGATGAAGACCGCGCGCTCCGGCGGGGTCAACCGCTCCAGCATGACGAGGACGCCGAACGAGATGGAATCTCGCTGCTCGATGGTGTCGAGCGGACCAAGCTCGCCGGACGTCGTGACGACCGGTTCGGGAAGCCACGGGCCGATGTACGTCTCACGCCGGGCCCGGGCCGCGGTCAGCCGGTTCAGGCAGAGGTTGGTGACCACCTTGGTCAGCCACGCTTCGGGGATGGCAACGTCGACGCTCGTGGCCCAGCGCAGATACGCATCCTGGACCACGTCTTCGGCCTCGCTGGCTTCCCCGAGCATCCGGTAGGCCAGGCCGAACAGCCTTCGCCGGTTCGCCTCGAACACCTCGACCCGGTCGCTGTCCACGGCGGCCATCTTGTCACGGCACGGCCATCTGCCTGACGTCTCGTACGCGGCGGGTGGAACCCGCGAACATGGGTTCCACCCGCGGACCGGTGCCCATCCAACCCCGCTACGGCCTAGGCCATGACCGGCTGTGGACGGCTCGTATCGTCGGGCGTCGGCGCGTAGGCGAGCCTGCCGCGAGCCACTCGGCCGGCGAGGACCGCTGCACTCACTGCGACGGCGGCGTAGATGACGGGGGTCACGGGCGCGCCGGGAACCGTCGCAAGGCTGGCGAGCCAGCCGGCAATGAAGAGGCCAGCCGCCCAGCGGGGTACGGCGCGGGCCTTGAGCAGGCCTATCGCCATCAGAACGTTGCCGAGGGTGACGCCCAGGACGCCTAGCGGGATCACATAGAACTCGGGGGTACCTGCGAACTCCGTCGCGACGGCTACACCGGCCGCCTCGTCCACCCCAGCCGCCAGCCGCAGGACGCTTGCCTCGGCCACGAAACCGATGACCAGCAACGGTGCACCCACGATCGTGGCCGCGAGGGCGACGTTCGCCAGCCGGCGGCCGCGGTCGACGACAAGTGTGCGCAGGCCCACCCCGGCGGCGATCGTGAGCATGGCGCCGATGGCTGCGACCATGTGCACGATGTACCAGGCGGTGGCGTTCTCGTGAGCGCCGTGAAGCAGCCCTTCTCCGCTTATCTCTACCGCGGGATGAAACAGCGCATTCACGCCGATCAGCAGCGGGACGATCAGGACGGCGGCGGCGAGGAGTCGCCGGCTCGTGACAAGTGTGCTCATAACGGTCCTCCCATGTGTGATTGCTTGCGCCCGACAGCATCGTCCGGCGGATCCGGGCTGGTCATGAGGTTGTCGTCCCGTCCCGGTCGGGACATGGCGTCCCGTGCCGACTGCGCTGAGTTGCGGCACCATGACAGGCGTGAGCGCCGCTGCGACAGCCGGAATCCCGGCCCGACTGGCTCCACCCCGGGCGTTGCGGGGTGCGGGCGTCGCGGCGACTGCGTTCGTGGGGTTGACGTTCGCCGTCACGGCCGTGATCGCGGCGCAGGTGGATCCAACCGCGGCGTTCGCCCGGCGGGCCGACGGGTTCGGGATGTTCACCGCGGTGTCCGCGGCGACGTTCACGGCGCTGGGCGCGGTGCTGACCTGGTACCGGCCCCGCAGCGTGCTGGGTTGGCTCGCCCTCGGCGTCGGGGTGGTCCAGGCGCTCAGCCAGGTAACGTACGTCTACGGCTTTCCCGGTAGCACTCGCGACTGGTCAGGCTGGGAATTCGCGATGTGGCTGACCGGCTGGGTGTGGGTCGTGGCCTTCCCGCTCATGGCCCTGCTGGTTCTGTACTTTCCCGACGGGCGATTGCCGTCGCATCGCTGGCGTCCGGTAGCAGTGCTCGCCGGCGCGACCGCAGTGGTGATCGCCGTCGGCTGGGCGACAACCCCGTACGACCGACTCGATGTGTCGCTCGATGTGGCGACCACCAATCCGGTCGGCAGCGCTCTCGGCCCGGTGTTGACGGTTGCCGGTGGTGTGCTGCTGATCGCAACCGCCGCAGCCGCGTTCGCCGCACTGGCCGTCCGATTCCGCCGTTCGGCCGGCATGGAACGGCAGCAGATCAAATGGATGGTCGTCGGCGCAGTTGCGACCACCGTGGTGCTGGCGATTGCCATAGCCAGTGGGCCTAGTGGCACCCACCTGGCGACGCTGGCCATGCTGCCACTGCCGGCGGCGGTGGCCGTCGCAGTGCTTCGTTATCGCCTGCTCGATGTCGACGTCGTCATCAACCGGTCGCTGGTCTACGGCGTGCTGTCGCTGGCCGTGCTCATCGCGTACGTCCTCATCGTCGCCGCATTCCGGTGGCTGATCGGCGACGCCGCAGGTGCGCCGGTCATCGCCGCTGCCGCGGTGGCCCTCGGTGCCGTCCCGGCCAGGGCCAGGATTCAGCGAATGGTCAACCGTCTGCTCTACGGCGACCGGGACGATCCGTACGCCGCCGTGACCCGGGTGAGCCAGCGACTCGACGCGATGCACGACGGTGCGAGCGTGTTGGGCGGTGTGGCCGATGCCGTCCGGCGCGCCTTGCGGGTGTCGGGAGTTGTTGTGGAGGCCTACGGCGAGGTCCGATCTCGCGCGGGGGAGCCGGCTGCCACGCAGACGCGTATCCCGCTGACCTATCGCGGCGAGACAATCGGCGTGCTGCGAGTGGGCGCACGCGGACCGGGGGAACAGCTTTCCGACGACGATCTGCGCCTGTTACGCAACCTCGCCAGGCAGATCGCAGTGGCCGTACACGCCGAGCGGCTCACCGCCGACTTGGAGCGGTCCCGGACCGAGCTCATCGCGGCGCGGGAAGAGGAGCGCCGCCGCATCCGCCGCGACCTCCATGACGAGCTCGGCCCGACGCTGGCCGCCGTGGCCCTCGAGATCGAGCGGGCGGCCGCGGGTGGTGAAGAGTCCGCAGACGTCTTGCGTGACCTGCCGATGCGGATCCGCGAATCGGTACGCACCCTACGCGGCCTGGTCGAGAACCTCCGGCCGGCCGCGCTGGACGAACTCGGGCTTGCAGCGGCGGTCCGCGAACAGGCGCGGCGCCTTGCTGCCGGTCGGTTGGCGGTTGAGGTCAAGGTCGCCGACGACCTGGGAGTGCTCCCCGCCGCCGTGGACGTTGCGGCATACCGCATCGTTTCCGAAGCGCTCACTAACGTCGCGAAGCACGCGGACGCGAGCAGGTGTTCGGTCAAGATCCACCGTGTCGACGGGACACTGCTGGTGCACGTGATCGACGACGGCCGCGGCCTACCGGCAGCGCCACGTCGCGGGTTGGGGCTACGGTCGATGCGGGAGCGAGCCGAGGAGTTGGGCGGCACGTTCGTCGTCGAGTCCTCCGAAATCGGGGGCACTGTCGTGATCGCGCGGTTGCCGGTCTGGGAGGTGGACGATGACTGAGCCCAGGCGGGTCCTCGTCGTCGACGATCACCCGATGTTCCGCGAGGGCCTTGTCGCCATGGTCGGCAGCCTGCCCGGCAACACCGTGGTCGGTGAGGCGGCAAACGGCGTCGAAGCGCTCGAGGCAACGGCCGACCTCGAACCTGATGTCGTATTAATGGATCTGCACATGCCGGTGCTGAACGGCGTCGAGGCGACGCGTCAACTACATGAGCGCCATCCCAGTATCGCGGTGCTGGTGCTGACCATGCTGGACGACGACGACTCGCTGTTCAGCGCCTTGGACGCCGGCGCGCGGGGGTACCTGCTCAAGGAGTCCGGCCGGGACGACATCGCCCGCGCTCTCGACGCAGTCGCGACGGGGCACGCCATCCTTGACCCGCAGGTCGCCGACCGCGTGCTGTCATCGGCGCGCCCCGCTCCCGCCGCGCCCGACCCGGCCGCCTTTCCGTTCCTGACCGAGCGCGAGCGTGAGGTGTTGGAGCTGATCGCCCGGGGCCTGACCAACGGCGCGATCGCCAGTCGGCTCTATCTGAGCGACAAAACCGTCCGCAACCACGTGTCGAACATCTTCACCAAGCTGCACGTCACCGACCGGGCCGGGGCGGTCGCGCGCGCCCGGGACGCCGGGTACGGCCTGGCCGCCCAGCCGTGATCCCGCCCGTGCGCGGCAGAGGCTCGAACGCCGACCGGCAGTCGGTGGTCACCGTGAGCAGGCCGCCGCTGCCACTCCTGGTGGCGAGCGCCAACGGGGCGTAGTGATGCTGAACGCCGCGCGGCGGTCGCGCCGCCGGCACCGGACGGCCGGCTACCTCATGCCGCGGCCAGACCACGTCAGTGGTGGCCGTTCGCGCCGGGATGAGCCAGTAGTCACCGGTGCGGTACTCCTGCGGCCGGCTTTCCCCGGACGACGGGAACTGCACGACAACGCCGTCCTTGAGGTGGATCCACCCGTCGTCGGCTCCGGTGGCTTCGGTAACCAGAACGGCGCCCCCGGCGTCGGTGTCCGCGTTCGCTCCGCCGCCGCCGTGGTCCCACCGCCGCAACAGCGGATGCAGGCGCGGGCCCTGCCCCGTGGTGCCGACGGGGAGTCCAGTCAGGACGAACGTGCGCGAATCGTGATCGGTGCTGGCCACGACGAACAGCGGTTCGGCGGCCTCGCGCAGCGTGTGCGCGTCGTCGACGAGCTCGACGAGGTCGCCGACGGCCAGTGCGGTGCCCTGGCCGTGGCCGGGTGCGGCCAGCTCGACGGTGGTGCGCCCGGTTTCGCTGTCTGGCGACACGCTGCGCACCGGGAACACGACGGAGCCGTTCTCACGCGACCATTTGAACGTCGCGCCGCCGGTCTCTGCTCCCGCTGCTCGGGCGGTCCCGCCGCGGTGGATCTCGACCCGGTAGAGGCGGTTGTCCAGGCCGGAGTACCGCGCATGCGAGCCGGATTGCGCCGCGGCCCGCAAGGTCGGCAGGTGGGTACGGCGAAGCGCATCGAGATCGCCGCAATCAACGCGCCCGTCGCCGGTGAAGACCTTGACCTGCCACACCAACTGCACGCGGGTGGAGGTGTCGGGCCCGCCGAGGGCGACCTCCACGATGCCGGGATCTTCGGCCGCGCTGACATGCCGCTCCCAGACATCGAGGTAGATCAGGACCTGCTCGGCTGACCCAAGGTTCTCCAGCGCGGTGCGGTCCGTGAACGGATAGCCGGGCTGCTGTGTGTACGTCAGCGGTGCCTCGTTCTCGCACAGCAGCCCGTCGACGTAATAGCGGCCGGCACCGATAAGAAAGTCGCCAGACCGGAGCCGCTCGCGGATGTGCTGCCGGCGCGAGCCGTCCAGAGGTGTCCCGTACGCGTCGGTCAGCCCGTCCACCTGACCGGGATCCGTGATCACGGCGAATCCACAGGTGCCGACCGGGCCGCCGTAGGGACCGATCAGGTCCAGCGCGAGCGTACGCAGGTAGTGCTGAGTGATCGACGCCTGCTCGTTCCAGTCCGCGTCCAGTTGCACCCTGCCTCGTTGCATGGCGACTCGGGTGTAGTGGCGGGTGTGGTCGAACGAGTCCCGCGTGAAGTCACCTTTCATGGTTCTCCCTACTCGTGAGCGGCCTCCGCACATTTCTAAAAGAGAACTCTATTGACGAAACGGCGTTCGCGTTCTAACGTCAATCTCGTACTCCTTTAGAGATGGGAAGGACGACATGACCCCTCAGCTGAACGGGCACGAGGCTCTCCGGAAATCCTCGGCCACCGGCTCATCGGTGCTGGCATGGCGGCCCAGGATCATCCACGACGCACCGCCGGTCGACCTGGCCGCCGCCGAAAAGGCGGCCGCCGACCTGCTTGTCGCCCTGGGCCAACCTATCGACAGCAACGACATGGCGGGCACGCCGCGACGGATGGCGCGAGCCTACGCCGAGTTGCTCAAGGTCGAAGCCTTCGACTTCACCTCCTTCCCCAACAGCCAGGAATACGACGAGTTGGTCCTGGTCGAGGACATCCCCGTCCGTTCGGTTTGTGAGCACCACATGCTGCCGTTCGTCGGCGTCGCCCACATCGGGTACCTCCCCGACGCGCGGATCCTCGGCCTGTCGAAGTTCGCGCGCCTGGTCGACTTCTTCAGCCGGCGGGCGCAGACCCAGGAGCGGTTGACCAAACAGATCGCCGAGCGTCTGCAAGACCTGCTGGCGCCGCGCGGCGTCGGCGTCGTCATCGAAGCCGAGCACAGCTGCATGACGCTGCGCGGCATTCGCGCGGTCGGGGCACGGACGGTGACATCTGCCCTGTTCGGGTGTCTTCGCGATGACCCGTCTTCCCGGGCGGAATTCATCTCGCTCGTTCACAGCCGGAAGGAGTCCTGATGGCCGGCCGTGAAACTTTCGTCATCGTCGGTGGTGGGCTCGCCGCCGCCAAGGCCGCCGAAGGCCTGCGTCACGGCGGGTTCGACGGTCGTGTCGTCCTGGTGGGCGAGGAGCACCACCTGCCCCACGAGCGGCCGCCGCTCTCGAAGGGTTACCTGCTGGGGACCGAGGCTCTGGAAAATGCCGTCGTTCACGCGCGGGAGTGGTACGTCGAGCAGAACGTGGACCTGCGGCTCGGGGAACCGGCGGGGACGGTCGACGTCGACGCCCACACCGTCACGGTTGGTCAGGAGCAGATCGGGTTCGACCGGCTCTTGATCGCAACCGGTGCGACTCCTCGGCTATTGCCCGTCGTCCACGACACCGAGGCACCGGTGACGTACCTGCGCACGATCGAGGACAGCCAGCGGATCCGCTCGACGTTGCAGCCCGGTCGGCGCGTTGCCGTGATCGGCGGCGGATGGATCGGACTCGAGGTCGCCGCTGCCGCACGCAACGCCGGCTGTGAGGTCGTGGTCGTTGAGGCGCTCGAGGCACCGCTGGTGCGAGTGCTCGGCCCGGAGGTAGCCCGGGTCTTCGCCGATCTGCACCGCTCACACGGCGTGGATCTTCGTACCAACGCCTCTGTCACCTCGGTGGAGGCCGATGCCGGGCTGGCGGTGGTGCGGCTCGGTGACGGCGCCGCCCTGGCGGCCGATCTCGTGGTCGTCGGCGTCGGGGCAACGCCCAGTACCGCACTGGCCGAAGCAGCGGGTTTGAAGGTCGACAACGGCATCGTCGTCGACGAGCACCTCCGTACGTCACATCTGGACGTGTTCGCCGCAGGTGACGTCGCCAACGCCTACCACCCAAGGCTCGGTCGGCACCTGCGTGTCGAGCACTGGGACAACGCCATCGCACAAGGTCTCGCTGCGGCGCGGAACATGCTCGGCGCCGGGGAGCCCTATGACCGCCTGCCGTACTTCTTCACCGACCAGTACGACCTTGGAATGGAGTACGTGGGCAGCATCGGGCCCGCCGGGTACGACGAAGTCGTGCTCCGTGGCGATGTGGCACGGCGCACCTTCACCGCCTTCTGGCTCAAGGACGGCACTGTGCTGGCCGGCATGCATGCCAACGACTGGGACGCCATCGAGCCGATCCGGCAGATCGTGTCAGCTGGGCGCGCCGATCTCGCCCGCTTGCGTGACCCTGGCGTACTCCTGGCCCAGCTCGGCGATTGAACGCAAGCCTCACGCAGTTGGAGACATGGACTGCGGGTGCGGTGGGTACGCTGCAGTCGAGTTGCTGACCATGGGTCAGCGATCGCGTTCGTCGGACGGAGAGCTGGAGGAACGATGGCGGCTGAACCGGACGCCTCCGTGCCGGCGCCAGCGGTGAACGACAGGTCGACAGACGCCCTCCTCCCGGAGCTGGTGCAGCACCTTCGGACGAACCGGACCGTTCTCCGGGAGGAGTGGGCTCGGCGGATCACCGAGGCACAGCTGCTGACCGCCATGACGCCGGAGGAGATCTTCTCCGAGGCGACGTCGGTGTACGACAACTACATCGAGGTGCTGGAGACCGGGAGCGTCGAAGCGCTTCAGGAGTACGCACGCGACCTTTCCGAGCGCATCATCCCGCGCGGTGTGGAGACCGAGGAAGTGCTCGGCATCGTGCTGCTGCTGCGGGACGTTTTGGCGCGGTCTCTGTTCGAGAAGTACCACAACGACTTCGAGCTGTTCAAGAGCGTGCTGGACGCCTACGAGCCGGCCGCGAACCGGATCGCCAGCACGGTCGGCGTTAGCTTCGTACAGGAGCGGGAGCGAGTCATTCACCAGCAGCAGGATGCGATCCGCGAGCTTTCCACACCTGTGCTTCAGGTCCGAGAACGACTGCTGATCCTGCCGATGATCGGCGCGCTGGACGGGCAGCGAGCGCGGCAGCTCACCGAACAACTGCTCAGAGCCATCCGGACGAATCGTGCCAAAGTTGTAGTAATCGACGTGACCGGTGTACCAGAGATCGATTCGACAGTTGCGAATCATCTGGTACAGACGGTCGAGGCATGCAAGCTGATGGGTGCCAGCGTCATCATCACCGGCCTGTCGTCGGAGATCGCGCTGACCCTCGTCACGATCGGTGTCGACCTTTCGATGATGACCGCCGTCGGTGACCTGCAGGGCGGGATCGAGGAGGCGGAGCGAATGCTGGGTTACGGGCTCGGGCCGGCACGCGGGTCTTCGGCCGACAACCGATGACCTGACGGACGCGCCGATGCCGATACCCATCCTCAAGCAGGGATCCTTCTTGATCGCGACGATCCAGTCCGCGATGAGCGACAGCGACGCCCAGCAGCTTCAGGTAGAGCTGATGGAGCAAGTCAGCAGGGTTCGAGCGACCGGCATCGTGGTCGATGTCACGGCCTTGAACGTCATGGACTCCTTCGCCGGCCGTACGTTGCGGACCATCGCGCACATGACCCGGCTTCGGGGCGCCGACACGATCATCGCGGGTATCCAGCCGGAGGTCGCGTTCGCGATGGTTCAGCTGGGACTTACGTTCGAGGACATCCACACTGCCCTCGATCTCGAGGAGGGCCTGGCCTATCTCAATCGCCGCACCGCGAGTGGCGCCGCTGATGACGCCTGAGCTTGTCGTGCCCGTCGACAGGGCGGATGACATCGTGGTAGCCCGTGAGGCCGGTCGCGACCTGGCTCGGCGGCTGGGATTCTCCTTGACCGACGTCACCATGATCGCTACGGCGATCTCGGAGGTCACCCGCAACATCACAAGCTATGCCGAAAAGGGGGAGGTGCGCTTCTACGTCGAGATCCGCAAGCGCCGTTCGGTCCTTGTGGTGGAGGCGGCGGATCAGGGCCCGGGCATCGAACACATCGAGCGGGCCCTGGAAGATGGCTACTCGACCTCCGGAGGGTTGGGGCTCGGTCTGCCGGGTGCACGAAGGCTGATGGACGAGTTCGAGATCCGATCCGATGACGGCGTCGGGACCACGGTCGTGATGCGGAAGTGGGCACCGCTGGATGCGTGACAGCGGCTACGTCGCCGGTCTGGAGTGGGCAGTGGCAGGCTTAGCCCACCCGGACGAGGTCGAATGTGGCGACCAGTGGCTGCTTGTCGACAGCGGAAATCGAATCCTGTTCGGCGTCATCGACGGGCTCGGACACGGTGCGCCAGCCGCCGCGGCCGCGCACCGTGCTGCCGCGGCCATCAGTGACAATCCGGCCGGGTCGTTGGATGTGCTGTTCAGGTTGTGTCACCAGACGCTCGGCCGCACCCGCGGCGTCGCGATGACCCTGGTAGCGGTCCATGTGGCCGAGGAATGGGTGGACTGGTTGGGCGTGGGCAACGTGAACGCGTTCGTAGTGAGAGCAGCGCCCGCCGCGCCGCGCACCGTGGGTGCCGCGATGCTGCGCAGCGGGATAGTCGGCGACGTCTTGCCACCGAGGTTGCAGCCGAGCCGGCAGGCGATAAGGACCGGCGATCTCCTCCTCGTCGGCACAGACGGGCTGGCCGCAGGGTTTGCCGAGCGTCCCGATCTCAGCGCGCCGGCGAGTCAGATTGCGGCGGACATCTTGTCGACGTACGCCACCGGTACCGACGACAGCCTTGCTCTTGTCGTCCGCTACCGAGGAGGGCGGAAGTGAACGGCACCGTAGGCCGGTTTGAGCGCGGATATGCATCGGCGCTGGCGGACTATGCCCGAAGCGGCCGCGAGTCGAGTCTCGAGGAGGCTCATGATCTGGGCCGGCGGGCGCTGGCGGTAGGCCTGAGCGTGCTCGATGTCGCCGAGCTACACCATCGCAGCGTGCGGGAGCTGGCCAAGGGCAAACGGGACGGACCCGAGTCGTTACACGATCGTGCGCTGCCATTCCTGCTACAAAGTCTCGCCGCCTTGGACATGGCCACGCGGGGCTTTGTCGAGGCGGCGGAGCGAGTTGCCGTCGAGCAGGCGCATGTGGGCCGGCTGCAAGCGCTCGCGGACCGGTTCGTCGAAATGCGCGTCGAGCAATCGGAGGACAAGCGCCTGCTCTCACTCGCTGAGGACGCCGCCCGCCTCTTGGAAGCACAGGGCGTCCACATCCGGTTGGGTTCCCAGATCGCCACGGCCGGCACCATCCCGCCACCGTCCGCGGTCTTGACCACCGAACTGCCTCCGGCCAGTCGGACAGCGCGTGGGGTATGGGACTTGCCGACACCAACTCACTGGTTGGCGGCCAGGTTAGAACCGGACCTTGACGTCACCGACGAGGCTGGCCTGATCAGCGTGTGGAAGGATCGATCATTCACAGCGTTCGACGAGGCACTGCTCGTGCAGTTCGCGCGACTGTCCGCTACCTCGGTGCGTAACGCGTTGGTCTACGAGCACGAACACCAGGCTGCCCTTACGCTCCAAAGCGGCTTGCTGCCGGCCAGCGTGCCGGCCCTCGACAGATTCGCCGTGCAGGTCCGCTACCGCCCGAGCGGAGGGCGCAGCGGTGTGGGTGGCGACTGGTACGACGTGATCGAGCTCAGTGGCGGACGCGTCGGCCTCGTAATCGGGGATGTGATGGGCCACGGGCTTGCCGCTGCGGCATTCATGGGCCAGCTGCGGGTCGCCCTGCGCGCATATGCCACCGAGGGGTACTCGCCCAGCAAGGTCCTCGAGCGCGCCGACGGGCTGTTGCCGACGATCACCGGGGAGCGGATAGCGACTCTGATATACGCCATCGTCGATCCCGACGGTCAGTTCCGATACGCCAACGCCGGACACCCACCTCCGCTGGTGGTGCGGCGCGGCAAGCCGGCTATGTACTTGGTCGACGGCCTGTCGGCCCCCATCGGGGTCGGGCTCCCTGCCGCCAGCCGTGACGAAAGTGTTGTGCGGCTCGACGCCGGCTCGACCGTGCTGCTGTACACCGACGGTCTCATCGAACGCCGTGACCGCCACCTGGATGAAGGGCTGACCGTGCTCCAGGACCTCATGAGCCGACCAGCGTCGGCCATCAACGAGCTGTGCGACACGGCGCTCACGATTGCGCTCGAATCGACACCGGAGGATGACATCTGCCTGCTGGCCCTTCAACTGCCCACTTGACCCGCGCCCACCCACTTGACATGCCTCTGGGGCTGGGTGACGGTGGGGGAGTCAGCCACGCCGACGACTCGGGCGGTGCGCTGCACGGGGGAGCCACGGGGGTGCACCATGAACGGCCTGGACGAAACGCCACTTGGTCAGCACGACGACTGCAACTGCGGCGACGAGGGCCCGTTCGTATTCGACGAACACGGGCAACTCGTTGACGACCAGCTAGGTGTCACGGCCGACCTTCTCGGCCGACGGCTGCCAGGGCCGATGGGACCGGTGATCCCGCCTGGCTCGCGGGCCAGGGCATGTCCGCTCCAGGTCCTGAACGGATCATGGCTGATCCAGATCACGCCGCGCCCGGTGGGGCCGGTCATGTTTCGGTCCGAGATCCGTGGGCCGATGCGCATCCAGGTCGGGCCGTCTTCGCTGCTGATCAGCGGTGACATCTACGTCCGCCGGATCAGCGGGCCACCGTTCGGGCCGCCCTTCGGACGGCTGTTGCCGCACCTCGATGCCGCGGCCGACGTGGAGGAAGGCCAGGATCGGCCCGGCGCCAGGCCCGGCACTGGCGCGCACGGTGCACCGAGAGTCGCGTGGTACCCGCAACTGCCCGGGAACGAATACTCGTGGTACTTCCGCTCGACCGGAGTCACCTACCAAGGCGGCGTTCTCAGTTTCACGTTCGTCAGGCACCTGTGGGACCGGATCAGCCAGGAGTTCATTTCGACCGACACCGGCAGCATCGAGCTGAGATGTCGCCGGCCGCTGGCCAACCCGGGCGGACTGCCGTCACGAATGGCCGGAACGGCCACCATCGGCGGTCGACGGCACGACGTCCGGGCCGTCAAGACCTCGAACCTGTACCGCGGTTGCCGGGTCGAGGTTGACGCCATGACAAACCGGACCTGGCCGGCGTCGGCCGTGATCGCGGGTGGCGTCACCACCACGTTCCAGCACATCTATGCCAGCGCTGGTTGGGACGTCCCCGTCACAGTCGACGAGATCAACGTGCCGGAGGACGCCTCCCTGACGAACGCGGAGCTTCAGACGTTACTGGCCACACATCGCGGACCTGGCACCGCCGACGCGTGGCGGCTGTGGTTGCTCGTCGGATCGGCCCAGGGCGGCCTGTTCGGCATCATGTTCGACCAGGACGCGGTGCCACGAGAAGGAGCCGTCGGGTTCGCCGACGCGACGCTTGGCAATCTGCCGATCATCGAGGCCGGCGCTCGCAACCGGCCACTCGACGAGGTACCTGCGGCGTTCCTGCGGACGCTGGTCCACGAAGCGGGTCACGCGCTGAACCTGTTCCATCCGAAACATGACGTGCACGCGCCTCCCGTCGGTATCGAGATCATGAATCAGACGGGAGATGTGATGGGGTTCGCCACGGCGGCTAATCCGTATCCCGGTAATGCGGGCTTCAACTTCGCGCCCCACGACGTGTCCTCCCTGGTGCATTCGCCGGATCCGCAGGTGCGGCCGGGGTGGAAGCCATTCGGATGGGGCCACGGCAGCCTTTCAGCAGGTCTACCGGCACCGACAGATGCTGAGGGGTTCGTCAACGAGGACGATACGAACGGGCTGCGACTTGAGATCAGGCTGCCGGAGGAAGTGTTCGTGGGGGAGTACATCACGGCCGACGTCGTCGTCACCAACGTGAGCGATGCGCCGCGAGAGGTGAGCACGAGGCTCAACCTGGCTGAGGGCGACCTGCGTATGTTGCATATCCGTCCCGACGGCGACGTCGAGCAGGTCCGCGACATCGTTGTTGCCTGCGGCCCGCGTGAGACGACGACACTGCCGCCCGGCGAGTCGCTCACCGGTCGGATGCAGGTCTTTTTCACCAGCGAGGGTGTGACCTTCGAAGAACCCGGCAAACACCAGGTCCGCGCCGAATTCGACGTCGACGGCTACACTGCGGTGCGCAGCCCGCTGGTGACCGTGTGGGCGCGAACGGCAGTGACGGAGACGGAGCGCGAGATCGCTAGTGCCGTGTTGGATGCCGGTGTAGGACGCGCGTTCGCGCTGGGCGACTTCGGCCGCGACGACGCCGCGCGAACCCGGCTTGCCACCCTTGCGGAGGAACGCGCCGATTCCGACACCGGGGCCGCCGCGGCGCTGGTGCTTGCCAACGCGTTCGCTCGTGCGCACGTCGACTACCGCGATACCGACGCCACCCGCGACGCTGATGCCGAGCAGGCGAAGCACTATCTCGATCTCGCGGCGCAGGGCCGATCAGCCGAAGATCTTGTCAGGCTCGCGGCCACCGTCGCCAGCCCGATCGAGCGGGAGGCTCCCGTGGTCGCCGACGCGTTGACAAGAGCCAAACGCGGTCGCAAGCGAAGTGCCGACATCACCCGCGCCGAAGCCATCGCCGAAGACTTCGTCACCCCGGCGGCACGGTGACCGGGCTCCGGCTCCAACTCAGTGCGCCCAGCCGGGTGCCGCTCGACGAGGTGCTCGTGGTGACGGCCCGGCTGGTGAACGACGGGCCGGACGTTGTGACGACGAGCAGCCGGCTGAATCTGCTGGAGGGCGATCTGGACGTGGTCGTTCGAGGCCCTGACGGCACCGCCCGCCGGGCCGGCTGGCCGTGGCCGGTGGATAGCGGACTTCGCCAGGTGGAACTCGCCCCCGGCCAGGCGGTCGAGGGTGCGGCAATGGTGCTGACCATGGCCGGTCTCCAACCTCTCTTTCCGGTTGCGGGTGCGTACGTTCTGGTTGGCGAGTTCACCCCGACACCTGGGGAGATGCTCACCAGCGAACCGATCCAGGTTCTCCGGGAAGAGCCCGACGGGGAGGTGGCCCGTAGCCGGCGGCGCGCCCTTGAACACCCACAGGTCGCCCAAAGCCTGGCATCCGGGTCCGTGCTTGGCGAGCCGGCTGTGATCGCTGAGCTTGCCTCGGCGGACGCACCGGTCGTGCAGTTGCTCGCCCGGATCGCCCAAGGAGACCCCGGTCTGGTGCGCGACACGGCCGCCGACGCTGTTGGACGATCGGACAGCAGAACCGTCGCGGCTACGGTCGCATCCGTACTGCCGCCGGGACTGTTTCCGGGTGACGAACGGCTGGAGGCGGTAGCCGAGGTGGTGGCGGCGCACGACGACACCGGGCAGGCGACAGCGCTGCTTACTGGCCGGCCGTCTGAGCTCGGGTAGGTTCGACCGGGTGGAGCAACGCATCAGTCTGATCACGCTCGGCGTCGCCGACGTAAGCCGGGCCCGGGCGTTCTACGAGCAGCTCGGCTGGCGCGGCCAGGAAGTCGAAGAGACGGTCTTCTTCCAGGTGGGAGGTGCCGTCTTGGTTCTCTGGGGTCGCGACAAGCTCGCCGAGGATGCTGGGGTAGACGACACGAACCCCGGGGGCTTCAGTGGGCTCGCGATTGCGCACAACGTCCGGTCGCGGGCCGAGGTCGATGACGTGCTGGCAGAAGCAGCCGGCGCCGGTGCCGTGATCACCCGGGCTGCCAGAGAGACGTTCTACGGCGGGTACGCGGGCTGTTTCACCGACCCGGACGGCCACGTCTGGGAAGTCGCCTACAACCCGGGGTTCACCCTCGATCCGGACGGCTCGCTCACGATTCCCGACTTCGGGGCCTCGTAGCCGCCGGTGGTTCAGCGATTGCGAAGGTGGCCGTTGAAGAACTCGACAATGCGGCGTCTGGCGTCCTGGGTGGCCTGCTCGTCATATCTGGTGCGGGAGACCCGGGCCAGGAATCTCAGTAGCCGGGTCTGGTCCTGCGGGCTGTGGTTATTCATGAACCCGTGGCCGACGCCCGGATAGATCTTGATGTCGTGCGGGATGTCCAGTCGGTCGAGCAGCCGAGCCAGCCGCTCGCCGGCCCGGCGTCCCAACGGCGAGTTGTCCGCGCCACCGAAGCTGCCGACGATCGGGCAGGCGGCCGGCAACCATTCTTCGGCGTCCGAAGGACAACCGCCGTAGTTCACGCTGGATGCGTCGAAGCCGCGGTCGGCCGCTAGTGCCAGCGCATACCCACCGCCCATGCAGAAGCCGACCACACCGATGTTGCCGGTGCACCTGTCGTACTCCCGCAGCCATCGCCGGGCCGCTTCGACGTCGTCGAATGATCGGCCGCGGCGTTGCCCAAGATCTCGCATGATGGTCCGCAGACAGCGCAGCCGGCTGCCCCAGTAGTACAGATCCGGTGCCACAGCCAGGAACCCTTCGTCGGCCAGCCAATCGGCCTGCGCCCGAAGGTCCTCGCTCATGCCGGTGAAGTCGTGGATCACCACGACCCCAGGCCACGGCGGAGGTGCGGCCGGCACCGAGGCATACGCGGGCATCAGCCCGTGACCGGTAGGGATCTGCACCTGCGATGTCGCTGCCATGCTGCATTATCGGCCGCTCCGGGGCAGAGCCGGCTGCCTTTCAGCCGGCTGCGTCAGTGAGCTCGGCGACCAGCCTGGTGGTGACGGGCACCGCGACGCCGTGCCGCTTTGCCGTCCGCAGCAGCGCACCGCCGATCGCGTCCAGCTCCAAGGGCCGGCCGGCTTCGGCATCGCGCTGCATCGACGACTTCATGCCTGCTGGCAGTGTGTCGTAGAACTGGAGTGTTGCTTCCGCGTCCGCCGGGGCGCCACAGGCACTGCTCACCGCGGCGGTCTCCTCAATGAGGGCCTGCAACTCGTCTCGGCGTTGGTCTCGAAGCTCGCCGGTGGTGATGCCGTAGCGGGTGGTCAACAGAGCCAGCGGAGCGAGAAAGGTCATCTTCGCCCACAGGATGGCGGTCTCGTCGTCATGAACTCTGGTGAGCACGCCGGTGGCGGTGAGCATTTCGGCGGTGGCCTCGAGCCGTTCACGTTTTGCCGTGGAGCTGGCCAGCTCGATCCGGACGAAGGGACTGGAATGTTCGATGATCCCTGGCGCGACCCGGGTGGATTCGACCCGGATCACACTCGGCGCGACCTGGTCCGGGCGGTAATGCCGGCGCAGTAGCTCCGCGTGTTCGATCCCATTGAGCAGCGGGACGACGAGGCCGTCGCCCAGCGCGTCGGGCCGCACGCGTTGGATTGCCTGGATCAATGCGGTCTGCTTGACGGTGATCAGACACAGGTCGACCGGCTCGCGCAGGTCGGTATCGGCATCGACCTGCGCGGTGAACTCGCCGAATTGGTCACTGCGGACCTGTATGCCGTCCCGGCGTAGCGCCTGTGCCGTCTCGTCACCGGCCAGACAAATGACCCGGTGCCCGGCACGAGCGGCGAGTGCGGCCAGCAACCCCCCGACTCCACCAGGCCCGAGTACGGCGATGGTCCACGAGCTGCTGCTGTCCATGGGCAGTCCTCTGCGATGTCTGGCCTTCTACCGGTAGCGGAACCCGTCCAAGAAGCGGCGGAAAAGCCCGCCCTTGCGCGGCAACGGCCGTGCGGGCGGGGGAGCGGTCGGTCGCTGGTATGCGATCGGCTTGTCGTAGTCGGTGCGGACGATCGCGTCGATGATCTGTTCCTCGTTGAAGTTCTCTGATCCTTCGATGGCCGGGACGAAGCCGACGAGCACGCCGTTGCGCATCACCTGTGCCTCGAGTGCAGCCGTTCCGTCTGAGTCCCACGTCGCCTCGCGGCCGTCGGACAGCTTCACACTGACCCCGAACTGGAAGGTTCCGACCCGGGCAAGCTGGGCGTCCGTGCCGCGATCGCGCAGTGCATCGACGACGCGGCGCGCCTTGTTCTCCTCCATTGCTTCGAGAGTACCTGCGCGCTCGGACGATCAGGTCGGTCGACTCCGTCCAGCCGCGGCGGAAATCGGAGGCACGCCGCCGAGGTGTCCGTTAGCGTCCCGATGTATGAGGCCGGCCTACTTGCGCACTGATCGTTTGGAGCTTCGTCCGGTTCGGGACGAGGACATCGACCGGATGTTGGAGTACCGCAACCTGCCCGAGGTCACGTGGTGGCTGCTGCGCACCGAGGTCGACCCTGCGTCGTTTCGCGCGGCGTGGCGCCGCGCGTCGGAGGATCCGAATGACCACAGCGTGGCGGTCGTCCTCGACGGTGTCGTGATCGGAACCGTGTCGCTGGAGGTGGTCAACGGGATGGGCCAGCCCGGCATGCCAGAACGAACGGAGGCCGAGATCGGCTACATCTTCGACCCGGCGCACGGCGGCCACGGCTACGCGACCGAAGCAGTGACTGCGATGGTGGCGTACGCGTTCGGTCAGCTGGGCGTTCGGAGGATCACCGCCGGCTGCTTTGCGGGCAACGTGGCCTCGGTACGGATACTCGAGAAGGTCGGCATGCGGCGTGAGCAGCACGGCATCGCCGACTCCTGGCACACCGAATTGGGCTGGATAGACGGCTACACGTACGGGCTGCTGGCGGAGGAGTGGCGCGAGCCGCGCCGGCCACACCGAACGGTGATTTAGGCGCGTCACGTCACACTCATGAGGGCTGCGTCGTCGTACTAGCAAGACTCGCACCGGCGACCCGAGGACAGCCATGACCGCGAAGAACTTCAAGCTCGACATGACGTACATGTACGTCTTCCACGACGCCATTCGGCGTGACCTTGAGCGGATCGCCCGGTTCACCGCCCGGGGCTCGGACGAGCCCACCCGGATGCTCAGGAGTGCGGCCGGCTGGGAGATGTTCAAGAAGTACCTGCGGATCCACCACCAGGCTGAGGACGATGCGGTGTGGCCGGTGATGTACGAAGCGCTTGCCGATCGCCCCGACGATCTGGCGCTGCTCGACGCCATGGAGACCGAACACGCGGCCATCGATCCGTTGCTCGACTCGATCGACACCGCTCTCGCCGACCGCGACGGCGGGTCAGAGCGGCTAGGCGGGCTCGTCGACTCGCTATTCACCAACCTGACCGGGCACCTGAGGCATGAGGAGACCGAGGCGCTGGCGTTGATCGACGCCACCTTGACCGAGGCGCAGTGGCAGCACTTCGGTGAACTCCAGCGGAACCAGATCGGCGACGACACCCGCCGGTACCTGCCGTGGTTGCTAGACGACACGAGTGCGGAGCATGTCGCGTACATCCTTGGGGTGTTGCCCGAACCGCTGCGCAACGCGTACCACCACGAGTGGCAGCCAGCCTACGTCGACCTTGATCCCTGGGGCACCGCCGGCCGCCCGGCCGGGCGGTCCGTAGGCTCTGCGTAGAACAGGCTTTCGGCCCGATCCTTGATGCCGAGCAGCATTCGGCGCATCATCGCGAAGTCTCCGAACTCCATGAGCACCAGTCCGAAGAGAGCTAGTGCGGGTTTGTGCCAGTCACGTGCGGCCCGCACCCGGGTCACGAGACGGGTCTGCTGACCGGGCAGTTCGTGTAGTGCCCACACCCATGTGCTGTCGGGTTTGCGCCACAGCAGCCAACGGTTGACTTTGAAGTCCGCGACCTTGAAGGCGGTGGTCTCCGATGGCGTAGGGGACATCGACACCCACTGGCCAACCTCGAGATGCTGCAGTTCCGGGATGAGCTCGCGGGCGCTGGGATGGGCGACGTTATCGAGTAGGTCGTTGCTGTAGAAGCCGGCTCGCAGACAGCCCACCTGCACGAGCCAGGGCCACACTGCCCGCGCCGGCGCGTTGACCGTGATGGCTCTGGTGGTCCGGTACTGCGCCTCGGGCAGCATTTCGTCCCCAGGGAGTAGGGCGGTGACCTCGGCCGGTGTGGCGCCCCAACGCAGGTGCCAGCTGCGGTAGAGGGGTGCGGTGAGGAGCAGAGGCAGGTCGGCAGCCACCGTGCGTAGTTCGTGCGCGAACTCGCGCTTGGTGGGTCTCGGGGTGTGTGGGGCGAGGTTCGATCTCATAGCGGATCCCTTCCGTGGCTTCCAGCACACGAGGCGATTCGGCGGATCGTTAGAGGCTGCAGGCCCGTCGAGGTGTGCCGTTAGGCCTGAAAGCCACAAGCGTGCACGCTAAGAACTGGCACCGCCGACGGGAAAGCCCCTCGGGCCAGTAGGCCGAGGGGCTTGCCTTGGTCGGGCTCGGGTCAGGCGGCGACCCGCTCGTGGTTCGAGGTGCGAGAGCGGAGGGCGCCAGCGCGGGTGAGCAGGTAGACGCCCGCGATTCCGACGAGGCCGTAGACCACGCGGGTCAGTGCGTTGGTCTCACCGAACTCGAGCCCGAAGATGGTGGCGACGAGGTCGAACTCCGCCACTGCCACGAGGCCCCAGTTGAGGGCACCGACGATCACCAGTGCCCCGGCCAGGATGTCAATCTTTTTCATGTCTTCCTCCAGTTGTCGAGGGTCTGTCGAGACATACTCTGCACTACGGATTGCAGTCTTGTCAAGTGATTGTCCAATGTATGTCGAGGTTGTGTATAGTTCAGTCCATGGACGCGGTGATGAGGATTGGCGAGCTTTCCCGGCGCACCGGTGTCTCGCCGGAACTGCTTCGGGCGTGGGAGCAGCGTTACGGCCTGCTCCGGCCGACGAGGTCCTCGGGGGGTTTCCGTCTCTACTCCTCCGATGACGAGGCGCGGGTGCTGCGGACCTCGGCCCTGATCGCCGAGGGCCTCTCCGCGGCCGAAGCCGCGCGGCTCGCGAGCACCTCGTCGTCGATGGAGAGTGAGCCGGAACAGCCCCTTGCCGTTGACCTTGCCGGCCAACTGCGGGTAGCGCTGGACAGCTTCGACGCGGCGGCAGCCCACACCGCGCTGGATCGCCTGTTCAGCGCCTTATCGACCGAGTTCGTCCTCACCGACGTCCTGATTCCCTACCTGCGCGAACTCGGGGACCGGTGGGCCGCGGGCCGGGTCACCGTGGCCCAGGAACACTTCGCCGCCAACCTCATCCGGGGCCGCCTGCTCGGGCTCGCGGGAGACTGGGGAGCTGGCGGATCCTCAACAGCGGTGCTGGCCTGCCTGCCGGGCGAGCACCACGACTTGGGACTGCTCCTGCTTGGCATCCTCCTGGAGCGCCGCGGCTGGCAAGTGACCTTTCTCGGGGCCGATACGCCATTGGACACACTTCAGGCCAGCGTCCAAACCCTGCGCCCGACGCTCGTCGTCGTGACGACGGTAGACGAATCTCTGTTCCACAACCACGCCCGCGCCATCGCGGCGCTGGCAGCCACGACGCCGCTGGCCGTGGCAGCACCCACCGGGAAGCGGGCCATCGCGGAGGTCGGCGCAGAGCCGCTCATCGGCCAGATCCCCGAGGTGGCCGCGGCCCTGGCGAATCGACGACAACCCCGTTAGGCGCGGGCCTCTCAGTCGGCCGGTTCGACGGCTACTGGTTGACGTCGACCGTCACCGGCCGCGGCGGCAGCACGGACGCGTCGACGATCTCACGATCACCGAGCGGTTCACTGAGGTCGATCGTGAAGGGTGTGGGTGGGTTGTCCTGGCAGTCCTGATCTCCGTCACGAGGCCGGACACCGATCCGCAGCTGGATCTGCTCGGTGGTCTCGTTCAACTCGATGAGCTTGATGCGCCCGTCGGCGCTTTCGCCTGATGCGCACGCCCGCTCGTGGACCAGCAGGTCGACCGAGGCATCGCCCGGCGAAAGCGCGGCCGCCAGGGTGAGGGGGTGGTCCGCAGCCGTCAATTCTTGGCGTCTAATTCCGAAAGGATTGTGCTGCTAAGAGTCGTGAGTGGCTGGTCACGACGAAATCGCCGCGTGCGTCTAGCTCGCGTGATTGCGTCAGTGAGGAGCTTTCGCTCCAATGTGTCGAGGCGGGCTAGCATTTCTCGTCCCAACAAAAGCCCGTAGTACTGCTCGAAGAGGCTATGCGGTCGATCGATGGCCTTGAGCACGGCCAAGAAATCGCGGGATTCCTCGCGCGCCAACATCAGGTTCAGCGCGATGACTCGCAGCGCGTCGGTGCCGTTGTGAAACCAAGTCGACACCTCGACGGCATCGAATTGGGCGTCTGCACCTACAGTTCGCATACGCAGTGCCAGCTGGTCCAGCGCCGCGGTCCGCTTATCGGATGCGCGTTCAGTTCTGCGAATGTGTTCGTAGAGGTTGTAGAGATGGGCCAATCTTTGCAGCGTCAGCGCCTGCCCGTGGACCTCCGCAGCAGGGCGGTCAGTGTCGCCGTAACGTGCGGACTGGACGAGTTCAAGACGGCTTGCGATGACTTCGCGCACCCTAACCTTGGCACCCAGAATCTCGAACGACTCGAGTTGTACTCGCTCGCCGAGCAACGCTACAAGGATCAGCGTTGCCCCAAGTGCCACGAGAAAGAGGCTGCCAGCGCTGTTGTCGATCGTGAACAGCGCAACGCTGCCAGAGACGAAGATCACCACACCAATGAGCGCCGCTATGACTCGAAGCCTGGACAACCGGCTCGGCAGTAGCACGAGGAGAGCATACAGACGTCTACATGCCCTATCGGGGGATGCCGGACGTCTGTTCAGAGGTCGGTCAGGTGAGCGGCGTGGCTTGTCGCTTGCGAGCTGTCTGTTGGAGCATCGGTTCATGCCGATCCTGCCCGCCGACCGTGACCCGCGACTGATCACACTGCGCCGCGGCGGGACGCTGACGGACGAGAATCACCGGCTGCTGGCGGAATGGGCAGCCCTGTGCGCAGAGCACGTCCTGCATTTGTTCGAGCGGGCCCAGCCGACCGACACCCGCCCGCGTGACGCCATCGACATCGGTCGCGCCTGGGTGCGCGGCGAAGTGCGGATGCGCGAAGCCCATCGGGCCGCATTCTCGGCCAATGCCGCCGGACGTGACCTGCCCGAACCGGCAAAGTATGCCGCTCTGGCGGCTGGGCAAGCAGTGGCAGTAGCCCACGTCGCGGCCCACGACCTGGGCGCTGCGGCATATGCGATCAGGGCAGCCGCTGCGGACGCTGCTGCCAGTGGTGAGGCTGAGGTCGCACGCATCGCCGAACGAGACTGGCAGCGAGAACGGATCCCCGCAGAAGTCCGAGAACTCGTTCTCGACGACCAGCGACGCCGAAGCGCGATCTGCTGGAACGTCTTCGACGACTGAGGGGCTGCTTAGGCTGAACTGGAGCCGCCGAGCCGTTCCCGGCTCCGGCGGCTCCACGGCATCAGGCGGCGATCTTGGCCTCTACCTGTGTCTTGAGATTGGCGAGCATCGCCTCAAGGTAAGGCTCGTGCTCCTTCACCATCATTGCCTCGATGGGTCTACCCACGACTGGGAACTTCACGATCCACTCGCCCTCGCCGGTTATCTTGGTGCCGCCGGCGGTGGGCTCGAACGTGAACGTCCACGTGGGCTTCTCCGCGAAGAAGTGGACCTGCGCAACGATGCGCTGCCCGGGGACGACCTCGGTGTACTCGACACCGCCTTCCACATGGAAGCCCAGCACGTGCGTGTACAGGCGGGCCGACGTGCCGACGCCGTCAGGCTTGATGTCGACATCGGTCAGCGCGACATCCTTCATCTTCCAGAGTCGGCCAATGTCCAACGCGAAATCGAACACTGTGTCGACCGGGGCGTCGACTGTGATGCTGCGTGTCAGCGTGGCCATTGCTCTTCACCCCCTTCCTACCTCCGACGCTAGGCCGGTGGATAGGCAGCCACCAGAGGCGATGAGCCTATCTCTTGGTAGCAAACAGCGGCTACGTCATCGCAGCCAGCCCGGGGATGGCACGCGACCGTCGCCGCTCGGCTGCCTAGTCAGCACTGGCCGGAACGAACGGTGCTCGTCACGGCGGTCGATCTCGGTTCGCTCCGGCCTATTCTGGCCGTGTCGATCGGTCAGGCGCGCTGACGCTCGGCCCGCTGCTGGACCAGCTCCTCGACGGCAGTGGGGAGAGTGGTTTCGAAGTCGATGAGTTTGACCCACGTCGGGGTGATGACTATCCGGACCATGCCGTCGTAGAGCGAGCGGACCTCGGCCTCCCATTCGACGCGCTGCTCGGGGGTCATTTCGTAGCTGCCGTTCATCTGTAGGTACTCCTCCGGGATGCCGTCCACCACGTCCAGCTCCGCTCGACCGCGGATGAGCAGGATCTTCGGCGGGTGCACCTCGGTGTCGATCGTCAGCGCGACCTCGGGGTTGTGCCGCAGAGAGCGCACCTTCGGGGCGTTCTTCGTGGTGCAGACGACGATCTCCGAGCCGTTCCAGGTGAATGCGATCGGGACGTTGCGGGGGGTGCGGTCCTTGGCGACGTAGGCCATGCGGAGTAGGTCGCGAGCCAGGAGGTCCTGGCTGATGGGGAGATTCAGGATCGCGGTGATCTCGTTCGGTTGCATGGTGGTCGCTCCTTCGTCGTTGTCGTCGAGGCCCGTTCGGCTGCTCGTACCCCAGGGACGGAGCCGCCCGAGCATTCTCGACATCCACGGCGCGTGAGTTTCCGAGCATCCCCGGCGTGTCTGCCTGTAGTCAGACAACTGCCCCTTGGGACTAATGGCCCTCGAGAGGGGACCCTTGGCTCCGCTCTGCTGGACTTCTGACGACGTTGTATCTGGTGGCGGCTATGGGAGGAAAACATGCCATGGACGTCTCTCGGCCACGCCCTCGCCCCGTCCCGTTATGCCCGATACGGCTCGGCGAACCCTGTTCGTTGTGCGTGCCGGGGGCGAGCGGCCCACAGGACTGCGGCCTCGTCTACCTTGTCATGTCAGACCCAGATCTGCGGGAGCAACTGCACGTGAAGCGTCTGCAACAGCGGCGGCGGTAGCCGAAGCTTGAAACGGCACGCTCGAGCACGTCGGGGCTAGGACGTTTTGTGGGCCTTCAGGTTGGCGCCAGTCACAAAACCGCTCCCCGAGGGGTGACCTCAAAGGCTGCAACGCCGCGGCCGTACAGCACGACGAGCCGGTCACCATGTTTGGTCCGCAGTACACCGGACTCCTGCGCCAGCGTCGAGATGACGTGCTCAATTACATCGTCAGGGTCGGCATCCAGTTCGTCGTAGGTCACGTCCATGTGAGCACCATCGGAAAACCGGACGCGTAGCACAAGCTCAGCCATACAAGGCAGCCTAAGGGCGACGACCGGCGTCACCCGGGTGGACCATTGGACGAGCTTGTGAAGTCGACTGATCCCGCCCGACTTGTGCGCGTGGATCGGCCTTCGGCGGGCACCACCTTGGCTTGCGCCGGCACGACAACCTGGTGGTCCGCCCGCCCGGTGGCAGAAGAGCCCTTGACAAGACCTACAACCAGCTAGTCGAGGCAGAACTCATTCCCCTCGACGTCCTGCATTACGAGGCACGCTTCGTTCTCCTCATCGGCAGGCAGCAGACGCAGGCGCCGAGCGCCGAGTGTTTCCAGTCGAGTCGCTTCGGCCTCAAGCGCAGCGACTCGCTCGTCGCCGGTCAGCCCCGCCCCGACGCGTATGTCGAGATGTACCCGATTCTTCACCGTCTTGGCCTCGGGCACCCGCTGGAAGTACAACCGTGGGCCGACCCCGTCCGGATCTTGGCAGGCCCAAGCTGAGCCTTGGCGCTCCACGGGAAGCGAGGCATCAAACGCATCCCACGAATCAAACCCCGGTGGGATCGGAGGGTCGACGTACCCGAGCACGGCCTTCCAGAACTCCGCAACCGCTCGTGGATTCGCGCAGTCGAACGTCACCTGCACCTGCTTCACGTTTGCCATCAACCCAGAATAGGACCGAGCACCCGGCGGCCGTCTCGACCCGGCACGGCGCCGCTACCCGCCGACCGCTGTGGCGATGTTCTTCCTGATGTCGAGCAGCAGCCGCATCATCTCGTCCAGCTTGGCAATTCCTCCGGCGGAAGCAGAAGCTGCGTCGGGAAGTCGCGGTATCTCCAGCCTTTGCCTGCGCAGGATCTCTTGGGAAGCCCAGACTGAGACGACCCAAGGGCCTGCGGCAATGACGCCAAGCGACAGCAGTCCAACGCGTATGGCGGTCCAGTACTCGACGTCGACCTTGGGCCCGCCACCTCCGACCAGCCACAGCGCGGTCACCACGAGGGCCGCGGCGAATAGCGCGAACAGCCAGCCATAGGCGGACAGGGACGGCGCGCCTGAAGCTGAACCCCTGCTCCGCAGCTCACGGACGCCGGCCAACAGGATGTAGACGAACGCGACTGAAGCTACGGGATGTTAGGCGACGTGACGGATGGGTCGTAGGAGAGTGAGGGCGCGTAGGGCGTCGGCGCGTGAGATCGGCTCGTCCTGGCCTGCTTGCGCGGCAAGGGCCATCTCGATCGCCTGACGAACCCATGTGCTCTTGGGCACCTCAACGGCCTTGGCGGCGTCAGCCACGGCTTGGTCGAGTTCGAGCGGCAGCCGCACCGAGCGCACAACCATCACGTCCGACCCATCCGGCAGCGATGCCAGTGTGTCCGCCTCATCCTGAGCCGTCGGCAGCTCCTCGAATGCCAGGTTGTCCATGAACTCGCCGACCTCATCTGAAGTCTGCGGGAGCTCTCGTTTGTCATTCATTGCCTCTCCTCCCACTTGGCAAAGTCAGCCAACTCGTCGGTCCTCATCTCACGAGCGCCAATGATCTTCCAGATGCGGCCGCTGGAGTGGTACACCGCCACGATCAATGCCCGTCCAGCCCGGGTTCGGCCCCAGATTGTGAGCACCCGTAGTCCGGCAGGGTCGACTGCCGGGCGAGGCCACCTGCTGTCAGCCTCGAGTACCTGCCGCACCTCGTACGGCTCGATCCCGACGAGCGCGTTGATAGCCCACTCGTCCCACTCATACGGCACAACATCAAGTGTACTACGTACGTGCTACGCCTTACCCGTCCTTAGGTACCGGAGGCCATGTAGGCGGCGAGGATGTGTTCGGGTGCCGGTGGCAGTTCTTGCGGGCGCGGTCGTAGCGCATGCTGGTGCGCGGGTCGGCGAACCTGAACTCGCCGACCTGGGTGGAGGCGAGGACGCCCACCCACACAAGCCAAGAGCGACGGAGTGCATCAGGACGCCGTCCTGCCGGCGGGGATCAGCCGGGCTCCGAACACCTGCGCGGGGACGACTGCCCACGCGGCGGCCAGGATGAGGTCCTTGAGGACGTACTGCGCCGCCAGGGTGGGGAAGCCGCCGGGGAACGAATCCCCCGGGAACAGCCCGACCGGGGCCATGATGGCCACGAGCCAACCCGCCATCACGACCAACCCGAGCCGCAGCCCACGCCCTGTCAGCAGGATTACGCCGAGTGAGGTTTCCCGAGCCGATTAGAAGGTAGCAGACGTGTGGAGATGCCTGAGCGCGGTCCAGAACCAGCCTCCTCAAGGGAAGTGGGACTACCGAAGCCAGGGAGCACCATGGGCCAGGCAAACTATTGGTCACACGCGACGGCACTCCCGGGCGAAGCCGAGAGTGTCTCGAGAGCGCGGCACTTCGTGTGCTCCCACCTCGTGGAGCACCGCCTGTCGCACTTGGTGGATGATGTGCAACTAGTGGTGAGCGAGTTAGCGGCGAACGCGGTGCAGCACGCGCGCACACCCTTCAAGGTGATCTTGGAGAGGGCCGACGACTGGGTGTTACTGAGCCTGCGAGACGGCTCGCCCACACCTCCTGCCCACCTCGCCACGGACCGCCTGGACACGGCGGGGCGTGGGGTCTCCATCGTTGACCTGGTGAGCCACGACTGGGGCGTCACCGACAGGCCCGGCGAAGGCAAGTCGGTTTGGGCATCGTTCGCAGCGGGATGAGATATCCCTGCGACATCCAGAGACGAGGCTAGCCCCGTGCCAAACCCGGCCACCCTTATCTCGGTAGGACCGCACGGTTCGGGTCATGGGCGGACGTTCGGCGCCGATCATCGCTGCCGAGATCTTGGCGCACACGCTGTGTCGTTCGCGGCTATGTGGGCAATTTGGGTGAGTCGGCCCGCGGACAGCTTCTCGGCCAGCGACGCGGGTACTGTCGCGCGCGATCACCATCAGTTTCGGCGGCACCCGAACCATTTGCTCATCGGCGGCGATCAGGTCGCGTTCGAGCCGGCGGCTCAGATGCCGGCAGTCCTCGATCGCCCAAACCCGGGCGGCAGCCAGGCCAGTGGCGCATCGCACGGTGGATCTGGATGTCGGTTTACACGCCCAGCGCGATGGCTCGGCGGGAAGGATTGATCTTGACAGACACTGGACCCCGTGGCGAAACAGACAGTGATTAACGGTGAGGTGAGGTGGTGCAACCGACGGCAGATGAAGGAAGACGGCCTCATCCAACGTGGAGGACCTCACAACCTTTGGACACTCGGTACAGCCTGGTCGACGGAGTACCACAAACTGATCGGATCATACCGACAGATCCGGGGACGACGGCCAGGCTGCCGTCCCCGATGCTTCGAGACTCTGCAGTTCCACGGCTAGTCGTACTCGACTCCCAGGGCCGTGATGTCGCGAGTGTCAACCTCGGTCTCGACCCATGGGTCCATCGTGGCGGCCGATCCGGACAGGGCGGGGTGCTCCCCCGGGTTCGTCTGCTGCCACAGATGCCACCGCCGGTCGATCTCGGCGTGGTGCATCCAGAACACCGGGTCTGCCGGGGCTGTGGTGGTGAACCGCATCGAACCGCCGACCCACACATGTCCCGAGTCGTGGATTCCTTCTAGCGCGGCCCCAAACGTGGCGAAAGTCGTGTTGGCCGAGGCCGTCGCCATGTCCGTGGAGCCGGGAAGCGTAGCGAACATGCCAATGGTCCTCGTCACCGTGTGTGGACCGGTTGCCAGATCGACAGTGGGCGTGAACCCGAGTAGCCACGGCGGGAACGCCTGCTCCTCGCTCGAGTTCCAGTACGGAATGCACACTGACGGGTCGACTATCTGCAGCAGTTCCTCGAGCCGCAGCAGGTAGATGCGGTGCCATGGAAGAAATCGCGGGTTTCGGTGCATCTGGTGGGTGGCGTTGGCGTGGATGTCCACCAACGGACCCAGCGCCGCCATCGCATTGACCTGAGCGAATGCGGTGAGGAAGCGATTCTGCTCGTCCGTGGTGAGCTTGCGGTGATCCTTACGGTGACACAGTTGGTCATCAACCTCGTCGCAGGAAACCGGCGGCTTGTAGTCCTGCCGGCGCGGCCGGAAACACGCATGGTCCAGAGGATGCGGCGTGTATTTAGGCGGCCTCTTCGACGCGTATTGCCCATAGATATGGCTGTCAGGATATTTAGGATTGTCGGGCGGCTCGTGTTCCTCGGGCGGGTGATCGTAGTCGGGATCGTGAAACGGATCATGGCGCCGTCTGCGATGCGAATGGCTGCGATGCGGATGCTCGGACATATTTTCCCCCTGTGTCTCAACCCGCAGGTCCCGGTTGGCCGGGCTCAACCATTTGGAGACCAGGAGCGCCTAGCTGATACGTCTAGCGACAGCCCTACCGTGCGCTTTGAAGTGCGAATGGACTGACGATCAGTCCGGCGTGGAGTTTTCGCACGGTTCGCACGGCAGTACGGATCCTCCATGTCAACGCGTCTGAGTCTTGACCCCTTGTCGGCGCGCGGGTTCTGGCGCGAGGGTCAGTATTCACGTGCCGTCGACGCTCTAGAGAGGGCGTACGCGGGGCCAGAACCGCGGAAACCACCGTCGGACCAAGCGCCAGACAGCTCCTGCTCGTCCGTACCTCGGGCTCCGACCACGCGGACGACCCACAACTCGAGCTGCTCAGACGACTGTAGCGCCGCCAGCATCACCGATCGTTTGAGCGCTGCGTCATGTTGAGCCGGAGTGACGGAATGGGCGTGAGGTCCTGGCTACGCCGCACCACCTGTCGCCACGATCTCGTGACCGTCCGGTCAACGGCGGGCCAGCGCGGTCAGGGTGGCCAACAGTGTCGTAGATGTGCGCGGTCAGCGACGACTGGCGCACCGGTATGATCAGCCTCGGCCTGGTCGGTCGCCGACGCGCAAGCTGAGGGACGCACGCGAGGGCGCCCGCTCATGTTCCGGTTGTGTCGTCTGCCGGGGCGCGCAGGCCGTCATCGGTTGCGACAACTTCGAACCGTCAGCCGGAGACCCGTCCGGCCTCGACCAGCACGCCGATCTTGTCGATGCGATGCTCCGGGTTGCCGAACTCGTCGGACCAGAAGTTGTCGGCGGCGTGGTCCTCGACCGTCGCACACGTGGAGAGGGTGATCACCGCTTGCGTGGGCTCCACGCCAGGCCGACCTGGCACCGGCGCTCGCTGCTCCGCGAGTGACTGCTCGGAGCGGAACGACGTCTGCCGGGTCTGGATGATCTCGTAGACGTAACGCATGCCCGCGGCGGTCACCTCGACGAGGTCGCCGTTGCCGAGGTCGGGCAGGTCGATGAACGCCTGGGTCGATGACAGGCGGTGTGCGGTCACCTGGTAGTTGCCGATCCCGCCGGGTCCGACGCCGCCGCGCTCGCCGTACGGGCTGGCGGCCACGCCCCCATCCTG
>DASUUH010000124.1:0-114527 GCA_036374175.1 Jiangellaceae bacterium | reverse complement strand
CCGGCCGTCGACTCCACGCGCTTGGCGATCGGGTCGATGTGCGTCGCGGTGCCGTGGACGAAGTCCACGTCGTGCCGCTCCAGGGTCGGCGCGAGCGGGAACGTGATGTCCTGCGGACGCCGCTTGCCGAACGGCAGCCAGATCAGCGACGGGTTGAACAAGAATCGATCAGACGCGGATACCACCCGGACGTCGACGTCTCCGCGCAACTCGTTCTTGACACTGAGGGCAGCGGTCAGCCCGCCGAAGTTGCCACCCAGGACCAGTACTTTCTTTCGCATTGCAGCCACCTCCAGGGCTCTTCGCCCCCAGCCTCTGCGATACCCCCAGGGGAATGCGACGGTCCAACGTCCCGACTCTTACCGACCATCGACACACCTCGCGCCAGGGCCGTACCGTTTCCAGGCCGGTCAGGCGGGCTTGGCGATGGTGACTATGTTCGACCGCCAGGTCGAGCCGTCAAAGTCCTCGCACGTGATCACGACAAGCCGGCCAGCGCTGCTCTGGTCGAAGATCTCTTCGGCGTTGCGGGCAAGATCCGCTTTGGACAGGACCTCGACTGATTCGACTTCGTAGGTCAAGGCGTCGCTTTCACCGGCCACCTCGATCGTGTCACCCGCTTGCAGGTCGCCGACGTCGTCGAAGACCCCGCCGCCCGCGCGCGCCGAATGGCCGACCAGCACCGCCGATCCTCTTGCAGAGCCGGGCGCTGCTCCGTCGCTCCACCAGCCGACGATCGAGAGCTCGCGGGGCGGGACAAGCACCCGATCCTCATTCACCTCGATCGACACGACCTGCGCGTCGACGCCGATTTCCGGAATCCGAACGGTGTAGGGCCCCTCAAGCGGCTGGTCCTCCGGTTCGGGAGTGGGCTGCTCGGTCGGTGTGTCCGACGGGGTGGGGGTTGGGACGGCCGCGCGCGTGGCTTCGCCGCGTACCTTCGCTGCGTATCCAGCGGCTTGGGTGGCTTCGGAGCCGCAGGCACCCAAGGGCAACACGAGGAGCACGCCGGCGAACGCAAGCATCACCTTGCGGACGACCAGCCGGCCGCGCCGAACTCTGAAGCTGGCAGAAACCATGACCACCGTAGGTCGCTCCGATTTCGTCGACATCTGGACCTTAACTGACGGATCGCTCAATGCGTGCGATCGTGGCTTGTGAACGCACGCATAACCGGCTCCGTGTTACGAGGTTGTCGGTCCAGGAGGTTTGATCATGCGACGTGTATACACCATCTTGTCCGTCGCGGGCATCGTTGCCGCGACCGCTCTGACAGGTACGGCGCAGGCGCAGCCGTTCCCTGACGTCATCGTGCTCCCCGGGGCAACCTCGGCGGAGGGCATCGCGATCGGTGCCGGATCGACCTTCTACGCCGGAGACCTGGTTCAAGGTGACATCTATCGGGGCGATCTCCGCTCAGGATCGGCCGCGCTGTTCATCGACGCACCCGCGGGCCGAATGGCCGTGGGGATGGCGGCCGACACCCGCCATGACCTGCTGGCCGTCGCCGGCGGAGTCACCGGTATGGGCTTCTTCTACGACACCGCGACGGGCGCCGACGTGGCCGCCGTTGCGTTGATCGATCCAGCGCAGGGCACCTTCGTCAACGATGTCACCGTGACCAGGGACGCAGCGTGGTTCACCGACTCCGTCCACCCGCACCTCTACCGGGTTCCCATCGCACCCGATGGATCCGTCGGCGCTGCGTCCACTCTCGTACTCACCGGACCAGCGGCGAACCTGTCCGGTGATTTCAACCTGAACGGCATTGCGGCCACTCCGAACGGCAAGACGTTGATCGTCGCGCACAGCAGCGACGAGACGCTCTACACGGTCGACCCGGCCACCGGCGCGAGCGCCCCAATCGCGGGTGCCGAGCTACCGGCGGTCGACGGCATCCTGCTCGAGGCCGGCCGAGTGTGGGCGGTGCAGAACTTCCTCAACCAGGTGACCGAGCTACGGCTCAGCCCGGACCTGTCGTCGGCGACCGTCGAGAATGTGATCACCCACCCGGCGTTCCAGGTGCCGACCACGATCGCCCGCCACGGCAGCCGGCTTGCGCTGGTCAACGCCAAGTTCGACACCGGGGTCCCACCGACCGCTGGACAGCACGAGGTCGTGGTCGTCGATCGCTGACCGGGACGTACGGCCACCGGTCGCAGGACTCTAGGCCCTGCTTGACGCCGCCGTGAACCCCGCATGCTGGGGTTCGGAGGTGATCCGGTGTGTTGTCCCTCTCGGGTGAGACGTTCATCGACCGGCCGGCCGACGTGGTCTTCGACTTCGTTGCCGACGAACGCAACAACTACGACCCGCGGGTTCGGGATGCCCAGCTCATCACAGCCGGGCCCATCGGTGTCGGGACGCAGTTTCGGTCCGCAGGCGCGAGCCTGGGCCGCTCGGTCGAGATGATCATCGAGATTACCAACTATGAGCGGCCCCGGCGGCTCGGCTCGACGACCCACCTGTCGTCCATGCAGATCCACAGCGATCTCGCGTTCGAACCCGACGGCAGCGGTACGCGAATGCGGTGGTCTTCGACTCTGGAGCCACGTGGCCTGCTCAAGTTGCTGACGCCATTGCTGGCCGCCGCCGGACGCCGCCAGGTGTCCATCGTCTGGGCGAACCTGAAACGAACTCTCGAAGCTCCCAGCATGAGGTGAAGACCCGTGGCTACACAGTCCGTGATCAACGGCACGGCAACGGCGCAGCGATCTGAATCGAGCCGGGCGCCCACCCTGCCTATGTGGTACACCGTGGCCGTGGCGGCGGTTCTGGTGGCCGCGACGGCCTACGGGCTGTTGGTCGATGGCGCATACCGCGCGCCGGCGGGCGTCCGTGAGACATTGCCCGAGACCCTTCGCGGCCAGGACCTGCTCACCCTCCTCACCGTTCCGGTGCTGCTGTGGGCCGGCGCTCGCGCCCGCGCCGGATCACTGCGGGCCCACATCGTGTGGCTGGCGCTGCTGTTCTACGTCGCCTACACGTACCTGATGTACGTCGTCACGCCGTTCAACGACATGTTCCTGGTGTACGTCGCGGCGATCGGGCTGGCCGCGTACGGGGTCCTCAATGGCCTGCTACGGATCGACGTCTCGATCGTCTCCGGTGCCTTTGCCGACGTCCCGCGCCGTCCGCTCGGCGGATTCCTGCTCGCTGTCGGAGCCCTGTTCGTCGGACTCTGGCTGGCGCAGATTATCCCTGCCATTCCCGGCGGCGTACCCGAGGGTTTGTTCGTCTACGACATTCCCAACCCGGTGCACGTCCTTGACCTTGCCATCGTGCTCCCGCTGATGATCGCAACAGGTGTGTTATTGCTCCGAGGTCGGCCAGCAGCACCGGTGCTCGCAGCAATTCTGCTGGTCAAGATGACCACGGTCGGTCTGGCGCTGCTGTTCATGAACGCGTTCGTCTACGCCGGGGCCGGTCAGATCAACGGCGCCGAGACCGCGATCTGGAGCGTGATCGTGCTGGTGAGCGGCGGCTGGATAGTCGTCGTGATGCGGCGGATCCGTCCGGTTGTCCCGGGCTGGCTGCTGCCAAGCCTGTGGCGGACGGCATGAGGGTCGTCGCCATCGTCGCGGCCAGTGTGGCGACAGTGGTTCTCGTGGCGTGGCTGGGCCTGCAGGTCAGCCCGCGGCCGCTGGCTGCTCCGTCGTTAGAAGCCAACGAGCCGGCCACGATCCCGCTGCCGGACGATCTGCCGACCCCGGTGACTCGCTTCTACCACGAGATCTACGGTGACGAGGTACCGGTGATCGAAAGCGCGGTGATAAGTGGCCGCGGTCGGATGCGGATCGCGGGCATCGGATTCCCGGTACGGTACCGGTTCGTCCACGACACCGGCCAGGACTACCGGCATTACATCCAGACCACGATGTTCGGTCTGGGCATGCTCACGGTCAATGAGTTCTACCTGGACGGCCACGCCCGGCTCGAAGTGCCAGGTGGAGTAAGCGAAGGAGCCAAAATCGATCAGGGCGCCAACCTGGCGCTGTGGGCTGAGGCGATTTGGATGCCGTCGATCTGGGTCACCGATCCACGTGTTCGGTGGGAATCGATCGATGATCAGTCGGCGAGGCTCACTGTGCCGTTCGGTGAGCGGGAGGAGACCTTTATCGTCCGCTTCGACCCTGATACCCACCTGATCCGGCTTATCGAATCGATGCGCTACAAGGGTGCGGACAGCGACACAAAGACCTTATGGATCAACGAGGTCGTCGAATGGGCCGACGTGGACGGGCGTACTCTGCCGCGACAGGCGAGCCTGACCTGGCTGGACGAAGGGTCACCCTGGGCCACCCTCACGACCGACGAGGTCGTGTACAACGCCGACGTCGCGACGTACGTCAAGCAAGGTGGGCCGTAGACCAACGTGGGCGGATGGTCCCGGCGGTCAGAGCCGTACGACCCTGCCGTCAACCCGGCAGGAAGAGGCACTCTCACCGTAGGACACCAAGGCCACCTGAGTTGACCTCGTCACTGCCAAGGAGGCTGACATGACAACGATGCACGACCACGATGCCGAGCTGCGGAGCCAGGCCATCGAGCGGCTGAAGAAGCGGTCCGAGTTCTGGACTCACCTAGCCGGATACGTGCTGATCAACACTCTGATCGTGATCGTCTGGTACGCCACCGGCGCCGGCTTCTTCTGGCCGATGTTCCCACTTGCCGGCTGGGGAATCGGGCTGTTCTTCCACGGCATGGACGTGTTCCGCCGTCCGCTCAGCGAAGAGCGCATCCGCCGGGAGATGGAGCGCCTGCCCTAACGTTCGAGGCGAACCTGGACGATGGTGGTCCGCAAGGCGGCCGCCGCGAACGCCTCATCGTCACCCGGAGGAATGCCGAGCCGCTTGGCTATGCCGGGAAACCGGTCTGCCCATTGGCGTAGCCCTTCTTCCACCAGGCCGGGATCGCGGTCGTGGGTGTATGCGATAGCCCGACCGTGGCGCATCCGGCCGCGCAACAGCACCCGTACCTGCGACTCCCGCGCGAGGTTGCGCCACCAGGTCTTCTCATCACTGCTGCCCACGTAGACCCACAGCACGTCACCGCGCTGGACGTACTGCACCGGAAACGTGTACGGCAGGCCGGTACGACGTCCGTACACGGTGAGTGCCATGATCGTCCCGTTCACGAGCCGCGAGAACGGGGACCGCAACAGGCGGTACATCGCGCGATTCACCCAGGTTTGCCCGCCTCGGGATTTGGTCGTTTCAGTCATGCGCATCGGGCCACCACCGACCAGATTGGAGTGAGTGCGGCTGCTCCATCCACGGTCGTGTTTCGGGCTCGGCTCGACCAGGGCCGAACGACCCCACCGATCGCCGTTCTCAGAGATCAGCGGCCGCTCGGGCAAGGCGTGCAACTCGACGTGCCTCACGCAACGGCGTGGGAGTGCGGTGCCGGGCGACAGCGCGGACGACCTGGACGGCGGTGTCGGCATCGGTGCGCCAGCCGGCATGAACCGCCACGGGACGGCGCCCGGCGCGGGTGCGGAGCCAGTAGCCGACCAGTTCACCGTCGAGAAGTAGCGGGCTGATCGCGGCCCGCTCGTCCGGCGGCCAGTCACCGATGGCCATCAGGGTGCGGTGAGTGACGCCCACCGTGGGCAGGGCCAACACCGCACCTAACTGGACGGCGAGGCCGGCCCGGCGCGGGTGATCGGCTCCGGTGGCATCGATCAGCAGGACGTCGAGTGTGACTGGTAGCTCGCGCACAGCTGCCTCGAGAGACGGGCCGATGCGTAGCGCCAGCAATCCAGGAATGTACGGTCCGCCGGCAACACCACGTACGGCCGCCCGGCCGATGCAACGTCCGTCCCGAAATGCGGCGGCGGCCGCCCAGACGGGATCGCCGGCCGCGCCCGTGCCCTCTTCCCCGCGCGGCAGGCAGGCGAAGCTGCCCCCTACGGTCATTCGGGCTGGCGGTTGCCAGGGCGGCGGTCTGGGACCGGCGGCCAGCGCCTCCTGCGCTGCGGCAAGTCCCTCCGGGTTGGCCGGCCAGCTGCTCATGCTGCCCGGTCAGGCCTGCACGACTGTTCCGGCCTGGATCACGGTGCGGGACTCCCCCCACAGCAACGACGGGTCTTCGAGGACGTTGCCCGGCAAGATCACCAAGTCGGCTGCTGCCCCCTTGTCGACAATCCCGAGTTCCGGCCGACCGATCAAAGCCGCGTTGACGTGGGTCGCCGATTGCAGTGTCCGCACGATTCCGTCGACCTCGGCCTGCACGCGCAGCCCGGCCAGCTGCTCGTCCTCGAGGTCACCCATCAGATCGGTGCCGAACCCGATCGGCACGCCAGCGGCCCGGGCCAGCTCTACGGCCTGCCGGCCGGAGTCCAACACCTCTGCATTCTTCGACCTGGCCAGTGCATCCATGCCTACCTCAGCGCCGCGGCGGTGCATCGCCTCATAGGTCACCAGCGTGGGAACTAAGATCGCGCCCCGCTCGGCCATGACCTCAACCGCGGCCTCGTCCATCAGGTTGCCGTGTTCGATGCTGCGGACTCCGTTCTCCACCGCGTGGCGGATCGCCTCGGGTGAGTAGGCGTGTGCCGCGACGTAACTCCCCCGGCGGGCCGCCTCGTCGGTGGCCGCGCGAATCTCCTCGGCGGAGTACTGCGGCTGTCTGATCGGGTCCGTCAATGACACGACCCCACCCGATGCCATGATCTTGATGGCGTGGGCGCCGCGCCGGAACCGGTCACGCACCGCCGTACGTACTGCGTCGACCCCGTCGATGACCTCGACGGTCATCCCGCCGTGCACGCACCCGGACTCGTCGGCCGACCGCCGGTCACCGTGCCCACCGGTCTGGCTCAGCGCCGCGCCCGTGTAGAGGTACCGCGGCGACGCGATAAGTCCGTCGTCGATGGCGGCGCCGAGGCCGGAATCACCTCCAGCCACATCACGGACAGTGGTGAACCCTCGCCGCAAGGCCCGCTCCAGCCGCCGCGTTGCTGCCAGCGCAAGGTAGCTGAGCGGCCGCGCCTCGAATGCGCGTACGTTCAACCCGATGCCGTAGGCGTGGAAATGTGCATCGATCAGTCCCGGGATGACCGTTCCTCCCCGGCCGTCCAGCACCGGCCGGTCCGACCCGGACTCGCTGGCCACGACATTATTGCCCACTCCTTCGATTACGCCATCGGCAATGCGGACCGGGCCTTCGCGGAGTTCGCCCGTGACGCTATCGAAGACCTGGACGTTCGTGATGTTGAGGGTGCTCACTCGGGACTCTCCGCTTCGTCGTTGAGACTAAAGATAAGGGCATGACATGGCCTGTATCGGCCAGCACCCAGAACCACGATATGGCCGGTCGAGGCGAAGCCCGGCGAGCGTCGACCGATGCACCGTATCTCCAACCCGTCCTGACGGAGGTACGAAATGACGACCGAGCTAACGGCGATCGAGGAAGCAGCGATCGAGACGTTTGCCGAGAAGGTGCTGGGAGACATGGCCGGCGCGTATACGTTCTTCATGGCCGGCTTGGGCGACCGGTTGGGCCTGTTCACGGAGCTGGCCGCCCACGGCCCCGCAACGAGCCGAGAGCTGGCCGAGCGCACCCACTTGGACGAGCGATACCTGCGTGAATGGCTGGGCGGCATGGCCGCCGCAGGTTATCTCGAGTACGACCCGGATTCGAGACGCTACAACCTCCCCCCACACCATGAGCCCGTGCTGGCCGAAGAGTCCGGCCCGGCCTTCTTCGGCGCGGCGTTCTTCAACTTCTCGACGAACTTCGGCGAGTCGTTTCACCGACTGCTCGAGGCGTTCCGTTCCGGCGAAGGCGTGCCCCAACAGACCTACCAGGAGGCGCCGGTCGCGATCGAGCGTTTCACCGCACCATGGTTCGAGCACATGCTCGTGCCAGTGTGGTTGCCCGCCATGCCGGATGTACAAGCCATGCTCGAGCGCGGTGCGTCGGTATGTGACATCGGCTGCGGCCAGGGCCGGGCCGTCATCAGACTCGCGCAGGCATTTCCGCACAGCACCTTCGTGGGTTACGACGTCTTCGAGCCGGTGGTACGAGAAGCGCGCCGCAAGGCCGAACTCGCCGGCGTGAGCGGGCGGGTTCGCTTCGAACAGCGAGACGCCGCACAGGGCATCCCCGGTCCGCACGATGTCGTGACGACCTTCGACGTCCTGCACGACTCCATAGATCCGGCCGGCATCCTGCGCGCAATCCGCAGTGCCCTAAAGCCGACCGGCCGCTTCGTCTGTGTCGACATCAACTGCTCCGACCGTCCCGAGGAGAACCTGGGCCCGATGGCCGCCGTGCAGTACGGGTTGAGCCTGGAGTACTGCCTTCCCGTCTCGCTCGCCGGCGCAGGAGCAGGCCTTGGCACGTTGGGACTTCCGGAGCAGCGGTTGACAGCGCTTGCTGCCGAAGCCGGCTTCTCGGAGGTTCGACGGGTACCGATCGACGACCCGCTGAACAACCTGTACGAGATCAAGCCGTAGGTCGTCCCAAGAGTCCGGCGGTGGCCGCGCGGGCCACCGCCGCTGCTCGGGTTGGACAGCCGAGTTTGGTGAGCACGTTCGAGATGTGCCGGTGGACAGTGTGCTCGCTGAGGAACAGCGATGCCGCAATCCTCCGGTCGCTCATCCCGCGGGCAACGAGGGCGAGAACCTCGCGTTCGCGGGGAGTAAGCCGCACCTCGCCGTCGCTGGACGGCGCCGGCACGAGGCCGGCCGCTCGCATCGCGTCGACATCGGCTCCAAGGCGTTTGAGCTCGGTTTCAGCCTGCGCAGCCTGCTCCCTGCCCTCGACTGTGCGTCCCAGCCCGACCAGGATGACCGCAAGCTCGAGGCGCGCTCGAGCCGCTTCGTACGGCAGGCGGGCCCGCTCGGCGAACCCGACCGCATCCTCGAACCGATGCCTCGCGGTATCGAGATCACCAAACGAGGCGGCATACGTACCCGCGCAGTAGGCAGCCGCCGCCTTCAACGGCGAGGTGCCAACCACAACGGCAAGTGCCTCCAATTCGGCGAGCGCGTCGCTAGCGGCCGGTTGATCGCCGAGCGCCACCAGCGCGCATACCAGGAGCTGCAGCGCCGCTGCTCTTTCGGTCCGGCCCGGCTCTGGTACCGCCCGAAGTGCTCTCGCAGCGAGGTCGCGCGCCTGAGCCGGGGTGCCGCGATCCAGCGCGATGTGTCCCAGCCCGATGAGCGCGAGGGGATCACCTTCAGCCAGCCGGAATAGTTGCGAGGCTTCACTGATCCGGCCTTGGCGCCGGCGCAACTCTCCGAGCCGGACTGTGGCCTCTCCCAGCCAGTGTGGCCGGGCCTTTTCCAGAGCCTTGGCCGCGTCCTGCAGCTCCTGCTCGGCATCGGTCCATTCACCTTGAAGTACAAGGACCGCCGCATGGTGTGCCCGGCAGAGTCCCCACATGTAGGGCAGGCCTTGTTGTTCTGCAATATCGGCCACTAGCACACACCATTCGGCCGCCCTCTCGTGATCGTGGGCCAGCTCGCAGGCATAGATCATGTAACAGCACGCCCACGGCAGCGCTACCGAGTGGATCCACTCACCACTGAGGGCCATTGCCGTCGCCTCGTCGAGCAGGCCCATTCCATCGTCGAGCCGACCCTCCGCAACCATGGCCAAGCCCTCGGTCGCCATACCCAGCATCTCGAGGTCGCCCTGCCCATGCCGTCGCGCCAGTTGGGCGGCGATCGCGCCAAGTTGGCGAGTCTTGGTGGCGTCGCCGCGGTAGAAGAGCGCCAAGGGCGCCTCGTGGACCGCCAGCCAGCCGTGTTCTGGTGTGGGCTCTACTCCTTCGAGGAGCCTGCGGGCACGGCGGAACCAGCCATTTGCCGCAATGCTCTCGCCCTTGAAGTCAAGATGGTCTGTGCCGATCCACCCGGCCACCCTGGCCGCCGCGACGACGTCACCTGCTTCGCGATAACGCTGGTAGGCCTCGCGTCTCGCCTCAAAGAGCAGGGTTACGTCAAGCTGCCACCACGCTGCCCACGCGAGTCCTTCGTAGTTCTCCGCCGACGGCCGATCGGACAGGGCCTGCTCGAACGCCATTCGGGCCTCGTCCCACGCTCCCGTCGCGATCGCGGCCCATCCCACTGAACCCAAGCTGCCGGGCTCAGGCGCGCCCGTCATGCCTGAACTATAGATGCGCGCGTGACACATCAGCGCCGGGCGTTTGGCAGGATCGTCGTCGTGCGACACTCACCGACGCGGCGGCCGGCCAACGGGCCGCGTCCTCACATCCCGCCGCCCCACCGACAGCGGCTGCTGGCCGACGACGGCACGCTCATTCAGGTGGAGCATCTGCCCGCGGCGTCGGGGTCTCGTGAGTTCGCCATCGTCGTGGCCCACGGGTTCATGCTCCACTCACGGCATCCACGGCTGCGGCGGGTGGCCGAGTGGCTTCGCGACACGGCCGGTGTTGTCCTCGTCGACCTGCGAGGACACGGCGGCTCCGACGGCGTGTGCACCCTCGGCTGGCAAGAGGTCCGCGACATCGAAGCCGCCGTCGGCTGGGCCCACTGGCTCGGGTACCGCCGGGTGGCGACTATGGGCTTTTCGCTGGGCGCCGCGGTCGTGCTGCGCCACGCCGCGCTCTACGGCGGTGTGGACCGGGTGGCTGCGATCAGCGGTCCAGGGCAGTGGTACTTCCGCGGCACGTCGCGGATGCGACTGCTGCACCGGCTGGTGATGAGCAGGACGGGACGGCTGGTGATCCGCAGCATCCGCCGCACCCGGATCACCAACGTGCCGTGGAGTGAGCCGCTTCCCATCGACCCGGTGGCCGCCGCCGGCGAGATCAGCGTCCCGCTCCTCGTGGTCCACGGTGACCGCGACGACCTCTTCCCCACTGATCATGCGACACGGGTGAGCTCCGCCGCGCGCAACAGCACACTGTGGCTGGTGCCGGGTTTTGGTCACGCCGAGGTGGCCGTGAACGCCGGCCTGGCTCGTCAGGTTGCGCACTGGCTATCCGACGGCGCGCACTCGAGCGGTCTATAGACCGCAACGGGAAGGACTTCGGGCCCTGGGCGTGCGCGTCCATCTCCGGATGCGATGAACACACCACCGATTCCCGGAGGTCGCCATGAACCCAGTCTCCGAGGGCTTTCTACTCGCCGTCGCCGGGATCGCCGCTACCCTGATCGGGCTGTTGCTCGTTGGCGCCTTCTTCTACATCGAGACAGGTTTACGTCGGGCCACAACTGTGGCCCCGCAGGGAGGTCCCTTCTTGCGGGCCACGACGAAGCTGACGTTGTTGCTCTACTCGCTCGCGCTTGGCATCTCCCTGGGCCTCGTCGTGCTCCCACCGGTGGCACTTCTGGTGCTATACGTCGTCCTAAGCCTGGCCCTGGTCAGAGCTCTCGTCGAGTGGAGCGTGCGCTACCGCAACCTGCGCGGAGTCCTGCCTATACCGCGGGAGTCCCCATGGATCATGTGGTCCGCTGTGATTGCCCTGCTCGCACTGCCGCTTGTCCTCGGTGGGTGGGAACCCGGTCGAGAGTCCATGACGTGGACGCTGCTGGGAGCCGGCGCGCTGGCAGTCGTGAGCACGGCTGGCATGGTCCTCACGAGCTTCGATCTCGCCAGCTTGGAGGAGACCACCCGGGCAAACCCGCCGGCGTCGGATGACGACGGATTGGCGGCAAGACGCGATGAGGTACCGCTGACAACGGAGCCTCAAACCTGAGCGCCTTGCCATCTCCCAACCGAATCTGGTTCTCGTTCGGTCATCTCAGGGCCTCGCCAGGGGCCCTAATGCGGTGCCACGATGGACGCCTTCGACTCTGGGTAGGTGACGCGAATGCACCCGAACGAAGCGCTGGCCCGGCGCGAGATGGACCTGATCAGCGAGCAGGACCCCGATGAGCATCGGCGCCTCTACGCCGACAACTGTGTCTTCCACTATCCCGGCAAGAGTGCCCTGGCAGGCACATACCGTGGTCTCTCCGAGTTCATGGCCCGCCTCGAGGAGGTATTCGACGGGGCGGCCCTCACCCGAGAGCTTCACGACGCCCTCGGCAGCGACGATCACGCCGTCCAGTTGCTCCGGGTGACTGCGACGGCCGGCGACAGTTCACACACCTGGCGGGTCGCCTGGATCATGCATGTGGACGGTGGCCAGTTCTCTGAGGCTTGGGCGTTCGTGGACGACCAGTACGCGCTAGACGCCTTCTTGAACTCCCTCAGCAGCCGCTCTGGGTAATACGTATGCGACGGCACCTCGCCGTCGCACACGTCCTGAGTACTGCTGGATCCGGGGTGATCAAGATGCGTGGAGGCAGAACGCTTGCCGTCACCACGTCCTTAGCTGCTGCGCTGGCGGTACGTTACGCCGCCGGTCGGCGGGAGGAGGACAAGCAGGCCGCGGCAGAGCTTGACAGCCGGCTCGCCAACATTGGAGACGTCGGGCGGCTATCGATCCTGCCCCTGGTCGAGCGGCACACCGCCACTCAGACACTTCGCGGCGAAGCGGGGGTTTCTTACCTGATCCGGGCTGACCACCTGACGCTGCTGTTCGACTCGGGCCTCGGCCTTGGTGGCGGTCCCACGGCCCTGGAAACCAACGCCGAAAACCTCGGGGTGCGCTTCGACGAACTCGACTGCATGGTGATCTCGCACCTGCACGCCGACCATGTCGGAGGCGCCGTGTACCAGTTCCGCCACACGTTCAGGCTCGGATCCGAGCAGCCGGTTCCACGCTCGCTGCCGGCATTTGTGCCGACCGAGATGAGTCACCCGCAGGCAGATGTCAGCATCGTCCAAGAGGCGAGGGTGATCGGGCCAGGTGTCGCCGTGTTGCCGCCGTTGCCGCGGATGCTGTTCTGGTTGGGGCCGATTGCAGAGCAGGCCCTCGTGGTCAACGTGCGGGGCCGCGGCCTGGTGGTGGTGACCGGCTGCGGACACCCGCAGATCGAGCGGATGCTCGTCGCGGCCGAACGGGTGGTGGACGCGCCGGTGTACGCCGTCATCGGTGGCCTGCATCTCCCCGTCCACGCCATCGGCACGCCGTTGGTACCGCAGGCCGTGCTCGGCAGCCCGCACTGGCCGTGGCGCCCCATCAGCGAGAGGGACGCGCATGCGGTGATCGCGGCGATTCGCGACCGCGGGCCCGGGCTGGTCGCGCTGTCCGGGCACGACAGCACCCAGTGGACGCTGGACGCGTTCGCACGGACGTTCGGCGACAGATACCGGACCCTGCGGGTGGGCGAGGGGTTGGTGATCGAAGCGACTCGCTAGGGCGCCTCAGAATCCGAACGCGGCGGTTGGAGCGACATCGGTGCGCATGGCTCGCCACAACTCGGCGACCGCGCCCGGCCGTCGCTCTGACACGAGCCCGGCGCTGCGCAGCGCGGCAAGATTGCCGCCGCCGAGGTAGGCGGCTCCCAGCGCGTCGACGCGCAGGCGTACGTCGGATTCCGTCGTCGTCCGTTGCACGGTGGCCGCGCCTGAGTCTTCGGCCCGGATCCGCCAGCGGCCGTCGTTCCACGGCGCCATGGTGTCGGCGACTTCGATCACGACATCGCATGGCGCACTCCACGTGCGCGCCTGCAGCGCTTCGGGCAGGTCGACCAGGCGCAACCACAGGCTGTCGTACGTGGCCACGTCGGACGTGGCTCTGGGTCCACCCGCCCACAGCAGCAGCGGGTCGTCGACACCCGCGGCGCGGAGCTTGACAGTGCCGATGAGGTCGAACTCGACAAGCCGACGCAGCAACACCAGTTGGGCGGCCGGGTCGCCGACCAGCCCCCATACGAACAGCTCTCCTGCGGGCCGGGCCTGCTCCCACTTGTGCGTACGACGGAACATCGCGAACCCGACGTCCGCGCCGTCGCGGCGAGCGAAGAGTACCCGCCAAGATTCCTTGTCGCGGAGTTCTTCTGGCAGTTGGTGGCAGATGCGGGCGTAGTACCCAGGGTCACCGACCACAGAACCTAGTCCAGCACAGGCGAGGTGACACTCCCGCATCCGCTTCGGCACATCTGGATCAGTCACCGTCGCCAGCTGCGTGGTTACCGTAGTGGCAGCAGCCTCAAGCTCCGGCGCGGTGAACTTCGTACCGCTGGCCAGGCTCACCTCGAGCTCCAGCGAGGCCAAGCCGTAGCCGTGACGCCCGTAGATCGCCGGCTCGCTTGCATGGAGGGCTGAGACGTGCATACCGTCCTGCTGGTGCACCTGCTCGAAGTGGTGCCGCAGCATCGCGGTCAGTACACCCTTGCGCCGGTGATCGGGGTGCACGCCCACCCACGTCAGGCCGGCACACGGTACCTGCTTGGTCGAAGCGTCCGGCCCCGGTACGGACAGCATCAGTGGAAAGACGCCGTAGACCCCGGGATACGTCCCCGGATCGGCGCCGTCCAGGTCCGCCGCGAACCGGTTCTCCTCGTGCAGGCCTATCAGCTGCTCTTCTGTGGGCGCTGTAGGAATCTCCGCGAACCAGACCGTGTGGTCGGTGGCCAGGAAACGCTCGGAGTCGGTCGCCGGGCCGACCCGGATCTGGTTCTCGGTCATGTCCACAGCCAACCGCCGGCGGGCAGAGTTCCTCAACCGGATTTTCTCGATCCGACGGGCAAACGGCCCCCCGCCGGGCTGCGGGTATGGATCGGTGAACCCTACTGACCGCGGGGCCGTACCTACATCAGGACGGTCGCCCGAGGCGCCACAGCGTCGAGTGCTTGCGCGCCGACCGGCGGGCGACCACGACCGATTGTGGAGGGACTCCGAAATGATCAAGCGAGTCATGGCAGCGTCCAGCGTTGTTGCGACAGCGTTGGTGCTCTCGTTGAGCGCCGGCGTGGCGCAGGCCGACCCTGACACCCAACCCGCCAACCTCGGGAACGTGGCGAACGCCGACCGCGGCGCAAGCGCAACGGGCCCACACTGCCACTTTGTGCTGCCAGCCGGAGACAACGCGGCATTTGACAGCATCATCGCCGGCACAGCGCACCAGGCGCACGTCCAGACAGGACTACCCACCGGCATCTTCCAGGCGACCGCCTGCCCGTAAGACTCGGATCAGAATTGCACCAGCCCTCGTCCTCCTGAGTGACTCTCGCAGGACATCTGACTCTCGCACTCTGGTGTAACCACGGTTACACTGACCCGCATGGCAAAGGAGGTTGGCTCGAGGGAGTGGGTGTTTCTGACCTACTCGCTTCCCCGCACTCCGTCGGCGCCTCGGTTGGCGCTGTGGCGCAAGCTCAAGCGGCTCGGCGTGGCACAGCTCGCCGACGGCCTTGTCGCGCTGCCGGCGGACGCCCGGACCCGCGAGCAGTTGGAATGGGCGGCCGCCGATGCAGTCGCTGCAGGTGGTGTGGCCGGGGTTTGGCTGGCCCGGCCCACGACCCGAGCCCAGGAGCGCGAGATTACCGAGGCGATGAATGCCGCCAGGGCGCAGGACTATCGCGCACTCATTCGGGCAACCGAGGCGGCATTGGAGGCCGAGGGCGATCACGCCAGAGCGCTGCGGCGCCTGCGGGCGGAGAATCACCGGATCCAGCGCCGTGACTTCTTCCGACCCCCCGAGAGGGACGTCGCCCGCGAGGCCCTCACCCGCTTAGCGGCGCGCGCTGCTCATGCTCCGGACTCTACGGCGGATGATTCCCAGCAGGGAGCGGCTCGATGAGATGGGCAACCCGAGCCGGCGTCCATATCGACCGTGCCGCCTGCGCCTGGCTCATCCGCCGCCACGTCGACCCGCACGCAGAGTTTGTGTTCGTCACCGACCCCGACGACGTACCGGACGATGCCACACCCTTCGACATGCGCGGCGCCGCCCTAAGCCACCACGGCGCCGACTGTAGCTTCGAGACGATACTGCGTCGCTACGAGCTCGCCGACCCGGTGCTATGGCGCATCGCGGGCATCGTGCATGAGGCCGACATCGAGGACGAGCAATACGACGCGCCAGAGGCGCCCGGTTTCGACCTGATCCTGCGCGCACTGTCTGCCGCCCATGACGACCACCACGTCCTCGAGCTCTCCAGCCCCATCTTCGACGCCGTGCACGATTACCTGCGACGGGCCATGCTCTACGGAGTCGACACCCCGTGACGGCCGGGATGGCCCGCACCTGCGACGTGGTCCCGCTGCGCGAAGCGACGCGCGCCTGGCTCAGCATCTCACTGCAGACCTTCGGTGGCCCGGCCGGCCAGATCGCCGTCATGCAGCGCACGCTCGTCGACGAGAAGCGCTGGATCGGCCAGCGTCGGTTTCTGCATGCGCTCAGCTTCTGCATGCTCCTGCCTGGCCCCGAAGCCCAGCAGCTCGCCGTCTATGTGGGGTGGCTGCTCAACGGCACCGCGGGCGGTCTCATCGCCGGCACCCTGTTCGTGCTGCCCGGCGTCGTAGCACTGTTGGCGCTTTCCGCGCTCTATGTCAGTGCTGGGTCCGCCACGCTGGTCGCCGGACTGTTCGCCGGTCTCGCGCCCGCGGTCATCGCCATCGTGATCCATGCCGTCCGACGCGTCGGCAAGCGTGCTCTCCACCACCCCGTCCTGGTCGCGATGGCCGTCGGTTCGTTCGTCGCACTCACGGTGTTCAAGGTGCCCTTCCCGACAGTCGTCATCGCGGCTGCGCTGCTCGGCTGGCTGCTCAGCCTCCGAATTCCACCTCTCGCCCAGTCCGGCGGCCACGGGAGTGAAGCCGGCGGATCCCAGCCACTCATCAGCGACGACGCCCTCCGGCACGACCCGCCATCCGGCAGCCGCGGCCTTAAGATTCTGGTCCTAGGGCTCGCACTCTGGTTCGCCCCCGTCGCACTGGCAGCAGCCGTGTTCGCCCGCGACAGCGTCTTCGTAGACCAAGGCCTGTTCTTCTCCGGGACCGCAGTCGTCACCTTTGGCGGCGCGTACGCCGTCCTGGCCTACGTCTCCCACCAGGCCGTCCACGTCTTCGGCTGGTTGGCCCCCGGCGAGATGGTCCGGGGCCTCGCGCTCGCCGAGACCACTCCTGGCCCTCTCATCATGGTCGTGCAGTTCGTCGCCTTCGTCGGCGCCTACCGCAATCCCGGCTCGCTCGACCCCTGGGTTGCGGCCGTTCTGGCGTCACTGCTGGTGACGTGGGTGACCTTCGTGCCCTGTTTCCTGTTCATCTTCCTCGGCGCGCCTTACGTCGAGCGACTTCGAAACAACGGCCACCTCACCGCCGCGCTCACCGGCATCACCGCAGCTGTCGTCGGCGTCATCGCCAATCTCGCGGTGTTCTTCGCACTACACAACCTGTTCGACCGCGTCCACGTGCTGACCTGGTGGCTGGTGAAGCTGGACGTGCCGGTGCTCACGTCATGGAACCCAGTCGCGTTCGCGATCACCGCCGTTGCACTCGGCCTGATCTTCTGGCGTAATTGGTCGACAATGCGCACTCTGGGCGCGTGCGCGGCACTCGGCCTCGCCGTCACGCTCATCGGATAAGGACCGTGGATGTCGTCCCAGCCGGCCTCGGGTGGCAAACGAGTTATCGGGGCCGTGGCAGCTTGGGCAGGAAACGACCGGTCCGCTCGGAGTAGGTGCGGTAGCCGTCGCCGAATCCCTGTGCGGAGGCCAGCAGCTCCTCTTCTGCCGCCACCCACCATTTGGTGGCCGCCACCCACACCACCGCCAACCCCACCAGCAGAAAGCTGCGGAATACCAGGCCGGTGCCCATCGCGATGGCCGTGAAAGAGATGTAGACCGGATGCCGGACGAAGCGGTAAGGCCCGGAGGTCACGAGTTCGTGATCCACCGTTAGCCCGTCCACGCTCATGTAACGTCCCAGCACCCGGCCGGCCCAGACAACCGTGCTCACCCCTATGGCCCACAACGCCAGGCCGATGCCTTGTAGGACAAGATCGATACCGGACGACCAGTTCAACCACCCGCCGTATCCCCACCCAGGCGCGACGACCACGACAACGGGATACAAAAGCGGGACGACCTGGGCCAGGTCGCCTCCCCAACCGATGACGGCCGGAGGCCGCAACTTCGCTCGGACCGGGGCGGTACGGCCAGGACGCTCCCACCGCGACACCAGCACCCACATCGCGGCGTTCACGACGGTCATCAACACCGCCAACATCTGAGCGGTGGCCGCATGCACGTCGCCCCTCTCCGCGACAGTTCAGCGGGGCCGCACTGCCCGCTGCGAACCGTTAGTGGCCAGTATGCACCGCTCGAGCACCTCAAGCGGGACGACATCGGCCCCGGGATGCCGACCAAACCTGCAGTGGTCTGGCCCAGGATCAGACAGCGCGAGTTCTCCGCCTGGTCTTATCCCAGCTCCGTATCGCGGTGGATGCTGCGGGCCGGCCGTGCGGGGTCGGACGCGCGACAGTACGTTGGATCTTCCTGGTTGTCGACGCCTTTCCGTACTTCGTACCAATGCTCGTCGGATTCATCGTGACGGTCTCCTCCAGGAGCCGTCAGCGCGTTGGCGACCTCGTCGCAAGGACATGGGTGGTCAGCGTCGAGGCGCTCGGTCAGCCGATCCCGACGACACCACCGCTTACTCGACCGGCCACCGCACCGGTCCAGGAGGTGCCGCCACCCAACTGGCCATAGGCGCAGCTCCGCGCGCCGCGCCGCCGGTCAGCGTTGTCGGTGTTTGGACGACGCACCGGCCTGGCCAGGCTCGACCACGACGAACTGGGCCATCATTCCTTGATCCTCATGCCGGAGCCGGTGGCAATGCAGCATGTACGGATGATCGGGGTCGGTGTAGTCACTGAACCGCATTGCAAGCCGCGCTTCGGACCCGGGTTTGAGGAACACGGTGTCCTTCCATCCCGCGAACTCGGCTGCGGGCGGCCGGCCATTGATGTCGAGTATCTGAAACTGCACGTCATGGACGTGGAAGTTGTGGAACTCGCCGTCGGTGTTCTTGACCTCCCAGATTTCGGTCGTGTCGACCACGACGACTTCGTCGATGCGGTTCATCTCCATCCGCTCGTCGTTGATCTTGTTGCCTTGGAGTTCAAAGGTGCGATCGGGCTCCCAAGAGTCGCCACCGCGGACGAGATCCGGCGCAGACGCGAGGGCTTCGGGCACCGATCCCACGGCCTCGAGGTCGTCCGCGGCGCGTAACTGAAGTACATCGAAGCGATCGGCGCCGCCGGAGAACCTGTCGGCGAACCCGCCGCCGAGGTCGGCTTCGAAGGAGCGTAGGACGACGTCCTCGCCGGGTTGCAGCTCGACAACGATCTCGGCCCGCTCACCTGGCGACAAGCTCAGGCGATCCCGTTCAACCGGCGCTGGCAGAAGGCCACCATCACTGCCGACGACGGCGAAGTCGCGGTCGTCGGAGAAACCGAAGTTGTACACCCGCGCCGACGATGCGTTTAGCAACCGCAGGCGCACCGCCTCGGTCGTCACGTCCAGAAATGGTCCGTAGTCGCCGTTGACCAGCAAGGTGTCGCCGAAGTTCGATCTCGGTCGCAACTCACCCGATTCCCCCAGGCTGTGGTCTTGCACGATGACCGGAATGTCGTCGACGCCGTAGTCGTGCGGCAGCTCCTGCTGCGCCGGCTCATCGGGATCATCGAGGATGAACATGCCAGCCAGTCCTCGGTTGACGTGCTCGCGAGTCTCGCCGTGAACGTGCGGGTGGTACCAGAGTGAGGCAGCCGGTTGATCGACCTTCCAGGTCGGCGACCACTGCTGCCCAGGGTCGATCATCTGGTGTGGCCCGCCATCCATCTCGGCCGGTAAGTGCATGCCGTGCCAATGCACCGTTGTGGCCTCGTCCAACTCATTGTGGACGTTCACGACGACCTGTTCTCCGCGTTCGGCCCGGAGCGTGGGGCCTAAGTAGTCGCCGTTGAATCCCCAGCTGTCGGATTCCTGGCCGGGTAGCGTCTCAGTCGTACCCGCTTGCGCGGTCAACTCAAAGACGCGCCGGCCAGCTTGGTCGATCTTGGAGTCGGCCAAGGGAGGGATGGTGAGGGGTTGCTCGAACCGCACGCTGCCGACCGTCTCGACAGGGGACGTGACCCAGGCGACTGCGGCGACTCCGCAGCCCGCGAGGACAATAGCGCCGCCGATCCCAAGCACCCACGGAAGCTTCCGGCGACGACGAGGTTTGTTGGTCATGATTCTCGATGGTGCTGGACGCCATGACGTCGACACATCAGGAACAACCCCACAGCTACCCTGGGAAACCACGCAGTTCGCGCCGGGGCTAACCCCGGCGCCGAATCTAGTGGTCCCGTCCCGCGGATCGGTCAACCTCGCAGGGACATCGGGCAGCGACTCCGCGTCGGTGGCCCTCAGCCGCCTCGACGCCGACGCGCAGGCCGCCGTCCGCCAGGCACGGGCAATATAGGGAGGCCGACGACCGGCCCGCCTACGCCGATCGGCGCGCTCGTGGCCTCATTATTTGTCAGCCCGGGCAGGACAGAGCAGCGGAACCGTCAGCGAAAGCGTGACGCACCTTAGGAACGCGCGCCTGCCGCAGCAGGAACACGTCCGACGCGGTCAGCCGCTGCAAGGGACATGTCTTGACCATTACCTCATCTCACGCTGCCGTCCGTAAGAGCGGTGTGCTCTCCGCGCTGGACCTGATGGGTCAGGGCGGGGACGATGGTCCGCATGGTCTCGTGGTACTGCTCGCCAACCGCTCGGGACTGGACCTTCCCCTCCGCACCCCGTGACGCCACCGCGTTTCACCGGTCACTGCCCGGCTATGCACCCACGCCGCTGGTGCCGGTGCCCGAACTCGCCGCGGATCTCAGGGTCGGCCGGGTGCTGGTAAAGGACGAGTCGTCGCGGCTGGGTTTGCCGGCGTTCAAGGTGCTCGGCGCTTCCTGGGCCTGTCGTCAGGTGCTCCGGCAGCGCCCCGGCGTCAGGCTGGTGACCGCAACCGACGGCAACCATGGCCGGGCGGTCGCCCGGATGGCGGCTTACTTCGGTGTCGAGGCGACCGTGTTCGTGCCTCACGTGATGCTCCCGGAGACCGCTGCCCGCATCACCGAGGAGGGCGCGAAGGTGGTGTGGGTGGACGGCGACTACGACGGCGCGGTGCGTCGGGCCGCCGAGTTCGCCGACGAGCAGCCCGATCGGGCACTGGTTCAGGACACCGCGTGGGACGGCTATGAACAGGTGCCGGCCTGGATCGTGGAGGGTTACCAGACCCTGCTTGTGGAGGTCGACGCCCAACTCGACGGGACGCCGGACCTGGTGGCGGTCCCGGTCGGGGTCGGGTCACTGGCCGAGGCGGTGGTACGGCACTATCGACGCCGCGGCGCCGCGCACCCAAGCGTCCTTTCGGTCGAACCGGACACCGCAGCGTGCGTCTTGGCAAGCCTGATGGCCGGTCGGCCGACCACTGTGCCGACCGCGGCCACGGTGATGGCCGGGCTGAACTGCGGCACCATGTCCAGCTCGGCATGGCCGGTGCTGCGCGCCGGCTGCGACGCAGCCGTGGCCGTCAGCGACCAGGACACTCTTCGCGCCGTCGCGGACCTCGACCGGCTTGGGGTCTCTTCCGGCCCCAGCGGCGCGGCTACGCTGGCCGGCGTCCGCGCCGTGGTGACCGAGCCGGAGCGGCGAGCCCTGCTCGGCCTCGATGACGACGCGATCGTGGTCTTGCTCAGCACGGAAGGAAACACCCGATGACCCGCAACGCGGTCCTGCGCCTGGCCGAACATCCATGATCGCCGCCAGTGCGGCCAATGCGCCCAGTGCGACGGTCCTGGACCTGCTCGACGCCCTGGTCCGCATCGACTCGGTCAACCCCGGACTCGACCCGACGGGAGCCGGCGAGGCCGAGATCGCCGCTTTCGTCGCCGAATGGGGACGAAACGTTGGACTACGCACCCAGGTTGTCGAGGGCACTGCTGGCCGTCCGAGCGTCATACTGCGCGGCGGCCGCGACAGCGGCGGCCGGCGGTTGCTGCTGTGCGGTCACCTCGACACCGTCGGACTGGCCGGCACCCGCGACGCACTCACGCCTCGCATCGAGGGAGACCGGATCTACGCCCGGGGCGCCTACGACATGAAGGCCGGGCTCGCCGCCGCGCTCATCGCCTGCCGGGACACCTCCCTCGCCGGCATCGACGGAGAGGTCATCGTGGCCGCCGTCGCCGACGAAGAGTTCGCCAGCCTGGGCATCCAAGAAGTCCTAACCCACCTCGACCCGGCCAGCATCGACGCTGCCGTGGTGACTGAGCCCACCGAACGGCAGGTCGGCACCGCTCACCGCGGGTTCGTCTGGACCGAGGTCACGGTCACCGGTGTCGCCGCCCACGGGTCACGCCCCCACCTCGGCGCCGACGCCATCCTCGCCGCCGGCCACCACCTCGTCGCCTTCGACCACCTCGACCAACAGCTCCGCAACCGGCCGCATTCTTTCCTCGGCCCCGGCAACCTGCACGCATCCCTAATCACCGGCGGCACAGAGGAGTCCACCATCCCGGACCGCTGTGTGTTCACCGTTGAGCGCCGCACCCTCCCCGGGGAGACCCTCGAGAGCGTCGAGGCCGACATCGCCGACCTGCTCGAACAATGCCGACCCACCGATCCCCGACTTACCGTCACCGCGCGCACCGTCCTGCATCGCCCGCCGATGGAGACACCCCCCACCGCCCCCATCGTCCAGGCTTTGCTCGCCGCAGCAGGACCCCGCACGACCGTGGCCCCGATGTCGTACTGGGCCGATTCGGCCTTCCTCTCCACTGCCGGCATCCCCACCGTGCTCTACGGACCAGAAGGAGAAGGAGCCCACGCCGACATCGAATGGGTCAGCCGCTCCGGCACCAACACCGCCACCGCCGTCCTCACCCAACTCGCCCAGGACTTCTGCTCCTGAGCTGTCCGCACATCGGCACGACCGCCGCAAACCTCCGGCGGTCAAGGAGCTGTGCCGGTCAGCAGGGCGATTGCCTCGCGAGCACATCCCCAGGACAGCGCCACCCCGCCGCCGCCGTGGCCGTAGTCGTGAACGATGCGCGTCCCTTCGAGCTCCTGCACCTCCAGGCGGACTTCGGGTCGGGCCGGACGCAGCCCGACACGATGACCGATGACCCGCGCACCGGCCAACCGCGGCTCCACGTCGATACAGCGAGCCAGGATCTCCTCGGCGATCTCCAGGTCAGGCTCGAGATTCCAGTCATCCTGCGCGGCGATCCCGCCGAGAACGACGTGACCGCCGTAGGGGAAGCACGAAGTCCATCTCGGCCCGAGCGGCGCCTCCATGAAGAACGTATCGAGCCCGGGATTCTCGACGATCACCTGCTGGCCGCGGACGGAGCGGACCGACGGGTCGGGGACGAGCGCCCGGGCGCCCACCCCGGTGCAGTTGGCGACCAGCGGTGCCAGCGACGCGGCCTCCGCGAGGCTGCCTAGTCGTCGAATCTCGATCTCGCCGCCCGCGTCAGTGAGCCGGCGTCTCAGATATTGCAGATACCGCGGCATGTCAACACACGGAACGCTGGCCTTAAAGCCCGAAGTGAACGACGCCGGCAGCTCGTCCGGCCCAAGCGGCACCACATCGGTCGGCTGATGGATCGGTGGTGCCTCTGGGCCGCCCGCCCTGGCCCCGAACCGACCGGTGCTGATCCGCACGCCGGTGTCCGGGACGGTCGCCAGCCGGACAAACTCATCGAACGTGTCGTGCTCGCGCGTCCCGCCCGGGTCGCTCCGGCGCAGGAAGACGGGCCCGACCATGGCCCCGGCGGCCATTGACGTCGTTCGCTCGGGCGGCTCGGCCGCGACGATCGTGACTCGCAGCCCGGCCTCGGCCATGCACACCGCCGTGGTCAGACCAATGACACCGGCGCCTACCACCACGGCGTCGGAACTTTCCAAAGCCACGTGGCGAGATTACGCGAGAAGTCCGTCCGACTCGGGTGGAGCCGCCCCAGGATCAATGGCGAGCGGATCGGGCGACGGACGGACCCAGCCTGCGCGGCAGAGCAACATCCCGTGGCGGACGTCAAGGTTGGTTGACGACCGGACTGTTGTCAACTAACGTTGACGCCATGACTGAGGCGGTAGATGCTGCGGCGGCGGCCACGAATCAAGATCCGCGCATCGGCCTGCGCGCGGTGGCGGCGCTGCGCCGACTGGTTGAACAACTCGAGGCGCTGCAAGTCGACAACGCCCGGCGGTGCGGCTGGTCATGGGAAGAGATCGGCACGGCGTTGGGTGTGAGCAAGCAGGCCGTACATAAGAAGCACGGAGGGGCCAGGTGATGTTCGAGCGGTTCACCCAAAGCGCTCGGCTGGTCGTGGTCCGGGGACGGGACGAAGCCCACAGGTTCGGGCATTCGTGGGTTGGCGCGGAACACCTGCTGCTCGGGGTTCTTACCCAGCCGGACGCCCCCGGCGTGCAAGCATTGAATGAGCTCGGCGTCACCCTGGAGACCGCCCGGGAGGCGCTCACCCAGGTGGTCGGCCTGGACGTCAGCGACGCTGATGCGCTGCGCGCCGTAGGCATTGATCTCGACGAAGTGCGCCACCGGGTGGAGGCCACGTTCGGACCAGGCGCATTGGACCGGCCTCTGGGTCGTCGTTCGCGGCACCGGCTGTTCTTCCGGCGGGCCCGATGCGAGCCCAGTTTCCGGTCCGGACACCTTCGGTTCATGCCGCGGGCCAAGCGTGTGCTCGAACGCTCGCTACGCGAGGCTCTCAACCTCGGCGACCGGCACATTGGAGTGGAGCACATTGTCCTGGGCCTGCTCGATCCGGACGGCAACACCGCTATCGAACTGCTCCGCCACCTCGAGGTGAACCCAGACGCGGTGCGGGCCTTCGTACTCGACAGCCTGGGCAAAGCGGCGTGACCTGACCACTCGAACAGACCGACAAGATCGTCTGGGGACGATCTTGCTCAACACGCCTCATGCCCGGGTTCACGTCCGCGATGGACTAGAGCGCCGTGCTGCTCAGCCCGGTCAGCGCCGTCCACACATCGACCTCGGGCGGGATGCCCGGCAGCGTCGAGACGGTGTCGGCAAGCGCTGCACCACTGCGGTAAGGGCGCCCGGCAGCCAGCGCACGGGCCCACATCACGTCCGCGCCACCCCACCCGACCAGCGCCGATTCCGAGGCCGCTGCTGGCAAGCGGTTGTACCAAGCCAAGAACAGGGCGGTACGCCCGTCGCGGCTCGGCTCGCCCCAGGCACGGACGCGGGCGAGCCCGCCGTCCGGGAAAATGTCCACGCGTAACTGATCCACCGGGTCCGAAGGCGACAGGACGAACCGGTTCGCCGCGTCCGGCTGCACCGGCGTCCGGGTGAGCAACTCAATGTCATTCGCACGGAGACCGGTGACCGCCACCGCGCCGGGTGCGTTGCCGATGAAGCACGACGTGTCGATCTCCAACTGGCGCACCACGCCCGCCGTCGCCAGCCGGATCAGTACCCAGTCGTTGCCCTCGTCACGCCGCCGCGACGTCTCCCAGCCCTCCCCCATCACCCGTGCTGGTCCAGGCGCGAGCAGATTGTCCGGCGCGGAGTAGAACCGGTTGCTGCAGTCGAACGCGGCGGCTCCATGCTCCATCGCAGCCAGGTCGAACGCCCGGCCGGCCACCCAGCGAGGGTCGCCTACCCGTTCACCGTGCACGCGCAGTCGGGCGATGCCCCCGTCGGGATACTGGCGGAGCCGCACGTGCGTAACCAACTTGTCGTGGTCGACACTGAAGTCATGTTCGCTGTCGCCGTGAACCGGCGATCGCGGCACTATCTCGGCCCACTCAACTCCAGAGTCGATCAAGTCGGCTGCGCGGATGGCGGAGTCGAGCGGATCCACCCATGCCGCGTCGACCGACACCTCCGGCGGGTAGTTGCCGGTGAACCAGGCGGTATCGATCACCACCCCGCGCACAATGCCCGCCATCCCGAGCCGGACGATCGCCCAATCGTGGCCTGGCCCGCGACGCCGCCGGGTCTCCCAGCCGTCAACGACCTGGCCGCGGTGACCGAAGGTATGCGGCTGGAACGCAGGAGCAGCCGGACTGATGAGGTTCTCTTTCTCGCCGAACGTCTCGTCGTTGGCCAGCACAACCGAACCGCCCCGGCTGCGGACGGCCAGGTCAGGCTGGTGCTTCCAGTCCGCCGTCACGAGTCTCGCTCCAGCAGCCGGCCACGCGCATGCGTCCCGTCCACCCGTTCACCCCGCAACCAGGTGTCCTCAACCGCACCGCGGAGCGCGCGTCCGGCATACGCGGTGACCGGATTCCGGTGATGGAGCTCCGCCGGGTCGACGACGAATTCGGCGTCCGGATCGAAGGCCACCAGGTCCGCGTCCATCCCCGCCTCGAGTGAACCCTTCGCCGTCAGGCCAACGACTGCCGCCGGACCGCTCGCCATCCAGCCGGCGACGTCGCTGAGCCCGTACCCGCGCGACCAGGCCTGCGTCCACACGGCCGAAAGGCCGATCTGCAAGCCGCTGATTCCGCCCCATGCTGCGCCGTAGTCACCGGTTTCCAGTTGCTTGAGCTCGAGCGGGCAGGGCGAGTGGTCGGACACCACTGCGTCAATGCCGCCTGCCTCCAGCCGCTGCCACAGTGCGTCACGGTTCGCCGCGTCTCTGATGGGTGGACAGCACTTGGCCGCCGTGTCGCCATCGGCGATGTCCTCTGCCGCCAGGCACAGGTAGTGCGGGCACGTTTCGGCGGTGATGTAGACGCCGGCGGCGCGCGCGGCATCAAGCAGCGGAACCACCTGCGCGCTCGATACGTGCAGGACGTGGACACGAGCGTCGGTCCGGCGGGCGGCCTCGACAAGTCGCGTCACGGCCGCGCGCTCGGCCTCGGGAGGCCGCGATCGGAGGAAGGCCGCATACGACCGCCCGGCCGGCGTCGGTGCCCGGGCGAGCACGTCAGGATCCTCGGCGTGCACCGCGCACAGCGCCCCCAGCCGGGCCACCTCCGCCAGCGTCTCGGCCAACCCGTCGACCAGATGGGGAAACTCCGGAACACCGGACGGTGACATGAACGCCTTGAACCCGAACACCCCAGCCTCGTGCAACTTCTCTAGATCGCCGCGGTTCTCGCCGATCGCGCCGCCCCAGAACCCCACATCGACGTGGGCCGAACTGGCGGCAGCAGCCCGCTTGAGGTTCAGGTTCTCCACAGTTGTCGTCGGTGGGATGCAGTTCAGTGGCATGTCGATGATCGTCGTGACACCCCCGGCACCGGCGGCCCGGGTGGCAGTGGCGAATCCCTCCCACGACGTGCGGCCCGGTTCGTTGACGTGGACGTGGGTGTCGACGAGGCCAGGCAGCAGCGCCAGCACGCCCAGGTTGACCACCTCGGTCGCACGCGCGCTGCCGTACGGTTCGACCGCCACAATCCGGCCGTCCTCGACCACGACGTCGGCCGGCTGCTCGCCTGACGGCAGCACGGCGCGGCGCGACCGGAACACCTTCACGGGGCCGCCGCTCTGCCGGCGTAGCCATCGACCAGCGTCCGGTCGAGGTCGTAACCGTGCAGGTCGTCCTCGGTGATGGCGCCGCACTCCAGCCCGCGCACTAGGAAGCCGGCCAACGCTCTCGCGGTCGCCGGCTCGTCCAGCACCCCACTGTCCCTGCGTGCGGCGTAGGCGGTCAGGCGGTTCGCCGCGGCCGCAAAGCCGCTGCGGTAAAACACGTAGGTTGCCAGAAACCGGGTCGGCAACTGTGCCGGGTGCAGGTCCCAACCCTGGTAGAAGCCCCGCTCCAAAGAACGCCGGATCAGCCGGGCATGCAGCGCCCAGGCCGCGCGCACTGCCGTCGTGTCACCAACTGGAAGGACGTTCGTCGAGCCGTCGGAGAGCCGCACACCGGTGCCCGCAGTGGCCACTTGCATGACGGCTTTGGCGTAGTCCGCGGCCGGATGCTCCAGGCTCTGGTAAGCGGCGGCGACTCCGCACGCGGCGCTGTAGTCGTAGGTGCCGTAATGCAACCCGGTCAGCCGGCCCGGCACCGCATGCACGATCCGCGCCACTGTCGCCACACCGTCGGCGCCGATAATGGCCTGCGGGGTCTCGATCTGGACCTCGAACCGCAGCCGCCCGCCCGGCAGGCCATAGGCCGATTCGAGTCGCTCACACAACCGGCCCATCGCCTCCACCTGGGCAACTGACGTGACCTTCGGCAGCGTCACCACCAGGCCGTCCGGAAGTGAACCCGCCGCCAGTAGCGCGTCGAGGAACACGTGCAGCGTCCGCACTCCACGCAGCCGGTTTGGCGCCTCCAGTGACTTGAAGCGGATGCCGACGAACGGTGGCCGGTGACCGGTGATCGACGCGTCCGCGACTGCCCGCGCGGCGGCCTGCGCCAGATCGTCCTCCTCATCGTCCGGGCGCACGCCGAGGCCGTCCTCGAAATCGATGCGGAGATCCTCGATCGGCTCTGTGGACAGCTTGCGATGCACGAGCGGCAGCACCTCGGCGACCACGTCGGCCGGCAACCCGACTGCCGCGGCCAGGGCGGCAGCGTCGGCACCATGCGTGGCCAGGGCGTCCAGCGCGGCGGCGCCCCAGGTCCGAACGGTATCGGCGGCGATCCGGTCGGCGGGCACGTATACGGTGTGCACCGGTTGCCGGCGGGCGACGTCGCCGGGGTAAAGGCGCGCGAGGTCGGCGTCCGCGCCGGCCAGCATGCCGTCGAGTTCGGCCAGCACGTCCGATCCGAGCGTCGCCGCCGGGCGTTGGCGATGATCGCGGGCCATCCGGTCGGTCACCCGAGCGTCTCCCCCATGCCGGTGATGTGCTCAGGGCGGATGGGTATTCGGGTGAGCGCTCGCCCCGTCGCCGCACGCACGGCCGCGACGATCGCGGGCGTGGACGAGATGGTCGGCGGCTCGCCCACGCCACGCAGCCCGTACGGAGCATGCGGATCGGCCATCTCCAGCACGTCCACCTGCATAGGCGGCATGTCGAGGATCGTCGGGATCAGGTAGTCGGTGAAGGACGGGTTCCGGATGGCGCCGTTCGACACCTGGACCTCCTCCATCAGCGCCAGCCCGAGGCCCTGCGCGCTGCCGCCGTAGATCTGCCCGAGGACGCCGGTCGGATTCATCACCTTGCCGACATCCTGCGCGGTCGCCAGTTCCACCACCTTGACCAGGCCCAACTCCACGTCGACGTCAACCACCGCGCGGTGTGCGGCGAACGCGTACTGCACGTGGGCGTTGCCCTGGCCACGCTCGTCCAGGGGTGTCGTCGCCCGGTGTCGCCATTCGACCGTCTCCTCGACGACGTCCCCCTCGCGCAGCGCGGACACATCGGGCAGCCTGGCGCGCACCGCCTGGCATGCGGCTCGCACCGCACCGCCGGTCATGTACGACTGCCGCGACGCCGATGTCGAGCCGGCGCTGCCGACTTGGGTGTCGGCCGGCAGGATGGTCACCTCGTCGATCCCGAGTTCGGTCCGGACGACCTGCACCAGCAGCGTCACCACGCCCTGGCCCACCTCGGCGGCCGCCGTGTGGACGCTGGCGACGGGACGGCCCGCGGCCACTTCCACCCGCACCCGAGCCGTCGAGTAGTCGTCGAAACCTTCGGAGTAACACACGTTCTTGATGCCGACGGCGTACCCGACCCCACGGACGACGCCTTCACCGTGTGTGGTGTTGCTGACACCGCCGGGCAGGTCGCGAAGGTCAGGTTCGGGCCCGTCCGGACGTTCGGGCGGCATGGGCGCCGAGCTGACCCGTTTGAGTACCTCGGCGACCGGCGCGGGGAAGTCGATCACCTGCCCGGTTGGCATGACCGAAGCTTCGCTCATCGCGTTGAGCAGCCGGAACTCCACCGGATCAAGGCCGAGTTCGGCCGCCAGCCGGTCCATCTGCGACTCGTACCCGAACGCGGCCTGGACGGCGCCGAAGCCGCGCATCGCGCCACACGGCGGGTTGTTGGTGTAGACACCCCAGCAGTCCATGCTGACATTCGGCACGTCGTACGGCCCGACGCCGAGGGTGGCCGCGTTGCCCACGACGGCAGGGGTGCTGGACATGTAGGCGCCGCCGTCCAAGATGATCTCAGCCGTGACGTAGAGCAACCGCCCTTCCCGGCTGGCGCCGTGCTCGTAGTGCAGCAGCGCCGGGTGGCGGTGTACGTGACCGAAGAACGACTCCTCGCGCGAATAGACCATTTTCACCGGCTTGCCGGTGTGCAACGCCAGCATGCACGCGTGGATCTGCATGGACAGGTCTTCGCGGGCACCGAACGCGCCACCGACGCCGGCCAGGGTGATCCGCACCTTGTCGCTGGGAAGGCCCAGGCAGGCGGCCACCTGGTCGCGATCAACGTGCAGCCACTGGGTAGCGACGTAGAGGTCCACTCCACCGTCGTCCGCGGGTACTGCCAGCCCGGATTCCGGGCCAAGGAAAGCCTGGTCCTGCATGCCGACCTCGTAGTCACCGGTCACCACGACGTCGGCCGAAACCGAGGTGTCGCCCTTGCGGATGACCAGATGACGCACCACGTTGCCGGTCGGATGCACCTGCTGGGTCGTGGCAGGATCGATGGCCTGCCTGGGGTCGGTCAGCGGGTCGAGCACGTCGTATTCGACGACGATGCGCGACGCCGCACGGCGGGCCGTCTCCGGGTGGTCGGCCGCCACGATTGCGATCGGCTCACCCTGGTAGCGGGCCGTGCCGTCGCACAGGACCGGCTGGTCGGCGCGCTCGAGTCCGTAGACCTTCTGGGCCGGAACGTCGTCGTAGGTCAGCACTGCGTGCACGCCGGGCACTGCGAGCGCGGGGCCGACGTCGAGCCGCGTGATCAACGTATGCGGATGGGGGCTGCGAAGCGTCGTGCCCCACAACATGTCGTCGGCCCACAGGTCACTGGAGTAGGCGAACTCGCCGGTGACCTTGAGGGTGCCGTCCGGACGCGTGACGTTGTCACCGACACCGCCAGCGGCGGCCCGACGCCCGGAGACTCCGGTGTCCGGCTGGATGGGAGCGGTCACGGCACCACCTTGGCTCGGCGGGTGGCAGCCAGGCGGACAGCGGTCAGGATCTGCTCGTAGCCCGTGCAGCGGCACAGGTTGCCCGCGAGCGCCTCGCGGATGTCAGCGTCGGACGGTTGCGGCACCCGATCGAGTAGGTCATCCGCGGCCACCACCAGGCCAGGAGTGCAGAAGCCACATTGCACCGCACCGGCCTCGACGAAGGCCTCCTGCACCGGGTTGAGTTCGTCGTCAATGCCGAGCCCTTCGACGGTACGTATCTCACGCCCCTCCGCCTGGCCGGCCGCGACCAGACACGCGCAGACCGGCACACTGTCGAGGTACACGGTGCACGAGCCGCATTCGCCCTGTTCGCACGCGTTCTTCGACCCGGGCAGCCCCATCCGCTCGCGGAGTACGTAGAGCAGGCTTTCGCCTTCCCAGACGTCTTCAACTTGACGCCGCTCGCCGTTGACTGTGGTGGTAACGCGCATAGGCGATCAGGATCGCTGGTAGGCGGACCAGGCCCAGCCGAGCGTCCGCCGGGCCAGGACCGCCAGGCTGTGCCGCCGGTAGGCGGCGGTGCCGCGGACGTCGTCGATCGGCGCCGCGGCAGCCGCCACCAGCCCCCCAAACCGCTCGGCCACCTCCTCAGACAACTGTGTGCGCCCCTCCCAATCCAGCGCCTCGGAAGCGAACTCCTCAGCCCCCTCGGCACGGCGTGGTGTCGGCGCGGCCGAGCCGATGCCGGTACCTACTCGCCGCTCGCCCGGGCGAAGTGCGACGGCGAACGATGACACCGCGATCACCATCGCGTTACGTGTCCCGATCTTTGCGAACTGCTGCGGACCACTGGCCGTCGGCACCAGCACCGCCTTGATCAGCTCGTCCGGTTGAAGGACGTTTTCCTTGACCCCCGTGAAGAACTCCGCGATCGGTATCGCGCGTGGGCCCCGGATCGATTCGACCTCGACTACCGCGTCGCCGGCCAGCAGCGGTGGGTGGGCGTCGCCGGCCGGCGACGCGGAGCCGAGGTTGCCACCTACCGTGCCGCGGTTGCGAATCTGCGGTGACCCAACTGTCCGCGACGCCATTGCCAGCGCCGGCAGGATCGCGGCAAGTTCAGCGATCACGCGGCTGTAGGTGACGCCGGCGCCGAGACGAACCGTCCCCCCGTCCATTTCCCAATGGATGAGGTCGTCGACGCCGGTGAGATCGAGCAAGGCTGCGGGACGGACCCGGTCGAAGTTGAGATCCACCATCACGTCGGTGCCGCCGGCGATGGGCAGTGCAGCCGGGTGTTCGGCCTTCGCCGATAGGGCGTCGGCCCAGGTCCGTGGCTGCAAGAACTCCATCGTCACCGCCTTGTTGCTGAGAAGTAGACCTCGGCATGAACATCCCTGCCCAGCGGCGAGAATACGAATTGCGCCGCTCTGGCGGGTCGCCCAGTTGTAGGATCCTCCAAACAGGAGTGCCCATGAAGTTGCGCGACCTCGTCGAACATCCCGGCCTCAGGCTGGCGGTTCTCTACGATGGCGGTCATCTCGACCGTCCGGTCACCGCTGTGTTCACCACCGACCTGCTCGATCCGAGCCGCTACCTGCCCGGTCAGCCGTTGGTCCTGAGCGGGCTGATGTGGCGCCGGGACCCCGGCGACAGTGAGAGGTTCGTACGCGCGCTGGCCGACGCCGGCGTCGTTGGGCTCGCTGCTGGCGAGGCGGCGTTCGGCCTCATTCCGGACGACGTCGTTGAGGCCTGCCGGAACCACGATGTCCCGTTGATCCGAGTGCCGGTCGACGTGTCATTCGGCCGGATCAGCGAGTTCGTCGCCGCGCATCATGAGGCCGAACGAGAGCGGGCGCTGGCAACCGCACTGGGACGCCAACGCCGGCTGCTCACGGCGATCGCCGACGGACGTTCGGTTGACGAGTTGCTCACGCTGATCGGCCGGGAAGTCGGCGTGACGTGTCGGGTACTCAGCCCCTCCGGCCGGCACGTGTCGGCTGCGGCCGGCGGCCTCGGTACTGAGGACGTCGGGGTGGTGACGCGTCGTTTCCTGACCGCTGACCGGTTGCCGACTGCGGTTCAGCTTCGGGACGGCTCGACGGTGTCGATCGTCGCGATCGACTCCCGCCTGGACTACCGGATGACCGCGTGGTTCCTGGTCTGCGACGGAGATCATCGAGGCTGGTCAGACGACGTAGCCGTGGCAGTGGGCGAGCTGGCCACGGTGATCGCTCTGGAGCACCGCCGGTGGGACGAGCGCCGCCAGGCCGACCGCCGGATCGCCGACGAGGCCCTCGCGCTCATCGCGGCCGGCCAGTCGACCAGTGCTGAGGTGGCGGTCCGAATCGCCGACCTGGGCGCCGATCCGCACACGAAGTGCCTGGTCGTGGCTGCTGACTGCCCTGGCCGGCCGGATCTGGCCCATGCCGTTCTGCACGATGCCGCCCTCCAGGTGGTCGACCGGCCGGTGACAGGTGTATTCGACGGGCGCGCTGTGACGATCCTGACCGGCGGACCGACCGAAGCCGGCGAGATGCTGCGCGCGGCGTTGAACCGCCTGCAACCTGGAATCGGACATGGACGCGTGGTGGCCGGGTTGTCGGCTTGGGTCGACCCGCAGGCGCTGTCCGGAGCGCTGGACGAGGCGTGGCATGCGGTCCGGCTGGCCGAACTGCGTGACGCGCCAGTGTCCGTGGTGACCAGTGACGATGTCACCTCACACGTCCTGCTGTTGGGCACAGTGCCGGACGACATCAGGCGGGCGTTCGCCACCCGGGTGATGGGCCCGGTGCTTAGTTACGACGCCGAACACGGCACGGACCTGGTACCGACCCTGTACGCATTCCTCCGGGCGGACGGATCCTGGAGCCGGTGTGCCGAGGCCATGCATCTGCACGTAAACACCGTCCGGTACCGGATCGGCCGGGTCGAGGAGGTCACCGGCCGCGACATGAACCGGCTCGAGGACCGGGTCGACATGCTGCTCGCGCTTCACTCGCTCCCCGCGAGCCACCTTCCGCGTTGATCATGGGCGGATGCCACCTCCGCCGGGCGTGGAAGGGGTTATTTGCCCATGATCAACGCGATTGGGAGTGGTCGTCCCGGCGGACCGTGGCTTCGATCAACCCATACGGGCGGTCCGCGGCGAAGAAGACCTCACCCGGGTTGTCGAGCCCGAACGGGCTCAGGTCGACGGCGAAGTGGTGCTTGTTCGGCGCGGTCAGCCGGATCTCGGCGACATCCTGGCGGGTTTCGAGAACCCCTCGGCCCATCTCCCACAGCGTGTGCTGGAGCGCCTTGCTGTGCGTTGACGCGAACCGCTCGAGCAGCACGTCGCGTATCTGCGAGTAGGCCACCGACCAATCGGTATCGGGACCGAGGTAGCGCCACCGCACCACGAGCGAGGTCGCCAGAATGCGGTCAGTCGTGTCAGCGAGGGTGGTGTACCGGTCCCGCAGAAAACCCTGGAACTCAGAGCCGGTCGATTTGAGCACTGTCAGGTCCTTCAACCCCGACTCGACGTCGACCCTACCGTCGGCGTCGACCGTGACCGCCGTCGTCCGCACCTCTCGGCCACTGCGGGAGAACGCGTGGTCGTGGCCCTTGCCGCCGACGTTGATCCGCTCCCATTCGTATTCGTCGACCTCGATGCGCGCTGCGGTTACACCCAGGACGTCGGCGACGAAATGCCGGGCCAGCCGGAGCGCGAAATCCTCGATCGCGTCGACGCCATGTTCTTTGGCGTAGGCGAACACGGTGTTCTTCTGCGAGTCGGTCGGCAGTACCGCCGACTGGTCGCCGGAGACGTGTGCGGCGTCGAAGTCGCCCGCAAGCGTGGTCGACACCACCAGATCGCGGATCCGGTGCCGCGGGGTGTCGCGGTAGATCCGGACCACGTGAGTCTCGGCCTTCCCGTACTGGTTAGGCCCAAGGACGATGCCCATCGCTTAGCTTCCCCGGTACGTCGTGAACCCGTACGGGCTCAGCAGCAGGGGAACGTGGTAGTGCTCGCCACGGTCGGCGATCTCGAACTCGACGGTCACGCGGGGGAAGAAGCTCGGCTCGCCGAGGGCCGCGAAATAGGCGCCGGTCTGGAACACCAGCCGGTACGGCCCGGGGGGGACGTCGTCGGGACCGAACCCTGCGATCCGGCCGCTTTCGTCAGTCACGGCATTGGCCAGCATGCCACCGCCGGCAACCTGCTCCAACTGGACGACCACGCCGGACGCCGGCCGGCCCCTCGAGGTGTCCAGTACGTGTGTCGACAGTGTGCTCACTCGTCACGTCCCTTCAGCCAGCATCCGTTCGAGGCGGATCCGATTGATCTTGCCGAGTTCGCTGCGGACCACCCGGCGCTCCGTCGCGGGGTCGTTGCCGAGACGATCGTCGAGGATCGCCAGCAGCTCGTCCGCGGTCTTCCCAGTGGCGCAGACCAGATACACGTGACCGAATCGCTGCTCGTAGGCGCGGTTGGCCGCAGCCAGCGCAGCGTGGGTGCGCTCGGCCGCGCTCGCGACGCCGGCCTGCTCCTGGTTGGACCACGCCGAATAGCCGGCGCCGGCACGTTCGCCGATCCGCGGGTGGCCGGCGAGCGCCTCGTCGATGTCGGCTTCGGTCAACTCGTCGAGCGCGGCATCGGCAGCGGCGTAGACCTCGTCGACGGACGAGTACGGCCGCCCGGCGAGCAGCCTGCCGGCCCACTGGCGGGACGAGCAGCACGCCAGTAGCGCGCTCTCGGCCCGGTCCGCAGGCAGCGAGTTGAACGCCACCAGGCCGAGCCGGTCAAGCTCGGGCATCGACACGCTCCCTCTGCCGGCACGCGGATATCGCCACCCTAATGCGCTCACACGCTGCGGCGCGGACCAGGCGGCTGGCACAGTTGCCGGCATGGCAGCGCGAATCGTCATCGAGAACGCCACCATCGCTACGGTCGACGCCAACGGAACCGAGATCCCGACCGGCCACGTGATCGTCGATGGCAATCAGATCGTCGCCGTCGGATCTGGGCCGGCACCGGCCCCGCCGCCGGGTGCCACCGAGCGGCGCGTCGAGGCGGCCGGGCACCTCGTCACGCCGGGTCTGGTCAATACCCACCATCACTTCTACCAATGGCTGACCCGCGGCCTGGCGCAGAACGCGATCCTGTTCGACTGGCTCACGGCGTTGTACCCGATATGGGCGCGCATCGACGAAGACGGGGCTTACGCGGCAGCTCGCGGCTCGATCACGTCGTTGCTGCTGTCCGGATGCACGACCGCAGCCGACCACCACTACATATTTCCGCGGAACGGCGGAGACCTGCTGGGAACCGAGATCCGGGCAGCCGGTGAACTTGGCCTGCGGCTGCACGCGAGCCGCGGCTCGATGGATCGCGGCCAATCCGACGGTGGTCTCCCACCGGATTTCGCCGTCGAGGACATCGACACCATCCTGACCTCGAGCGCTCGCGCGGTGGAGACCTACCACGATCCGTCGCCGCACTCCATGCTCCGAATCACCGTCGCACCCTGCTCGCCGTTCTCCGTGACCACCGATCTGCTTCGCGAATCCGCAGCCCTCGGCCGCTCACTCGGCGTCCGCCTGCATACCCACGGATCAGAGACGGTCGAGGAGGAGGACCAGTGCTTGGCCGAGTTCGGCATGCGCCCGACCGACTACCTCGACTCAGTGGGCTGGCTGGGCGATGACGTGTGGCTGGCCCACAGTGTCCACCTCAGTGACAGTGACATCTCCCGGTACTCCGCAACCGGTACCGGCGTCGCCCATTGCCCGTCGTCCAACGCGCGGCTCGGCGCGGGAATCGCCCGCGTGCCGGAGATGCTGGCGGCCGGGGTGCCGGTGGGTCTTGGTGTCGATGGCGCGGCGTCCAATGAGAACGGCGGCCTCGGCACCGAACTACGTGCCGCCCTGTTGTTCGCCCGCGCTCGCCTCGGTCCCAGCGCACTGACCGCCCGACAGGCCCTGCGGCTCGGCACGATGGGTGGAGCGGAGGTGGTGGGACGATCCGACGACCTCGGTTCGATCGAGGTCGGCAAGCTGGCCGACCTGGCCGTATGGAAGCTCGACGGGGTCGAACACTCCACCATCGAGGACAAGGTCGCCGCGCTGGTGATGGGCTCGCTGCCGCCACTGGCTCTATTGCTGGTAGACGGCCGTGTCGTCGTGGAGGACGGTCAGCTGCTGACCGCCGACTCCGGCCAGATCGCCCGCGAGGCGGCCCGGGCAGCACACCGGTTGCTGGACGGGTAAAACGCCGAGGCGACCGGCTGGGCCAGCCGGCTAGGAGTCCAAGATCATGGTGCGACCGGAGAAAGGTCCTCGCCGGCCCGGCAAATGGGGCGGATCGACCACTTACTCCGGCCGCAGCATGATCTTGGTGGTTGAGGCGCGCGCAGACCGTCAGCTCAGCCCTGCGGCTCGCGCCACATCAGGGTGAGGGGCGGGCCGTTGGGCAGCCGCACCTGTTCGGTCACCTCGAATCCGTGCCGCACGACCAGTGCCAGCACCTCGCGTTCTCGCGCGGTCAGCGGTGCGTCGGCCCGCTCGGTACCTGGCGACTGCCGGATCAACTGCTCTGCCCGGCCCGCGTAGCCCTCGGCCACCGCGTGCTGGCCCAACTCACCGCCGGGCGGGACGCCGGGCCGGCACGTTTCCGGCCGGCCCCTCCCGTCAGGGCCGATTGCCGACCACGAGCGGGACCTACGCCCCTGCACCGATCCTCCGATGCGAGCAAGGCTGAAGTGGATGCACCGGTCTGACGTGGAGGTGCGACATGAGTCTGCTCGTTACTGGTTCGCTGGCCGTCGCGGGGGCGGCGGCCGTCACGGCGGGCTTCGGGGTTCGCCCTGGACCACCGACGCCGGTCGGCAAGTCCCACGACCGCGGTCTGGTCCCTCTCGATTCCACCGTCCCGGCGCTGCTGGCTGCGCATTTGGATCTCGACCACGATGGCTTCGTCCCCCGGATGGACAGCATCGCGATGTGGGGCCGGGCGAAGGTCCGCCTCGGGCGATCGCCGTGGCTGCCGGTTCGCATGCTGACCAGGCATCGGGTGGGCCGCGACTTCGCCAGCGACATCAACGTCACGTGGTACGGCCGGACGGTCCTCGAAGTGATCGACGCTTACGTTCGCGGCCGCGGCATGGCCGGTCCTGAGCGTCGGCCCGACGTCGGCGACGAGATCGACCAGGGCGCGAACCTGTTCCTCTGGAGCGAGGGAGTCCTGATCCCGTCCGTGTTCGCCGACGGCACACCGGTCAAGGCGGTCGAGGACGACGCCTCCACCGTGCGGCTCGAAGTGCCGTTCCACGCCGGCACCGACTCGGCCTGGTTGCACTTCGACGGCGAGCGTCCGCACCGGTTCGCCGCGCTGCGCCACAAGGGGCTCGGCGGCGAGAAGTTGTGGTGGTACGTGGACATGCGCGACTGGTTCGTGGTCGACGGCATCGCCCTGCCCCGGCATATCGAGGTGACGTGGGAGGACGAAGACCGGCCGTGGTTCCGGCTGGACGTCGACGGATTCGCCGCCAACGTCGATCTTGACGTCGACATGCGGCTCAACCAGGTCGACGACTCGATCCGGGCGGTTCGGGTGCGCCGCGGGCTGCCGTACTGAGCGAGCTCACGGCATGCGAAGTACCGTCATGGTCGTCGAGGATGACCGGGAGATCCGCGACTTGCTGCGCCGTTACCTCGAGCGCGCCGATTACGTCGTGCACACGACCGAATCCGGCATTCACGCGTTGCAGCAACTCGCGGCGGGTGGCATTGACCTTGTCGTACTCGACCTCGGGTTGCCGGACCTTGACGGCCTGGACGTGCTCGCCGCAGCACACGAGTCCGGTGACATCCCGGTGATCGTCCTTACCGCACGCAGCGGCGTCGAGGACCGTATCCGCGGCCTGCAGCAGGGGGCCGACGACTACGTGGTCAAGCCGTTCTCGCCGACCGAACTCGTCCTAAGAGTTCAGGCCGTGCTGCATCGCAGGTCCGCCGGACAGCCGCCGGCGAACGGCAGATTGTCCTACGGTGGCGGCCGGTTGCTGATCGACGAGCAGCGGCACACCGCTGAACTGGACGGTCAACTGCTGGACCTGACACCTACCGAGTGGGGTCTGCTGACCGCCATGGCGTCGGCGCCGCAGCGGGTGTACTCCAGGTACGAGCTTGTCAACCGGGTCCGCGGCTACGAGTTCGCCGGGTACGAGCGGACGATCGACTCGCACGTGAAGAACCTGCGTCGCAAGCTGGGGGCCGGCAGCGATGTCATCGAGACGGTCCTCGGGGTCGGCTACCGGCTCACGCTGCCGAAGGACCGGTGAGCGCAGTGGCGAGGCCGCTCGGGCCGCTGGGACGTCGGCTGCTCGTCGCCTTCGTGCTGGTGGCGCTCAGTTCGATCGCCGTCCTCACTACCGCTGCTCTGATCGGTACCGACCGTGGGGTGGCGACCATCCAGTCCGAGGAACGCCAGCAGGTGGCCGAGCGGGTCGCCGATGCCGCCGCCGATGCGTACCTTGCGGCCGGCGGCTGGGCCGGTGCGGACCTCGGATCGGTCAACGCCGTCGCTACCGCCGCCGGTGCCCGGCTGGTGGTGCTGGACGGGACGGGCGAGGTCGTGGCCGGCACGACACCGATGGGCCAGCGGGGCCACGGCGCCGAGCACGCGCCAGGCCGCGTCAACGGCCAGCCAGGGCTGCAGGTGGACGTGATCGTGGACGGCGGACGGGTCGGTACGGTCGAGCTCACGTTCCCCGCCGCAGCCGCATCAAGCAGCGGCCGGACCGTTGCCTGGTGGTGGGTCGCCGGTGCGGCGGCCGTCGCGCTCATGATCGCCCTGGCCGTCAGCTGGTACGTCAGCCGCCGTTTGACGACACCGCTCGCGGCGTTCGCCGGCACGGCCCGCGCTTTCGCCGCCGGTGACCGCGCCGCCCGGGTGGGGATCCGTCCCCCAGGGGAGCTTGGCGAGGTTGCCGTGGCCTTCGACACCATGGCGGACGAAGTCGCGACGGCCGAAGCCGTCCGCCGCAGACAGGCCGCGGACATCGCTCACGAGCTGCGCAATCCGCTGGCCGCTCTGCAGGCCGGGCTCGAGGAATTGCGAGACGGGCTCGGCGAGCCGGATCCGGCGCGATTGGCCGGGCTGCACGACCAGACGCTCCGGCTCGCCCGCGTCATGGACGACCTCGCCCAGCTAGCTTCTGCCGAAGCGGCGGCCACCTCCCTGCGGCTCGCCGATCTCGACGTGGCCGCGGCGGTGCGTGACGCCGTGGATAGTCAGGAGCCGCAGCTTCGGGCCGCCGGGCTGACCGTCCGTTGCGAGATCTCCGAACCGGTCCCTGTGCAGGCTGACCCCGACCGCATTCATCAGGTAGTCGTCAACCTGCTGGCGAACACCGCGCGGTTCTGCCGCCCGGGCGACGCGGTCACCGTACGGGTGTTCTGCGATGACGAGCGAGCGGTTGTGCAGGTCGCCGACACCGGCCCGGGCATCGCAGCCGAGGACGTTCCGCATGTGTTCGAGCGCCGTTGGCGCGGCCCGAACAGTCGAACAGTGAGCGGCTCTGGCATCGGCCTCGCTGTGGTTCGTGAACTCGTCGAGGCCCACCACGGAACGGTCTCGGTGGATTCCACTCTCGGCCACGGCGCAACGTTCACGATGACGTTGCCGCTGGGTCATGGCCCACGGAACCGCGTCGGACATGACCCAGCGCTGCGGGCCGGCTTTAGTTAATCGGAGTCCGGCGCGAACGGGCATTCGCCGTTACCCGCGCCCGGTCCCGGACCGTGCCCTGGGCCTGGGCCCTGACCGGGTCCCGCGCCTTGGCCACGCTCTGCCTGGTGCTGGTGACGCAGCTGCGCGCCCTGGCAATCACGATCCTGCATTTGAATCCTGAGCTGATCGCGGTCACGTTCCTGCGTCCCCGTGCAGTACGGGCTGGGAGTGACAGCTTCGGGTTCTTCGGTGGTCTGTCCGTAGCGAGCGGGCGAGTCCACCGTTGCATCATCGCTTCCGGCCAGCGCCGGAATCGTCACGAGTGCTCCGACGCTCAGGGCGCCGGCGACGCCGACTGCGACGGCGGCTTTTCGGATCTTGTTCATGGCTCCTCCTCTCGGTACAGCTCCAGATTGGAATCTGCGAGTGCAGAAGCCGTGCAACCGATGTGGAGACCGGATGGAACTTCGACCCCTTGCCGGTTGTCCGGGCCCGCCACCGCAAACCCCCAGCCAGCCGAGTCGTCCGGCCGGACACCCCCACACAGCCGCCGGCTGTCCGGGCCGGCCACCGCAAACGCCCAGCCTGCCGAGTCGTCCGGCCGGACAAGCTCAACACAGTCGGCGGGAATGGTTCGGATACGATCGCGCCGTGGCGGATGAGCCAGCGCCGATCGAGTGTCGGGGGCTGACCCGGTACTACGGCAGCACCGTCGGAATCGAAGACCTCGACCTTGTCGTCCGCCGCGGAACAGTTACCGGGTTCCTCGGGCCCAACGGTGCTGGCAAGACCACGGTGCTTCGCTTGCTGGTGGGCCTGCTCCGGCCGACCAGCGGGAACGCGTGGATCAACGGCATACGGGTGTCCGTTCCGGAATCACGCCGGTCGATCGGTTTCATGCCAGCCGACCCCGCGTTCGTCGGAGAGCTTCCCGGGTCGGCGAACCTCGATCTGCTCGCCGATCTGAGCGGCGCCGAGCCGACCGATCGCGACTGGGCGATCGACCTGCTCGACTTCGACGCTAGCGACTTGGACCGACCGGTGAAGGAGTACTCGAGCGGGATGGTGCAGAAGCTGGCGCTCATCCAGGCCGTGCAGCACCATCCCGATGTCGTGGTGCTCGACGAGCCGGCCAACCGCCTTGACCCGCTGGCGCACCACGGGTTCGAGCAACTGGTCCGGTCGATCGCGGACGACGGTCGAACCGTGTTCCTGTCTTCACACGTCCTCAGCGAGGTCGAGGCCACGTGTGACGAGGTTGCGATGGTGCGCAGCGGCCGGCTGCTCATGCTCTCGTCGGTGCGCGAGCTGTCCGCCGCCGCCCTCAGGCGAGTCACAGTCGTGTACCGAGACCGCCCGGCCGCGCCGCCCGAAGGGCTCCTCGACGCCACGATGGACGGGCCGGTGGTCACCGGACGGATCGAGGCCCACCGTCCTGCCGTGCTACGCGAGATCTTGCACGACCCTGCTGTCGACGACCTGCTCGTCGAACCGGCGCCGCTGGAAGAGACCTTCGTGCACCTCTACCGCGAGGACCGCGAGACGTGAAGCGGCTGCTGTGGGCTGATGTCGCCGCACGCCGGCGGATGGTCGCTGGCCTGGCCTTGGGAACTGCCGTCTTCGTCGTCGCGCTAGCCAGCATCGAGGCGATCGGCGGCCTGTCAGACATTGGGCGGCGGGCGTTCGGCGAAGCACCACCCGCGCTGTCCGCGCTGGCCGGCTCGAGATCCGGGTTCGACGTGTTCACGCCGCTGGGGTTGCTGGCGTTCGCGTTCAACCACCCCTTCTTTCTGGCGTTGAGCCTGGCGATAGGGGTCGCCATTGGCTCGGCGGCCATAGCCGGCGACGTGGAGTCCGGCCGCGCCCAGCTGTGGTACACCAGGCCGGTACCTCGCCACCTCATCCTGCGCGGACGCCTCGTGTTCTGGTTGTTGGCTCAGGTCTGCGTGGTCGCGGCCGGCATCGCAGGCGGCGCACTAGCCAGCGTGATGTCGGACTCCCTCGGCGCCGACGGAGCCTGGCTGGCGGTCCGGGTCGGCGTACAGTTCCTTGCGCTGGCCCTGTTCATCGGCGCGCTCGCCTTCGCGGTCTCGGCGTTCGCCGCCACGAGAGCCCGCACCCTCGGCGCGACGCTTGGCATCACTTTTGTTGCGTACCTCGCGAACTTCGTGTCGCTGCTGTGGTCCACGGCCGAGCCGCTGCGCTGGATCACGCCGTTCGGGTACTACGACCCGCTCGGCGTCGTGCAAGGAATTCGGTGGATGGACGTCATCATCCTCACCGCGGGCGCGATCGTCCTGCTCGCCGTGGCGCACGTCGGGCTGGCGCGGCGGGATCTGGCCTAGGCCACCGGGTGCGGGCCTCAGCCGTCGTCATTCTCGACGTCCACCGGCACACCGTCGACACAGCGGATCTTTACTTCGATGTCGTAGTCGCCCGACTCGAACTCGACCTCCACCTCACGGGCGGGTCCACGCTCGGCGTTGTCGACCCGAAAGCCCTGCGCCGGGCTCCAGGACAGCAGCTCCACGAGCCCCTCGGTGGTACACCGCGCTACAACGGTGCCCCCCACGGTGGTGATCACACTGGGTTCGGCGGTAGGCGGAGCCGGTGTGGCATCGGTGCCCGGTTGCTGCGTCGAGGGCCCCGATGGTTGCACCGTGGGCCCAGGGCTCCCCTGCCGGGTTGGACTAGCCGGCGGCGACAGCGTAGCGAGCGCTTCGGTTACCTCCTGCCGATCGAGTGGACCAGCCGGACTGCCGAAGATGCCGGCGCCGATCGACGACACCGCAGCCAGCGTGACGCCGGTTGCCAGCACCGTCGCGCCGAGCCAGCCGATCACAGCCATGCCGGTACGCCGGTTTCGGGGACGCTCTGCCACAACCCGAGTATCGTCCGCCGATCGTTAAGGCACGGCTAAGGCGGACTCAACGGGCGGCTTCGGCCGGCCCGGGTGACCGGACCGTCGGATAGGTTTCGACCGTGGTGCACGTGCTGCTGATCGAGGACGACCCAACCATCCGGCAGGGATTGGTTCGGGCGCTCGGCGAGCACGGGCATGCCGTGACGACGGCGCCGACCGGAGCTGACGGACTGCGGCTGGCGCTGGCGGACCGCCCCGACCTGGTGGTGTTGGACCTGGGCTTGCCGGACCTTGACGGCCGTGAGGTGCTGACCATGCTGCGCGCCGTTTCCGATATCCCAGTGATCGTCGCAACCGCGAGGGACGCCGAACACGAGATCGTCGCGGCCCTGGAGTCCGGCGCGGACGACTACCTGGTCAAACCGTTCGGCGGCACTCAGTTGCATGCCCGGATCGGTGCGGTTCTGAGGCGGGCCGCGACCGGCACCGACGAGGACCCGACCGTCGCGGTGGGCGGCCTGCGGATCAACCCCCGCTCACGCGAGGCCACGCTCGAGGGTGAAGTCCTCGACCTGACCCCACGCGAATTCGACCTGCTGCACTACCTCGCCACCCGGGCCGGTGAGGTAGTGACCAAGCGGCAGTTGCTCTCCGACGTGTGGCAATTGCCGTACGGCGGCGCTGACAAAACCGTTGACGTCCATCTGTCGTGGCTGCGCCGCAAGCTGGGCGAGACCGGCCAGCAGCCGGTCTACCTGCACACGGTGCGGGGCGTGGGTGTCAAGCTGAGCCCGCCGGCCGGATGAGGCCCGGAAGGAGCGACTGGTGAGGCGGTCTCTGGCCCTATTGGTGGCGGCCACGACCTCGATGGTCCTGGTCGCGTTTCTGATACCGCTCGCCCTGCTAATCCGATCAGCTACGTCGGAGCAGGCCGTCTCTGCAGCGACCCGGGACGCCAGCGCCCTTATTTCGGTCGTCGCAACGGCGGACCGCGACACCGCGGCGCTCGCGGTCGAGCAATCGAAGGGCGTGACCGGGCACCCGTTCACGGTCTACTACCCGGACGGGGCGACGGTCGGCGATCCGGTGGCCGCCACACCCGCCGTCGAACTCGGGATGCGGGGCCAGAGCCTGACTGCCGAAGCCGACGGCGGCCGCGAGATCGTGGTTGCCGTCGAACTCGTCGGGGGCGGCACGGGGGCGATCAGGACCTTTGTGTCCGATGCCGAACTGTCCGCGGGTGTGCTGCGATCGTGGGTGATTCTCGCCGCCCTCGGGCTCGGGCTGGTGGCAGTCGGCGTCGCAGTTGCCGACCGGCTGGCGTCCAGCATGATCCGACCTGTTGTGCGGGCCGCTGACGTCTCACACCGCCTGGCGGGCGGGCAACTCGACGCCCGCGCCGACGTCGAAGGGCCGCCCGAGGCGCAGGCCGTCGCCGTCGGTCTCAACCACCTCGCCGGCCGGATAACAACCATGCTCCGGCAGGAGCGCGAGTCACTCGCCGACCTTTCCCACCGGCTGCGGACCCCCCTCATGGCGCTGCGGCTAGAGGCTGAAGCTCTGCCCGAGGAACACGCCGGCCGGATCACCGATGGCGTGGACCAGCTTGAACGCGCGGTGTCAAAGGTGATCAACGATGCTCGGTCCCGGGGAGGCGACACCGGCCCCGGTCCGTGGTGTGATGTCGCAGCCGTAGTGCGCGAACGTGTGGAGTTCTGGTCGGTGCTGGCGGAGGACACCGGCCGCGAGGTTCACACGTCGCTAAGCTCCGAGCCGGTGCTGGCCAGGTGCGCGACCACCGAGTTGGCCGCCGCCTTGGACGCACTGCTGGGCAACGTGTTCGCCCACACCCCCGACGGCACGCCGTTCGCGGTGTCGCTCGAGTACCGAAGCGGTGGTGTCCGGCTCGTCGTGGCCGACGGGGGGCCGGGCTTCAGCGTCGACGATCTCATCGGGCGGGGCCGTTCCGGTGGAGCGTCGACCGGCCTCGGGCTCGACATCGCCCGCCGGGTGGCCGAATCCGCTGGCGGAGGCCTGACCGTCGGCCCATCCGACCTCGGCGGATCGGCCGTCATCCTCGACCTGGAGGCGGTCGAACCCGGCGCGGATGTGCTGGGCGAACCGTGAATCTCCGCATCTCACATGGCTTAACCCACTCTTAGGTTGCGGGCAGCGCGGCGATAGCGAGCGGTCCAGCACTCTCGAATTGAGCGGTCGTCCCACGGAGGCGGCCCCAACGATGAGAGGGATGGACGATCATGAACCGACCAAGCCGACTGACCGTTATCGCCGGCGCCGTCGGCGGACTGGCCATAACCGCCACCGCGGTCGCCGCAGTCGCGATGAGCAGCGGCGCACCGGAAACTCCCGTACCTGCCTCGCCGAGCACCCACACTGTCGACGACGTCGGCCAGTCGGACGATCTTGCGCCCCAGACCGTTCCGGCCGGGGACGAAATCACCCGAGAGCAGGCCGTGGAGATTGCCGAGCAGGCGCTCGCCGATGTCGGGCCGGTGCCGCCGCTGGACGAGGTAGAGCGGGAGTTTGAACACGGCCGGATGGTCTGGAAGGTTGAGTTCGGCGACGATCACGAGGCCTACGTCGACCCTGTCACCGGCGCGATCGTCAAGCTCGAACTCGACGATGACGACGACCACGGGGACGATCGTGACGACGACGATCATCATGACGACGATCGTGACGATGACCACTACGACGATGACGACGACTGAGCACGCGCGTCAACTCACTGGCGGGTAGTCGAACAGGTTTACTGGACAGCCCCCCTGGGCAATGATCGAATAGATGAGATCACTGCCCAGGGGGACATCATGTCAACGACTGAGCCCGTGCAAGACCACCGTGGCCCTACGTACATAGAAGAACCCGCCGCCGCCCGCTGGCTGTTCGGTTCAAGCCAAGCTGCCTGGATATGGCTGATCGCAAGGCTCTGGCTCGGCTGGGAATGGCTCCAGGCGGGGTGGGGCAAGGTCTTCGGCGGCGACATCACGATCCGGTTCTGGGAGTGGGGCGACGAACAGTACAGCCTCACCGGGGATGCCAACTGCGGCTGGATCCGGTCCTGTGGAGACGTCGAAGAAGGCGACGCCGTCGCCGGTTTCGCGGCCGGTGGCATCGAATCCGCGGAAGGTCCGCATCCCGACGTCGCCTACGACTGGTACGTCAACTTCTTGGAGTGGATCCGTGACACCGCCCACCCGTGGTTCGGCCCGCTCGTGGCCATCGGCGAGGTCGTCATCGGGGTGTTGCTGATCCTTGGCCTCTTCACCGGTATTGCCGCCGCACTGGGCGCGATCTTGAACTTCTCGTTCGTCTTCGCTGGTAGTGCGGGCGTCAACCCGGCGATGATCCTAGTGTCGATCTTGATCATTCTTGCCTGGCGGAACGCCGGCTACTGGGGCCTGGACAGGTGGGTCCTGCCGGCCTTGGGCACGCCGTGGCAGCGGGGTTCGTTGCTGTCCAGACGCCGCAGAGTAACCGAGACCGAGCGTCTAGACGCAGACGAACCACCACCCGGTCCGCGGGAGTAGTTCCTACTCGACGTGTTGGGCCACCCGCGGTTCCTGCGGCGTACCGCCCAGCGGAGGTTCGACCCCGGCTGCGTCGAGTGCGCGGCTCACGTCGGCATGGACGAGGCCGGCGGAGCGCAGGTCGCGCCACACCCCGGCGCGGGTCAGCAGGTCACGGACCGGGCCTCGTGCCGTCGCCACGTGCAGTTCTACGCCACGGTCGGCTAGGCGCTCGAGTAGATCGCGTACCGTGTGCGCACCGTCCGCGTCCGCGTCGCCTATCGCGCTCGCGTCGAACACGATCGTGCGCAGCTGCGGCCGCGACGCGGCCAGTGCGAGCAGCCAGTCCTCAACGAACTGCGCGTTGGCGAAGTACAGCGGCCCGTCCACACGCACGATGGCGACCTGCGGGTCGGTCGCCAGCCCGGCGTAGCGTTCGACATTGCGGTACACCGCCGTACCCGGTACCCGGCCCAGCTCAGCGACGTGAGGCCGGGCGGATCGCAGCAGGAATACTCCGATGCTGACGGCAACACCGGCGCCCAGACCGGGTTCGACACCGAACAACAAGGTCCCCAGGAAGGTGACGGCGACGGTAACGCCGTCGGAGCGGCGGGTGCGCCACGCTGCGAGCAGCGCCGTACGATCCACCAGGCCGAGCACCGCCACGACGACGATCGCGGCCAGCACGGCTGCCGGCAGGTGGTAGAACGCCGGCGTTAATGCCAGCGCGGTGAGTGCGACGAGAGCAGCAGTGACGAGGGTGGCGACCGGTGTGCGCGAGCCGGCCTGGAAGTTCACCGCACTCCGCGAGAATCCGCCGGCGACCGGGAACGCCTGGAACAGCCCGGCGGAGATGTTCGCCGCGCCGACGGCGATGAGTTCCTGGTTGGGCAGCACGCGCTGCCGCGCTTTGGCGGCCAACGCCTTCGCGACCGCGATGCCCTCCATGTACGAGACGAGCGCGATCGCCACCGCGGCCGGCAGCAGGGCCAGCACGTCGCTCAACGCGATGGCCGGTACGTCCGGCACCGGCAGCCCGCGCGGCACCTCGGCCAAGATCTGTACACCGCGCTCACCGAAGCCGGCGGCGGCGCTGACCACGATGACACCGGCGACCACGAGCAACGTGCCGGGAAGCCTGCTGGCGTACCGCCGGAACAAGATGAGCGCGGCGATGCTGGCCACCGAGACGGCAATGGTCAGCCCGTGTGCCGTGCCGACCGCCTGCCAGAGCGATCCAATGATCTCCGGAAAGGTCTCGGCCCGTTCGGCACGCAGGCCCAGCAGATCCTTCAGCTGGCTCGCCGCGATGACGATCGCCGCTGCCGCCGTGAAGCCGGCCAGTACCGAGTGCGACAAGAAGTTGACCAGCGCACCCAGCCGCAGCGTACCCATGAGCAACTGCACCGCGCCGACGAGTAGGGCCAGCAGGCCGGCCAGGGCCGCGTACTTCGCCGGGTCACCGCCTGCGATGGGCGCCAGCGCCGCACTCGTCATCAGCGCGGTGATCGCGACCGGGCCGACTGCCAGCGAACCGGACGTGCCCAGCAACGCGTACACCACCAACGGCACGACGGCCGCGTAGAGGCCGGTCACCGGTGGCATGCCGGCCAGGGCGGCGTACGCCATGCTCTGCGGCACCAGCATCACGGCGACGGTGAACCCGGCGGCGAGGTCGCGCCGGAAGGTGGGCCTGTCGTAATGCCGCAGCCAACCCAGCAGCGGTAGCCAGCGCGCCGCCCCGGAGCGATCCTGCTCGATCGGGCGACGCGCCGGCGTACTCTGCGGGGCCGCTTCGCGAGGGCTCACGCGTTGCTTCGTCCCGTCCCTGCGGTCAGGGCCGCGACCTCTGCGACTCCAGCACCGACGAGGACGGCCGGCTGGAAGCCCGCCTGCTCCAGCAAGGTGGCGGCGATGACCGCGCGGCGGCCACTGCCACATATCACCAACACCGGATGGTCGGGTTCGAGTTCGGCGGGAATGCCGTCGGTGACCAGTTCGGCGACGAATCGTTCGATCGCACCGTCAAGGCGCACCGTCGCGCGTTCGCTCGGCATCCGGACGTCGAGCACCTGCGTCGAGCTGTCGCCCATCCGCTGCACGAAGGCAGGCACGTCGAGCAGCTCGAACCGGCTGGTCGGGGCTGCGTCCAGGTCACGCACCACGCCCAGCACCGTGTCAATCCCGACCCGGGCCAGCTGGGTCGCGGCCTCGTTCACGTCCTGGCCTGGCTCGGCGACGAGAACGAGCGGCGTCTGGTAGGGCAGCAGCCATCCCGCCCAGCTGCCGAAATCGTCGGTGAGTTCGATGCTCACCGAACCGGTCAGGTGCCCGGTCGCGACGGCAGCGGCCGGGCGGATGTCCACGACCTGTGTATCCTCGGGCAACTGCTCGAGGTCCGCGTACCTCAACTCCGGGACGCTGATCGCCGGCATCGGTGGCACCCCGAGCGTGTTGGCCGGTCCCATGTGCTTGTAGAAGGCCGGGATCGGCATCGGGGAGGCGAGCAGTTCGTCCGCGAACTGTTCGGCGTCGCCGATGGTGAGCAATGGGTTTGTGTCGATCTCGTCACCAACGGTCGAGGTGTACTGACCGGCGCTGGTGGCGGTGCAGAACGAACCTTCGCCGTGGGTCGGGTACAGCCCCACCGACCGCGGGAGTCCGGCCAGTCGGTGCACCGAACCGTACTGCAACTTGCCAAGCGTGCGGGCGCGTTCAGCACCGAGCAGGTCCGGGCGGCCGGCCGAGCCGACCAGCAAGCTGCCGCCGGAGAACAATGCCACCGGCTCGCCGTCGATGAAGACGAGGTAGCTGGTGTGTTCCGGGGTGTGCCCAGGTGTGTGGATCGGCCGGACGGTGAAGCCTTCGGCCTTGAGGTCCTCCATGTGGAAGGCAGGCGTATGCGGGTAGGCCGGGGCCGCCGCGGCCGGCAGTACGAGCTCGGCACCAGTGCGTAGCGCCGCCTGCTCGGCCCCGGACACGTAGTCGTTGTGCAGATGCGTCTCGAGGACCAGGCGCAACTCGATGTCACGATCGGTGACGACGTCAAGGAACCGATCGATGTCGCGTTGCGGGTCGATCAGCAAACCCTTGCCGCCGTGAGTCAGCAGGTATGTCTGGTCACCCAGTCCAGGTGTGCGGAACGGTGTGATTTCCACGGTGAAACCCTCCAGTGAGTGTTGTTCCTACGGGTGCTGACTCAGCGCACGGCCGCATTGGATCGCCTGCCACGCTGTACCGGCCGGCCGGTGGCCTGCCAGCCGCTGGTGCCTTCGGCAACCGAGATTGCGTCAATGCCCTGGCGCGCTAGGAATCCGGCCGCCGCAAGGCTCCGGTTTCCGGTGGCACAGATGACGTAGACCCGCTCATTGCGCGGTAGTTCGTTGGCGTACAGGCCCAGTTGGGCGAGCGGGAGCAGCCGCGCTCCAGGCACGTGACCGGCGGCGTACTCGTACGGCTCACGGACGTCGATCACCACCGCGCCGTCCGCGTGTGCGGCCGCGAAGGCATCCAGGCTTACTTCTCTCATTCTTCCTTCCTCCGTATACCCAGGGGGGTATTTCAAGATGATGCTAGCACGCTCTGCTCATACCCCAGGGGGTGTATGCTTCGATAGACGTCAGGGAGGTACGAATGAAGGTGGACGACACCGCCGCTGCGGATGTCATCAAGCGACTGCGCCGGGCCGAGGGCCAGATCCGCGGCGTCATCGGCATGATCGAAGCGGGCCGCGACTGCACAGAGGTTGTGACGCAACTAGCCGCGGTTTCACGCGCACTGGACCGGGCTGGCTTCCGCGTCATCTCCAACGGGCTGGAGCAGTGCATGAGCTCTGACGCCGACGACGGCGCGAAGCAGGCGGACATCGCGCAGATGGAGAAGCTGTTCCTGTCCCTCGCCTAGTGCGCCACAGATCAGTGGATTCGGTTCCAAGATCGTGTACGGGCCGGAGAACGGACCGATTCTGCCCGGCAAATGGGGCGGATCGACCACTTACTCCGGCCCGTACACGATCTTGGTGAGGCTTTGTCCTGCGTCAGAGTGCCCACGGACCGCTCTCGCAACCCAAGTTGGCGTTAGAGGGCTCAGTAGGGCTCAGACTGGGTGACCGTGGCACGTCCGCGCCATCCTGGCGCCGCGCTCACTCACACCTAGGCCCACCGCCTCAGCTGGTCGTGAAGACTGCACTGTCGCGGTAGGTCTTGTAGGCAGCGACGGCCTCTTCACTGTCGATGAGTAGGTCCTTGACGTCGTCGGGAATAGGAATTTCCTGAATCAAGGTCCACGACGTGATGGCAGCAGTCTCCACGAATGACTCCTAACTAATGATGTTGTGATCAACCGTCACACATGGCGAGGAGCTTGGTGACGGTCGTCCAGTTGCGCGCAGTGCCGGTGAGATCGGGCTTGCGCGACTGGACGATGAGCTCGGCTAATTTGCTTCGCCCGAAGCCGTCCGGTGTGTGCAGGTATATGGTGCGGCCGATCAGCTGGGCGGAGTCGTGGCTGCCCGTGCCTTCCACTCGCCGCAACGCGTCGCCAAGGGCATCGGCTGTGGCCGGCGTTGGCGCCACGGTGAGGAAAACGGCGTGCAAGGCCTTCGGATTCGGCTCGTCGGGGTACGGGTTGTCGTGCACGACCTGCGCCAACTCGAAGCGGGTCAGGACGACCACCGACGGCGACACCCCTAACGAGTCAGAAATCGCTCGCTCGAGATCTGCGGCAAGCTTCGGCGAATCGTCCGCCGTGAACACCACGTTGCCGCTCTGGATGTAGGTGGCGACGTCGGCGTGGCCAAGGCCCGACACCACGGCCCGCAGGTCAGCCATCGCCACCTTGTTTCGGCCGGCGAGGTTGATCCCGCGCAGCAAGGCGATATGCGTGGGCACGCCGGCAGCCTATCTGCTGGCAGAGTGGGCCGCCCACCAGTGTTGCCGACGTACCTACAGGCACGCGTGCATGTAGGTACGTCGGGCCGTCTGCCGAACGTGATCGAACGGCAGGGTCAGGTGCGTTCGGGGACGACCGAGATCGCGCCGGCCGGGCATTCGGCCACGCAGAGGCTGCAACCCTTGCAGAAGTCGTAGTTGATCTCGTACCGCTTGCCGGGCCCCAGTTTGATGATCGCGTTGTCGGGGCAGACGCCGTAGCAGTTGTCGCACTCGAAGCAGTTTCCGCACGACAGGCACCGGCGCGCCTCGAACAGCGCCGTCGACTCGTCGAGCCCGCCGACGACTTCGTCGAACGTGCCGACCCGCCGGGCCGCCTCGAGCCGGGGCCGGCGCTGCTTCGGAGCGTCGGAGTAGTACCAGGTGTTCAGCTTGTCGTAGCTGGCCAGCGGGGCCGGCTCAGGTGCTGCGAAGCGGCGTCCCCGCAGCCAGGCGTCGATGTTGCGAGCCGCGAGTTTGCCGTGCCCGACAGCGGTGGTGACGGTGCGGTCGGACGGCGCCATGTCGCCGCCGGCGAAGATGCCCGGGTGCCCGGTCATCATGTCGGTCCCGACCTCGACGACGGCGTCCTTGAGCACCACGCCGTCGACTCCCTCAAGCAAGGACAGGTCGCTCACCTGTCCGATGGCCAGCACCAGCGAGTCGGCCGCCAGCTCCTCGTATTCGCCCGTCGGCTGCGGGAAACCGGACTCGTCCAGCCGCATCTTCTCGATCGTGATCGTGCCGTCGCCCACGTCGGCAACCGTGGACAGCCAGTTCATCCGCACACCCTCCTCGATGGCCTCCTCCACCTCGAAGTCGTGCGCGGGCATCCGATCGCGGGTCCGCCGGTAGACGATCATCGGATCGGTGGCGCCGAGCCGCCGGGCGGTGCGGGCCACGTCCAGGGCGGTGTTGCCGCCGCCGTAGATTGCCACGCGCCGCCCGAGCAGTGGTGCGTCCTCGCCCTCCATGCTGCGCAACACCGTCACAGCGTCGAGGATCCGGGCAGAGTCACCAGCGGGGATGTACGCCCGCCGGCTGACGTGGGCACCAACGGCCAGGAACACCGCATCGAAGCCGCCGGACCGCATGGCGTCCGCCGCGTTCTCGACCGGACTGTCCAGCTCCAGGGTCACCCCCATGTCGACGATCCGTTGGATCTCAGCGTCCAGGACGTCTCGCGGCAGCCGGTAGGTCGGAATGCCGTACCGCATCATCCCGCCCGGTTTGTCGCCGGCGTCGCGAATCGTCACGTCGTGACCGTGCATGACGAGGTGGTACGCAGCCGCGAGACCGGCCGGCCCGGCGCCGATCACCAGTACGCGTTTGCCCGACGGCGTGTCTGGCACCGGCACGGTCCAGCCCTGCCGGATCGCCTCGTCGCCGAGGAATCGCTCGACCGAGTTGATCCCGACCGCTTCGTCGAGCTCGGCCCGGTTGCACGCGGTCTCACACGGCCGGTAGCAGACCCGCCCCATGATCGCTGGGAACGGGTTGTCGGCCATAATTTGCCGCCAGGCCTGTTCGTAGCCGTCCTCCTCGGCGTGGTACAGCCACTGCTGGACGCTCTCCCCCGCCGGGCATGCGTTGGTGCACGGCGGCAGCAGATCCTGGTACACCGGGCGCTCGGTGCGCCAGCTGCCAGTCTTGTTGGCCAGGCTGGAGCCGACGTCAAGGGTGATCGCGAACGGCTTGTCCTTCACGAGGCCACCTCCTCAGTGACAATCTCGGTGTCGAGCAGGCCGAAACGTTCGATGTTGCGGTCCGCGGCCGACTGCAGCCGAGCGACCACGTCCGGCCGCGGCGACGAGCCGAACAGGTGCGCGTACCGGCGCTGAATGCGCAGGTACTCCTCGACCGGCACCCGCCGGCGGATCTTGGAGACGCTGGTCACCTCGCCGCGTTCGGCCTCGAAGACGGGGAAAAGGCCGGATTCTTTGGCCAGCCGCGCCAGCCGGATGGTGTCCGATGCCGCGCTGCCCCAGCCGAGCGGGCACGGCACGAGAACGTGCAGGTAGCGGGCACCGCGCAGAGTCATCGCGTACTCGACCTTCGCCTCGAGGTCGCGCAGCTCGGCCACTGTCGCGGTGGCGACGTACGGGATCTCGTGGGCCATCGCGATCAACGCGGCGTTCTTGCCTTGGCCGAACACATTGCCCGGCTCGGGTCCAACCACCTGAGTGGTGGCCGTACGCGCCGCCGGCGGGGTCGCCCCGGAACGCTGGACGCCGGTGTTCATGTACGCCTCGTTGTCGTAGCAGACGTACAGCACGTCGTCGTTGCGTTCGAACATTCCGGACAGGGTGCCGAAGCCGATGTCCACCGTGCCCCCGTCGCCACCTTGGGCGAGCACGCGGACGTCACTGCGGCCCTTGACCCGCATCGCGGCCGCCACTCCGGTCGCCACCGAGGGTGCGTTGCCGAACAGCGAGTGCAGCCACGGCAGTTGCCACGACGTCTCCGGGTACGGCGTCGAGAACACCTCCAGGCATCCGGTCGCATTCACTGCGATGAGCTGGTTGCCGGTGACCCGCATGGCGGTGTCGACGACATACCGCGCCCCAAGTGCTTCACCGCAGCCCTGGCAGGCCCGATGGCCGCAGGTCAGGGCATTGGCCCGCTGTGGATCGGCCTGTACGGAGCGCTGCTCTGGCGGGAGCAGTCGGTTGCCGACGACGAAGCTGCCGGTCTGGTAGAACTTGATCGGTTGGACGGCCACGGGTCCTCCCTTTACGAGATCCGGGCGGCAACTGCGCCCACGTCACGGAGGATGTTCTCGGCGGTCGGCCCGGAGCGGCGCTGCCGGCGCATTCGCTGCAGCTCGCGTTCGACCAGGCCGCGGTCTAGATCCAGGAAGGTCAACGGCTCGAGCCGGTCGTCGACGGCATCGGTGAGCATCCGGTGCAGGGACGCCTGAGTTATCGCTCGCCCTCCGAGCCCCGCTACGACCGTGTAACCGTGCAGTGAAAGTCCCGACAGTGCCATCCGGACGTTCGCGGAGACGATGCCGCCGATACCGGCCGAGAAGGCCCGCTCGACGACCACGACCCGCTTGGCGTCCCGGAGGGCCTCGCGCACGGCTTGCAGCGGGAACGGCCGGAAGGAAGTCAACCCAAGAACGCCGATCCTCACGCCGATGCCCCGCAACTCGTCCACGGTGTCCTTGAGGGTGCCGAGAACCGAACCCAGTGCGACCACTATCGTCTCGGCGTCGTCGCAGCGGTAGGTGTGCAGCAGGCCGCCGGAGGCGCGGCCGAACTTCGCCGCGAACTCCGCCGCAACGGCTGGGATGGTTTCCAGCGCCTGCAGTTGCTTGACGTGTGCGAGGTAACGAACCTCGGTGAACGCTTCAGGACCGACCATCGCACCGATCGACACCGGGTCGGCCGGGTCGAGGACCTGCCGGGGTTCGTACGGCGGCACGAAGGCATCCACCTGGGCCTGGTTCGGCACGTCGACCCGCTCGTATGCGTGGGTGAGCACGAACCCGTCCATGCAGACCATCACGGGCAGGGAAAGTTCCTCGGCGATCCGGAATGCCTGGATGTGCAGGTCGAGAGCCTCCTGGTTGCCCTCGGCGTAGAGCTGGATCCAGCCGGAATCGCGTTGCGACATCGAGTCGCTGTGGTCGTTCCAGATGTTGATCGGCGCGCCGATCGCTCGGTTCGCCACCGTCATGACAATCGGCAACCCGAGACCGGAGGCGTTATAGACCGCCTCCACCATGTACAGCAGGCCCTGGCTGGCCGTGGCCGTGAAAGTTCGCGCACCGGCCGCGGATGCCCCGATGGCCACCGACATCGCGGCGAATTCTGATTCGACGTTGACGAACTCACACGGCGTGAGCTCCCCGGACTTCACGGCCGCGCTGAGCGCCTCGACGATGTGCGTCTGCGGCGATATGGGGTAGGCGGCGATGACTTCCGGCCGGCACAGCGAAACGGCCTTGGCGACCGCCATGGAGCCTTCGATCTGCTCAAGCACGGCTCAGCTCCTCCATCCTGGCTGCGACGAATCGGTACGCATCGCGGGCCGCCGCGATGTTGGCCTCCGCGAGCCGCTCGGCGAACCGGGTCCGGATGGCCGACGCGACCGACTCGATCGAAACCAGCCGCGTCAGCGCCGCGAAGCCACCCAGCAGCGCCGCATTCGGCACCGGGCGGCCGATGTGGTTCATCGCCAGTTCGGTCGCCGGTAGTGCCGCGACATGGTTCGGCGGAAGACTTCGCTCAAGATCTTCAATGCCCAGCTCGGCGAGGCTGCCGGCCGTGTTCAGCAGGACATACCCCTCATGGCGCAGTCCTTCGAACACGTCGACCTGGTGCAGCAGGGTTACGTCCTGGATGATCAGCACGTCGGGCCGCATGACCGGTTCGCGGGTCCGGATCGGGACGTCGCCGATCCGGCAGAACGCCACCACGGGCGCCCCCGTCCGCTCGGATCCAAAGCTCGGAAACGCCTGGGCGTACCGTCCCTCGACGAAAGCGGCAACTGAAAGCATCTCGGCGGCGGTGACGACGCCTTGTCCACCCCGCCCGTGGATACGTACTTGCTTCATGTGTGCTGGTCCTTCCGTCGAGGTTCACAACCAGCACATCCCAGCTATTTGAAGTGGACCCAGGGGCGAAAGTCCTGCCCAGCGTGCCAATGGACTCGCACTACCGCCAGCTGAGGCGCTCGCGTAGTACTGCCTGTTCGGCCGGGTTGGCGGTCAGCTCCAGTGCCCTCTGGTCGGCGGCGCGCGCCTCGTCCGGGCGGCCAAGCTCGCGCATCAGTTCGGCACGGGTCGCGTGGAACAGGTGGTAGCGGTCCAGTTGGCCGGCAAGTTCGTCCAGTTCGGCCATGGCCTTCTCCGGCCCGGCGGTGTATCGCAGCGCTATCGTCCGGTGCAGGCGGGTCACCGGCGAAGGGGCGAGGTGCAGCAACATGTCGTACAGCACGACGATCTGCTCCCAGTCGGTGTCTTCCCAGCGCTCGGCTTCGGCGTGACACGCCACGATCGCCGCCTGGAGTTGGTACGGCCCGGGGCGGTGCCGGGACGCCGCGCGCACGAGCAACGCCGTGGCGTCCTCGATCGCGGCTCGATCCCATCGCGACCGGTCCTGATCCCGGAGCAGCACCAGCCCGCCGTCCGCGTCGAAGCGGGCGGTGACCCGGGCCCGATGCAGCCGGATCAGCGCGAGCAGGCCCGCCACCTCGGGTTCTTTGGGCATCAGGCCGTACAGCAGCCGGGCCAGCCATTCGGCGTCTTCGACCAGATCGTGCGATTGGGCCTGGTCGGCCGTGGCCAGATACCCCTCGTTAAACAGCAGGTAGATCACCGCGAGCACATCGGACAGACGCGCGCCCAACTCGTCGCCGGTGGGCATCCGGTATGGAATGCCGGCGTCGGTGATCTTTCGTTTGGCTCTGGTGATCCGCTGTGCCACCGTCGACGCGGGCACCAGGAAGGCGCGGGCGATCTGCTCGGTCGTGAGGCCGCACACCACTCGCAGGGTCAACGCGATCTGTGCGGCTCGCGGCAGCGCCGGGTGGCAACAGGTGAACACCAGCCGGAGCCGGTCGTCCTGCTGGTGCTCGACGGGCCACTGCACTTGCGCGAGCTTGCGGCGGTAGTTGCTCTCGCGCCGCAGCACATCCAGGCCGCGTCGGCGGGCGACGGTGAACAGCCAGGCGTCCGGCCGATCAGGGATGCCGTCGACGGGCCAGCGCTGCAATGCCGCGACGACGGCGTCCTGGACGAGGTCCTCCGCCATGCTGAAGTCGCCAATCAGCTCTACCAGCGACGCGGCGAGCCGGCCCGCGTATTCGCGCACCACGCGGGCCAGCTCGGCATGCGACGCCTCGGTCACAAACGCGCCGGCTCCAGGGGCCGGATCTCAACGACCGGGCAGCCGGGCCAGGTCTTGACCATGCGGATGGCTTCGCCCAGGTCAGCGACATCGATCTCGGCGTAGCCGCTGACGACCTCCTTGCCTTCCACGAACGGGCCGTCGAAGATCATCGGCTCGCCTCGGTCCAACCGGACCGTCGTTGCGGTATCCGGCTCCTGGAGTTTGCTGCCGCCGGTGATGCGGTCGGCGTGTTCGGCGAACCACTGGTTGGCCCGCTCGTACGCCCGCGCCCGCTCAACCGGGCCCATCGCCTGTAGATCATTACTGAACTGCTCGGTGTCCACGAATAAGAGCACGTACTTCACTGGTGGCCCTCCCTGCTGCCTGTGGGTCACGTTACGAGGCCATCGCCTCGGCCGCGCGGTGCTCTAGGTCGTCGGGCGCGATGTCTTCCACATGGGTCGCGAGGTTCCACCGGTGGCCGAACGGGTCGTCGATGGTCGCCACCCGATCGCCGTAGAAGTGCTGCTCCGGCTCGCTCACCGCGGCCGCCCCGGCGTCGACCGCGCGGCGGAAGACCTCGTCGACGTCCTCCACGTAGACGAACAGCGACACCGGCGTGCCACCGAGTTTGTGCGGGCTCGGGTCGCTGTTCGGCAGCGCAGTGTCACCAAGCATGATCACGGAGGTCCCCAGCATGATCTCCGCGTGTGCGACCAGGCCCCCTGGCGCGTCCATCCGCATCCGGACCGTGGCGCCGAGAACGTCCTGGTAGAAGTCCAACGCTGCCGCACAATCTTCGATCGACAGGTGCGGGGTCACGCGCGGGTACGTGTCGGGAATGGCGTTGACGCCGGTCATGGCTCCTCCTTGTGGTCGGTACACCACAAGGACGATCGGGGGCACGCCGGATTCGACAGCGCCCCGAAATCCGGTCTTACGGTTCTTTGAAGTCCTCTTCGGGTTCGTCCTCGAGCGCCTCGTCCATGGCTTCGCGCCAGATCGGGCCGGGCAAGGTGCTGCCGTAGGCCTGCGAGATGCGATCGCCGTTGAACGTACGCCCGCTCAGGGAGGTCTGGGGCGGATCAAGGTCGGCGACGGCCGCTGCGGCCGACAACTGAGGTGTGTAGCCGACGAACCACACCGCAACATTGCGGTTCGTGGTCCCGGTCTTGCCGGCGGCCGGCCGGTCGCCGTCCAGCTGCATTGCGTTACCGGTCGCGCCATCGTTCTCGATGACCCCGCGCAGGATGTCGTTGGTCATGTCAGCGACGTCCTTGTCCAGCACCCGGTCACATTCCGGCTCCTGCTCGATCACCGGGTCGCCCTTGCGATCCACCACCTCGGCCACCGCGAACGAAGCGCAGTGCTCACCGCGGTTGGCGAACATCGCGAACGCCTCGGCCATGCCGAGCGGTGCCACGGTGTTGGATCCCAGCGTGAACGATGGCACCTGATCCAGCGGCTGCGGTTCGGTCGTGTGCGGCACCTGCTTCCACACCCCGGAATCCTCCGCGATCTTGGCCGGCTCGCAGATGCCAGTGCGCTGGAGGAGTTGGACGAAGTAGGTGTTGGTCGAGTACTCCGTCGCCTCACGCATCGTGAGGCGGCCACCCCGGGTGGAGTTCTCCGGCTCATAGTCGGAGTCGCGGACTCGCGACTGGTCGTTCCAGCAGGCCTCGAACCACTCGCCGGAAACGTCGACGCGCTCTGGAGAGTTGATCTCCAGATCCGGCTCCATCCCCTGATTGAGTGCCGCGGCCAGGACGAAGGGCTTGAACGCCGAACCGGCCTGGATGCCGTTGGAGTTGCCCATTCTCTTGTCGACGGCGTAGTTGATCATCGACCGGCCCTCGCCCTCCGGGCCGTACTCCCGCGAGTTCGACAGCGCCTTGATCTCTCCGCTGCCCGGCTCGACCATGGCGAGGGTTCCTACTGCGCCGTCGGTCGGTGCAACCCGGTCGCTGACCGCGTCGTCCGCCGCCCGCTGGATGTCGCGATCGAGGGTGGTGACGATCTTCAGCCCGCCGCGCCGCAGTGCGTCCATCCGCTCATCCGGGGTTTCTCCCAGCTCCTCCATCTGGAGGAGTTCATTGACGGCGTAGTCGCAGAACCACGGAGCCCACGACGACACGCAGCCGCTGCGCGAGTCGTCCACGTCGAGTCCGAGGTCGGCCTGCCGGGCCTCCTTGGCCTCGTCTTCGCTGATCATGCCAAGCTCGGCCATCCGGGTGATGACGGTGTTGCGGCGGCCGATGGCGGCTTCGGGATTGTCCTCCGGGTTGTATTCGGTGGGCCGCTGTACCAGGCCGGCCAGCGTCGCCGCCTGGGTCAACGTCAAGTCCTTCGCTTTGGAGTCGAAGTAATAACGTGCGGCCGCTTCGACGCCGTAGTTACTGCGCCCGGGTGGGCCGCCGAAGTTGGCGATGTTGAGGTAACCCTGCAAGATCTCGTCTTTGGTCATCTGCTGCTCGACGCCGAGCGCAAGGCGAAGCTCACGGAGCTTACGGAAGTAGCCCTGCGGCCCGGAATCGGCCAGCGCCGCTGTTCGCTCCTCCGCGGAATCGGCCTGGTCGAGCAGCATCAACTTGACGTACTGCTGGGTGAGAGTGGAACCACCACTGGTCGTCTCACCGGCCTGCAGGTTGCTGACCAGCGCCCGCGACGCGCCCTGGACGTCGAGTGGACCGTGCTCGTAGAACCGGTGATCCTCGATCGCCAAGATGGCGTCCTGCATCTGCTGGGAAATCTTGTCCAGGGGTACTTCGATCCGGTTCTCCTCGAAGAAGACCGCCAGGGTGTTGCCGTCGTTGTCGGTCATTCGCGACCGCTCGGCAAGCGGTGGAATTTCCAGCTCTGCGGGCATTTCGGTGAACGCTTGCGCACCATCACGTGCTCCTACTCCGATGCCGGTCACCACCGGAGCGGCGAGGCCCGCCACCACAAGGCCCGCCAGGCCGCTCACCGCCACCAGGGCGATGACGCGGCGCGCCGCAACGATCCAGGACGTTATGAGGCGAAGCAGTCCCGTGTTCACGGTAGGAACAAGTCCCACCAGATGTGGCCGCTAAACGCGGTGAACCGGATTGATCGCGATTGATCAGCGCAGCGCCGGTGCGAGCAGCCGCAGGACGGCCGCTGGATCCTCCACGTGTGCGTTGTGTCCCAGGCCCGGCACGGTCGTCACGGCCGCCCCCAGCTCGCTGAGTTGGTCGTCGGTGACCATCTGATCGTGTTCGCCCCTGGCGAGGATCACAGTGGCCTGAGCCGCCGCCAGCAACGCCGGCATGTCAGGTGCTCCCACGGCGAAGGTCGGCGGATCCTGCGCGAGCCGCCAGCGTCCACCGTCTTCCGCGACACCGGCTGCGGTCGCTGGGCTTTCCGCGGCGAGCAGCCCGGTCAGGCCGGACACCCGCAGGTAGCGGGCCGCGGCGTCGTCGAAGGAGTCGAACCACGTGACCGGACGCTGGGCCAGCCCGCCGACCCGGGCCAGTTCGTCGTCCGTCCACGAAACCTTGATCCCGAGCCCGACAACCGTCTCGACCTGAACTCCGAACCAGCCACTCGCGAGTGCCAGGCCGACCACCCCACCCATCGAGTGCCCGAGCACGACGAGTCGTTCGTCCGGCCGGACCAGGTTCGCCACAGCGGCCGCGACGGCGCCGAAGGAGTACCGAGGCAGCGGGTCCGACCCGCCGTGGCCGGGTAGGTCGGGCGCGAGCCAACGCCCGGGCCACTGAGAGTCGAGCAGGGGCGCCCACCCACTCCACACGTCGCCGGTCGCGCCGAGCCCGTGCAGCAACAGTAGGACCGGCTCACCGTCGCCACCGCCTTGGACCCTCAGTTCTCCGATCACGGCCACAGCTTGTCAGACCGCTGGTGGCGGCCGTGCCCAAGGTCCCGGCACCACTGCCCGTAGGGCCCTAGGCCGGCTGGGCCGGCAGGGAGAACGTGGAAGTACCTGATTGATGTCTCATGAGGAGGACCACCATGACCACCCGGCCGGCACTGCGCGAACTCGGCCTCAACACCGGCAAAAAGGCCCGGTTGAACCGGATCCTCTTCCAGCACGGCCTACGCAACGGCACCGTCCTGTTCCTGCCGTACGACCAAGGTCTCGAACACGGCCCGCGTGACTTCTTCGCCAACCCGGCGGCCAGCGACCCGGCGTACATCACCAAACTGGCGATGACCGGCGGCTTCAACGGCATCGCGATCCAGATCGGGCTGGCCGAGAAGTTCTACTGGGACTACGCCGGCGAGGTTCCGCTGATCCTCAAGCTCAACGGCAAGACGGACATCCCGTCCGACGCTGAAGCCCTGTCCCCTGTCAACGCCACCGTCGAGGAAGCGGTCCGGCTCGGCGCCGACGCGGTGGGTTACACGCTCTACGTCGGCACACCGGCCCAGGAAGCCGACTTCGAGCAGTACCGCCGGATCCGGGCTGACGCTCAACGACTCGGCATGCCGCTGATCGTGTGGGCATACCCGCGCGGCGCGGCGATCGAGGCCAAGGGCGGCAAGGACTCGTTCTACGCCGTCGACTATGCGGCCCGCACGGCGAGCGAACTCGGCGCCGATGTCGTGAAGGTGAACTTCCCGCACCCAGAGAAGCGCGCAGGAGTCAAGAAGGAGTACGACGCGGACATCTCGTCGCAGCAGGCGATCGACGGCGTGGTCCGCTCGGCCAACCGCACCCTTGTGCTTGTTTCCGGAGGGTCGAAGGCCGGCGACGACGCGATGATCGAGAAAGCCCGGCAGTCCATGGAGGCCGGCGCCACCGGTCTGATCTTCGGCCGCAACGTCTGGCAGCGCTCGTACGACGACTCGCTGCGTTTTGTCGACGAGCTGCGCGAAGTCCTGGCGAAGTACCCGTCAGCATGAGGTACCGGTCAGATCACGAGATCGCAGCCTTGGTCTCGACCCTGTCTCCGGGGGCACGGGTGGTGTGCTCGGGCAACTTCGCGACGCCGTTCTCCACATTGCGCATCATCGACAAGGCGCTGGAGTCCTACCGGCTCTACATACTCAACGCCCAGCACGGTATCCCGGACCGGGCCGGCGTCGAGCACGAGACCTCGTTCGTGGGACCGGCGATGCGGCACGCGGGGCTGAACTACATCCCCGCCCGGCTGTCGCTCGTTCCGCAGCTGTTCCACACGACCCTGCCGCCGGACCTCGTGGTGATCCGGACGTCCACACCGCGTGAGGGCACCGTGTCGCTCGGGACGGAGGTGAACATCCTGCCCGCCGCGATCGAGGCCGTCCGGCGGCGGGGGGGCCTCGTAATCGCGGAGATGAATCCGCGGGTGCCGTACACGTTCGGTGATGCGGTGTTGCCGGCCGATCTTATCGACTACGCCATCACGGTGGACGAGCCGCTGTCCTCGCCGGCCGCGTACGTACTCGAGGACTCCGCCCGCCTGATCGGTGAGCAGGTCGCGGCGCGGGTGGCGGACGGTTCAACGCTGCAGCTGGGCATCGGCGCCATCCCGGACGCGGCGCTGCGCGGCTTGAGCAATCACCGCGGCCTGCGGATCTGGAGCGAGATGATCAGCGACGGCGTGCTCCGGCTCGAGCGGCTTGGCCGCCTCGATGCCGGCGTGCCGATCACGGCGTCGTTCCTGTTCGGATCCGAAGAACTCTACGAGTGGGCGGATCAGAATCCTCGGCTGCGCATGTTGCGCACCGAGACGACGAACGACCCGTCCCGGATCCGCGCCCACGAGCTGATGGTGAGCGTCAACACCGCCTTGCAGGTCGATCTGTACGCGCAGGTCAACGCGTCACGGATCAAGGGCTGCATCTACTCCGGCTTCGGCGGACAGACCGATTTCATCGTCGGCGCGCTGCACTCCCGCGGCGGCCAGGCGATCATCGCCCTGCGCTCGTGGCATCCGAAGGCGAACTGCTCAACGATCGTTCCGATGGTCGAGGAACCGGTGACCTCGTTCCAGCCGACCGCCGTCGTCACGGAGAACGGCATGGCCGAGCTCTTTGGCCGGCCCGAGCGCGACCAGGCCGCAGCGCTGATCGAGCGGGCCGCACATCCACGGATCCGCGACGAGTTGTGGGAGGAGGCAACGGCGCTCGGCCTCACTACCGACGTTGCTCACGTGTCCGGCCCGACAAGTTGACCTATGCGTCGGTTGATGTTTCGAGACAGACCGGCGGAAGCGGGAACCAGCGCAGCGCTTCGAACTCCTCCGACAGGCCGGTCGGGCCGTCGTCGATGTGCTCGGGCCTGGACGCGAGCAAGATGCGAGCCGCGGCGAGGAACGCCGGCAGCGAATCTTCACCCGCCCGTGCCGCCAGACTCGGGTAGCGCAGTGTGCCGTCCGGGCCGAAGTGCACGCCGGTCAGCCGCAGCGGCGGCTCAGTAACGCCGTTGCGGTGTGTCCATAGGCCGGTGTAGGGGTCGAACCGGTAGTCCGGCAACAGCCGGTACCCGTTGGTGGCGATCTCGTCGACGGCGTCGATGAGGAAGTCGCACACGGCATTGGTGATGAAGTAGTTGAAGTTGACCCGGGCCCAGCCTGGCTTGATGCCGTCGCAGCCACGCTCGACCTCGCTCTCGAACGCGTGGGAGTGAGCCGGGTCGATGGCGAGCAGCCGGTGGCCGTACGGCCCGGCGCACGAGCAACCCCCGCGCGCCTGGATGCCGAACAGATCGTTCAGCACGGCCACGATGAAGTTGTGGTGCAGATAACGCGAGCCATGGCGGATCCGGAACGACACGATCGACAGCCGCGGCGCATCGGGATTGCCCAGGATCTCGATGTTGGGGTTGGCTTGCCAGCGCTCCAGCGCCCGCCGCCAGAGCCGCTCCTCACGGGCTTGAATCAGATCAGTGCCGACGGCCTGTTTCAGCGCGAACACCAAGCCGGCCCGAATCGACTCGACGATCGCCGGCGTCCCGCCCTCCTCGCGGGCGACAGGGTCGTCGAGATACCGGTGCCCGACCGGATCGACGAAGAGGACAGTGCCGCCACCGGGTACGGTGGGAACCTCATTGCGCACCAACTCGCGCCGGACTACGAGTACGCCGGGAGTCTGCGGTCCGCCCACGAACTTGTGCGGCGACAGGAAGATCGCGTCCTTGTAATCGCCGGCGCCCCGCACGGACTCAGCCATCCGGATCGGTATATAAGGAGCGGCGGCGGCAAAGTCCCAGAACGACAGCGCGCCGTGCCGGTGCAGCAATGCCGCGATGCCTGCGGTGTCGGACAAGATGCCCGTGACGTTGGATGCCGCCGAGAACGAGCCGATCCGCAGCGGCCGGTCGGCGAACTCGATCAGCCGGCGTTCCAACTCATCCTGGTCGATGTGCCCGTCGAGGTCGGCGCCGATCTCGACGACGTCCGCGATCGACTCTCGCCAGGGCAACTCGTTGGAATGATGCTCGAACGGCCCGACGAACACCACGGGACGTTCGCCCGGCGGGATCTGCGCGGTGAGCTGCCAACGGTCGTCGAGGCCGTCCGGAATGCGCAACTCGAGGATGCCGACCAACTTGTTGACCGCACTCGTGGCGCCGGATCCACAGAAGATTACCAGGTCGTCATCGGTGCCGCCGACCGCATCACGAATGATCTGCCGGGCATCTTCTCTCAGCCGCGTGGTTTGTAGCCCGGTGCCGGAGCTCTCGGTGTGGGTGTTGGCGTAGCGCGGGAGCACTTGCTCGCGGATGAAGTCCTCGATGAAGTCCAGCGACCTGCCCGACGCGGTGTAGTCGGCGTAGGTGATCCGGCGCGGCCCGTACGGCCCATCGAGCACTTCGTTCTCACCGATGATGCCGGCCCGAACTCGCTCCAACAACGCCGACGTCGGTGCCGAGTCGGCGACCTTGATTGCCGCGCGTGTGCTGGGTTCCATCACCGCCACCTCCGTGGCCATCGTAGGCCCGCGCACTGACTGACCCCGAGCCGAACGGGCGAGCTCCCGCGCCCGCGCAGCTCAGCGACGCGTGCGGCCGGACACCTCCCAACCGCGGCGGGGTTGCCGGCTCGCTGCGCCGCCGTCACGGGACCGGTACACGACGTACGGGCGGAACAGGTACCCGACGGGTGCGGTGAATGCGTGCACGAGCCGGGTGAACGGCCAGACCGCGAACAGCAACATGCCCACCAGCGTGTGCAGCTGGAACGACAGCGGCGCCTCGGCCATCGCCGCTACGTCCGGCTGTAACGCGAAGATCGACCGGAACCACGGGGATACCGTTTCGCGGTAGTTGTGCTCCTCTCCGACGACACCGGCGCCGAGCGCCGTTGTCAGCAGCCCGGTGACGATTGCCGCCGCCAGCACCACGTACATCGCCTTGTCGTTCCGCGTGGTCGCCATGAAGACCGGGCCGGTCGTCCGCCGACGGTAGATGAGGATGACGATCCCGACCAGGGTCGCGACCCCGGCGATCCCGCCCAAGGTGAGCGCCTGAATGTGATAGAGGTCCTCGTTAACGCCCACCGCCTCGGTCCACCGGGCCGGGATCACCAGCCCGATCAGGTGACCGATTACGACGACCAGGATGCCGAAGTGGAACAGGGGGCTGCCGATCCGCAGCAGCCGCGACTCGTACAGCTGGGACGAGCGGGTGGTCCAGCCGAACTTGTCGTACCGGTACCGCCATATCGTGCCGGCCACGAGAATCGCGACGGTGACGTAGGGTCCGGCGCCCCAGAGGAGTACGTCGACAGCGTTCATCGATGCGGCGTCCCTTCCGAGCCGGTGCCAACCGGCGTGACAGCGAATGGCTCCAAGCCCACCATCTCCTGCGGCGGACCGACACGGGCAAGTTGCATCGCAGCGGCGCGGTCACGCGGCGAGGGGCCGGGCAGCAGCGAACACACCCCGGCGACCACGTCCGAGTACGGCGAACCGCCCTCTTCCAGCGCGATCCGCAGCAATTCCAGGCCAGCCCGCTGCTCCTGGAGCACCGCCAGGCCGTCGGCGAGGTCGCCGGTGGCGGCGTACTCCAGCACGACCGGCAGGTAGTCGGGCAGTTCCCGGTTGCCCAGCTCGAGGCCGCCCAGCCGGTAGCGCTCCTTCAGCGTGGCCAGCGCGTGACCACGCCGGCGGGTCTCGCCGTCGGTCCACCACGTCAGGTAGAGGCAGCAGCGCCGCCGGCGATCGAAGGTCGAGACATAGTGCTCCGCTAGATCCCTGGCAGCCGTCGCGGTCACATGAGCGAGGAAACGCTCGAAACCGGCTCGGGCCGGTCCTGCGGAAAGGCTTGCGACGGCGTCGGCCAGCAGCGGCAGGCGCGTCTGGAAACTCTCGTCCGGGTAACTCAGCAGATGGGACGCCACTTGGCAGGCAATGGCGGCGTCGCGGGACCGCGTCACGGCGTCTCCTCCGTCTCGGTCTGCTGGGGCGGAAAGAGCCCGGCCGGCCGGCCCTTGCCGTCCCAGTTGAGCAGGTTGACCCGCGCTCCCGGGCGCTCCGGGTCGGCGACCTGGCCCGTGGTCTGTCGATCTTTCAACGCGTGGAAGGTCTCCACGGACACCGGCACGGGGCGCCCGGAGGCCTCGCCGAACGGACCGCTTTCGTACATGCCCGGGCCACCCTCGTAATCAAGGCTGCAGCCGATCTCCTCGAGCCGGCGACCCTCCGCCTCGTGGGCGGTGGGTATGACGTAGCGGTCCTCGTACTTGGCCACCGCGAGCAGCCGGTAGAGGGTCGTGACCTGTCCACCGGTCATCCCGGCTGCCTCGGCCGCCGACTCGTCCGGCTGCTCGCCGAGGTTGACCGCCCGCATGTACGCGCGCATCGCCGACAGCCGCTGCAGTACTTGCCTGACCGGCTCCGGATCTCCGGCGGTGAACAGCTCGGCGAGGTACTCGACAGGAATGCGCAGCGCGTCGATGGCGCCGAACAGGTTGTCGATGTCCTCGCCGTCATGTCCCGTCTCGGCCAGGGAATCCACCACCGGCGACAGCGGAGGGACGTACCACACCATCGGCATCGTCCTGAATTCCGGGTGCAGCGGCAGGGCGACCCGGTGGATCTTGGCCAGCGCATACACCGGCGAGCGCCGGGCGGCATCGAGCCAGTCCTCCGGGATTCCGTCCCGCCGCGCCGCTTCGATAACTTCCGAATCGTTGGGGTCGAGCAGCAGGTCGAGCTGCGCTTGGTACAGATCCTTCTCGTCTGGGACGGAGGCCGCCTCGGACACGCGTTCGGCGTCGTAGAGGAAGACGCCGATGTACCGCAGCCGCCCGACGCAGGTCTCCGAGCACACCGTCGGGATGCCCACTTCGACCCGCGGGTAGCAGAACGTGCACTTCTCGGCCTTGCCAGTGCGGTGGTTGAAGTACACCTTCTTGTACGGGCAACCCGTGACGCACATCCGCCAGCCCTTGCAGGTGTCCTGGTCCACCAGCACGATGCCGTCCTCGGCGCGCTTGTACATGGCACCGGACGGGCAGGATGCCACGCACGACGGGTTGAGGCAGTGCTCACAGATGCGCGGCAGGTAGAACATGAACGTCCGCTCGAACTCGAGCTTGACCTTGTCCTCGGCGGTGCGGCGCACCCGCTCGATGATCGGGTCCCGGTCCGCGATCTCGGGGCCGCCGGCCAGGCTGTCATCCCAGTTCGCGCTCCATTCCACCTTCATCGGCTCACCAGAGATCAGCGACTTCGGCTCGGCGACCGGGAAGTCGTCGCCCAGCGGCGCCGTGGTGAGGTTCTCGTAGTCGTACGTCCACGGCTCGTAATAGTCGCGGATGTTCGGCAGCACCGGGTTGGCGAATATGGTCAGCAGCTTGCGGAACCGCCCGCCCGCCTTCAGCTTGAGCCGGCCGCGCTTGTTCAGCACCCAGCCGCCTTGCCAGGTCTCCTGGTCCTGGTAACGACGTGGATAACCCTGCCCAGGGCGGGTCTCCACGTTGTTGAACCAGACGTACTCGACACCGCTGCGGTTGGTCCACGCCTGCTTGCACGTCACCGAGCAGGTGTGACACCCGATGCACTTGTCCAGGTTCATCACCATGGCGAGTTGCGACATGACGCGCATCAGTACGTCACCTCCTGGCTCCGCCTCCGGATCGTCGTGACCTCGTCGCGCTGATTGCCGGTAGGCCCGAAATAGTTGAACGCGAAGGACAGTTGGGCGTAGCCGCCGATCAACAACGTCGGCTTGACCAGGATCCGGGTCAGCGAGTTGTGGATGCCCCCGCGCCGCCCGCTCGCCTCGGCTATCGGCACGTCGACGACCCGCTCCTGCGCGTGGTAGACGTACACGGTGCCGGTCGGCATCCGGTGCGAGACGATCGCGCGCAGCGCCATCACCCCGTTCCTGTTCACCATCTCCACCCACTCGTTGTCCCGCACCCCGATCTGTTCGGCGTCGGCCGGACTCATCCAGACCGTCGGGCCGCCCCGGGACAGCGTCAGCATGATCAGGTTGTCCTGGTACTCGGAGTGGATCGACCATTTCGAATGCGGCGTCAGATACCGGACGACCACCTGCTTCGAACCATCGGGACCGACCTGCGGTTCACCGAAGAGCCGGTGCATGTCCAGCGGCGGCCGATAGATCGGCAGCGCCTCGCCGAGGTCGTGCATCCAGTCGTGGTCGAGGAAGAAGTGCATCCGCCCGGTGAGGGTGTGCCACGGCTTGAGCTCTTCGACGTTCGTCGTGAACGCCGCGTACCGGCGACCGCCGTACTCGCTGCCCGACCACTCCGGGCTGGTGATGACCGGCACCGGCCGGGCCTGAGTGTCGGCGAACGTGATCAGCCTCTCCTCACTGCCCTCCGCGAGGTGCGCCAGCGGGCGGCCGACCCGGTCTTCGAGAGCGTGGAACCCCTGCACGGCGAGCCGGCCGTTAGTGGTTCCGCTCAGCGCCAGGATCGCCTCGGCCATCTTGGCGTCGGTGTCCAGGGCCGGGCGGCCATCGGTGAGGCCACCGAGCATCACGCCGTTGATGTGGGCCAGGTGGTCTACCTCGGCATCCGGCTTGAACTGCACCCCTTTGGTCGCCAGGCCAAGCCGCTCGGTGAGCGGTCCCAAAGCCGCCATCTTGTCGGCTATCGCCGCGAAGTCGCGCTCGATCACGGCCAGGGCGGGCATGGTCCGCCCTGGCGCCGGTTCGACGTCGCCGGCGCGCCAGTCGCGCACCGTGCCGCGCGACTGGGCCGTCTCGGCCGGCGTGTCGTGCTGCAGTGCGGTGGCGACCAGGTCGCGCCGCACCCCCAGGTGCGTTCGAGCCAGCTCGCTGAACCGCCGGGCGATCGCGTTGAACGCATCGAAGTCCGACCGGGTCTCCCACGGGGGTTCGATCGCCGGCGTGAACGCGTGCACGAACGGGTGCATGTCCGTCGAGGACAGGTCGTGTTTCTCGTACCAGGTCGCGGCGGGCAGCACCACGTCAGAGAGCAGCGTCGAGCTCGTCATGCGAAAGTCCAGCGACAGCAGCAGGTCCAACTTGCCCTCGGGGGCATCTTCGTGCCACGTCACGTCACGGGGTCGCAGTTCGGGTGGCGTCTCGTCGGCTCGCAGGCTGGTGTGGGTACCCAGCAGGTGCTTGAGAAAGTATTCGTTGCCCTTGCCGGACGAACCCAACAGATTGGCCCGCCACAACGTCAGGCAGCGTGGCCAGTTCTCCGGCGCGTCCGGATCTTCCGCCGCGAACTTGAGCTCGCCGGCCGCCAGCTTGCGGGCGACGTAGGCGGGCGCCTCCTCCCCCGCCGCCTCCGCCTCGTCGACAAGCTCGAGCGGGTTTCGGTTGAACTGCGGGTACGACGGCATCCAGCCCAGCCGGGCGGACAGCGCCATCGCATCGGCAGTGTGCAGGTCCGCGAGCCCGCCCCTGGCCAGGGGCCAGGCCAGGGCGTCGGCCCGGTAACCGTCGTAGCGCCACTGGTCGGTATGGGTGTACCAGTACGCGGTCCCGATCATCTGTCGTGGCGGGCGCTGCCAGTCGGTCGCCATCGCCATCGTCGCCCAGCCGGTGACCGGCCGACACTTCTCCTGCCCGACGTAGTGGGCCCACCCGCCGCCGTTGCGGCCGATCGCCCCGGTGAGCATGAGCAGCGACATGATCGCACGGTAGGACGCGTCGGCGTGGAACCAGTGGCACACGCCCGCGCCGATGATGATCATCGTCCGGCCACCTGAGCGCTCGGAGTTGCGGGCCATCTCCCTAGCGGTCCGGATCACCGACGCGGCCGGCACGGAGGTGATGGCTTCCTGCCAGGCCGGGGTGTACGGCTCGGTCGCGTCGTCATAACCGGCCGGCCACTGGCCGGGCAATCCGGGCCGGCCGACTCCGTACTGGGCCAGCATGATGTCGAAGACGGTCGTGACGAGCCGGCCGCCGATCCGGCGGGCGGGCACGCCGCGCCGCATCACCGCACCCGAGCCGTCGAGGTTGTCGAACCGCGGCAGCAGCAACTCGACCGACTCGGCACCGTCACCCAGCAGCGTCAACGCCGGGGACACGCCGCCAAGGTCAAGGTTCCAGCGGCCGCGGCCGGACTCGGTCCACCGGTCCCCGATCGTTCCGGCCGGCACCACGGGTTCGCCGGTTTGCCCGTCGATCAGCACCGTCTTCCACTCCGCACCCTCGCCGGTGTCGCCCAGGTCGCTTGCCCGCAGGAACTTCCCGGCGACGTGGGCACCGTCCCGCTCCTCGAGCTCGACCAGGAACGGCAGGTCGGTGTACTTCTGCACGTAGTCGACGAAGAACGGCACCCGCTGGTCGACGAAGTTCTCGCGCAGGATCACCTGGCCCATGGCCATCGCGAGCGCGCCGTCGGTGCCCGGCTGCGCCGGCAGCCAGGTGTCCGCGAACTTGGTGTTGTCCGCGTAGTCCGGCGACACGACCACCACCTTCTGGCCGCGGTAGCGGGCCTCGGCCATCCAATGCGCGTCCGGCGTGCGAGTCACGGGAACGTTCGAGCCCCACATGATCAGGTAGGTGGCGTCCCACCAGTCGCCGGACTCCGGTACGTCCGTCTGGTCGCCGAACACCTGCGGCGATGCGGCCGGCAGGTCGGCGTACCAGTCGTAGAACGAGGTCATCACACCGCCGACAAGCTCAATGAAGCGTGCCCCGATCGCGTGCGAGACCATCGACATCGCCGGGATCGGCGAGAATCCGGCGACCCGGTCCGGCCCCCACGTCTTGATGGTGTGCACGTGTGCGGCGGCCACCATCTCGACGGCTTCGTCCCACGACACTCGCACGTGCCCGCCCTTGCCCCGGGCCTTTTGGTAGCGGTGCCGGCGTTCGGGGTCACCCACCACGTCGGCCCAGGCCAGGACGGGGTCACCAAGCCGGGCCCGGGCCTCGCGGTACATGTCCACAAGGACGCCGCGAGCGTACGGGTACCGAACCCGGGTCGGCGAGTAGGTGTACCAGGAGAACGCCGCGCCGCGCGGGCAACCGCGCGGCTCGTACTCCGGACGGTCCGGGCCGACGCTCGGGTAGTCGGTCTCCTGGGACTCCCAGGTGATGATCCCGTCCTTGACGTAGACCTTCCACGAGCACGAACCCGTGCAGTTGACTCCGTGCGTCGAGCGGACGACCTTGTCGTGACTCCACCGGTCGCGATAGAACGCATCACCCTCGCGCCCGCCATGCCGGAAGACGGCTCGCAGGTCGTCGGACACCTCCGCTCTGGTGAAGAACCGGCCGGTGCGCAACAGCGCGTCAGCCAGTGGATCGTCCGTACCTCCGCCTTTTCGTCCGACTACTTCCGGCATGGGGTTCACCTTCCCGAGGTCCTTCTTCACCAAACTAGGGCCGAAAGGCCTTGCCGGCAGACTTTTGGTGCCAACATCGTGACGAACGTCCCTGCCCTCAGGTTGGATCAGTCCAATATCGTCGTCCCGGCCACCGTCGCCCCGTTGAAGGAGCAACCCAATGACGGCACCTCAGACGCCAGACTCGACCCGGCCGACCGCACCAGCCCAACAACCTGAGCGCCGAGGGCAGTACACAGCGCTTGCACTGGCGACAGCCGCATTCGGTATCAACTTCTGGGCCTGGTCCCTGATCAGCCCGCTGGCTCCGAAGTACCGCGACCTGTTGGACCTGTCCCCGCTCGCGGTGTCCGTGATGGTGGCCGTACCAGTGATCGTCGGGTCGCTGGGACGCATCCCGCTGGGCGCGCTCACGGACCGCTATGGCGGGCGGCTGATATTCACCATCCTGTGTTTCGCCGCCGTGGTGCCCGTCGTGTTCCTCGCCACGATGGAGTCATATCCGGCGGTGCTGGCAGGTGGGTTCGTCCTGGGTTTGGCGGGCGCTTCGTTCGCGGTCGGCATCCCGTTCGTCAACGCGTGGTTCCCACCGCACCGCCGCGGCTTCGCGCTGGGTGTCTACGGCATGGGCAACATCGGTACCGCCATCTCCGGCTTCCTGTCTCCGCGACTGTGGGACACCGGGGGTCGCTCCCTCCCGTACCTGGCCGCGGGAGTGGCACTGGTGGCGATGGGCATCGTTTTCTGGCTGGTCGGCCGGAACGCCCCTGGTTTCACGCCCACCACGGTGTCGCTGACCAAACATTTTGGAAGCATCCTCCGGCTGCGCACCACCTACGAACTCGCTGCCCTGTATGCGGTCACCTTCGGCGGCTTCGTGGCGTTCGGCGTCTACCTGCCCACCTATTTGACCGATGCCTACGACCTGTCGGTCGCCGACGCCGCGGCGCGGGCCGCCGGGTTCGTGGTCGTGGCCACCTTGGCCCGCCCGGTAGGCGGTTGGCTCGCCGACAAGATCGGCGGGGTGGAGGTGCTGCGGCTGGTATTCGGCATCGTGGCGTTTTTTGCCGTCGTCGCCGCTTTCACTCCCGTGATGCTAGTGCTTACTGTCGCCATGCTGTCGATGGCCGCCGCGCTTGGTCTCGGCAACGGGGCGGTCTTCGCGCTTGTCGGCACCCGGGTACCGGCCGGGAGCGTCGGCGCAGTCACCGGCGTGGTCGGTGCAGCCGGCGGGTTGGGTGGTTTCTTGCCCCCGATAATCATGGGCGCGGTCTACGAGCTCACCGGCTCCTACGCGATCGGCTTAATGCTGCTCAGCGACATCGCGCTAGCCGCGCTGGTGTTCGTGGTCTTCGGCATGCCCGGCCGGGGCATCAGCTGGCGCGACGCATGGCAAGCGCTGCGCTCGCCAGCGTAGTTAGCATCGCCGCGAATACCACGGCCCAGGCGCCAAGGCCGACCCATACCCAGGCGCGCCCGATCTGACCGACGATCGGCAACTCGGCGGCGGTGCCGAGCTCGATGCTCGCCACGGCGTACATGCCGAGCGGGAAGACGATGCTCCACAGCGGCGGCTGGTATCTGACCGGTACCCGGCGAAGGAGATGGCGCCAGACCCCGAACGCGATCAAGAGCGGAATGAGCCACGTGCCGAATGCCCACAGCACCACGCCGAGCCCAACCACGACCGGTCGGGTTGCCTCGATGGCGGGCGCATCGGACATGGTTGCGATCCGGGCGGCCGCGAACACCGTGATGGCCGTAGCGCCCATCGTTACCCAATACGGCGGCGTGAGGTCCTCGGCCCGCACCTCCAACAACAGGAGCCGCACCAACACAAGCGTTGCCACGATCAGGTACAGGACCACGCCAACCGACCAGGTGAGGACCGCGGCTAGTGCCGCCAGCCGCAAATGATCGGGCCAGGCCGTCCCAAGGGCGGTGGCCGCCACTGCGAGCGACTGGGTTCCGACCACCCAGATGAACCATGTCCCGTTCACGCCAACCAGTACCGGGCGGGGACGTGGGCCAAGGATGAGCCGCATCGGGACGCCATAGCTCAGCGCGAGCCAGGCAACGAAGCCGGCTGCAGCCAGCGCCGCGGTGGCACCTATGTGGCCATCGGTGGCAAGTCTCACGCCGAGGACATTGCATGCCGCGACGAAGGTGAAGAACGCGTAGGCACGATCGGGCGCTTCGAGGTCGGCCAGCAACTCTCGGCTGTACTGTGCCGCCCGCCATGCATAGACCATGACGAGGACGCCAAAGCACGCGATCCCGACCGCGACCAACGCGGCGGACAACCGTGGCAACCCGATCTCATGGGTTCCGGTGGATACGATGCCGGTGGCCATTACCAAGGCGAAGTAGCCAGGATAGAGCCGGCGTACGGCTCCGGGCAGCCGCGGGTCGGCAGGGGCGGCCGATCCGGCGACGACCGGACGGGACGGACCCGGTGACTGCCCGGCTGTTACCTCAGTCGTTTCGAGTTCGGCCATCGACCCTGCCCTCGCGTGCTCCAATGCGGATTGGGCTCGACGCTAGGGGTGGGTGTGACGGCCATCACGAGGCTGAGGACCCGGAGGTGCCGGACCTTGGTCCCCAGTCGGACAAAACAGACGCGTCCCAGCCGACTCAGTGGTGCTAGGCCCGGTACAGAACGACCTTGAGCGCATCGGTCTCCGCCGGCTTTGAGAACACGTCGTAGGCGTCCTGCATCTCCTGGACGCCGAACCGGTGCGTAACCAGTCCGGACACATCGAGCTGACCGGACACCACCATGCGCAACAGGGTCGGTGTCGAGTAGGTGTCGACCAGACCGGTCGTGATCGTCAAATTGCGGATCCAGGCCGTCTCCAGGTGCAGCGTGGCCGGCGATCCGTGCACGCCGACGTTCGCGACCCGGCCGCCGGGTCGAACCAGCTCGACACAACGTTCGAAGGTGGCCGGAATCCCGACCGCCTCGATCGCGACGTCCGCACCCAAGCCGTCGGTCAGCGGCGCCAGCGCAGCCGCGACATCGTCATCAGCGTCCAACGCAACATCCGCGCCCAGTTGCAGGGCGGCTTCGCGCCGGGCCGGTGCCTTGTCCACGACGACGATGTGACTCGGGTTGAACAGCTTGCAGGTCATGACGGCCGCGAGGCCGATGGGGCCGGCGCCGACCACGACCACCGTGTCACCGGGTCGTACCTGCCCGTTGAGCGCCCCGACCTCGTAGGAAGTGGGCAGGATGTCAGCCAGCATGACCGCCGCTTCGTCGCTGACCTCATCGGGCAGCCGGTAGGTCGAGGTGTCCGCGAACGGAACGCGGACCAGCTCGGCCTGTGTGCCGTCGATCCGGTGGCCGAGGATCCATCCCCCACCTCCGAGGCACTGGCCGTACCTAGCCTCCCGGCAGTATCGGCACCGACCGCACGCGCTGATGCACGACACGAGCACGCGGTCGCCGATAGCGACATTGCGCACGCCGGAGCCGACTTCTTGGACGGTGCCGACAGCTTCATGGCCGAGCACCCGGCCTGGCTCCACCGCCGGCACGTCGCCACCCAGAATGTGCAGGTCAGTGCCGCATATCGTCACGGCGTCAACGCGGACGATTGCGTCTTCGGGGTCCTTGACGGTGGGATCGGGAACGTCCTCCCACGAGCGCCGACCAGGTCCGTGGTACACCAGTGCCTTCATGTTCTACCTTCCTCTCATCGTTGCTTGCCGCCCGGCAAGGCTTCTGACCAGCACCACGAGTTGGACCACGATGCCGATCGCGGTGCCGACGATCGCGAGGATCAACAGGATCCGTACCAACCCGGTGCCGTCGAACTCCCAGCCGCTGAAATCGACCGGGAAGACCTGCATGATCCGGATGAGTCCGACCAGGCCGATGCCTGTCGTGACCAGACCGCCGAGGGCGACGAGCCACGGCGGGTCGTACCGCGCGTACACCAGATCAGCGACGATGCCGGCAATGAGCGCTGCATTGACCAGCCAGAGCACCTTGGTCGTGTCGGCGGTGAGGAACGACACGCTCTCCCAGCCCGGCCATAAGTTGATCAAGAACAACCCGGCCAGACCGGCCAGGATCCCGAACCCGTAACCCACTCGGCGCGCCGCGGTGGAGGGCCGGTGAGCGGTCGCTGTCGTTGCCATGACGTTCCTCCATTCCGAGCGGAACCTCCACGATCACCGTAGGTCTGCCTAACCACCGCTCAGCAGGGGCGAACGTCCACCGTGACCGGGACGGAGTGCCCGGCTGGTCGGTGGCTGTCGCCGGCGTTCATGGCCGGGCGACGTCGATGTAGACGACGGCGTTGCCATTGTCCTTACTGAAGTGATCCACCCGGAATCCGGCCCGCGTGGTCAGCCCGATGGCAATGGAGACGTAACCCTCGAAGTCGCCGTTGAGCACGTAGGACTCGACGGCGGCAGAACCTACGCTGACCGGTTCCACCGGAGGTGAGGCGAGCGTTGAATTGCCCGCTTCGTCATGCGCTTGCGCCGGGTTGAACACGAGTTGGATGTAGGCCTGACCGGGCAGGCCGACCGGTTCACCGGAGCCGTCGTAGACGATCTCATCGCGGTATCCGATCTGGTAACCGGGCAGCTCACTGAACTCGAACGCCATCCGGTCATACCCGTCCTGAGGATGGCTGCCGAATCGCAGCGCGACAAGCGTGGGCACCGGCGGGACGGCTCCGGAGAAGGCCGCAGACACGTCGTCGGTGGGCCACGAATCGGTGGTCGGGCCGGTCGCGGGCGGGCTTGCCGGCTCGCTCGGTGGCGGGCTCGGTGCCGGCGTGGCATCGTCCGGGGCGGCTGTCGGCTCCGGACTGGCCGGTGTGGTTGTCTGCGGCGCGGCCGGCGCTGCCGAGTCATCGCCGCCGCACGCGGTCAACAACAACAGCATCACCGCGGCCAGAGCAGCACAGGCTCGCGTACCCATGACCTCAGCGTGCCGCCCCGCGGACCCGCCGCGGTACGGGCGTAAGTCCCGGGCTGGTAAGGCGGACCGCCTGAATGCGGTTGCCACCAGGCACAATCGCCGGCATGGCTCTCACCGACGTCGAACGCATGGTGGTCGACGCGATCGACATAGACGGCGTACTTGCGGATCTTGCGGCTCTGGTAGCCATGCCGAGTGTCGGCGGCTCCCACGCCGAGGTCGCCATCCAGCAGTGGTGCGCCGAGCGCCTCGCAGACTCAGGCGCCTGGGTCGACCATTGGAAGCTCGATCTCGCCGAGTTGCGCGAGTCGGCTGGGTACCCCGGCGAGGAGGTCGATCGCACGGAGGCGTACGGCTGCGTCGGCCTGTTCGGTGACCGGGCAGAACCCCCAGCACTCATCCTGGCCGGCCACACCGACGTAGTACCGGCAGGAGATCTGGGCTTGTGGACACACCACCCATGGCAGCTGGCCCGCGCCGGGGACGCACTGTATGGGCGCGGTGCGGTGGACATGAAGGCAGGGGTCGCGGCCATCCTCGCCGCGCTCCGGGCGTTGCGCTCCGGTGGCGTGAGCCTTCGCCGGCCGCTCGCAATCCACGCCGTGATCGGGGAAGAGGACGGTGGCCTGGGCGCGTACGCGACACTCCGACGCGGCCATCTCGGTAGCGCGTGCATCATCGCCGAGCCGACCGATGCGTGTGTCATTACGGCCAACGCCGGCTCGCTGACCTTCCGGCTGGATGTTCCCGGGCGGGCCGCGCACGGTTCGTCCCGGCTCGACGGGTACTCGGCGATCGATGCGGCGACGCCACTGCTGGCGGCGCTGCGCGAACTGGAATCGCAGCGCAATCGCGATGTCGACCCGCTGTTAGCCCACCTGGACCTGCCGTACCCGATATCGGTGGGGATGGTGCGGGCCGGCGATTGGGCCAGCACCGTGCCGGACCTGCTGGTCGCCGAGGGCCGGTACGGGGTACGGCTGGACGAACCGGTCGACAAGGCCCGCGCCGATTTCGAAGCCGCGATCACGCGAGCATGTGCGGCCGATTCCTGGTTGGCGGACCACCCGGCACGGGTCAGCTGGCCGGGCGGCACCTTCGCGTCCGGCCGGCTCCCGCACGGTCACGGCCTGGTTGAGGACGTGAACCGCGCGGCGGCCGACGTCACGGGTCAGCGGCCGGAAACCCGGGGCGCGCCGTATGGCTCGGACCTGCGGCTCTATGCGGCGGCGGGCGTGCCGACGGTACAACTCGGACCGGGCTCGGTGGCAAGAGCTCACACCACCGACGAATGCGTCCGGCTCAGCGAGATCGTCTCCTTCGCCCGAACCTATGCCGTGTTGGCGCTGCGCCTATGCGGCTAGCTCCCCCCGGACGGATTCACTCCGGCTGGTGGACCACCGCGATCGGCCGATCCACGTGGTGCAACACAGCGCGCGCCACCGAACCGAGCAGCATGCCCGTCACCACGCCGTGGCCCCGGCCGCCGATCACCACCAGGTCCGCATCGGCCGAGTGATCGGCTATCACCGCTGCCGGATGCCCGGCCGCCACGGCCTCTGTCACGTCTACGCCGGCGAACTTCGCCCGCCACGGGGACAGCTGGTCGGCCAGCATTCCCGCCGTCTGCGCCCGCGCGTCCTCCGAAACGTCCAGATCGGGCACCGGCTCAGGCAGATGCAGGGCCGCCACCGCGACGATGCGCGCCTGCCACCGCGCTGCGGTCGCGAACGCGAACTCGATGGCCGCCTCGCAGCGTGGCGAGCCGTCGACGCCGAGGGTGATGATTCGTTGCCCGCGGCTGACCGGCCGCCAACTCTCCGGCACCACGACCACCGGGACGGTCGCGTGGGTCGCGCACGCGAGCGATGTGGAACCCAGCACCAGTTCGGTCAAACGCCCGGCACCTTCACGACCCACCACGAGCGCTCGCGCGCCCTCGGCTTCGCGCAACAGAACCCACCTGGGAAAGCCGTGATGCGTGACCATCGAGATCGAAAGGTCGCCAAAGCCGCGAGACTCCAGGCGGGCCCGAGCCTCGCGGAGCATGCGCTCTGCCGCCTCACGCGCGCTCACCGCCACCATCACGGGTATGAGGGGCATCTCCTCATATGCGTTCACCATCCGGAGGGGCCAGCCGGCGGCCGCCGCTTCCGCTGCCGCCCAGTCCAGAGCGACCAACGCGGCGTCCGAGCCGTCGACTCCAACAACAATTGGTGGGTTGGCTTCCGCCGTAGGCATGGCCGCACTCCTTCACCGCTACGGATGGCAGTCAGCTCAAGTGCACCAGCAATCGTTGCCATCCGTAAGGGACTCAGGTCCCGACTTGGCGTTCTACAGACGCGTACTGGTTGGCCGAAACGTATCGCCCGAGGCCGCGGCACGTAAGGCCGGTTCGATGGATTCGAGTCAAAGACTCACGGTCCGGAGACCCGCCCGTCGGTGACCTTTGGCTCTTGGGTGTCCACGCCGCCACGCGGTCTGCTGGAAGCAGCAGACGAGGTCACCAGATCGGGGTGCGACATGTTGAACTCTGTTGTGCATTTCGAGATCGGGGCGCAGGACTCGACCAAGATCCGGGCGTTCTACACATCCCTGTTCGGCTGGACGTTCGATACCACAGACCCCAGCTATGGCGTGATGGACGACAGCGACGGCGGCATCGGCGGCGGCATCATGCAGATCCGGGAGGACATGCCGCCGTACGTGACCATCTACGTGGCGGTGGACGACCTGTCGGCGACGCTCACCCGCGCGGAGGAACTCGGCGGCGCCCGTGTGCTGGGTCCGACACCGATTCCGCCGATCGGCGAGTTCGCACTGTTCAACGATCCAGAGGGTCACCTGATCGGGCTGTTGCACCTCAACCGCCCGCAATGACCCGGAGGGGCGGCCAGGTGAACCACGGGCTGGCGATCGTACCCACCCAGCGAAACAGAGTGCTCGGCGCACTGGTGGCGGTCATAGTGGCTGTCGCGCTGGTTGACTCGACCCTGTCGCGGAACTGGGATCTGGTCTTCGTCCTGGCCATAGCGCTTTCTGTGCAGCTGGCGCTGATCGTCAGCCTGCACGCTCCGCGGCCCGCTGTCCCGTTGCGTGGTGATCTGTTCCGCTGGCTCGAGGAGCGGTCCGCAGCCACGGGCGAACCAGTGGAACACATTGCCGACCGGTGCGTTGCAGCGTACCGGGCCGGGCTGATCGCCGAGCCGAACGATGATGGTGGCGGACCATGACCACGGCTGTGATGGCCACCCCGGACGTGGTACGGCTCCCGGCCGAGCGGGCCGATCTCGATAGTGAGCTCGGCGGCAAGGGTCACGGGCTCGACCGGTTACTGAAGGCCGGCCTGCCCGTACCTCCGTCAGCTGTCGTCACCGCCGCGGCGTACCGGCGGTTCGCCGCCCATCCAAGTATCCGGGCGGTCATCGAGCTAGCCCGCCGCCAGACCCTGCCCGCGGAGGAGGTCGACGCCGCCTTTCTGTTGGCGCCGCTGGAAGATGTCCTCGCCACCCGAATCGTCGCCGCCGCCGCAGACATCGACCGCGGGCGGCGAATCGCCGTGCGGTCGTCCGCCTATGCAGAGGACATGGCCGGCCTGTCCTTCGCCGGCCAGTACCACTCCGCGCTGAACATCAACAGCGACGACCCGCAAGCCGTGCTGCGAGCGGTCCGGCTGACCTGGGCGTCACTCTGGCACCCGGCACCACGCGCATACCGCGACACGTGGGGCGTGCCGGCGGACCGCGCGGTCATGTCGGTCGTGCTGATGCAGATGGTGTCGGCTCGGCTGGCCGGAGTGACGTTCACGCTCGATCCGGCCACCGGAACCCCGCAGATTCGGGTCGAAGCCGTCACGGGCCTCGCCGACGCGCTGGTATCAGGTGAGCGAACGCCCACGGTCTGGCTGCTGCCCCGCGACCCGGCCCAAGTGCCGCACGACCCAGCGGTGCCACTCGCCGAACTGGCCGACCTGGGGCGCCGCACCGAGCAGTCCCTGGGCGGACCACAAGACATCGAGTGGGCCTGGGACGGCGAACAGGTGTGGTTGGTCCAGAGTAGGCCGATCACGACACTCGCCGGTGGGGATGGCAGCGACTCCGCAACCGGTACCGCGGAGCTGATGTCGACCGGGGTGGACGAGATGCTGCCCGGCGTGCTCCCGCCGCTGGTGTGGGACCTGAACAGCTTCCTGGTCGAAGAGGCGCTCCGGCGGGTCTTCGACGACATCGCCGCCAATCCAGCAGATCGGTCGAGCCCGGGTACGGTCGTGAAGCGAATGCGCGGCAGAGCCGCTCTCGACCTCGACCTTCTCAAAGCCGTCGCCGCCGGACTGCCGGGGATATCCGAGCACGATCTGGAGCACGCGTACTTCGGGACTCATGTCGAAGGCGACGGCGAGTCACCGGCCCGGCACTGGTCGCTGAGCCGGGATCTACGCATCTATGCGGCCAGACAACGATCCGCAGCCGAGGCCGAAACGGTGCTCGTCGCCGTTGATCAGCTGGTGAGAACCGCTCCGAGCATCGCCGTGCTCGACGACAGGTCGCTGTTGGCGTACCGGCTCCGGCTGCTTGACCTGGGAGCGCGTGCGGTGGCGGCCGAGCTGGCGGTGGCGGCCGCAGCCGCCGCGTCGTACCAGGGGCTCGAACGGTTCCTTGCGCGGTATTTGGATGTTGAGGAGGCCCGGCAGGCGACGCAGCAGCTGACCGCGGGCGCGGGACTCACCCTGCCGGTCTCCGACCTGTCGTCGCGATCTGTGTTCGCCGGCCCCACCTGGGATGAATCCGGCATTTCAGCGCTGGCCAACGACGGCACGGCGTGGCCGGACCGCCCCGTCGACCGGCGTGGCGCTCAAGCCGCCATCGAGGCGCGGCTCCGCCGCCAACCCCGCTGGCGGCGCATCCGCCTGTTCACCGGTCAGGTGATCGACGTCCAACTTCGCGCACTGCGCACGGGCGTAACCGACACAGCGACCGGGTTGGCCCGGCGCGAGCGGACCAAGGCGGCGGTGCTCGCCCTTGGTGGATGCGTCCGGCAGGTACACATCGAACTCGGCCGCCGCCTCCACGACCGCGGCCTACTCCAGGATGCCGCTGAAGTCGATCTGCTTCGTGACTCGGAACTACGCGCGGCGGTCGCCGGTCATGCACCGCCCCGCGGGACGCTCAGCCTGCGGCGGCGATGGCAGGAGCGTTACGAGCGAGCCGGCCCGCTGCCACAGCGGTTCACCGGCGTGCCACCAGTAGCTCTGCCCCCGGCGCCGGCTGGGCGGGTATTGCGCGGCTGGGCCGCCAGTGGTGGACAACATACGGGGCGGGCGAAGGTGCTGGACGAACCGCTGGCGAACCGGTTGGGTCGTGGTGATGTGCTCGTCGCGCGGGCAACGGACGCTGCCTGGACGCCGGCATTCCTCGCCGCCGGCGCAATCGTCGTCGAACGCGGCGGTCCTCTGTCGCATGCCGCGGTCGTGGCCCGGGAACTCGGCCTGCCGGCCGTTCTCAACGTGGCCGGCGCAGCGGCTCACCTCGACGGCAAGCTCGTCACCGTCGATGGCGACCGCGGCCAGGTTGTCGTCCATGACGATGGTGGTGGAGTGCCGTGAAGCCGGCTCGACGTCAGGACGACCCGTTCGAACTCGGTGAGGGCGACCGGCACCTGTTCGTACCCGCCGTCATGGGTGCGGGTCTGCTGTTCTCGATCGCGACCGTGGTGCGCGACGTGCTTCATTCGAAACAGGGCCGGGCACCAGGCCTTGACCGGCGGTTGGACGTAGCCGGTCGGGCCACCGCCCAGCTCGTCTCCACCGGAGAGCGGCCGGCAACGGCGCTGCGTTCAGCGGTCCGGCCGCGAATGTTCTACCTGCTGACCGCCATGTCGGCGCTGGGTGTCGCCACATATGTGCTGATCGGCGCGAGCTACAACTACTTTCGGCCGGCCGGCTACGCATCGGGAATCGGCTGGGTCTGGGGCGCCGCTGTCGTCCTCGGCGGGATGCTGGTGTTCATCGGCATGCTGTCGCTGCGGATCTTCCTGAGCTGGCCGACGCCGTCCCCCGCGATGATCCGGCTCCTGATCCATACGCCGCTGGGCCGTAGCCCCGCTACCGTCGCCGGGCCCGAGCTGCCCCGGATGCTGCTCGGCTGGGCGTCGGCCGCAGCCGCCGCCGCGACCCTGATCGTGGTGTTGATGGCGATCCGCCCGCCGGCATTCGTAACACTGGCCGACTCCAGCGTTGCCGTCGCTGTCGGTGGCTGGCACTGGGCGTCCTGGCTGCCACTCGCCATGGTCGGCGAGACCGGACTCGCCTTCGCGCTTGCGGCGATCATCGGCATCTCTACGCTGCGGTGCCGGGTCGTCGGGATCGCCTACATCGCCGCGGTGGTCGGCGGCTGGACCACCTACGTCATCGTCAAGAACCTGATCGACGAGCCCCACCCGGCTGTCGCCGGTCTCGTCGGAGTGGATTCGTTTCCGAGCGGACATCTTGTTCAGGCCACGATCATCGCCGGGCTGGCGCCACTCGTGCTTTTCGTCCTCTTCCGGCGCCGTTGGCCGGTCTGGCTCATCGCGCCACCGCTGGCACTCGTCGTCGCCGCGACCGCACTGTACCGCGTTCACCTCGGCACCCAACGGCTCACCGACGTCGTGGCCGGCATCCTCATCGGTGGCACGTTCGTACTGGTGGCGTACTGGGCAGTCCACCGTCCGCACTGGCATCGCCGGTGCCGGAAATGCCCGTGGGTCCTATCGCTCTGACCACTCGTGGGCATCCGGGTCCCCCAGGGTCCTCCGGCCCCCTGGAGTCGGGACGTTCGCCCGCTGCCTTCCACCTGCTCCGCCACCAGGCTGGAAGTGACGTCCTTCACGCTGCCATAAGGAGCGATCATGACAGTACGCGTCGGCATCAACGGATTCGGCCGGATCGGGCGCAACTTCCTCCGCTGCGCCTTGGAGCGCGACATCAGGGTCGTCGGCGTCAACGACATCGCACCTGTTGAGACACTGGCGCACCTGTTGGCTTACGACTCCACGTACGGGCCGCTGCCATACCCGGTCCGCGTGAACGGCAACTCGATCCTGGTCGACCACAACCCGATCCCGGTGACCACCGAACGAGAGCCTGACCAGCTGGATTGGAGAGGGCTGGGTGCCGACGTCGTCATCGAAGCGTCCGGCCGGTTCCGGGTGCGTGAGGAAGCCGCTCGACACTTGAAGGCCGGCGCGTCAAAGGTGCTCATCTCGGCTCCCGGCAAGGGCGCCGACCTCACCGTGGTCATGGGGGTCAACCACGGTGCATACGACCCGGATGTGCACGACGTCATCTCGAACGCCTCGTGCACGACGAACTGCGTCGTGCCGATGGTCAAGGTTCTCGACGACGCGTTCGGCATTGATAAGGGCTTCATGACGACGGTCCACGGCTACACCAACGACCAGGTCGTCCTGGACGCCCCACACAAGGACCTGCGCCGGGCCCGCTCCGCAGCCGTGAACATCATCCCGACCAGCACTGGCGCCGCCCGGGCGATCGGTCTGGTGCTGCCGGATCTGGCCGGACGAATCGACGGTGTCGCACTGCGGGTGCCCGTCGAGGACGGTTCTCTCGTCGACCTTGCGGTGATCCTCGACCGCGACGTCACAGCCGCCGAGGTCAACGCGGCGTTCGCCGACGCGGCCGACGGAGAACTGGCGGGAATCCTGCGGTACACGGAGGCTCCGATTGTGTCGCGCGACATCGTGGCCGATCCCTCCTCGTGCGTGTTCGACTCCGCGTTGACGCAGGTCGACGGCGCACTGGTCAAGATCTTCGGTTGGTACGACAACGAGTGGGGCTACACCAACCGGCTGGCCGACCTGGCCGAGTTCGTCGGCCGTCAGCTCTGACGCTCCTGCCCCAAGAAAAGAGGTTGCGCGATGTCCACAAGCGCACCATCCCCAGTAGTTCAACCCCGCGCACCGGCCCCGCCCGGTCAGCCGGGCAGGCCGTGGACGGGTCGCCGAGTGGCCGCGCTGGTCCTCGGATTGATCCTCGCGTTGGCCTTCCTCGGAGCCCTCATCACCGGCCTGGTCGGGCTGATCTTTGATCAGACTCAGCGCGATGCCGACGGCTTCGTCGAGTTCGGCCCCGTCGAGTTCGAGAGCAACGGTTACGCCGTGGCTGCTGGCGGGCTCACCGTCGACACCTCGGTTCCGGGTTGGCTCCAGGCCGAGAACGTGATCGGTGACATGCGGCTTCAGGTCGAATCGACCGATGGCGCGCCGGTCTTTCTCGGCGTAGCAACCGAAGACGCTGTCGCACCGTACCTCGCCGGTATGGCCTACGACCAGGTGCGCGAGATCACCGGGTTCGATCAGACGGTCACCTACACACCGCACACCGGCGACGCCCCGGCCACCGTGCCGGGCGACCAGGACGCCTGGACGGCCTGGACAGCGGGGCCCGGCGAGCAGACCCTGATCGTCGAGCTGGAGACCGGCGATTGGGTGGCCGTGGCCATGAACGCCGACGCCACCGCCGGCGTTGACGTGACCGGCACCGTCGGTGCGGAGTTTCCCGCGCTGACTCCGGTCGCCATCACGTTGCTGGTCGTCGGCGGAGTCGGGCTCGCACTTTCGGCCATCCCGATCTACCTGGCGCTGCGCCGCTGATCGGCTGCTCAGAAGAGGAGGCACCGATGGACGCCAGCCGCCCAGGAAGGGTCATCGTGGGAATCGACCCGTCGCCGTCTGGGATGCGTGCGCTGCGACGCGCCGTCGACGAAGCGCGGGATCGCGATGCCGTGCTCGTCGCCGTCCGCAGTTGGCTCACACAGCCGCGCATGTACGCAGTGGCGCCGGACCTGCGTGACGTCGACGAAGCCGACACCCGCGAGCTTGTCATGCGGACCTTCGCCGAGACGTTCGGCGGATTCCCGGATGACGTGAAAGTCGAGGTGGAAGTCCTGCCCGACTATCCGGGCCCGGCCCTGGTGCGGCTGGCCGACCGGGACGACGACCTGCTGGTGCTCGGTTCCGGGCACCGCAACTGGCGTGGTTCAGCTTCGCGGACCGTGCGGTACTGCGTGGCGTGGGCCGCCTGCCCGGTGCTCGTGATCCCGCCGCCGCAGCTCGTGCGGGCGGTTCCGCAGCGTGTCCTGCTTCGCCAACTGCGGCGTGAGATCGAGGACCTCACCCGCTAGTCAACCTCCGCGACTAGTCCGGCCGGACAACCCGCCCCCCTTGTGCGGGTTGTCCGGCCGGACACATGCGCCGCACCTGGTCAGCGAACAGTCCGGCCGGACAACCCGGAACAGCGGGCCGAGCGTCAGCTCTCAGGCTGGTGCACGACGATGATCGGCCGGTCGACGTGCCGCAAGATCGCTCGCGCCACCGAACCGAGCAGCATGCCGGTCACGGTGCCGTGCCCCCGTCCGCCGATCACAACCAGATCCGCCTCGGCCGAGTGGCGAGCCAGCGCCTCGGCCGGGTGTTCGCTCTCGCCGATGGTCGTGACGGCGACATCCGGGTACTTCTCCCGCCAGCCGGCGATCGACTCCGAAAGGATGAAGTCGTAGTCCGCGGGGAACCGGGGCTTGTTATCGCCGGTGAGCGGCCATCCTTCGGGCCACCTGGTCGGCTGGTGCCACGCGAAGACCACGAGGAGGTCGGCGTTCCGCTCCGAGGCGGCCTCGAACGCGTACTGGACGGCGGCCTGGCAGTTCGCCGAGCCGTCCACGCCTACCACGACTCGTCCGTGCGGTTCGGGCGGTGGCTCCCAGTCCGTCGGGATGACTGCCACCGGCGTGGTCGACCGGGCCGCACACGCCTGCGACACCGAGCCGAGGGCCAGTTCGGCGAACCGGCCGAGCCCCTCCCTGCCCACCACAAGCAGCCGGGCCCGCTTGCTGGCCTCCAGCAGAATGCGGGGGGCTGGGCCTTCGGCGCTCATGGTCGACACTGCCAGGTCGGGATGTGTTGCCGCGACCCACTCGCGAGCATGTTCGAGGATGCGCTGGGACTCCTCCGTGACTTCGGGCAGCTGGACGGCGACCGCCGGCAGCGCTGCGATAATCGGCTGGTAGGCGTTCACCAGCCGCAGCGGCCAGCCGTGTTGGGCCGCTTTGTTGGCCGCCCAGTCGAGCGCATGCAACGCATCGGTCGAACCGTCGACCCCTACCACTACGAGTTTGCTGAGTTCCGTGTTCGACATTGCCAGCTCCTTTCGAGCCAAAAGATCTACGCGTCGGCGGCCCGGAATATGCCGCCACGCGCATAGAGGTGGACCAGGTCGCCGCGGCTGATGATTCCGACCAGCCGGCCGAGGTCGTCGACGACTGGCAGACGCTTGATGCCGAAGTGGTCGATGAGCTGAGCTGCAGCGTCGGCAGGCTGGTCCGCACGAACTGTGATCGCCGGACGGGACATGATCTTCTCGGCGGTGCCATCGGTGTACCGGTGGTGGATGATGTCAGCTTCGGACACGATGCCGACCACGCGATTTTGCAGATCGACCACGGGCACCGCACTGACTCGCCGGCTGTCCAGCAACTCGGCAATCGCACGGGTAGGCGTGTCGGTGCACACCGCCGCAACGTCGGTGGCCATCAGGTCCTCAACGAGCGTTCGCATGGCAACCTCCTCGTCCTGCTTTGACGGTATGGCCGTGATCGGCCGAACCGGCAGGTCCAAAGGTCCCCCGGTAACAGGTCCAGCCGGCCCTAATCCGGATCTATGAACTCGACGATCGGGCGCCGCGGCGTCGGCGACGCCTCCGGGCCGTAACCCAGCCGCATCACAACCTGCGGCTCGGACCATCCCCCCATCGGATCCCGGACCAGCCAGCGCAACTCAGAGTGCTCGATCGCCTGCGTGAGCAGGGACGCTGCCAGGCCTTCTCGGGTGGCGACCAGCAGCACACGCTGCATGGCCTGACCGGCAACGAGCCAGTCCCGGGGACTGTCGCGGCGGGTGGCGAGCACGGCCAGCACCGGGTGCGCCTCGAACTCACCCGTCGGCCGGGCCCGGTCACGGCGGTCTGCCGCCAGGTCGCGCACCGGCGCCGAACGCCGGCGCGGCCGGGGTCCTAACGCGGCGGACGGGACGCCGTCGTGGTCACGTTCGCCGCCAACCCAGTGGTGGCGCTCAGACAGCCGGAGCGGATCGAGGTCGTCGGACATGTTGGCCTCGCCGGTCAGGCGGAGCAACCAATCCCGCCGGGCCGGCTCGGTGACCCACTCCAGAATGACGCCCTCAGCATCCGCCGCCTTGTTGATCGCGGCCCGAACCGGCAGCGGAATGTCGCGATCAGCAAACGGCGCGCGGTTCGTGCGGCGGCGGCCCAGCAGCGGATACAGATCGGCGAGCTGCGGCCGATCGTCCGGAGCCGGCGCGCCGAGCCAGACCTCTGCCGCCAATGTCCGGTCGGTCCTGTCGTGGAGGGTGACGTTGGTGTCACAATCCAGGTTCGCCGCCGCGACCCGCAAGTTGAACACGGCGGCGCCAATGCTGATCATGGCCATCCGCCGATCCGGGTCCTCGGCTGGAAGTTCGTACCGCGGATCGCGGTGCACTTCGATGGTGTGCCCTCTGAACCGGAACCGCCACGGCTGGGTGTTGTGCATCGACGGCGCAAGGATCGCCGCACCGACGAGTTGTTCTCGTACGGCCGAGTCGAAGGTGGCGGGCGTACGGTCTGTCATGGCAATCACCTCACGCTGTTACGGGCACACCACCAGTGTGATGGCGACTGGGCGGACCGGCATCCGCGACGGCAGTCGTGGCACCGATTCGTGCACATACCTAAAACTCCGCCACCGGCCCGCCCTGTGAGTACCGCCGAAGGTCGGCGTAGCCGGTGACATTAGACCCATGCGCGCATGAGGTTGTCCTCTGCCTGAGCCGGGTGCCGCAAAGCCATCCTGAAGCCATGGAGACCTCGAAGAAGCCCGGTGACCTGGGCGGACGCGCGGCACACCGCCGTCGGCAGCTCGGCTTGAGCCGAGCCCAGGTGGCGCGGCGCGCTCGGATGCCCGAGGGGTACATCAAGGACATCGAGGAACGACCGGCTGATGTCGACGCCGGAGTGCTCTGGCGGCTGGCCGCCGCACTCGAGACCACGCCGCGCCAGTTGCTCGGCACGCGACGGCCGGTGGCCGAACGGCGAGCGGACGAGGCCGGGGCCACAGCGGGAAGGTAGGGGATTGGTCATGCGTGCCCTTGTCGTCTATGAATCGATGTTCGGCAACACCCGGGCGGTCGCACACGCCGTCGCGAAAGGCCTGGAGCGGTGGATTCCAGCCGACGTGATGGAGGTCGGTGCAGCGCCCACGGATCTGGGCGAAGATATCGCCCTTCTGATCGTCGGCGGGCCGACGCACGCGTTCGGAATGTCTCGCGACAGTACCCGCCGTGACGCCGCCAAACAGGGCAACGGCTCAGTCGTGTCCAGCGGAGAGGGCATCCGCGAGTGGCTGAGCAAAGTCGTGCACATGCGCGACGAACTCCCTGCGGCCGCTTTCGACACCAAGATCAACAAGTCATGGCTGCCAGGCTCGGCGGCCAAAGCGGCCTACAAACGCCTCAACTGGCAGCGGTTCCGGCTGGTCACGGCACCGGAGTCGTTCCTCGTGACCGACGTTACCGGCCCGCTTGTCGACGGCGAACTCGACCGCGCCGAGGCGTGGGGTGAGCAGGTGGGCGTGGTATGGGCCCGCGGCAGCCGCGCAGCCGGCCCACGCCCCTGAACCGCCGGCCTACGCCGCGCCGTGCCGGTCGAACCGCTGGATGACGGCATCCGGGCCCGGAAAGACCAGCGCCTCGTGACCGTCGTTCCAGCGCACCAGGTAGGGCGGGCGGCCGTGGTCACCGCGTACTTCCAGAACTTCGCCGTCCCGCTCGTGCTCGCCGACGTGGTGTGCCTTGATGACGATCCGGTCACCGACTGTCGCATACATAACTTCTCCCTTCCGTGGTTCCACGACACCACCGGCGCCGGCACACGACCTAGGGCAGCTTGTCCCCGCCAGACGGGCCCTTCGGCCCTCCCCCTCCCGGACGGGAACTCCTAGCGTCGAAGCACGACCACACAGGAGGCGAAAACCGATGACCGCCACCAAACACTGGGCCGTCGACATCTTCATCGACGAGCACGACGACGACTCCACTCGCGCGGAGGCACGACTGCGCACTCGTGACGGCGCGCACGTCACGGGTGTGGGTTTTGCCCGTCGCAACCCGCACGATGTGAACGTCCCCGAGATCGGTGACGAGTTGGCAGTGGCCCGCGCCCTATCGGAGCTCGCCCAGCGCCTACTACGGGCGACCACCGAGGACATCGAGGACGTCACCCACGAATCAGTCCACCTCGCGCGTTGAGTGCGGCCACATGGCAATCGCTCGCCGGCTTGACGTTCACGGCGCCGTGCAGGGCGTCGGTTTCCGGCCGTACGTCGTTCGCCTGGCGACCGCGCTTGGACTGACCGGCTGGGTGCAGAACGCCGGCGGCCACGTCGTGATCGAGGCGACCGGCTCGGCCGACGCATTGACCGCGCTGGCCCAGCGGCTTGCCGCCGAGGCCCCCGCGCAGGCCGCCGTCAGCTCCGTCGTCGTGTCGGACCTGCCCAGCCACCATGCCAGCGGCCAGGGCTTCCGGGTGCTCGACAGCGTCGATCAGGCCGGTCATCGCGACGTGCCACCGGACCTGGCGACGTGCGACGACTGCCTGCGCGAGCTGTTCGACCCGCACGACCGCAGGTACCGGTACCCGTTCATCAACTGCACCAACTGTGGGCCGCGGGCGACCGTCATCGCCGAACTGCCTTATGACAGGTGCCGGACGACGATGGCGCCGTTCGAACTGTGCGCCGCGTGCGCCGCCGAGTACACCGATCCGACCGACCGCCGCTTTCACGCCGAGCCGGTGGCGTGCCCTGCGTGCGGCCCGCAGTTGTCCTGGTTGGCTCCGGGGCCGCACGCGAGCAATGGCGAAATACCCGACGACCCGCTGCGCGCCGCCGAGGCCACGATCGCCGCCGGGGGCATCGTCGCGATCAAGGGTCTGGGCGGATACCAGCTGGTGTGTGACGCCACCGATCCCGAGGCCGTGAACCTGCTCCGCAAGCGCAAACATCGTCCGGCCAAGCCGTTCGCGGTGATGGTGCGGGACACCGTCACCGCTCATGAGCTGGCCTGGATCAGGCCGGTCGAAGAGCGCCAGCTCACCTCGGTCGCCCGGCCCATCGTGCTGCTGACCGCACGCGCCGACCCACCGGTGCTGGCGTACGGGGTGCATCCCGGGACCGATCAAGTGGGCCTGTTCCTGCCGTACACCCCCCTGCATCACCTCCTGTTGCGCGATCTCGACCGGCCGCTGGTGGTCACCAGCGGCAACCGGTCGGACGAACCGATCGCCATCGACGACGTGAACGCACTCGACCGCCTCGGCGGGATCGCCGACGCCTTCTTGACCCACGACCGGCGCATCCGGGCCAGGTACGACGACTCGGTGGTCCGGGTGCTAGCCGGCCGGCCGGCCGCGATCCGGCGAGCCAGGGGCTACGCTCCCGAGGCGATCGCGCTTCCGTACCAGCTGCCTCGCCCCCTGCTGGGCATGGGCGCCCAGCTCAAGCACACCTTCGCACTCGCCGAAGACGACCGGGCGATACTGAGCCCGCACATCGGCGATCTCTCCGACCACGACACCTACACCGCTTTCCAGCAGACGCTCGATCACCTGTCGCGCCTGGTCGACATCTCGCCCAGAGCCGTGGCCCACGACCTGCACCCCGGTTACCTGTCGACGCAGTATGCGCAGCGAAACTGGCTCGCCGGGCAGCGGGTGCCGGTCCAGCACCACCACGCGCACGTCGCATCATGCGCCGCCGAGCATGGCATCACCGAGCCGTTCCTCGGCGTCGCGTACGACGGCCTGGGCTGGGGCGACGACGGCACGCTGTGGGGAGGCGAGTTGCTGGTGGCCGACCTGGCCCGGTACCGGCGGATCGGCCGGTTCGGCACGGCACCGCTGCCAGGAGGTGAGGCCGCGATCCGGCGCCCGGCCCGAATGGCGCTCGGCTACCTCTTCGGCGCCGAAGACCTGGGCGGGCCCGCCGTCGACCCGGAGTTGGCCCACACCTTCACCGACCGCCTGCCCGACCGAGAGGTCGACGCGGTCCGGCGGATGATCGAGCGCGCGGTGAACAGTCCTCGGGCGTCCAGCGCCGGCCGTTTGTTCGATGCGGTGTCCAGCCTGCTTTCGGTCCGTGATGACGCGACCTTCGAGGGTGAGGCCGCGATCGCACTCGAGCGGGCGGCAGGCGGCGAACTGGCCGGCGAACTGCCCTGGCGGCTCACCCGCGCAGACGGGCTCTGGGTTTACGACCCGGCACCAACGATCACCGCACTGCTGGCCGCGATGGCCGACGGCGAGGCAACCTCCCGGTTAGCCGCGGCGTTCCACATGACCGTCGTCGCCGTGACGGTGGCGCTGTGCCTCGAGGCGGCGCAGGAATCCGGTTTGCGGACGGTCTGCTTGTCCGGCGGGGTGTTCCAGAACCAGCTGTTGGCCAGCAGGTTGGTGGGTGCGTTGCGCGATGAGGGGTTCTTCGTCTTCCTCAACGAGCAGGTGCCTACCAACGACGGTGGCATCAGCTACGGCCAGGTCGCCGTCGCGGCCGCCAGGTTGGGAGGTGGCTGATCTCATGTGCCTCGGCATTCCGGGCCGGATCATCGAGATCACCGATGGCGGCGTGGTCATGGGCGTCGTCGATTTCGGCGGTATCCGCAAGGACGTCTGCCTCGCCTACACGCCCGAGGCGGGGCTGGGCGATTACGTCATCGTCCATGTGGGCTTCGCCATCACCACCGTCGACCAGGCCGAGGCCGAGCGCACCCTCGAGGTGCTGCGGGCAATGGACGGTGCCCTCGAAGGTGAGCTGGGCGAACCGCTGCCGGAGCGCTCGGCATGAAGTACCTGGACGAGTACCGCGATCCCGGCCTGGCCCGGCGACTGCTCGCCGAGCTGCACACGACGGCCACGAAGCCGTGGGCGCTCATGGAGGTCTGCGGCGGGCAGACTCACACCCTTGTGCGCCAGGGCATCGACGAGCTCTTACCGGCCGGCATGCGGATGATCCACGGCCCCGGGTGCCCGGTGTGCGTCACGCCGCTCGAACTGCTCGACAAGGCGCTGCGCATCGCCGAGCGCCCGGAGGTGACGTTCACCAGCTTCGGGGACATGCTGCGCGTCCCCGGGTCGAACACCGACCTGCTCGCGCTGAAGGCGCGCGGCGCCGACGTGCGGGTGGTGTACTCCCCGATCGACGCGATCCGCATCGCCCAGCGCGAACCCGACCGGCAGGTGGTCTTCTTCGCGGTCGGGTTCGAGACGACGGCGCCCGCCAACGCGATGACGGTGCTCCGCGCTGCCGAGCTCGGGCTGGCCAACTTCAGCATCCTGGTCAGCCACGTGCTGGTGCCGCCGGCGATCACCGCGATTCTCGATGCGCCGGACTGCGAGGTGCAGGGCTTCTTGGCCGCCGGCCATGTATGTGCGGTCATGGGCTGGACCCAATACGAGCCGATCGCCGCACGGTACGGCGTACCGATCGTGGTCACGGGCTTCGAGCCGCTCGATCTTCTCGAGGGCATCCTGATGGCGGTCCGCCAGCTCGAGAGCGGCCGCGCCACGGTCGAGAACCAGTACGTGCGTGCGGTCCGGCGCTCGGGTAACACAGCGGCGCAGGACGCCATCGCCCGGGTGTTCCGGGTGACCGACAGAGCCTGGCGAGGCATCGGCACGATTCCGACCAGCGGTCTCGGGCTCGCCGACGAGTATGCAGACTTCGACGCTGAGCGGCGGTTCGGCGTGCTGGACGTCCACGCCGACGAGCATCCGGACTGCATCGCCGGCCGGATCCTGACCGGCGCCGCGGTGCCGACCGACTGCGCGGCCTACGGGTCGGCATGCACGCCGCGTACGCCACTCGGCGCGCCGATGGTGTCGACCGAAGGCACCTGCGCGGCCTACTACATAGCCGGGAGGACGCGATGACCGCAAATCCAGCCGAGCTCAGCTGCCCGGCACCGCGGGTTGAGACTGAGCGTGTTCTGCTCGGGCACGGCTCCGGGGGCCAGTTGTCCGCGGCGCTGGTCCGTGAGGTGATCGTGCCGGCGCTCGGTGCGGCGGCCCCCGCCGGCCCACTGGAGGACGCGGCGGTCTTCGACGTCGACGGCGTCGAGTTGGTTATGAGCACCGATTCGTTCGTCGTCAGCCCGCTGTTTTTCCCGGGCGGAGACATCGGCCGGCTTGCCGTACACGGCACAATCAATGACGTCGCGGTGATGGGCGGCGAACCGATCGCCCTGTCGCTGGCGTTCGTGATCGAGGAGGGCTTCCCGCTCGACGACCTACGCCGAGTCGCCACCTCGGTCGGCGAGGCGGCGCGGGCCGCCGGCGTCTCGGTGGTCACTGGCGACTCGAAGGTGGTGGGCCGAGGAGCAGCGGACGGCCTGTTCGTGACCACGACAGGCATCGGGCGGCGGCTGCCGCGGGCTCGGTTCTCGGCAGCCAGGCCCGTCGCCGGTGACGTCGTGCTGCTATCTGGTCCGATCGGCGCACACGGCGTCACGGTGCTGAGCGTGCGGGAAGGGCTCGGTTTCGACGGCGACGTCGCGTCGGACACCCAGCCGCTTCATCGCCTCGTGCAGGCGATGGTCGAGGCCGGCGGTTCTGCTGTGCATGCGGTCCGAGATCCGACGCGCGGAGGGATCGCGTCGGCACTCAACGAGATCGCCGCAGCGGCCGGCGTGGGCGTAGTCATCGACGAATCGTCGGTGCCAGTGCCCGCGCCGGTTTCCGCCGCCTGCGAGCTGCTGGGTCTCGATCCACTGCACGTCGCGAATGAAGGTTGCCTGGTGGCGTTCATCGCACCACAGGCCGCCGACGCTGTGCTCGCGGCGATGCGTTCGGTACCGGAGGGGTTCGGTGCCACCCGGATCGGCCGGGCCGTCCTGGATCATCCGGGCCGGGTGACCGCGCGGACGCTGGTCGGCGCGCAGCGGATCGTCGACATGCTCATCGGCGAACAACTCCCCCGCATCTGTTGACCCACCACCCATTGCCGCGTGTCCGGCCGGACAAGTCTCTGAAGTGGGCCGACGCCGCTGTCCGGCCGGACAACCGGCAAAGCGAGCGACTAAAGGCCCATCCGGTCGGGGTCGCTCGGCACTTCAGCCCTGATCGCCGATCCGGTGAGCTGGTGGTGGATCGAGGAGGTGGGTGCGTGAGCACAGATCACGCAGCGGCCGTCGAACTCGACCGGCCCGGCTTGACGGCGCTGGTCGAGCGGTTGCAGGCGGCGGGCTACCAGGTGGTCGGTCCCACCGTCCGGGACAACGCGATAGTCCTCGCCGAGCTCACGTCGGCGGACGAATTGCCCTGGGGGTGGGGCGCGGAGACCGGACCCGGAGAGTACCGGCTCCGGCCGCGTTCCGACGGCGCCGCGTTCGGCCACTCCGCAGGACCGCAGTCGTGGAAGCAGTTCCTGCATCCGCCCCGCGTGCAGCTGTGGTCCGCCGATCGGGCCGACGGCTTCCAGCCGATCGAACCTGACCGCGGGCCGGTGCACTACGCCCTGCTGGGGGTGCGGCCCTGCGATCTGCGGTCGATCCACATCCTCGATCGGGTACTCACCGGCGGCCACCACACCGATGTGGGTTACGCAGCGCGCCGCGGAAATCTGTTCGTAATAGCGGTCGAGTGCACCGAACCCGGTGCGGCCTGCTTCTGCGCCTCGATGGGAACCGGTCCCGCCGCGAATGGGGCTTACGACCTCGCGATGGTCGAGCTCAGCAAGGCCGGGGAGCCCCGGTTCATCGTCACGACCGGTTCGGCAGCGGGCGAGCGGATGCTCAGCGGCGTGCCGCAGCAGCCGGCCGATCCGCCGACTGTCGCCACCGCGCGGGACGCCGTCGGCGCAGCGGCCGGGCGGATGGGCCGGACGATGCCGGACACCGACCTGCGCTCGCTGCTGGCCGACAACCGCGAGTCGAGCCACTGGGACGAGATCGCAGAACGGTGCCTGACCTGCGGCAACTGCACTCTCGTGTGCCCGACGTGCTTCTGCACCACCACCGAAGAGCTCACCGACCTCACCGGCGACCACACCGAGCGCTGGCAGCGTTGGGACTCCTGCTTCGACCTGGAGTTCACCAACCTGCACGGTGGTTCGGTGCGCTCATCGGCCCGCAGTCGGTACCGCCAGTGGATGAGCCACAAACTGAGCACCTGGCACGACCAGTTCGGCGGCTCGGGATGCGTCGGTTGCGGCCGGTGCATCGTCTGGTGCCCGGTCGGCATAGACATCACGGAGGAGGCCGCGGCCTTCCATGGAACGGCACGGAGTTGATATGTCCCCACTCACGACTCTCCTGCTCGGCAAACACCCCTGGATTTCCGGCCTGCCAATCGATCAGGTGAACCTGATCGGCGAGCACGCGCGTGAGGTCCGGTTCCATGCCGGGCAGGTCATCTTCGCCGAAGGCGAGCACGCCGACCGCTTCTGGCTGATCTCGGAAGGTCAGGTCGCGCTCGTGCTCGAGATTCCGGCCCGGGGCACCGTCCTGGTCGAGACGCTCACCGCGGGTGACAGCCTCGGCTGGTCGTGGCTGTTCCCGCCCTATCGCTGGCAGTTCGGTGCAGTCGCCGTCAGCGAGACCCGGGCCATCGAGATCGACGGAGTCGCCGTACGAGCGGCCTGTGAAGCCGACCCGAGCCTGTGCGCTGCGATCTACCGGCGGGTTTCAGCGACCACGGTGGAACGGCTCCAGGCGACCCGGTTGCGCCTATTGGATCTCTACGGCACGCCGGCCTCCCGAGCGGCACACGGTGAGCTATGACCGCCGCGACCACTCCGCACCGCTACCGGGTCGTGGCGCGTGACGTCGAGACCGCCGACACTGTCACGCTCACTCTTGCCCCTGTCGACGAGGCGGTCGCCGCTCCGCTGCCCGGTCAGTTCATGATGATCACTGCGTTCGGCCGGGGGGAAGTGCCGGTTTCGGTCAGCGGCGGCAACGGGGACGGCGAGCTGGTCCACACCGTTCGAGCGGTTGGGCCGGTCACCCAGGCACTCCATGCTGCCGTTTCGGGCACGATCGTCGGTGTCCGAGGCCCGTACGGCACGGACTGGGGGGTGGCCCGCTCGCCGGGCCGCGACCTGCTCTTCGTCGCGGGCGGCATCGGGCTGGCGCCCCTGCGACCGGCCATCTGGGCGGCGGCCAAGGCCGGCCACCGGGGCCGGATCGTCGTGCTGGTCGGCGCACGCACGCCGCACGACCTGCTCTTCCGCGACGACATGGCCACCTGGGACCGGATGCCCGACATCGCGTTCGGACTGACGGTCGATCACGCGGAGGCAGGCTGGACGGGCAATGTCGGGTTGGTGACATCTCTGGTGAAAAGGGCCAACGTGAACCCGAGACGGACGACCGCGTTCCTGTGCGGACCCGAGGTGATGATGCGGGTCGTGGCACGCTGCCTGACCGATCGGGGCCTGGCCGAGAGCGATGTCCTGGTGTCTCTGGAGCGGAACATGCGGTGCGGCGCCGGGCTGTGCGGCCATTGCCAGCTTGGCCCGCTGCTCCTCTGCCGGGACGGCGCGGTCGTGAGCCTGGACCAGGCGGGACCGCTGCTGGCCGCGAAGGAGCTGTAGATGGCCACCGTGACCACGCCCGCCCTCGCAGTGTTCAAGTTCGCCTCGTGCGACGGCTGCCAGCTGACCCTGCTCGACTGCGAAGATGAGCTGCTGGCCGTGGCCGAGCAGGTACGGATTGAGCACTTCCTCGAAGCCAGCCGCGAGGTCGGCCCCGGGCCGTATGACCTGTCGCTCGTCGAAGGGTCCGTGACCACACCGCAGGACGTCGAACGGATCAAGCACATCCGCGAAGTGTCGAAGGTCGTCGTGGCGATCGGCGCATGTGCCACCGCAGGCGGGATCCAGGCGCTGCGCAACTTCGCCGACGTCGTAGAGTTCCGGCGGATCGTCTACGCCCGGCCCGAGTACATCAGAACCCTCGACCGCTCCAGCCCCATTTCGGCGTACATCTCCGTCGACTTCCAGCTCCCGGGCTGCCCCATCGACAAGAACCAGCTGCTTGAAGTTCTCGTCGCCACACTGCACGGGCGCCCGCCCAACGTGCCGGCGCACAGCGTGTGCCACCAGTGCAAGGCGCGCGGCACCACGTGTGTCATGGTCGCCGACGGCACACCGTGCCTCGGTCCGGTCACCCACGCCGGCTGCGGCGCGCTGTGCCCCGCCATCGGACGGGGCTGCTACGGCTGCTTCGGGCCGATGGAGTCGCCCAACGTTCCGGCCCTGGCCCGGCAGCTCGAAGCGCTGGGCATGTCCGAGGACGCCATCACCCGGGTGTTCCGCACCTTCACCGCGGCATCGCCCGCGTTCGCGGCCGCCACCGGAGCCGACGACGATGGCACAGCGCTGGAATGAGTTTGCCTTGCGCGGCTCGCCTGACAAACTCGTCCGGGCTATCCGGGCGGCTGGAGTCCGGGACGAACGCCTGCTCCGCGCCGTACGCGTAACTCCGCGGGCCGGATTCGTGCCGGCCACGTACGGCACTGCGGCATACGACGACGCACCCATCCCGATCGACCACGGGCAGGTCACCACACAACCCTCGTTGTCCGCGATGATGATCGAAAGCCTCGACCTCACCGGGAAGGAGCACGTCCTCGAGGTCGGTACCGGGCTGGGCTTTCAGACTGCGCTGCTCGCTCACCTGGCCGGCGACGTCGTGAGCATCGAACTATGGCCCGACCTAGCCCACCGGGCCCGTCAGAACCTGTCCCGACACGGCATCCTGAACGTGCGGTCCGTGGTCGGAGACGGCAGCCGCGGTGTTCCAGATCACGCTCCGTACGACGCGATCGTCGTGTCGGCCGCCTTTCCCACCGTTCCGGAGCCGCTCATCGAGCAGCTTCGCTGCGGTGGGCGGCTCGTCCAACCCATCGGCTCGGGTGGCGAGGAGGAAGTCGTCCACTTTGTCCGCACCGCTGATGGGCTCGAGCGCCGACGAGTCCTAACGTTGGCCCGATTCGTCCGCCTTCATGGCAAGTACGGATTTCCCGGCTAACCTCTTGGCGGTGGTACGACCAACACCGGCACCTCGGAGAACTCCAGGATCCGCTGCGCCTCGACGCCGACGTACGGCACACCGACGCCGCGCTGGGACGCACGCGCGATCACGATGACATCGGCATCGCTCCGGCGAGCCTCGTCCAGCACCGCGGCGGCTGGGGGGCCGGAGACCTGAACGGTCTCGGCCGCCACTCCAGCGGACTCCGCCCGTCGCTGCACATGCCTCAATGTGGCGTTGGCGGCGAGCACCCGCCGCCCGCCCACCGGCACGGACGCCGCACTGATCCGCTCGTCGAGTGCATGGTCCTGCAACACGGTGACTGCCACGATGGTGCCGCCGCCGGCCTTGGCCAGCCCGATGGCGACCTCTGCAGCGTGGAACGCGGCCGGCGCGTCGTCGACGGCGACCAGGATGCGCCTGAACATGATCTTCACCTCCCCTGGAATGGATCAAGCCGGTCAGCAGCCCAGCGCACCCGGACGTTCTCTTCGCGGTCCAGCTCGTCGAGTTGCGTCTCGAGTACCCGGAGGGCGTCTTCGAGTTGGGGTATCCACCGGTTGTCAATGGCGCGCTGCCTGGCACGGGTGTGGGCGAGTTCGGCGCTCAACAGCGTCACCGCTCGGCTGATGGCGGCGTGCTGGACGCCCGCTGCGAGAGCGCGGCGATGCGCCTCGGTCGCATAGAACAGCGCCGAACTGCCAGCGCGGACCGGGTCCTGCGGTGCCTTGACGGTGGTGTGCACGGGATACCTGACACCCATTGCCCCGCCGTACTGGATGGTCACGCTGGCGGTGGTGGCCGGCGTCGCGGCGGACAGTGCACGCGGGCCGTCGAGCGCCTCACTCCGGCGTAGCCAGCGACTCGCCTCGTGGGCGCTGCGCTCCCATTCCTCCGCGGTCCGGCGTGCCTCCAGGGTGAAGCGGTCGAGCTCACCGGCCAGGATTCGGCGCTTGCGGTCGAGCAGCTCACTCGCCTTGGCGGCCACGGCCAACCGGTGCCGCAGCCGGAGCCGGCCGGCCCGTCCCGTCGCCGCCCCCGTGCTCATGGCAGCGACTCCGAGAGGTTCAGGTGCGAGTCCACCATCGAGGTGGAGAGCATGGTCAGCTCCCGGCGCGGCAGGACGGCAAGCACGTGCCACGCCCGGTCCAGCGTCTGGTCCAGCCCTCGCGACTCGGTCGGCTGCTGGTGGACGAGTTGCCGTTCCAGTGCGGCGCGGTAGTCGAGATATCGCCGGTCGGTTTCACTCAGGGCCACCACGCCGATCAGGTCGGCCAGTTCAGCGGCCTGCCGGGCCCGCGCCAGCGCCGCGATGACCTGGGCCGCGACGTCGAGGTGGTCGTCGCGGGTGCGACCCGGTCCGGCGCCCTTGCGCATCAGTCTCGACAGCGACGACAGCACGTCCACCGGCGGGTAGATACCCCGCGCGTGCACCTCGGGCGACAGCACGACCTGTCCCTCTGTGATGTACCCGGTGAGGTCTGGAACCGGGTGGGTGATGTCTCCGGCCGGCATGGTCAAGACCGGCAGGATCGTGACCGAGCCGGGACGGCCTCTGACCCGGCCACACCGTTCGTAGAGCGATGCCAGATCGCTGTAGAGGTAGCCGGGATAGGCGCGGCGGGCCGGGATCTCGTGCCGGGCCGCCGCCACCTCGCGAACGGCGTCGCAGTAGCTGGTCATGTCCGACATCACGACCAGAACATGGTGGCCGCCGGTGTAGGCGAAATGCTCCGCGATGGTCAAGGCGATCCGCGGCGTGAGGATCCGCTCGATGATCGGGTCGTCGGCGGTGTTGAGCACCGCCACGAGTTCACCGGCGGCCGATCGCTCCTCAAGGGCATCGCGAACGAACGCGGCATCGGAGTGGGTCAGCCCCATGCCGGCGAAAACGACGCGGAACGATACTCCGGCCGCAGTGGCCTGGGCAGCGATCTGAGTCGCGAGTTGCAGGTGCGGCAGCCCCGGGACCGAGAAGATGGGCAGCTTCTGTCCGCGCACGACGGTCGTCAGGGCGTCGATGACCGAAACCCCGGTCAGCACCGGCTCGGACGGAGGTTCGCGGTGCACCGGGTTGAGCGGCCACCCCGACACCGGCGCCATCTCATGGCCCAACACCGGCGGACCGCCGTCGATCGGTTCGCCGCGCCCGTTGCACACCCGCCCCAGCCAGCCGGACCCGAGCGGGATGCGCAGCGGGCTGCCGGTGAATCGGACCCGAAGCCCCCCGCGGCGCAACCCGTCCGTCCCTTCGAGCACCTGAACGACCGCGAGGTCGCCGTTCACCTCGAGCACGACCCCATGCCGGCGCGTACCGTCCTCGATCTCCAACACGCCGAACTCGTCCCAGCCGACCCCGTGGACGTCCCTCAGCACAAGCAGCGACCCCTGGAGCGCCTGAACGTCGGAGTACTCGACGCCGGCCACGGCGGCCGGCCCGCTGACGTCCGGAGCTGTCCGGCTCTTCATTCGAGTTCCTCCAGGTCGCGAAGCACGACGTCGCGGCGAGCGGCGATGGCATCTTGGTCGGCCGGCCTGGCCTCGTCCCGAAGCCGAATGAGCGGGCCGAAGTCGAACTCCTCGATCGTGGTCGCCGGTACGCCCCGCTCGATAAGACGCTGGCAGGTGTCGGCGACATCGAGGACCAACTGCAGTAGCGCCGCGCCCTTCTCTGCACTGCTGAACGCGTCGTTGGCACTCAGCGCGTTCTGCATAAGAACGGCCTCGCGGATCAATCGCCCGGCCAGCATCACGATGCGCTCGTGCCCGGGTAGGGCGCCGGTGCCGACGATCTCGGCGAGAGCGGCCAGCCGGTCGGAGTCGGCCAGCAGCGTCGCTGCCCGGGCCCGGCGGTGCGGCCAATCGGCATCACTCTGCTCGGCGTACCACGCCCCTACGGCTCCCACCTGCCGGGCGAATGAGGCACCCCAGCTGACCGCCGGGTAGTGCCGTGAATAGGCGAGGTCGCGGTCGAGCGTCCATAACGCCTGGATGAACCGCTCAGTCGCGCTCGTCACCGGTTCGGCCATGTCTCCGCCCGGTGGCGATACCGCACCGATCACTGTGACCGAGGCGGGCCGGCCGCCGAGCGTGTGCACCCGGCCCGCCCGTTCGTAGAACGCAGCAAGCGCCGACGCGAGATCTGCCGGGTAACCTTCCTCGGCCGGCAAGGCGCCCGTGCGGGACGCGAACTCGCGGCGGGCCTCCGCCCAACGTGACGTGGAGTCGGCGATCACCACGGCCTCGTAGCCCATGTCGCGGTAGTACTCCGCCACTGTGATCGCCGAATAGATGCTCGCCTCCCGCGCCATCATCGGCATGTTGGACGTGTTGGCCAGGATCACCGTCCGGTCGATCAACCGGCCACCGGTGCGCGGATCAGTCAGCTCGGCGAGCTCGGCGAGCACATCGGCCATCTCGTTGCCGCGCTCGCCGCACCCCACGTAAACGATCACGTCGGCGTCGCACCACTTGGCGATCTGCTGGAGCAGCACGGTCTTGCCGGTACCGAACCCGCCGGGAACGGCGGCCGCGTACCCGCGACCCACCGGGAACAGCAGATCGAGCACCCGCTGGCCGGTGTGCAGCGGTACGACCGTGTCGTCGCGGGCGAGGAAGGGTCGCGGCCGCCGCACCGGCCAGTGCTCCCACAACGAGATGTCCCGCTGCCCGACGCGGGCCACGGCTTCGTCGTCGGCGAGTTCACCGGATTCGGCCAGCCAGCTCAGCTCTCCCGAGACGCTGGGCGGCACCAGGACGTGGTGCTGTACGCCGTTCTTGAGCGCGACGGTGCCAAGGCCGGCACCTGGCGCGAGCTGCTCGCCGCGACGCGCCGTCGGGGTGAACGTCCACAGCCGGTCCGCGTGCTGGGCCCGCTGATCGGGCGTCAGCCATACCGGAGCGGACGAGAGCGGTCGCAATAGGCCGTCGAACACCTGCCCCAGCAAACCCGGCCCCAACCGCGCGGAGAGCGGAAAACCTGTGGGCCGAACGGAATCGCCCACCCGCAACCCGCCGGTGTACTCGTACGCCTGCAGCGTCACGGTGTCGTCAGCGATCGCGACGACTTCGGCCGGAACGCGGTGGCTGCCCACGAATACCATCTCGAACATGCCGACGCCGGCGAGGCCAGTGGCCTCGACCAGCGGCCCGTTGACCCTGCCGACTACGCCGCCCACAGCTGCTCCACCTCTTCCCCGAGCCGGTCCACCGCACGCTCGGCGAGCGCCGGCATTGACAGGTCCAGCCGGCGGCTTCCATCCACCGCGACAACACCGCCGTCCGGGCTTTCCTGCACCGAAGCGCCGGCTCCCATCGCATCGCGGGCCTGCGCGGTCAGCCGGCGTAGCAACGCGGGGTAGTCGGGATCGTCGCGTAGGGCGCGGGCGGCTTGTCTGCTGACCCGGTGCAGCTGGTCGTACAAGTCCCGCTGGGCACGCAGCACCACGTCCCTGGCCTCACGGCGCCGCCGGACGACTCGCGCGGCCACCGCCGCGCGGGCCTGCTGCTCACCCTCTGAGCGACTGGCCGCGACGATGTCCGACGCCCGGGCCCGCGCTGTCGCCCGGATCCCGCCCGCCTGCTTGCGCGCCTCGTCGAGCACGGTGTGGGCGTCGGCCTCGGCCTGCGACCGCAGAGCGGCCTGCACCGGAGCCAATGCCGCCACCGACTCGGCCGGGAGTGTGCGCTTCATGCCGGCATCACCACCGTCATCGCGGCACCGGGTGCTTCGCGGGCAGCCGACAGCGCCGCGGCGGCCGCGGGAGTCAGTACGACGACCCGTACGCCGGGTGGCAACCTGCCCCACTCGTCCCGCACTTGTTCGGCGGTCTCGGCCACGAGCGGCAGCGCGCCGACAAGCGCGTAGCCCTGGATCTGGGCGCGCTCTCCGAGAACCGCGACAGTCTCCATCAGGCCCGCCCGACCAAGATGATCGCGATGATCAAGCCATAGATCGCAATACCTTCGGCAAGTCCGACGATCACCATCGAACGGCCGAACATCTCCGGCCGCTCGCTCATCGCCGCAAGCGCCGCCGACCCCGTGTACGCCACTGCTATCGCGGCGCCGATCGACGAGCCGGCCACCGCTATCGCCGCCGCGAGCAGAGCGGTTCCGTTCGTTTCCTGAGCCGCCTGCGTCGCCTGGGCCACCGTCGCGGCCTCCGCCGGAAACGCCGTGATCACGATCGTCGCCATAACGATAAGTCCGATCACGAACAGCGCCACGTTGAGGACGAGCACCGCTCGCCGCATTGCGGGCTGGGCCAGCCACCGTCTCATCCGGTCACCTCCTGTTGTGGGGTGTTCGATTGCGTGCCTCGGGCCGGCAGGACCCAGGGGCGAAATGGCCGGCCCTCGGTGTCGAACACGCGTGAGAACAGCTCGTAGTACTCCAGGCGCAGTGCCTGGATGCCGGCGACCAGCGCTTCGAGGGTCAGCGCGACGGCGTTGCCGGCCAGGAACAGCACCACGGCTGCGATCGCCGACAGGCCGGGGCCCCAGACCGCGGTTGTGCCCTCCCACACCACCGCGCTCAACGCCGCATGGGTGAGCCCGAATGCGGCCAGCCGGGCAAACGACACCAGGTTCGAACCCACGCGGATGATCAGGTCGAAGAGTTCGACGACCGCCTGAACCACACCCGCCGCGCCGCCGCCGGCGGTCGCCAGCAGTCCCAGGAAGGCCAGCACCGAAGCCACGACCGCCATGCCGACGGCAGTTGCCATGAGGATGTCGACGTCCAGGTAGATGCCGCCCGCGAGCAAACCGAGCGCCAGGAACAGCAGACCTCCGGCGATGCCCGACCGTGCGTACAGCGCGTAGACCCACCCGCCCTCGCGCACCCGGTTAACAGTGCCGATCACGTAGGCGCCGGCGAGCAGAAACGCGCCCACGGCCACGGCCGCGCCGAGTAGTGGCACCGGGTCTTCCATGGGTGCCAGCCAAACCACGGGAATCACTCCGGTTGGGCCGAAGAACTCGCCGTAGAGCACTCCGAAGCCGGCGGCGGTGAACCCTGCACCGGCCAGGAACGGCCACGCCCTCTGGACCTTCGCGAGCCGCCGGAATCTGCCGCTACGAAGCAACCAGGCCGCAACGAGTATCAGCAGCCCGTGACCGAGGTCGCCGAACATCATCCCGAACATCACGACGTACGCCAGCCCGGCCACCAGCGTCGGGTCGACGTCGGCGTACGGCACCGTGGCGTAGCCCTGGACCAGTGGGTCGAATGCCCGGGACCGGCGCTGCCGCTCGAGCAGGGTGGGTGGCTGGATTCCCCGCGGCGGCACAAGCGGCACGACGGCCGCTCCCAGCGGGGCCAGTTGGTCCGTGAGCTGCGGCAGGGCCGGCGCCGGCACCCATCCGGCCAGCGCACTCACTGGGCCTCGGGTCACCGCTTGGCCCGTCCGTCGCTTCAGTTCCACTTCGCGGGACGGCTCGACGTCGAGTGGTTCGAGCTGGACTACACCGGCGTCACCGACGCGCTCCAGCATGGGTTCGATCTGGGTTGCCGGCGCCACCAGCGCGACGCGCTGCATGCGAACCGGCTGCAGTCCCTCACGCCACGACATCGAGCACCTCACTCGGGCCGGTGCCGGCCGCTGCACACGCCAGAGCGACGCGCAGCCGCCAGCCGTCGACGGCGAGCACCGCGATCGCACCGACCACCGGGGCAGGTCCCGGGTGGGAGGTTCGGAGCATCCGGAATCCGTCGGATTCGATCCGGGCCCGCAGCCGCGCCTCCGCCTGCCACAGCCGGCGCGGATCGTCGATACCGGCCAGTGCCCATCGAGCAGTGGCCGGAAGCCTGGCATGCAGGTCGGCGAGTGATCCCGCCTCGGCCGCACGCCAGCCGAGCAGTGGCGTTACCGTCCGGCGCAGTGTGTCGGGCGGCTCGGGTGAGACTGTGGCGAGGGTCCTCGCGACCAGCATCACGGCACCGCCCGCCACCCACCGCTGCACCCGGTCCAGCCCGGCCGACGCTGCGGCCACCATCCGCAACCATGCGGCGAGTAGTGCGTCGTGCAACTCGGTCGCGCTCATGCCGCCCGGATCTCCCCAGATCGACGCCGCCAGTTCACGCCGCAGCTCCTCCAGCGACGACGTGGCGGCCAGCCGCGGCCACGACATCGCCAGCGTGCCGAGCGTGAACAGCGGGGGTGCCGGCCCCCCTGCCAACCGAATCCGGTGTGCTTCGATGTTGGCCCGTTCGAAGCGCGCCGCCAGCGCTCGGGCAAGCGGTGTGCCCGCGGCCGGCAACCAGCCCGCCAGCACTCTCAACTCCCACAGTTGCTCGGCCTTAATGCCGTGCTCTGCGTCGAGCAGCGGTGTACCGGGCGTGGCGACCCGCTCAAAGGCGGTGCCTTCGAGCAGCGCGAGGCCGGCGGCCAGGCTTGGTGCCGCGGCCACCCGGCGGGCCAGCACCGGCCCGACGCGGCGGCGGGCCATCGCCCTCGCGCGCACCGTAGCGGCAACCCAGCCGGTAGTCATCGCTTCACCTCTGGCGGCCCGGCCCGCGCGGTGATCGCGGCGCGGATGTTCGCCACGACCCGTTCGGTCAGCTCGGCCACCCGTTGGGCGCCGTCGGTCCGCAACCTGGCCGCCGCCTGCTGTGCTTCGGCGAGCAGCGCGTCCGCCGCCGCGTCGCCGGAGCGGTGGATCATCGCTGCGGCCGCCGCCCGCTCGGCGGGCACCCGTGAGGTGGCGTCGGCGACCATGACCTCGGCCTCGCGACGGGCGCGGGCGATCTCGTCGGCGGCCGCCTGCTCGGCGGACGTGCGGATCCGGTCACATTCGGCGAGGACCGAGGCGAGGGCCTCGAAGACGGGCGCCAGCTCCGCCGCGACCGGGTCCTCTTCCTCGGCCGGCACCGCGACCGCCGCGGCCCCGCCCGGCGCGCCGGCGGGGCGGAGCCGTTGCAGCAAGTCGGATAACGCCATCGCATCCCCAGGCGGCTACATTCGGTCGACTCCACCATGCGCGCTGCCGGGCCGATCACCGTAGGCCCGAAAGTCCCCGCGGCCTGGACCTTTCGCCCTCGCCATCCGTCGGCGCTCGAGGTGTGTACGAACGCTGCCGAAGGTCCCGATTCTGCGGGGCATCCGCCTCTGCCACGCGACGTCGTCCGGCCCTTAGTTTCCGAGTAGGGCCTCAGCCGACACGGAGGTGGATCATGCGTAGGCGCACAAAAGTGGCCGACGTCATGACGCGTGACGTTGTGACGGTCGGTCCTGGCACTCCATTCAAGCGAATCGTTCATCTCGTCGCCGAGCACAAGATCCGGTCCGTCCCGGTCGTCGCCGACGACGACCGCGTCCTCGGCCTGGTTTCCGTGACCGACCTGCTGCGCAAGGAGGAGTTCCGCACCGAGCCACGTCCGCCGTGGTACCGCCGGCTCTTTCACCGCAGTGAGGTGAGCAAGGCCGAGGGCCGGATCGCCGCCGATTTGATGACGTCTCCGGCGGTGAGCACGAAGCCGGACGCGCTGGTCGTCGAAGCCGCCCGGACGATGGCGGCACACCACGTCACCCGCCTGGTCGTGGTCGATGACGACGGCCGGATCGCCGGCATCGTCAGCCGCGGGGACCTGCTGCGGGTGTTCCTGCGACCGGACGACGAGATCCGCGAGGCGACGCTGCGCGAAATCGTCCCGTACGCGATATGGACCGACCCGCATGAGATCGAGGTTTCGGTCAGCGATGGCGTGGTGACGCTGAGCGGCCGCGTCGAACGCAAGAGTTACGTGCCGATCGCTATCAGCCTGGTGTGGGGTATCGACGGCGTCGTCGCCGTGGTCGACAACCTGCGCTACGTCTACGAACACGCGCCGCCCACTATGCCGGCCGACCTGGAGATATAGCTCCTCGGCCGCCCCGAGCTGTCCGGCCGGGCAGGCCCGTCTGTGCAGCCCACTGAGCTGTCCGGCCGGACACCCGACATCGGGAGTTGCAGCACCGGAGGAAAGATGAACGTCGAGCCGAATCTGATCGACTACGAACGCACCCGCCGGGAGTTCTCCTGGGAGGCGGCCCGTGACAAGTTGGACGGCCTGCCCGGCGGGCGCGGCTTGAACATCGCCTACGAGGCGGTAGACCGCCACGCGAACGGTCCGCTGGCAGACAAGGTCGCGCTTCGCTTCCGCGATCGCCGTGGGCAATTCACTGATCTCACCTACCGCGACCTCAAGCGGGAGACCAACAGGTTCGCCAAGGTGCTGCGCTCGTTGGGCGTCGGCCCCTCCGACCGGGTCTTCTCTCTGCTGGGCCGGGTCCCGGAGCTGTACATCGCGGCCCTCGGCACATTGAAGAACAAGAGCGTGTTCTGTCCCCTGTTCCCGGCGTTCGGTCCCGAGCCGGTCCAGACCCGGCTGGCGCTTGGCGATGCCACCGTCCTGGTGACCACGCCGGAGTTGTATGAGCGCCGGGTCGCGGCCGCGCGTGACAAGCTGCCGACGCTTCGCCACGTGCTGCTCGTCGGAGAGACCGACCAACCGGACAGCCTTCGAGCAGCGATGGCCGCGGCCGACGACACCTTCGAGATTCCTGCGACCGACCCTGCCGACATGGCGTTGCTGCACTTCACCAGCGGTACGACGGGCACCCCGAAGGGTGCGGTCCACGTCCACGAGGCGGTGGTGGCGCATCATGCCACGTCGGCGTTCGCGCTCGACCTGCATCCAGAGGACGTCTTCTGGTGTACGGCGGATCCTGGCTGGGTGACGGGCACCTCGTACGGCATCATTGCCCCGCTCACGCACGGCTGCACGGTGATCGTGGATGCCGGCGAGTTCGACGCTCGCGCCTGGTACCAGTTGCTTCAGGACCAGCGAGTCACGGTCTGGTACACCGCACCGACCGCGCTGCGGATGCTCATGCGGCCCGGCCAGGACCTTGCCAAGCAGTACGACTTGGCCAGCCTGCGGTACATCGCCAGTGTCGGCGAGCCGCTGAATCCCGAGGTCGTGGTGTGGGGCCAGAAGGCGTACGGCCTGTCGATCCACGACAACTGGTGGCAGACCGAGACCGGCGCGATCATGATCAGCAACTACGCCGCCGTCGAAGTCCGGCCGGGTTCGATGGGCCTGCCGATGCCGGGCGTCGAAGCCACCATCCTCGAACAAGGCGAGAACGGCCGGGCCGCGATCACGGACGGCCGGGTGACGGAGATCACCGCACCGGACATCACCGGCGAGCTCGCGCTACGGCCAGGCTGGCCGTCGATGTTCCGGAGCTACATCCACGACGAAGCCCGGTACGACAAGTGCTTCGCCGGCGGCTGGTACCTCACCGGCGATCTGGCCCGGCGCGACTCAGACGGCTACTACTGGTTCGTCGGGCGGGCCGACGACGTGATCAAGTCGGCCGGCCACCTGGTCGGCCCGTTCGAGGTCGAAAGCGCACTGATGGAGCACGAGGCGGTCGCCGAAGCCGGCGTGATCGGCAAGCCCGACCCGGTCGTCGGCGAAGTCGTCAAGGCATTCGTGACACTCCGGCCCGGCTGGGAACCGACCGACGAGGTGCGCCTGGAGCTGATCGCTTTCGGCCGCCGCCGGCTGGGCGCGGCCGCTCCCCGCGAGATCACCTTTGACCAGCACCTGCCGCATACCCGGAGTGGAAAGGTGATGCGCCGACTGCTCAAGGCCCGCGAGCTAGGTCTGCCCGAAGGTGACATCTCGACGCTGGAGAGTACGTGATGAGCGCCAAACACCGGCTGGAGTTGCTGCGCCAGATGCTGCGGATCCGCCGCTTCGAAGAGAGGTGTGCCGAGCTCTACAGCGCCGCCAAGATCCGTGGCTTCCTTCACCTGTACGTAGGAGAGGAAGCGGTGGCGACCGGTGTCATCGGCGCCCTGCGTCCTGACGAGCCGATCGTCTCCACCTACCGCGAGCACGGGCACGCCCTGGCGCGCGGAGTCCCCATGGACGCGGTAATGGCCGAAATGTATGGCCGGACCAATGGCTGCAGCCGCGGCAGGGGCGGATCGATGCATCTGTTCGACGCCGACCGGCATTTCTACGGGGGCAACGCCATCGTCGGCGGTGGAATTCCGCTTGCAGTCGGGCTCGGGCTAGCGGACGCGATGCGGGGTTCGCATCGGGTCACCACCTGCTTCTTCGGCGACGGCGCGTTCGCCGAAGGCGAGTTCCACGAGTCCGTCAACCTCGCCACGTTGTGGCAGTTGCCGGTGCTGTTCGCCTGCGAGAACAACCACTACGCAATGGGCACTGCGCTGGCCCGCACCCACGGGCAAACCGACCTGGCCCTTCGTGCGGCGTCCTACGGCTTGCCCGCCTGGCCGGTCGACGGCATGGACGTGCTCGCCGTCGAGGACGCTGCGCACCGTGCGGTGGAGATCATCCGCGCCGGCGGCGGACCGGTGTTCTTGGAGCTGCGCACGTACCGGTTCCGCGCGCACTCGATGTACGACCCGGACCGCTACCGCGACAAGGCGGAGATCGAAGAGTGGAAGCAGCGTGACCCCATCGATGCCCTGGTGGCGCGGATGCGAACCGACGGCGAGCTCGGCGACGGGGACCTTGAAGCCATTGAGCGCGAGGTGGCCGACGAGCTGGCACGCGCCGAGGAGGCAGCGGAGGCCGGCCCGTGGGAGCCGGTCACAGACTTGACCCGGTTCGTCTACTCGGAGCGGTCATGAGCACCATCGAAACCACCTACCGCGAGGCTATGCGAGCCGCGATCCGGGACGCGCTGATCCGCGACGATCGCGTGTTCCTGATGGGTGAGGACGTCGGGCGGTACGGCGGCTGCTTCGCGGTCAGCCTTGGGCTGCTCGAGGAGTTCGGATCGGACCGCGTCCGCGACACGCCACTGTCCGAGTCGGCGTTCGTCGGTGCGGGCATAGGCGCGGCCCTCGGCGGCATGCGCCCGATCGTGGAGATCATGACCGTCAACTTCAGCATGTTGGCGCTCGATCAGGTCGTCAACAACGCCGCCACTCTCCTGCACATGTCGGGAGGCCAGCTCAACGTCCCAATCGTGATCCGGATGACGACCGGGGCCGGGCGCCAGCTCGCCGCGCAGCACTCGCACAGCCTGGAGGGCTGGTACGCACACATCCCCGGTATCCGGATTGTGGTCCCGGCCACGCTCGAGGATGCCCGCGGCATGCTTTGGACGGCGCTGGCGGACCCGGACCCGGTACTGATCTTCGAACCGGGAGCGCTCTACCCGATGAAGGGCCAGCTCGACGAGTCGGTGCGTGAGGTCGACATCGACCGCGCGGCCATCCGCCGCCCCGGGCGCGACGCCACCGTCATCACCTACGGCGCCACCCTCGGGACGAGCCTGGCGGCAGCAGATGCGCTCGCCGGTGAAGGTATAGATGTCGAGGTCATCGATCTTCGTACGCTGCGCCCGCTCGACGATGCCACCCTGCTCGACTCGGTCACCCGAACCCACCGGGCCGTCGTGGTCGACGAGGGGTGGCGCACGGGCAGCATCTCCGCCGAGATCAGCGCCCGGATCACCGAGCAGGCCTTCTACGACCTCGACGCACCAGTCGAGCGAGTCTGTTCGGCGGAGGTTCCGATGCCGTACCCGAAGCACCTCGAGGACGCCGCCTTGCCACAGCAGGTCGATGTCGTGGCCGCGGTACGGAGGTCAATCGGCGATGGTGGCTGAGATCTTCGAGTTCACGATGCCTTCCCTCGGCGCCGACATGGACGAGGGCAAGCTCGTCGAATGGCTCGTCAAGCCGGGTGACCAGGTCAGCAAGGGAGACATCGTCGCCGTGGTTGAAACGGCCAAGGCCATCATGGAGGTGGAGTGCTTTCGGCCCGGCGTCGTCCAGCAGATCGTCGTCGAGCCCGGGACCACGGTTCCGGTCGGTGCTCCCCTGGCGAGGTTCGCGGCGCTTGGGGCGCCCACATCCCCTGGTGCTGCAGGTTCCGAGGCACCGGCGCAACCTGAACCGGTTGCCGCAGCCGCCGGGGTATCACCGCACGGGCCCGGGCCGGTCGCGCACCCCATCTCCGCTACGGGTCCACTGATCCGACGGATGGCAGCAGAACTCAGCGTCGACCTCGCCACGGTCCACGGATCTGGCCGCGGTGGCGCCATTACCCGGGCGGACGTCCGGCGGGCCGCGAGTGAGTCGACCGCCAGTCGCACGGCCGCACGGCAACCGCACCCGGGGGCCAGGATCTCACCGTATGCGCGGCAGCTCGCCGAGCAGCTCGGTGTCGACGTGAGCTCGGTGCACGGCAGCGGGCGCGGCGGCGCGATCCGGACCGATGACGTCCGGGCGGCGGCCAGGGCTCAGTCAGAACCTGCCCGATCGAAGTCCGGTGAACAGCCCGCCGCTGCTGAGCTCACCGCTGCTGAGCCCGACGCAGCCGCACGGCGCGCCGAGGCAGCCCGGCAGACGACGGCCCGGCTCATGGCCCGCTCGAAGCGCGAGATTCCGCATTACTACCTGCGCACCACTGTCGACCTCACTGAGGCCCTGGCCTGGATCCGCGAGCGCAACCGCGAGCTACCGGTCAACGAGCGCATCCTCCCGGCAGCGCTGTTCCTGCGCGCCACAGCCATCGCCGCCGCGCACGTTTCGAGGCTCAACGGCTTCTGGCAGAACGATCAGTTCGTGCCGGGTCAGGCCATCAATCTCGGGGTCCCCGTGTCGCTGCGCGGAGGCGGGCTGATCACGCCCGCCATCATGGACGCCGGTCAACTGCGATTGGCCGACCTAGCGGTCAGACTGCGAGACCTGGCGACCCGGGCCAAAGCCGGCCGGCTGCGCGGTTCGGAGATGACCGGCGCGACCATCACTGTCACGAATCTGGGTGACCTCGGCGTCGAGTCAGTCTACGGCGTCATCTATCCACCCCAGGTGGCGCTGGTCGGCGTCGGCCGGATCGTCGAGCGCCCGTGGGCCGTGGACGGCCTGCTGGGCGTACGGCCGGTGACGACCGTGACCCTCTCGGCGGATCACCGGGCAACCGACGGCGCGACCGGCGCCAGGTTCCTCGACGTGATCGGTCGCAGTCTCAGCCAACCCGAGAAACTGTGAGGCACAAATGACACGTGACAAGGCACGCGAGCTGATGCGGGAGGCGCTTCGTCAGGTCGCCCCGGACGCTGACTTCGACACGCTGCCGGCAGGCACTTCGCTCCGCGACGATCTAGAACTGGACTCGCTCGACTTCGAGAACCTGGTCACCCAGCTGAGCGAGCGGTCCGCGCATCGCATCGATGAGGACGACTACCCCAGGCTCGCCACCGTCGGCGACTGCGTCGACTACCTGGCCGGCCTGGAAGCGTCCCGCCTGTAGGCGAAGTCCCGGGCCGCCCAGAGCCGTCCGGCCGGACAGTCCCGTTTGTGCCCTCTCGCACATCCTGGCCCGGGTCGTCCAGTTCGCCGCGTTCCACCAGGGCACCCAGATCGCCCATCTTGGCGACCTCACCCAGGTTCCGGCTGAACTGGCGGCGTACCAGCCGACGATTGTGCTGGCCGTGCCCCGAGTGTTCGAGAAGCTGTACAACACAGCCCAGCGCAAGGCACTCGCAAGCGGGCGAGCCCGCGTGTTCGACGCCGCGGCACGAACGGCGGTCGCCTACAGCCAGGCGCTCGACACCGGAGCGCTCACCGCGGGCCTGCGGATCCGCCACCGGCTATTTGATCGGCTCGTGTACACGAAGCTGCGGGCAGCCATGGGTGGCAGAGTCCACTACGCCGTCAGCGGAGGTGCCCCACTGGGCCACGTCCTCGGCCACTTCCTGCGCTGCGCGGGGGTACACATCCTGGAGGGGTACGGCCTCACTGAGACCACGGCTGCGATCACGCTGAACCTTCCGGGAGCCCAGCGGATCGGCACGGTGGGGCTGCGTGACGACCCTTCACCCTGGTGTCGCGAGCCGAGGCGGTCCGGCGGTTCTGCATTCTCCCCGGTGAGTTCGCCATTGGAGACGAGCTGACTCCCACCCAGAAGGTGCGCCGCGAGTACGTTCTCGCCAAGCTGTCCGACGAGGTCGACGCGCTGTATCGGCCTTCTCCACCGCACGGCTGAGCCGTAGCAT
>DASUUH010000123.1:0-156193 GCA_036374175.1 Jiangellaceae bacterium | reverse complement strand
CTACATGCATGCAGCCATGTAGGTACGTCGGTACGTCTGCCGAACGTGATCGAACTACAAGGGGCTAGGCGGATGCGCGGATCACGAGTTCGGTGGGCAGAATCTCGCCGCCGGGTGGGACGGACTCGCCCCGCAGTTGAGCCAGCAGCAACTCGGCCATCCGCTGGCCGAGGTTCTCCACCGGCTGGTGGACGGTGGTCAACGGCGGGACGGTCGCCGGGGCGAGCATCGAGTCGTCGAACCCGATCACGGCGACGTCATCGGGGATGGCTCGGCCGGACTCTCGTAGCACGTTCATCGCACCGGTTGCCATCAGATCGGACGCGACGAAGACCGCGTCGAGATCGGGCCACCGCTCCAGCAGCACCCGCATGGCGGCGGCGCCTCCGTCTGCGGTGAAATCGCCGGTCGCAACCGCGTCGTCGGGCCGCCCGGCCGAACGCAATGCCGCGCGCCATCCGTCGAGCCGGTCGACACCAGCTGGCATGTCGGCCGGCCCGGCGATGGTGGCGATCCGCCGAGCGCCTCTAGCGATCAGGTGTTCAGTGGCGGCCCGGGCGCCGCCCACGTTGTCGACGTCGACGTACGGGACGTGAACGTCACCCGGATCAAGCGGCCGGCCCAGGAACACACAGCGCAGGCCCACCTTGGACAGCTCGGTGGGCAGGTGATCCTCCCGGTGGTGGCTCATCACCAGAGCGCCATCGACATGTCCGGCGCGCAGGTACCGCAGCAGCCGATCAGTATCTCCGGCAGCCTGCGCGATGAGCAGGACGAGTTGAAACTCAGTCCCGGCCAGGCCCTTGGTGACACCCTGCAGTGCACCGGTAAGGAAGGGGTCGCCGACCAGCTTGCTGCCTGTCTCCGGCACCACCAGGGCCACCGAGTCGGTCCGCCGGGTGACCAGTGAGCGCGCTGCCCGGTTGGGGATGTAGCCGAGCTCGGCGATGGCGCGGTCGACGGCCTCCCTTGCCTTGGGGCTGACCCGCATGCCGCCGTTGATTGCACGCGACACCGTCGCCCGGGACACGCCGGCGCGGCGTGCTACCGCCTCCAGCGTCGGCGCTTCGTTCGGATCGGCCACGGTACTCATTCTCCTAGAGTCCGTTCGCCGCAATGATTTCGGCATACCGGCGGGCGCTGAACTTCGGAATGCGCTCTTGGGTCTCGAAATCCACGTAGACGATGCCGAACCGCTGGCCGTACCCCCAGGCCCACTCGAAATTGTCCAGCAGCGACCAGACGAAGTAACCGCGGACGTCGGCGCCGGCCTCGATCGCATCGTGGACTGCTCGAAGGTGGCCCACGAGGTACTCCGTTCGCTCCAGGTCGCGAACCTCGCCGTCTACGACCTCATCTGGAAAGGCAGATCCATTTTCGGTGACGTAGAGCGGGACGCCAGGGTACTCCACACCGAGCCAGGTCAGCAGGTGTGTGAGTCCCTCCGGAAAGATCTCCCAATCCTGCCCGGTGACCGGCCGGTCTGCCCGTAGGAAGCTGACGTCCTCGGCCCCGACCCAGGCCGAACCCGGCGGTTGCGGCGTCAGCACAGTACTGGGCGCTGAGGCTGGATCCGGCCGGGCAGACACCGTGTTGCCCAGGTAGTAATTGACGCCGAGGAAGTGCAACGGAGCAGAGATCAGCTCCAGATCGCCGTCGTGGATGTGGCCGGCCAGGCCGTAAGGCGCCAGGTCGGCGAGCACGTCTGGGGCGTACGCTCCACGGAATATCGGGTCGATGAACAGCCGGTTCTGCAGACCGTCGATCCGCCGCGCGGCATCGAGATCGGCTGGGTCGGATAGATCGAGCGGTTCGATCGGCGCGAAGTTCAGCGTGACACCGACAGCGGCTGCGGCGTTCTGCGCTCGGATCGCCTGGACGCCCAAACCGTGCGCAAGGAGCAGGTGGTGCGCTGCGGCCACCGCGGCATCCGGCTCCGAGCGACCCGGCGCGTGCTCGCCACTCGCGTAGCCGAGCAGCGCGGAGCAGAACGGCTCGTTGAGCGTGCTCCAGTACGGCACCCGGTCACCGAGCGCGGCATACACCGTGTCGGCGTATTCAGCGAACCGGTAGGCCGTGTCGCGGGCCGGCCAGCCACCGGCGTCCTCGAGCGCCTGAGGAAGGTCCCAGTGGTAGAGGGTGAGCCACGGGACGATGTCGTGGTCCAGCAGCTCGTCGACGAGGCGCCGGTAGAAGTCCAGGCCGGCTTGGTTCACACGTCCGCCGTTCGGTTGGATCCGCGGCCACGACACCGAAAATCGGTACGACTTGAGGCCTAGCTGTGCCATCAAGGCAACGTCCTGTGGCATCCGCCGGTAGTGATCGGCCGCGGGCTCGCCCGTATCACCTCCGATGATCGCACCGGGCCGGCGAGAGAACGTGTCCCAGATGGAAGCGCGCCGGCCATCGGCCTCCGTCGAACCTTCGATCTGGAACGCGGCAGTGGCCGCACCCCAGAGGAAGCCCGTTGGAAAGCTGAGGCGCTGCGAACCCGCCGTGACCGGCGTGCTGTGGTAGGTGCTCACTCCTTGACCGACCCTTCCATGATTCCGCTGATGATCTGCTTGCCGAACAGAACGAACACGACGAGTAGGGGCAACATGGCCAGAGCCGTGCTCGCGAAGACCATCGCGTAGTCCGTGGTGTAGTGAGCAGCAGAGATGATCTTTATGGACAGCTGCACCGTGGGATTGTTCGGAGTCAGCACGACGAACGGCCAGATGAACTCGTTCCACTGCAGCATGAACGTCAACAGCCCGAGCACCGCGATGGCCGGACGCAGCCCCGGCAGGACGATGTTCCAGTAGATTCGCCAGGTCGAGCACCCGTCGACCCGGCCGGCCTCGATGAGCTCGTCACTGATCGCCGAAATCGCGTACTGGCGCATGAGGAATACCCCGAACCCACTCACCAGGAATGGGACGATCACGGCCTGCAATGAGTCGGTCCAGTTCAGCGTCCTCATGATGAGGTACAGCGGGACGATGGCCAGCTGGGTCGGCACCATCATGGTCGCGATGACGAACAACAACAGCGCGTTCCGGCCCCGGAAGCGGAGCTTGGCGAAGGCGAATCCGGCGAGTGAGGAGAAGAAGACCACCGAAACAGTGATGACGCCGGCCACTATCGCCGAGTTGATCAAACCCTTGAGGAATATGCCGTTCTCCGCCGCGAACACGCGAGACACGTTCTCCGCGAGCTGATCGCCGGGGAGCAGCGGCGGCGGCACCCGATAAGCCGACTGGTTATCCCGCGTGGCCATCAGGAACGACCAGACGATCGGGAAGATCGACAGTACGCAGGCGATGACCAGCGCGAGATAGGTCAGCGGGCTGGCCTCCCAGAGCCGGGTGCCCACACCGCGGCGCGGCCGCCGACGCCTGCTGCTACGGAACGGCGGAGCAATGCGCGTCTCGACGTTCGACGGTGCGGTGGTCATTGATCTGCGCTCCGGATCGAACGGCGGACGAGATAGAGGTTCGCGAGCGCGACAAGAATGATGATGATGAACAAGATCCACGAGATAGCCGCGCCGTATCCGACACTGAACGTCCCGCTGAATGTGCGCTCGTAGATATACATGGCTACGGTCTGCGACTCCCGCCCGATGCCGCCCTGGATCCGCCCGTAGTTGAAGACGAGCGGCTCGGTGAACAGCTGCATGCCGCCGATGGTCGACAAGATCACCGTGAACAGGATCGTCGGCCTGATGAGTGGCACCGTGATGCTCCAGAACTGCCGCCACCGTCCGGCGCCATCGATCACCGCGGCCTCGTAGACCTGTCGCGGAATCGCCTGCATGGCGGCCAGGTAGATCAGCGCGTTGTAACCCGTCCACCGCCAGTCGACCATGACCGAGATGGCTGCCCAGGACGGAATCCGAGAGTTGCGCCAGTTGAACTCTCCTACGCCGAGCATGTCGAGCAGGTAGCGCGCCAAGCCGTACCGCTCGGCGAAGATGAACCCGAACACGATGCCGACCGCCACGAGCGACGTGGTGTACGGAGCGAGCATGCCCATCCGAAAGAACGTCGGAGCCCGCAGCGTGCGCGTCAGGAGGTTGGCGATCATCAGGGCGAGGAGCAGCTGCGGGACAGTCGCCATGACGAACATCGCGAACGTGTTTCCCAGGGCGTTCCAGAACAGCGCATCGCCGAACAGCCGGACGTAGTTGTCCAGACCGACGAAGTCAGTCCTGCCGCCGAGCAACGTCCAGTCGAACAGCGATGCATAGATCGTGTAGGCGATCGGGAACGCGCCGAAGATGCCGAACAGAATGAAGAACGGCGCAATGAACAAGTACGGCGCAACCTTCATCTCAGCTCGGCCGACGCGCAGCGTGACCCGCTTGTTGCGCCAGGACCGCCGTGGGGGGAGGCTCGGCCGGCTGGGTTCCGGGCCGGCGCCTTCCGGCTGGACGTCCCTGACCGAAGACTCCGAGTTGGTTGTCACAGTGTCAGCCCTCCGTGGGGGCAGATCACGGGTAGCGGCGTCCCCCATCCCCGGCCGGGGACGCCGCAACCCGCGAAGGCCAGTCGGATGCCTACTGGAGCGCCTGCGCCTCACTCACGGCTTGGGCGAAGGCCTCATCCGAGCTCTGCTGGCCAGCCTCGACCCGCTGCATCGCCGGTTCGAAGACGTTCTCCCAGGTCTGCTGGTGTAGCGCACCGAGGTGGATCGGTTCCAGGCCGGCTACGGTACCGGCCATAATCTGTCCGACGGGGGCGTCCCGGAAGTACGGGTTGGTGGAGTCAGTGAACCGTGGATCCTCCAGCGCCGCGACGCTGGACGGCATGGCACCGACTTCCTCGTATGCGAACAGGTGGCCCTCCGGGCTGGTCAGGAACTTCGCGAGCTCGTAGGCCTCCTGCGGGTGCTCGGTCTGCGCCGGCACGCCGAGATACGACCCGCCCCAGTTGCCGCCGCCACCCGGGATTGTCGCGATGTCCCAGTTACCCGAGTGCTCCTCACCGGCCCAGTTCTCGATCAATCCAGTCATCCAGGACGGGCATGGCCGGGTCGCGAAATCGGACTGCTGGTAGCCGGCCGTCCAGTCCTCGCTCCAGGTCACAAGTCCCGCCGTAAGCCCCTCTTCGGCCATCCGGAGCCCGAAGTCCCAGGCCTCCCGGAACACCGGGTTGCTTTCGCCGATGAACTCGCCGTCGGTGCTGTAGAAGAACACGTCCGAGTTCTGCATCACGTACGGCTGGACGATGCCGGTGGCCGAGTCCAGCCACGCTGCGTCGACTCCGCTGTCGCGGAATTGCCGGCCGGCCTGGAGGTAGCCGTCCCAGTCTGGCCAGAGCGCTGATACCTCGTCCCGGTCAGACGGCAGCCCGGCCTCTTCGAACAGGTCGGCCCGGTAGCACATGGCCAGGCCGCCGACGTCGGTGCCGAGGCCGATCAACTTGCCTTCCGGCGTGATACCGCGCTCCCACTTCCAGTCCAGGTAGACCCCTTCGAGCTCCTGGGCACCCAACTCGAACAAGTCGAGGAAGCCGTCCGGATTCTCGATGTACTGGAGCAGGATGCCTTCCTCCAGCCCGACCACATCGCCGGCACCGCTACCAGCGGCGAGCCATTGGGCAAGCTGGGGGGCGAAGTCGCGCAGCTCACCCATCCGCTGGTGATCGACCTTGATGTTGGGGTGCTCCGCTTCGAATGCGGCAATTGCCTCGTCGTAGCCGAAGTTCTGAAAGGTCTGGAGTACGAGAGTGATCTGCTCGGCGTCGTCTGCGCTCTCGCCTTGCGCACCCTCGGTCTGTTGCGCCGTATCCGGCTCGTCGTCGTCCTCGCCACATGCGGCCAGCACAAGGGTGCCTGCCGCAGCGACCGCTGCCAGGCGCACCCAGTGCTTACCAGTTCGTCTCATGACCCGTCCCTCCATCTGAGAATGTGGGAGCGCTCTCACGCCCGATAGAACGAGTGTGAGAGCGCTCTTACATATCCGTCAAGACCCTGTTACCAAATGGTGTCCTCGAGCTGTCGTGACCTGTCCGGGTCCGGTGGCGAGACCGCCCACGCTACAGACCCGTCCGGCCGGACAACGGGAACGTAGAGAAAGGTGGCTACGCCGCAGTGCGCAGTTGCGGCCTGAGAACTAGACCGCTGCGCCGGGCCATCGCCACCGTTATCAAGACCGTTCCGGCCACGGTGAGGCCGCCGCCGCCGAGGAGCGACCAGCGGGCACCAAGCAGTTCGGCCACCTGGCCGATGATCGGCGCACCAATCGGAGTGCCACCAAGCAGCACCATCATGTACAGCGCCATCACCCGCCCCCGCACGTACTTCGGCACTGTGGTCTGTACGTACGCGTTGGCAGCGGTGAGGACGGTCATCGCGGCGATACCGATGGGCACCAGGCTCACGGCAAACGTGACGTAGGTCGGCATCAAGCCCGCGACGACTTCGAGCGCTCCGAACGCGCACGCGCCAAGCACGATGATGCGCCGGCGCGGGGTGCCACGCCGACGGGCAGCGATGAGTGCGCCGGTCAATGTGCCGATCGCCATGATGGAACCGAGCACTCCGTACTCGGCTGGACCCTTGCCGAACACTTCGGTGGCCATCAGGGCCGAGGTCATCTGGAAGTTCATGCCGAATGTGCCGACGAAAAACATGATCCCCAGCAACATGAGCAGGTCATGGCGCCCGCGGACGTACCGCACTCCTTCGGTCAGGCGGCTGAGCGGGCCACCACCGTCTGCATCGGTCTGCTGTGGTGCGGTGATCCGGCGGCGGAGCAGCGTGAGGGCCAGGATCGGCGCCGCGAAACTCAGGCCGTTGACAATGAAAACCCACCCGGTGCCGATCACGGCGATCAACAGCCCGGCGGCCGCAGGGCCCACCAACCGCGCCGCGTTGAACGACGCGCTGTTCAGCGCCACAGCGTTTGGCAGATCGTCCGGCTTGACGAGCTCTGATACGAACGCCTGGCGAGCCGGATTGTCCAGCGCGGCACCGACGCCGAGCAGGAATGCCAGCAGGTAGACGTGCCATACCTGGGCGACACCGGTCAGCACCAGCACTCCCGTGGTCAGCCCGACCAGGCCCATGAACGCATTGGTCGCCTTGAGCAGGTGGTGCTTCGGTAGCCGGTCGGCCAATAGCCCGCCGATCGGTGCGACCAGCAGGAATGGCAAGAAGTGCAGGCCGGTGGCAATGCCGAGCGATGCTGGCCCTGCACCAAGTACGACAAGTACCAGCCAGTCCTGCGCCACCCGCTGCATCCAGGTGCCGATGTTGGACACGAGCATGCCGGACCAGTAGAGCCGGTAGTCGTGATGGCGAAGGGAGCGGAAGGTAGGGCTCACCAGGACGCCAGCTTCTCGAGCACTGGCGCCGCACGCCGGAGCGCTTCTCGTTCGTCGGCAGTGAGCTCACGGAGCCGATGGTTGAGCCACGCATCGCGGCGGCGCCGGTCGGCCGCGAGCATCTGCTTGCCCTCCTCGGCGAGCCGCACGATGACCAGGCGTCGGTCCTGGGCATCGGGCTCACGGGTCACCAACCCGCGCGCCTCGAGAGCGGAGACGATGCGGGTCATGGACGGGGGCTGGATGCGCTCAGCGGCGGCGAGTTCTCCCAGAGTGATCGGACCCAGCCGGGCGAGGGTGCCCATCGCAGACAACTGGTTGAGCGTGAGAGACGTGTCCTCACGCTCATAGCGCAGCCGCCTGGCCAGTCGCATCACAGAGACCCGGAGCGCGCTGGCCAACCCGGCCTGGCTGCGTGTCGGGGCCACAGGCGATGTCATAACCGTTAGTTTAGCTCATTAGCTTTGCTAACGGCCAGCTGCCAAGCTAGCCTACGCTGCTGACGTCCAGCACGGTCAGGGCACTAGACGACTTGGAGGGGTCTCAAGTGACGGACGAGCTCAAGCCACGCCTAGTCGCGGCGGGCTCGCCGGCCACGGTAATCGCTATCCGGCTCGTCCTCGTCGAGAAGGAAATCCGCGCCATGACTACTCTCACCCGCCGGCTCGTCGCCGAAGAACTCGCTGTCGAACCCGACGGTGCGACGCCGTGGTGGTGGCGGGCCGGGATCCGCGGGCGGCGGCTGCGGCGCCTCAGGTCGCGGCGGCTCGGCTGTGAGAGACGGCTGGTCCGCTCGAGGCTGCTCCGGGGATGGTCCGCCCCGCCACGCAGCATCACCGTGGCGGGCCGCTTCGTCCTGAAGGAACTCAGGGTAGGTCGGTGGTTCGTACCCGGCCGCCGTGGCGCGGGCCTGCTCCTCCCGGTACCGCCGGGCCAGTTCCTCGTCACGCGGGTGCCGGCGGGAGTGATCGGGATCAGGTGAGTACCCGGCCGGTGCGGCTGAAGTTCCATAGGGTCGGTCCGGGTGCGCCGGCTCCTGGGGTCCCGACGCGGCGGCACGCGAAGGGCGCGGCGGACGTGCGGGCAGCTGAGGTGGCGGATAAGGGGCTCCAGGAGGCACGTTGCCGCCCGCCGGCGAATCGTCGCGAACAGCAGGAAACTCGCCGGATCCGGACCGGGGCTGCCCGGACACCGCCGGGAACTCCCCGGACACAGCGGGGAAGTCCCCCGTGACGTAACCCGGCGGCGGCCGCCCGCGTGGTGAGTACGTCCCAGTGTGTTCACTGGTGTCGTAACCCGGAGGCGGCGTGGGAGTTGGAGCCGGCTGCGGTGGTGGCGGTGGGTCGAAGGGCAACGGAGCCGCCGGCGGAGTACGGTCGTACGGCGAGTACGCCTGCGTCGGCTGCTCGAAGCCCAGGTCCGCCGAGTCATCGTCGGCGGCCAGGGCGGCGAGTTCGCCGTCTGCCCATTCGCCGGCATCGTCGAAATCGGCGTCCGCTTCCTCGTCGAGTTCTGCCCGCGCGATGGCATCACGCCGCTTGCGGCAGTACTCGAGCCCGAGCAGACCGAGGCCGACACCGGCCAGGCAGGTCCAGATCCACCACCCGCGGCCTGCGTCGTCCAGCTCGTTACGACGGAATGCCAGTACGACGAACGCGAGTGCCCATAGGACGGTGATGATGGCGACCGTGCGGACGCCGTCGACGTCCACCGGCTTGAGATCCGGCGGAGCCTCGCCTCTGCTCCGGCGCCTGTCCATAGTTTGAAGGCTATCTGGCACACGCCGGCTATGCGTAGCTGGTCGGTCAACTGCCGGCGCGGATCAGGTGCCCATGGCCGTCGCGGACCCGCCCAGGACGGCGCGGCGGTGATCGCGCCAGCGTTCCATGGTGGCGGGCAGCTCATTACGCCAGAAGCGGTAGAACTCGAGGGCTTCGCGCACGCCCTCGCTCGCCTGCCCGGCTTCGCGATCGAGCCTGTCCACCCCGGCGCTCAAGACATCCACCGCCCGGTCTATCGCCTCAACGGTCCGGACCGCGATGACTTGCCAAGCATCGTCGTACACCCGGTAGGAATCAGCCGACGCTCCGAGCTCGCGGTCCTTGACCAGCAGGCCCGCCTGGCTCAAGTGGCGAACCGCGCCGGAGACTGCTGCCGAACTCATACCCAGCCCTGAGGCGATCTCAGCGACTGTGTACGTCGTGCGATCACCAGCCAGCAGATAGGCGAACACGCGAGCCGCCATCCGCGGCAACCCGGAGTCGGTGAGCAGCAGCGCGGACTGCTCGACGAACCAGCGGACGGTCTCGTCCGCCGTCGGCTCAGGCACCTGTGTCACCTGCACCTCCTGCCCTCAATCGGAAATTCACCTATTTCGTGAACGCGCGTGAAAAGACCGTCAAGTTTCACCAGTCACTCCGGGAGGACCGTGCGCCGGTAGTCTCGCCAGCGGTCCATCAAGGCCGGCATCTCCTTGCGCATGAACGTGAAGAACGCCGCCGTTTCGGCCAGCCGCCGACCGCCGGGCCGGTCGCGGCCGAACAACGCAACACCTTCGGCAGCGATGCGTTCGAACGGTTCTATCAGCCCTTCGCGTTTGAGGTAGATCTCAGACCAGATGTCGCCGTCGAACAGCACATAGGTGTCCGTCCGATCGCCTGGCTCGCGCTGCTTGCCCAGCAGACCGGCCTGCACCAGATCACGTACCGCGGTGGAGATCGCCGCTGGGCTGACGCGCAGGGCCTCGGCCAGTTCGGTGGCCGTATACCGGTCGGCGTCGTCGACGAGCGCGTACGCGAACACTCGGGCGGGCATCCTGGCCATACCAGTATCGGATAACACGATCGCGAACCGCTCGACGAAACGAAGCAGTTGCTCACGACCATCTGACGCCGATGTCACGGGAACCACCCTTCCCACAATGTCCACACATCCTACACACATAAGATACTTCACAAGTTCGTGAAAGTCGTGATAGCTTCCCTACCATGACTACAGCCGTTACGACTTCCGGGCTCGTCAAGACCTTCGGGCCCACCCGTGCTCTCGATGGCCTCGACCTGACCGTCGAGATAGGCGAAGTGCACGGCTTCCTCGGCCCTAACGGTGCCGGCAAGTCCACCACCATCCGGGTGCTTCTCGGATTGCTGCGAGCGGACTCCGGCCAGGTCACGATCCTCGGCGGCGACCCCTGGGACGACGCGGTCGCGCTGCACCGTCGCATCGCGTACGTACCCGGCGATGTCGAACTCTGGCCGAACCTGACCGGTGGCGAGGCCATCGACCTGCTGGGCCGGCTCCGGGGCGGGCTGAACCGTGCGCGCCGCGACGAGCTCATCGAGCGATTTGACCTCGACCCGACGAAGAAGGGTCGCACCTATTCGAAGGGCAACCGGCAGAAGGTGGCGATCGTCGCCGCGCTCGCCTCCGATGCCGAGTTGCTGCTGCTGGACGAACCGACCGCCGGGCTGGACCCGCTCATGGAAGTCGTGTTCCAGAATGTCATCAACCAGATGAAGGCCGAAGGACGCACCGTCCTGCTATCGAGCCACATCCTTGCGCAGGTCGAAAAGCTCGCGGACCGGATCAGCATCATCCGGCTGGGCAAGATCGTCCAGTCGGGAACACTCACCGAGATGCGGCACCTGACCCGCACGACGATTGAAGCGCACACGGCAACGCCGGTGACCGGGCTGCAGAACCTGGCCGGCATTCACAACGCCGAAGCCAGCGACGGCCGGATCCGCTTCGCTGTTGATGGGGAACACCTCGACGCCGCCGTCCGGCACCTGACCGGCTTCGGAATCCGTGCGCTGACCAGCCACCCACCCACCCTCGAAGAGCTCATGCTCCGGCACTACGGGGACGAGCTCGCCGCGAACGGCAACGGAGCCGAGCGATGACCACTGTCACCCGAGAACCCGCCCGCGCAACCACCGGCCGGCCGCGCGAGAACAGTCTGGCCGGCACGCGCAAGCTGGTTAGGTTCAACCTTCGGCGTGACCGGATCAAGCTGCCCGCCTGGTTGTTCGGCCTGTTTTTGTTCGTTTTCTACTACGCAGCGGCGCTGCCGCAGCTGTACCAGACCGAGGCAGACCTTCAGGCCATCACCGAATTCGTCGAGGGCGGCGTCGGCGCGATCATCTCCGGCCCGGGGTTCGGGCTCGACGACCCCACGATCGAGATCGTCATCGTCGGCGTGTACGGGTTGTACTTCCTGCTACTCGTGGCCTTGATGAACATCCTCCTTGTCTCCCGGCACACGCGGGTCGAGGAACAAACCGGACGGGCCGAACTTGTGCGGGCCAACGTCGTCGGCCGCCACGCTCACCTGACCGCTGCGTTGATCGTCGCGGTCATGGCCAATGTCTTGACCACACTGCTTGTCGCAGCGGCGATGGGCGCCGCCGGGCTCGAGACCAGCGACGCACTGCTCTTCGGGGCGAGCGTCGGCGCTGTCGGGCTGGTGTGGGCCGGGCTAACGGCTCTCACGGTCCAGGTGAGCGCCTTCTCGCGGGCCGGGTCGGGCCTGGCCGGTGCAGCTCTCGGGGCCGCATACGTCATCCGCGCCGCGGGCGACACGATCACTGAGGGTGGCAGCCTGCTCTCGTGGTTCTCCCCGCTCGCCTGGTCCCAGCAGACCCGCCCGTATGCCGACGGACGCTGGTGGCCGCTGCTGCTGTCGGTCGCGTTTGCAGCCGTGACTGCGGCCGCGGGTTACGCCCTGTCGACTCGCCGTGACGTGGGCGCCGGACTCGTCGCTCCTCGAGGCGGCAGCCCGACGGCTGCTTCCTGGCTGCGGTCGCCGCTGACGTTCGCGTTCCGATTGCAGCGAGCCGGCCTCATCGGCTGGGGTGCCGCGCTCGTCGTCGCCGCGGCGGTCTATGGCGGGATGACCCGCCCCATCGTGGACGCGTTCGAGGATCTCCCCCAGACGATGATCGATGTACTCGGTGGAGACGCGAGCCGAATCCTCGACGGCTATGTCAGCACGATGGCGCTGTCGTTCGCAATCGTGATCGCCGTCTTCGCGATCCTGGGCGTGCAGGCGGCGCGAAGCGAGGAGACCCGAGGCCGAGCCGAGCCGGTGCTGGCTACAGCGACCGGTAGGAATGCCTGGCTCGGTAGCCACGTGGCAGTCCTGGCCGCCGGTGTGGTCGCGCTGCTGGCCATTTCCGGGCTGGTATTGGGTATCTCGACGGCGATCTCGGTCGGCGACAGCACCTACGTATGGGAAACCCTGGCAGCGCATCTGGTGTACGCCCCGGCCTTACTGGTCTTCTTGGGCATCGCTGCGCTGCTGTTCGGGTTCGCGCCCAGCACGGTCGGCGCGACGTGGGCCGTATTCGGCTTCGCGATGATCGTCGGGTTCTTCGGCCCGATCATGGATCTGCCGCAATGGGTGCACAACCTGTCGCCGTTGGAGCATGTTGCACGGTTGCCGCTCGAGGACGCGTCCTGGCCGCCAGTGATCGTCCTCACGCTGATCGCCGCCGGGCTGGTAGCGCTCGGGCTTGCCGGTTTCCGGCAACGCGACCTGGATACCAAGTAGCAGCGACGCGGAGTTCCCACCGTCGCCGTGCCTGTCGCCGGCACGGTGCGAACCCGCACCGCGATCACTGGTCCGACGACGAGTCGCGGGCGGGCGATTCGAAGGCCCGTTCGGCCAGCAGGCCGGAAACCACGCTCGGGTCACGCAACACCTCGGCCAACTCCAGCCGCACGTCCCACCGCCCGGCGGCCCAGGCGAGGCCGCGAGCCAGGCCATCGGTCGTTGCCGCATGCACCGTTCGGTCGGGATCGACCCACCAATCCACCGACCCGCCGGCCACCTGCAGATCATCGTGTTCCAGGTACGTGGCAGCGGCTTCAGGCAGCATGAGAACGACCGCGTCCGGCACGCCCGACACCCGTCCTGTCGATTGCGGGTAAGGGTCCGAAACAACGCTTGCCAGCGGCAAATCCAGCAACGTCGCCAACTCCGCACCACCGGGCAGTACGGCCGGCCAAGCCAACTGAAGCCAGTGTGGTCCGTCGGCCACGACTACCTCGTTCGCCCGGACGACCCGGGTGCGGTCCGCGTCGGGAATCCGCACCTGCTCCGGCGGTGGCACCGCCTCTGGGTCGAGGCCGGCGCGGATCAGTACAGCGTAGATGGCCGCCAGGTCGGCCGCGGTCAGGTGGACGGCCGGATCTGCCAGCCGGTCAAGTAGCCGGTCCGGTTGGGTCACCAGATCCGACATTGTCCGCGCCAAGCCGAGTGCACGACTCACCGCATCGTCGAGGGGCACGGGAATGGCCGGCAGCAGGCGCCTCACCAACGGATCGGCATCCGCAGCGCTCATCAGTCGCAGCGGTACGCCGCCGAACTGCCCGTGTTCACGCAGCCACCACGCCGTGTACGACGGCACGTCGCGCCGGGAGCCATCGGCCAGCAGCGCGTGCGCGGGCTCGGTGAGGGCCCGACGAGTCTGCTGGTCGGCCGCCAGCATCGCGACGGCATCGGCCCACCGGTCTTCGTGGACGAGATCGAGGTCGCGAACCGCTACCAGTTCGGTCAGCATCGCCGGCAACTCCTGACCCGGCAGCCGTTCGGCGATCGCCGACTTCCAGCCGGCCTCGTCGTCCAGGTCGTGCCACGAGTCCTCATCCAATGCGACGTCGGGTGCTACGACGACGGCGAACCCCTCCCGGACGCCGACCGCCGCGAGCACGTCCCGGCCCGATTGCTCGACTACGGCCGGATCGACCGTGTATTCGGCGTGGTCGACATCGAGGACGTCGAGCACACCGGCACCTGGAAACCAGAGCTCGCCCGCCGGAGCCGGTGAACCGGTCCCATCCGGTATCAGCGTGTTGGCCAGCCAGGGCTCGTCCTCGACGGTCAGCCCGGACGCCCCGACCAGCCGCAGTACCGGCTCGGCGACCGCTTCGTCTTGCGCGTCGACCGCCGTGCGGACCGCCGACTCGCGCAACACCGCAGCAGGCGTCGCTTCGGTCGCACCGAGCCGGGCCAGCAGGGGGTGGACGGCACTGGCCGCCGCCACCCGAAGTCCGAGCGCCATCAGCGTTTCGGGGCCGACGTCAGGACCCGGCAGCAGCACACCCCGGGCTCCCCGCACAAGCCGGCCATCGGCCAGCGGCACCGCAAGCGTGGCGAGTGCCTCGAGATCCGCGCCCTCCAACGCGTCGTACAGATCACGCCACTCGGCCGGCTCCAGGTCGTGCTCTCCCAGCGCGTCCACGACGTCCGCGAGCTCGGCGATCCGTGCACCCAGCCGGCGCAACGGCTCCGCACGCCACCACCGCGGGTCGGCAAGGCCGGGCACGAAGCGGCGCAAGGCAGCGGGTTCCGTGGCCATGCGCAGCCCGTTCACCAGCACAGCGTCGCGAGGCGCCAGCCGGTCAGACTGCTCGTGCTGGCCCGGACCGGCCGCGGCACTGCCCTGCGGCCGCAAGTCGGCGGCCGGCACGAACCGGGCCTCGGCTAGCGCCGGGACGATCGCCCGGTGCAGCGTGGCGTCCAGTTCACTCACTGGAAGCGGAGGTGGCACGAGATCGAGCACTGCCGGCCCGGCGGCGGCCAGCTCCGTAACAAGATCCGCGTACGCCGTGGCTACCTCGCCGGCCAGCATGTCCGTGAGCCGGCCGGGCACGGCGCGGCGGCGTGACGAGTCGAGCGGGAAGCTGGCCAGCACGAGTGCGGGCAACTCGGTGCGCTCGTCGGTCGGGGTCGGTGCGTGGACGAGCTTGGGCACCGATGGCGGGAGCGCCTCGGGGCGGCCATCCGGCCGGACCGGAACCGCGACGGCCACCCGCCACTGATCCGGCTCCTCCACGGGCCGCTCGGCAAGTAAGTCAGCAGGAACCCGGCCGGTCCGCTCGACGAGCCGCCAGTGGGTCTCGCGGGCGCCTTCGGTCACCCGCACATCGGTGCCACTCCGGCGAGCGCTGAGGGTTCTGGTGGCGACTCCATTGTCGATCACGATTTCGGCGAGGTTGGGTAGCGAAAGCACCAACGCATCGTCCACCGCGTCAAGCAGCGACCGGGTCAGTTCCAGAGCCGCGTCGTCACGTAGTGGCAGCCGGACGACGGTTTCGTAGCCCGCTGGCGGCTCGCCACCGGCGGGCATCGGAAGGCGAAGCACCGGAACGGCGGATCCGCGCCGGACGAGTTCGTCAGCCAGCTCCGGAACTGCGGCGGCGGCCGCCACCGCCTCGGCACGTGACCAGCGAACGCCGCCGGTTCGCGACAGCACGGCCGGCTCATCGCTGACTCCTAGGACGGCGGCGAAACCCACCCCGAACCGGCCGACCGCGTTCTCGTCGCGTTTGGTCGAGGCGCGCAACGTCGAAAGCCCTTCGACGCCGGCAGCGTCGAGCGGGGCACCGGTGTTGGCGGCGAGCAGCGTCGCGCCGTCGAGCCGCAGCAGCAGCCGGCCTCCGACACCGGACCGGGCCGCCGCGTCCCCGGCGTTCTGGGCCAACTCCACGACGACTCGGTCGCGGTACGCGCCCCTGGCGAGCTCCTCCTCGGCATTGGCGTCTTCGCGAAACCGGGCCGGCGAGGCGGCCCAGGCAGCGAGCACGGTCGCCCGCAGGCGCTCCGTGCCGAACGGATCAGACCCGGCTGGACTCCTCATCGAAGTCATCATGAAGCACCGGGTCGTAAGACACGGTGTCGAGTACTGGCTCGGACGGGTCGAAGCTGACCTGCTGGACCCGCACGTCCGAGTGCGCGCCGCAACCATGGTCGTACGAAACGACCCGACCATCGAACGGCGTGCGCTCGTTGGAGCACAAGCCGAAGGCTTGACCGAGCGACCCGCTCAATCGGATCATGAACCCGCATGTCTGGCACGGTGCGGGAGCGGCGCGGGCGATATCGGTGTCCGGCCCGCCCTCGCCGGCGCGCCACCGGGCCGCGGCCTCGTCACGTCCATGCGGTGAGAGCAGCCAGGCTCGGCCAAGCCCGAGTTCGTCCACGACCTCTTTGGCGGCCAGCGGGTCTGAGTCGCGGTCCACGCCGGTGTAGCCCGGCACCAGCCGCGGGTCGTCGTCCGTCGTCGGCATCAGATCGCCCGGGCCGAGATCTCCGGGCTTGACCCGCTCATCCCATGGCACCCAGGCCGGCGCGAGCACGGCGTCCGGGCCAGGCAGCAGGACACACTCGTCAATCGTCACAACCTTGCCGCGGGACGCGCGAGCCACCGTGACGGACCACCGCCACCCGCGGTACCCAGGAGCAGTGCACTCAAAGTGGTGGGTCACGACGCGGTCACCCTCCACATCGTGGCCGAGGTGGCTGCCGACGTGATCGGCGCCAGCGGTCTCGAGGGCGGCCGCGCGCGCCACATCAACGGCGGCGACACAGGCAGGGTCGGCCTTGTAGGAGCGGGCTCGCGACGGTGCGGGACTCACAACCCTGGATTCTGGCACTTACGGCCGCCAATTCCCAGCGGCGACCTCGGTCGGAATGAGCTGGCACGTTTCCGATGCGGTCGGCCAAATGAGGTTGGATAGGGCGCGTGAAGCAGGCAGATCAGCCCGGCGCTCGCGGCGAACCCCGCGTACGCCGGGTTGCTGGCATGTCTGCGCGGGCTGCCAAGGCTGCCGCTGCCTCCACGTCGCGGCTTGCCCGCGGCGCGGCCACGTCGACTTCTCGGGCCGCCCGCAAGGGAGCCACAAGGGTCAGGCGGGCCACCACTGCCGAAGGCGCCGGTGAGTCCGGCCTGTCGCGGGTCATCGAACTCAACGCCGTCAACGCGATCGGCGACACTCTCATCACCATCGCGCTGGCCGACACGCTCTTCTTCTCCGCCGCGACGTCGGAGGCCCGCGGCCAGGTGGCGCTCTACCTGCTCGTCACGATGGCCCCGTTCGCCGTCGTCGCGCCGATCATCGGACCGTTCCTCGACCGATTCCGCCATGGGCGACGGTGGGCGATCGGGACGTCCACCGCGTTGCGGGCGTTCCTCGCCTGGGTCATGGCCAGCAGCATCGTCAGCGACGATTTGTGGCTCTACCCCGCCGCCTTCGGCGTGTTGGTCGCATCACGGGCATTCGCCATCGCCCGGTCGGCGGCGGTGCCACGAGTCCTTCCGCCGTCGGTTGAACTTGTCACCGCGAACTCCCGGCTCTCACTGGCCGGCGTGGCCGGTGCAGCGGTGGCCGCCCCGGTCGGCATCGGGCTGGCCCTGATCGGTCCGGACTGGCCGCTTTACCTCGCCTTTGTCGCCTACATCACGGCCACCGTGCTGGCCATCCGGCTGTCTCCGCAGGTCGACTCGACGGCCGGTGAGCGTGGCGTCTCTCTGCGCAGGGGAGTTGCCGCCCCGGGCCGGCCCTTTCGGGTCGGTGCTGCCGTCGTTCGAGCGCTGCGAGCCAACGCGGTGCTCCGGGGGTTCAACGGCTTTCTCACCATGTTCGTGGCGTTCCTCTTGCGGGAGGAGCCAGTGGCCGGGCTACCGGACACCGTCTCGATCGGCCTGCTCGTCGTCGCGGCGTGGCTCGGCAGCACCGGCGGGACGACCGTCGGTGCGACCGTCCGCGCGCGAAGCCCCGATCGGATAGTGCTGATCCTGGTGGCGTTGGCCACCGTGGTGGCGGGGCTGACCGCCGTGTTGTGGGGACTTGTCATGGTGCTCGTCGTCGGGCTGGTGGCCGGGTTCGGCCAGCAACTCGGCCGGCTGTCATTGGACGCGGTCATCCAGCGAGACGTGCCCGACCAGGTTCGCACGAGCACGTTCGCGCGGTCTGAGACCTTGCTGCAGCTGGCCTGGGTCCTTGGTGGCCTGCTTGGTATCGCGCTACCACTGATCCCCGGCCTGGGTTTCGGCCTGGCCGCCACCCTGCTGCTGGCCGGGCTGATCCTGGCTCAGCAGGTCAAGCCACCGCGCCAGACAGCAGCCGACTAGAGCTCGAGATCGTCCGCCACCGCACGCAGGACCGATGCCACCTTGGTCGCCGCCCGCCGGTCGGGGTGCCGCCCGCGCCGGTACGTGTTGGACATGCCGTCCAGCAGCTTGATCAGATCTTCGATGATCGTGACCATGTCGTCCGGCTTCTTGCGCTGCGCCGCCGCGACCGACGGCAGCGGGTCGAGAACCCGGACCGACAAGGCCTGCTCACCCCGCTTGCCTTCGGCAACGCCGAACTCCACCCGCTGGCCGGGCTTGAGCGACGGCACGCCCGAAGGCAGCGCCGACGAGTGCACGAAAACGTCGCCGCCCTCGTCCTTGGAAAGAAAGCCGAAGCCCTTTTCGGTGTCGTACCACTTGACCTTGCCGGTAGGCACGGAAGACCTCGTTCGTAGTCGGAGACTCTGTCCTGCGCCCAATCGGACGCGACGTACACCAGAGTAGTGCCGTACGGTCTGATTTCATGGGCCAGGTCGATGTTGCCTTCCTGCCTACTGTGCGGGCAACGAGGTTTGTTGAGCCGCTGCGCGAGGGCGGCTCTCTGCCCGGCTTGGTGGAAACCGACGATCTAGGGACATACGTCGTGAAGTTCCGCGGCGCCGGGCAAGGTGTCAAGGCACTGATTGCCGAAATCATCGTTGGTGAGCTCGCGCGGCGGCTCGAGATCCGCGTCCCCGATCTGGTGCTCGTTGAACTCGACGAAGCGATCGGCCGACGTGAGCCGGATCCAGAGGTCCAGGCCCTGCTGGTGGCCAGCGCCGGCATCAATCTCGGCGTGGACTTCTTGCCGCGCGCTCTCGGGTACGACGGCATCGGCTGGCGGCCGGATCCCGCCGTCGCCGCCATGATTCTGTGGCTGGACGCCCTCACGGTGAACATCGACCGCAGCTGGCGCAATCCGAACCTGCTGGTCTGGCACCACGAGTTGTGGGCGATCGACCACGGCGCCGCGTTGTTGTTTCAGCACACCTGGCCGGGGCCCGAGGAGTTCGCCCGGCGGCCGTACCCGCTCGAAGACCACGCGCTCGCCTCCTTCGTGACCGGACTCGGGGTGGCCAACGCCGAGCTCTCCTCGCTCGTCACCGAGAGCCTGCTGACAGAGGTGGTCTCGCTCGTGCCGGACGAGTGGCTGCCGGTGGAGGATCGCCGGATCTACGTCGAGTATCTGGCGGCGAGAGCTGCGGAGTCGTACGCTTGGTTGCCCAGGGCGGTCGCATGAACGTCTTCGAGTACGCCGTCGTCCGCGCGATCCCGCGGATTGAACGCGGCGAATGCCTCAACGTCGGAGTGATCGTCTACTGCCAGGCCCTGGACTACCTGGCGGCCAGCGTGCACGTGAGTGAGGAGCGGCTGCTTGCACTGGACCCATCGGCCGACGTCGAGGCCGTGACGGCGGCCGTGAACGCGATCAAGGCGACGTGTGCCGGCGCCACGGGGCCGGCGGCAGGATCGAGCCCCGGTGAGCGGTTCCGGCTGCTGACGGCACCACGAAGCACGATCCTTCAGCCGGGCCCGGTACACAGTGGTCTCACCGAAAAGCCCGAAGCAGAACTGGCCCGCCTGTTCGACGACCTCGTTCGCTGACGTTTCCTGACCGTTCGATCACGTTCGGCAGGCGGCGCGACGTACCTACAGGCCTGCATGCATGTAGCTACGTCGCTACGCCTGCCGAACGTGATCGAACGACAAAGGTGCGAAAGGGATTAAGCCGGGGCGCCGACCTTCTCCCGGCCGGCCTCGGGCGGCGGCGCCGACTCCAAGAACGTCTCGGGACGGCCCTCGACGTACAGCTGCGGCATCCGCCGGTCCAGGGCCTTGGGCAGCCACCAGTTCGCCCGGCCAAGCCAATGCATGATCGCCGGGACGAGCAGCATGCGCACCACGGTGGCGTCGATCAAGATCGCCGCAGCCATGCCGACCCCGATGACCTTGATGAAGACCTCGTCACTCGGGATGAACGCGGCGAACACCACGATCATGATCGCGGCAGCGGCCGTGATGACACGACCAGTACCGGCCAGCCCGTCCACGATCGCCCGGCCGTTGTCGCGCGAACGCACCCACGACTCACGCATCCGGCTGAGCAGGAACACCTCGTAGTCCATCGACAGCCCGAAGAGCACTGCGAAGACGAGGACGGGGATGAACGCCGGCATCGGTGTCGCGGTGTCGATCCCGATCAGCTGGCCGAGCCAACCACCCTCCAGCACCAGCGCAATCACGCCGTATGCCGCCGCGACCGACAACAGGTTCATCACGGCCGCCGTCAGCGGGATCGCGATACTCCTGAACGAGAACAGCAGCAGGAGCATCGACAGCGCAACCACACCGCCGATCAGGAACGGCAGCCGCTCGACCGTATTGGCGTTGCTGTCGATTCCCATCGCCACGACGCCGCCGACATGGACATCGGCTCCGGTACCGGCGGTCAACTCGGGCAGCACGTCGTCGCGCAGTTCGCGGACCAGGTCTTCGGTACCGGCGTCCTGCGGGCCCGTGGTGGGGACGACAGTAATCAGCGCCGCGGTCCCATCCGGGCTGGGTACCGGCGGCATAACGGCCGCGACGCCAGGGGCAGTTGCGACTCCCGCCGCCACCTGCCCAACAACGGACGGGTCACCGGCGTCCGACAGGTCGGCCACCAGGACCAGCGGACCATTCGAACCCGGCCCGAATCCCTCGGTCACCATGTCGTAGGCCTGCCGGGTCGAAGTCTCCTCGACGTTGTTGCCGGCATCCGGGAATCCGAACCTGGCGCCCAGGAACGGTGCCGCGAGGGCTAGCAGCAGGCCCACGCCGACGACGCTGGCGATGATGCTGTGCCGGTCGACCAGCCGGCTCCACCACACCCAAGCCCGAGCCGGCTCCAGGTGTCCACCCTCGGTGACCTGGACGGTCCGCCGCCGGCCCAGCGGCAACCTGAGCCGGTCGATCCGCGAGCCGAAGTACCCCAGCAGCGCAGGGAACAGTGTCGCTGCGGCAGCCATGACGATCAGGACCGCGGCGATCGTGACGACGGCGGCTCCGCGCATGAACGACAGGCCCATCGCGAACAGGCCCAGCATGCTGACGACAACCGTGGCGCCGGCCACCATGACGGCTCGACCCGCAGTGTCGAGTGTCGCGACAGTTGCAGCCTCAGGAGCCAAACCGACCGCCCGCCACTCGCGGAATCGGGTCACCATCAGCAGCGTGTAGTCGATCCCGAGCGCGATGCCGAGCATCGTCGCGAGGGCCGTCGTCCAGTCCGGCACGTCGATGACCGCTGCGATAAGTGCCGTGAGCGCAGCGCTGACGCCGAGTCCGCTCACGGCGACCATGATCGGCAGGCCTGCGGCCACGACCGAGCCGAAGGTGAGCAGCAGGATGACGCCCGCGGCAACCAGAGCGATTGCCTCGGATCCAACCTCGCCCTCTTCGGCCAGTTGGACGGCGAAACCGCCGAGCGCCACGTCGAGGCCGGGACGCTCTGCACCGTCAGCCACAGCCAGCAGTCGCTCGGTGTCCTCGATCGGCATGTCCACCGGATTGGTGACGTCAAGGACGAGTTTGCCGAGGAGGGTTTGACCGTCCGGCGCAATGCCTCCAGGCGTGCTGTAGGGATCGTCGACGGCCGCCACGTGTGGCAGTACGGACAACTCCTCCAGGAGGGCCGCGACCTCAGCCTGCACGGCCGGATCGGTCACGCCGCTCTCGGCCCGCACGACCACGTCAACGGTGTCGCCGGCCTGGGCCGGGAACTTGGCCTCAAGCAACTCCTGAGCCTGCTTCGAGTCCGACCCGGGTGCGGAGTAATCAGCGGCGAACTCGCCCCCAAACGCCGAAGACAACCCGAACGCCGCGACGATGACGGCGATCCAGGCGAGGACAACTCGGCCCCGATTGCGGAACGCCAGGCCGCCAAGCCTGCCCAGTGGGCCTGGCCGAGGTACGGCGCGCGCGGGCCCGTCGGTCGTAATTGTCGGAGTGGTCATGGTCTTTGCTCCCCCAGCAACGGGTCGTGACGTTGGTAATGAGCCCTTATTGGCGTTACGATGCATAACACAACACCAGGTCCAGTACTCTTGTCAATACCTATAACGTCTGTGACGATGCTTAACCGCACGTTCACGAGGAGGCATCGGGCGCGTGACGACACAGTCGCAAGATCAGCACACGGCCGGCGGCCCACCGCTGTCGCGTCGCGAGCGAGCCAGGGCGGCCACCATCGAGGAGATCAAGGAGACCGCGACCCGGCTGATGTCCGAGCAGGGCACAACCGATCTGCGGTTCTCCGACATCGCCCGCGAGATGGGCATGACCGCGCCGGCGTTGTACCGCTACTTCGCCGACCGCGACGAGTTGCTCACCGCATTGATTGCCGACACGTTCGACGAGTTGGGCGCCATCGTCGCGGCTGCCCGCGAGCAGGTGCCGGCCGACGACGTCTGGGGGCGGTTCCTCGCCGTCGCCGACGCGTACCGGTCGTGGGCCAAGCAGGAACCCGTGCGGTTCGCCCTCATCCTCGGCATGCCGGTTCCCGGCTACAACGCCCCAGAGGACGGACCGACGACCGAAGCAGCACAGCGAGCGATGTCACAGCTCAAGGCCATCTTCTTTGACGCAGCTGATCAAGGAGTACTCGACAAACCGCTGCTCACCGATGTCGACGAGGCGCTGCGCGAGTGCGTTGAGGTTGAGAAGGCCGAACATCCCGACGAGCCAACCCCGTCACCGGAGACCTTCCAGGCCATGCTCCATTCGTGGGCGTCACTGCATGGGTTCTCAAGCCTGGAGGCGCACGGTCACTTAAGGTGGCTAACCCCCGAGGGTCGTGACGCCCTGTTCCTGTCGTACGTCCGGCTCACCGCCATCACCGCGGGCCTGCCCGTCCCACCCGCCGCGGACTGATCAACGCAGCGTGCGCTCAACGCAGCGCGGCTCAACGGAAGCGGGACGGCTCCGGCAGGAGTTCGTTCATCGATCCGGAACGGAAACCACGCGGGTCGACCTCCACCGACTCGAACCCCGCGGCGCGGACCGCTTCCAGTGCTGCGGCGGCTTCGGCGACCTGATCGACAAGCTCGGTGTCGACTTCGATCCGGGCCAGCCTGCCGACGTCACGGACGCGTAGGTTGCGCACCGGCAGGCCGGCCTTGACGAGTTCGGCACGGAGCGCGGCTTCGGCTCGGTCGACGCGTGCCAGCCGGGCAGGGGTGATCTCCAAGCCATAAGCCACCCGGCTGGACAGGCACGCGGCGGCCGGTTTGTCCCAGGTCGCCAGACCCCACCGGCGGGACACCTCGCGGATCTGTGCTTTGGTCAGTCCGGCGTCACGCAACGGCGTCACGGCGCCCCGCTCGGCCGCCGCTCGAATGCCGGGGCGGAACCCGGCCACCGCGTCGTCTGCGTTCGTGCCCGTCGCCACGTGCGCGTAGCCCAACCGCTCGGCCAGCGGTGCCAGCACGTCGAGAAGCTCTGCTTTGCAGAAATAGCAGCGGTCGCCACCGTTCGCCCGGTAGCCCTCGCGCGCCAACTCATCGGTACGCGGACGGAAGTGGCGGACGCCGAGGCCCTCCGCGAATTCGCGGGCCGCTACAAGCTCGCGGCGGGGTAGCGACGGCGACACGGCCGTGGCAGCCAGCACACTGTCCGCCCCCAGCGCCCCCACCGCCGCAGCCAGCAGGAATGCGGAGTCGGCACCGCCAGAGAAGGCGACCACAACCGAGCCCAGGTCTCGCAACTGCCGCTCCAATGCGGCCAGCCGCGCGGCAAGCACGTACTCCTCCAGCCACTCCGGGAACTCCTCCAGGCCGCTCAACACGGTGTCGGCGCCGGCATGTCGCAGCGCGGCCACGTCGTGCGGGCCGGTCGTCACGCCCACGGCGCGGGCATCGGCGGCCGTCGCACCCACCATGTCGCCCGGATGGTCGCCGACGTGTACCGCGGCGCCGAGTTCCCGCAACGCCGCGCCCTTCGCCGCGCCGAACAGGTCGCCCACCACATCGTCCACAACCAGCCCGACATGCTCGAGCGAGGCGTGAATCAGGTGTTCTGCCTTGGCGCTGACCACGACTGCGCGGCCACCTTGCGCATGCACCGCCGCGACGGCTCGCGCGGCGCCGGGCATGAGCACGGTGCGGGGTACCCCCAAGCGCGGGTAGAGCTCGCGGTAAAGGCGCGCCGCGGCGACTGCGACGTCCGGGCCGATCAACTGGCGACACATGTCTTCGAGCGGAACACCGATGAGCGCCCGGACGGAGTCCTGATGCACCGTCGTGGCGAACCGGCGGGCCGTTTCCAGAAACGTCGCGACGATGCCGTCAGCGGAATCGACGAGGGTGAGGTCCAGATCGAATCCGACGACGGGCCGCATGCGTTCGAGCCTACCTGCGGCTGGATGTAAGCCCGAGTTCAGCCGACCGAGCGTAGCCGCGGCAGCATCGAGGCAGCCCGCTCGGCCTGGGCCTCGGCCGCTCCGCCAATCACGATGAGAATCATTTCGTCGACGCCGACGCCGGCGTATTCCTCGACCGCAGGCAACAACGACTCCATCGCATCGGCCGGGTGGTCGTCCGGTCCAGCCGAGTCAGGCAGCCGGAGTTGTACGGTCCGGCGGATCTCGTCGGGGTCGCGGCCCACGGCTCTGCAGTGGTCGTCCAGAACCTTCGACAACTCGGCAACCTCACTCGGCGGACCCCCGGGCAGGTTCCACACGTCCGCGTACTGCGCGGTCAACCGCAGGGTGCGCGTCCGGCCCCGGCCGCCGATCCAGATCGGCGGGTGCGGACGCTGCACCGGGCGAGGCTCGGCGATGGCTTCGGAGAGCCGGTAATGGCGCCCGTGAAACGTAGTGCGCTGCTCGGTCCACAACGAGCGGATGATCTGGCAGGCCTCCTCCAGCCGGTCCATGCGATCACCGACAGTTCCAAAATCCAGACCGAGCATGGTGTGCTCGTTTTCGGCCCAGGCGGCTCCGATACCGAACTCGAGTCGACCGCCGGAGAGGTGATCCACGGTCACAGCCATCTTGGCCAGCACCGCAGGGTGCCGGTAGGTGTTGCCGGTGACCATGCAACCGATCCGGACCCGTTCGGTTGTTTCCGCCATGGCCCCAAGCAGGGTCCACGCTTCGAAGATGTCGCCGGTTGAGTCGCCCCCGATCGTGGCGAAGTGGTCCATGTTCCACACCGAGTCGAAGCCGGCTTCGTCGGCGATTCGCCACACCGCCCGGTACTCCTCGATGGCGGCCTTCTGCGAGAGCTTGAGTCCGTATCGCACGGTCAAGTATCTCCCCGATGTTGAATGCCGCTCAATCGAACGCTTTCGATCTCAGGGAGGACACAAACCGTCCGTCGCAGCAGGTAGCGTGGTTTGCCGTGACGCTCGAACGACGGCGCAAGCAGATCCGCGAGGACACCAAGGAGCATGAGTCGGACACCGACAACACCGACGACGTGCGAGCGACCAGCGAAGCCGCCCGCCGCGACGCAGCGCGCCGCGCGAGCGAGCTGATCGCGCGGCTTCGCAGGTTGTAGATCTGTACCCGTCGGGGCGTACGGCGACGACCCCGGGCCGTAGCGTAGGACGGATGGGGACGGTTACGACCGCTGCACCGCGCAGCCTCGCCGAGGATCTGCGCGGGCGTTCCGATGCCGAACTGGCCGCGCTGTTGCGGGCCCGCCCCGATCTGCTCACACCTATCCCCGCCGACATCAGCCAACTCGCCTCCCGGGCCGCCACGCGAACGTCCGTGGTTCGCGCGCTGGACCGGCTCGACCGGTTCACCCTCCACGTCGTCGAGGCCCTTGCCCTACTCGCCGAGCCCGCTTCCCCGGCCGACGTCCATTCCCTGCTCGCCGTACCGCAGACTCCGATCCGGCTGGCCCTCGACATGCTGCGCAACCAAGCGCTGGTATGGGGTACGGATCACTCGCTGCGACTGGTTCGTACCGTTCATGACGTGCTGGGACCGTACCCGGCGGGGTTGGGATCGCCGCTCGCCCAGCTACTGCACCACCAGTCCCCCGGCCGACGGGCCGGCCTGGCCGAAGACCTTGGCATCGAGGCCAGTGCCGGCGCCGAGGCCCAGCACCTGGCAGATGAGATCACCGCACGTCTCGAAGCGCTGATCGAGCAGGTCGGTCCGGAAGCACTGGCCGCGCTGCGCACGCTGTCGGCGGGACCGCCTTCCGGGCGGGTCGACAACGCCCACCGAACGGTCACCCGGGCCACTGCCGCCACGCCGGTCGAGGAACTGCTGGCCCGCGGACTCGTGGTCCCCATCGAGGACTCGACGGTGGTCCTGCCTCGCGAGGTCGGGCTGCACCTACGGGGTGGGGTCCTGCGTCCGGGGCTGCGCCCGGAACCACTCGAGCCCGCGAGCACCGAACATGATCCCGGTGCGGTCGACCGGCTTGCCGGCGCAGGGGCGTTCGATGCCATTCGCAAGATCGAAACACTGCTGGACGCGTGGGCCCACGACGCCCCGCCTGTGCTTCGTACCGGCGGGCTCGGGATACGCGAACTGCGGCGGCTGCCCCGGATACTTGACGTTGACGACACCGGCGCCGCCCTTCTCGTCGAGGTCGCCTATGCCGCAGGGCTGGTCGCGGCGACCGAGGACGCCGATCCGGTGTGGCTGCCGACCACCGAGTACGACGCCTGGCTGGGCCAGGAGCCGGCCACCCGGTGGACCCGCCTGGCGACGGCCTGGCTGGCTACCAGCCGCGTATCAGGGCTCGTCGGTGGGCGCGACGAACGCGACCGGCCGATCCCACCGCTGGGCCACGACCTGGATCGACCGCTTGCACCGGAAGTGCGCCGGCTGGTCCTCGGCGTGCTGGCCGCGTTGCCGCCGGGGACGACACCTGAGCCCACCGACGTGATCGACGCGGTTCGTTGGCGGCGGCCACGCCGGGGCGGCAGGCTGCGTGACGACATCGTTCGCTGGACGCTTCACGAGATGGAGTTGCTCGGCGTCACTGGACGCGGCGCGCTGGCGTCATACGTTCGTCCGCTCCTCGACGGCCGACCACTCGACGCGGCGCGTAAGGCCGCGACAGCAGGGCTGTCAACGGTGCTACCCGCACCCCTCGACCACGTGCTCATCCAGGCCGACCTGACGGCTATCGCGCCTGGCCCGCTGCGGTCCGATCTCGCACGGGAGCTTGCCACACTGGCTGACCTGGAAAGCCGGGGCGGCGCGACCGTACACCGCTTCACACCAGACTCCGTCCGGCGCGCACTCGACGGTGGCCGGACGGCAGCGGAGATCCACGAGTTCCTGGGTCGCCTATCCCGCACACCGGTGCCCCAACCGCTGACGTACCTGGTTGACGACATCGCGCGGCGCCACGGGAAACTTCGGGTCGGAGCGGCAGCCAGTTTCGTCCGCTGTGACGATCAGGCCATCCTGGCCGAGATAACGGCCGATTCGCGGTCGGCGGCGCTCGCGCTCCGCCGCATCGCCCCGACGGTCCTGGCGTCCTCGCTCGATCCGGCCACTCTCGTGGATCGGCTGCGCAGTTGGGGGTTCGCCCCCGTCCCAGAGGGTCCAGACGGTGCGATCGTGCTGACCCGCGGCGAGCACCGACGAGCGGCCGACCGGCAGCCACCGGTACCTGTGTTGGCCGACCGCCCGGCACCGGAGGAGCCCACCCTCACCGCTGCCGTTCGCGCGATGCGTGCCGGTGAGCGTTCAACGGCCGGCCGGCCGGCCGAGGCCACCCCCGGCCGGCTGGGCCGCAGTGCCTCCGCGGAGACACTGGCCGAGATCCGTCGGGCCCTCGACCACGGCGCCACGATCTGGATCGGCTACGTCGACCACCACGGCATGACGAGCGAGCGGGTCGTCGACCCGGTCCGGTTGGAGGCCGGGTGGTTGACCGCGTTCGATCACCGGTCCGGTGAGCTGCGCTCGTTCGCCGTGCACCGCATCAGCGGAGTGGCCGACCTCGATGCGCCGGCCGGCTGATTAGCACACGGCATCGAGCGCCTCAGGCGTCCCGGCGGGGCCGCCGTCCTCGTCGTCTTCGTCGCCGTCGCCGCCATCGTCCGCATCGGTCGGCGGTGATGTGCTCGGATCAGGTGTGTCAGGTGCGGACGTTTCGGTGTCGGGCGCATTGGCCGCGGCCGGTCCCGCGGCCGCCGTCGCCTCCACAGCCTCTGGTGCTGGGTTCTCGAGTGCATCTTCAACGAGTTCGTGGAGCAGCTCGTAATCGGGGTCGGACGGGGATATCACCTCGTCTGTGAACGTCACACTCGACACCGACGATTCCTGGACCCGGGTCGCGAGCTCGGCGAACGCCGGCAGCAGCGTCTGCGGAATGTCGGTGAGGAAGACGTCCTCGAGAGCTCCGGCGACCCGGCGATAGTGGCGCAGTAGGGTCATCGGCTGCGCCTCGTCGATGATGGCACCGATGACACAGCGCTGGCGCTCCATCCGGTTGTAGTCGTCGGTGACCGGCGGCGGCCCGCACCGGGCCCGGGCGTACCAGAGCGCGCGCGCCCCATCGAGGCGTTGGTTCAGGCCGGGCTCGATCCAGTCTCGCGGTTCGGTGCACCGGCCGGTCCGCTCGTCCAGCTTGCTGCCGCGCGGGATCCGGTAGTGGACGTCGATGGTGATACCGCCGAGCGCGTCCACGATCTCCTTGAACCCGTCGAGGTTGACGAGGACGAAATAGTCCACGTCCACCCCGAGGGCTCCTTCGACAGCCCACTTGGTGGCATCTGCACCCGCGAAAGACGAGTCTTCGAACACGTCGGGATGAATGGCGGGCACGGTCTGGTAGATCGCATTGAGTAGCCACTCGTTGGGGTCACCCGCGCCGGTGAAACCGTCCGGATAGAGCTCGTAGAGCGGGCTGTCCTCCGGGAAGGGCACTCGTTGCAGGTTCCGCGGCAGGGAAAGCAGGACGGTGCGGCCGGTGGCGGTATCGACGCTCGCCAGGATGACCGTGTCCGGACGTACACCGTCGCGGCCGACCCCGCCGTCACCGCCGAGCAGCAACACGTTGACCGTCGGGCGGCCGGCCCAGGGATCGGCGACGTCCGGCTTCTCCGTAGGTGCGGTCAAGCTCGTCTGGTCACCGGAGGCGAAGACGCGGTTGATCAGCTGGGTTTGCGTTCGGCTGTGGCTGGCCAGCGTCACCAGAGGCGTGATCACCAGCGACATCACGGCGATCACGGCAACTGCACCAGCGAACCGCTGGGGGCGAGTTAGCGACGGCTGCTGAAGGAGGTACAACGACACGGCAGCAGAAATGAGCCAGACCACGGCCAGCACCAGCAGCGAGATCCCGACGACCCGGAGCGTGGACGGGCTCGAGCCGATCGCCACCAGCCCCATCTTGCCGCTGCGCAGGACGCCGAACAGCATTCCGGCCACGAGCCCGGCCCAGGCACCGAGTACAATCCATCCCGCCACCCGGCGGCCGGTCGCGATCAAGCCCACGCCCGGCACCAGCGCGCCGAGAGTAACCAGGCTCAGGAATCGCCCGAAGCCCCGTCTACTATCGTCCTCCCCACCCATCGCTGATCAGTCTAGCCATCCTTCCGCCCCGTCGATCATGGACATTTGCCGCGTGTCCGTGCTGGCTATACCCGTATGACGCGCAGATCAACGTGGCGGTTGCAGGGGTCTTGCCCCGAGTTACCGGCTCAGCCGCTGGTACTGGCGGATGGCGAGCGGAGCGAAGACCGCGATGATGAGCAGCCGCCCGGACGAGTGCGCCGGCCCCTGGGACGAGAGTTCGCGTTCGATTTGGCCCAGCTCCTTGCCGGCTTGGCACAATTCATAACGGGCCGCCAGGACAATCGGGCGAGGGCCCAGGAAGGGAGCCCACGGTGACCGACGGCCCGCTGATCGTGCAGAGCGACAAGACTTTGCTGCTCGAAGTCGACCATGAACTGGCCGAGGACTGCCGGCGTGCTATCGCACCGTTCGCCGAACTCGAGCGGGCGCCCGAGCACGTCCATACGTACCGGCTGACCCCGCTGGGGCTGTGGAACGCGCGCGCCGCAGGCCACGACGCCGAGCAGGTCGTCGACACGCTCCTGCGCTACTCCCGGTACCCGGTCCCGCACGCCCTGCTCATCGACGTCGCGGACACGATGGCGCGATACGGGCGCCTAACGCTGGAAAGCCACCCTGCCCACGGCCTGGTGCTGCGCTCGACCGACCGGGCAGTGCTCGAAGAGGTCCTGCGGTCGAAGCGGACGAAGCCGCTGCTCGGTTCTCGGGTCGGCGACGACACAGTGGCCGTACACCCGAGCGAGCGCGGGACGCTCAAACAGGCGCTTATCAAGCTAGGCTGGCCGGCCGAGGACCTCGCCGGCTACGTCGACGGCGAGGCTCATCCGATCTCATTGATGGAGAACGGCTGGTCGCTGCGCAGGTACCAGACCGAGGCGGCCGACGGGTTCTGGCACGGCGGCTCGGGCGTGGTCGTGTTGCCCTGCGGAGCCGGCAAGACACTGGTGGGTGCGGCTGCCATGGCGCGTGCGGAAGCAACCACGCTGATCCTAGTAACGAATACCGTGGCGGCCCGCCAGTGGAAGGACGAGCTGCTGCGGCGGACGTCTCTCACTGAGGACGAGATAGGCGAGTACTCCGGCGCGCGCAAGCAGATCCGTCCGGTCACGATCGCCACCTACCAGGTAATGACAACGCGACGGAAAGGTGCGTACGCCCACCTGGAGCTGTTCGACGCCCGCGACTGGGGTTTGATCATCTACGACGAGGTCCACCTGCTGCCGGCACCGATCTTCCGGATGACCGCCGACCTGCAGGCGCGCCGCCGGCTCGGGCTGACCGCCACGCTGGTGCGCGAGGACGGTCGCGAGGACGACGTCTTCACGCTCATCGGTCCCAAGCGTTACGACGCGCCGTGGAAGGAGCTCGAGACGGCCGGCTGGATAGCTCCCGCCGACTGCGTGGAGGTCCGGGTGACGTTGTCCGATGGCGAACGGCTCGCCTACGCGACTGCGGAACCCGACGAGCGGTACCGGCTCGCGTCGTCGACGGCGACGAAGAGCCGGGTCGTCCGCCGATTGGCCGCACGGCACGCGGGCGAACCGATGCTGGTCATCGGGCAGTACATCGACCAGCTCGACGAGCTCGCGACCGAGCTGGACGTACCGATCGTGAAGGGCGAGACGACGGTCCGCGAACGGCAGCGGCTCTTCGATGCCTTTCGGGCCGGAGAGATCACCACGCTGGTCGTCAGCAAGGTGGCCAACTTCTCGATCGACCTGCCCGAGGCCACGGTCGCGATCCAGGTATCCGGCACGTTCGGCTCTCGTCAGGAGGAGGCGCAGCGGCTCGGCCGGATCCTGCGTCCCAAGGCGGACGGACGGACGGCTCGCTTCTACGCGGTTGTGGCGCGCGACACCGTCGACCAGGACTTCGCGCAGCACCGGCAGCGCTTCCTCGCCGAGCAGGGCTACGCGTACCGCATCATCGACGCCGAAGACGTCCTCCGCTGATCATCGGCAGTTTCCGGGTGATGTAGCCGGAAACCGCCGATGATCCGCGGGGGTGGTCGGTCACGGACGCAATTCGAGGGTGCAGCATTTGGCGCCGCCGCCCGCCTTGAGTAACTCGGGCAGCTCGACGGTGATCGGCTCATAACCGCGCTCGGTCAGGGCGGCGATGAGATCGCGCGCCGCCGCCGCAACCACCACGTGCCGGCCGTCCGATACCGAGTTCAGCCCGAAGGCGAGCGCGTCGGCCTCCGTGGCGAGCACCGCGTCCGGGAAAAGCCGGCGCAGCGCCGCACGGCTGCCTTCGGAGAAGGCCGCTGGGTAATACGCGACGTTCGACTCGTCGAGCGCGAAGAGCGCAGTGTCCAGGTGGTAGAACCGCGGGTCAACCAGGGTCAACGACACGACAGGGCGGCCGAGGTACTCCTGAACCTCGAGGTGCGCGGCGTGATCGGTCCGAAGACCCGTTCCGGCGAGGATGAGATCACCGACCACGGTGAAGTCTCCCTCGCCCTCGTTGACGTGCTTGGGCGTGCGGACGTCGGCGTATCTGGCGGACTCGAACCAGGACCGGTACGCCGGAGCTTCATCGGCTCGCTGGGGGTTGCGGAACTGTGCAGCGTAGACCCGTCCGTCCACGACGAAGGCACCGTTGGCCGCGAACACCATGTCCGGCAGTTCGGGATGCGGCTCGATAAGTTCAACGCGGTGGCCGAGCCGCTCGTAGGTCGCCCGCAGCTCTTTCCACTGCGCGATCGCTCGCTCGCGGTCGACCGGCGAGCCTGGATCCATCCAGGGGTTTATCGCGTACGACACGTCGAAATACGTCGGACGGCACATCAGGTAATGGCGCTTCGTCGCGGCACGGGGCACAGGGACCTCCTCGCAAGCACGGTGGGATCACAGACGGCACGCCCACGCAGGCGTGCGGGCGTGCCGTCACCGAGGAGGCTAGGTACCGGGCACCGCCGCGGGCAATGGTGAGATGTTGCGTCGTCCCGTCGTTTCAGTGCGTGTTCGGCGAGGTTGCCGCTGATTCGTTTCGCTCGCCGGTCTGCATCGGGTCACCGCCCCTGTCGAGCAGGTGGGATAGCACGACGTAGCTGCTCGTACGCAGGACGAACGGCTCGGCCCGGATGCGCTCGAGGACCTCTTCGAAATGGCGAATGTCGGCGGCTCGGATCCGCAGCAACGCGTCCGCGTCTCCGGTGACGGTCATGGCTGCGACGACTTCCGGATGCCGGCCGACCGCCTCGGCGATCCGTGCTGGACTGGTCGCCTGGCGGCAGTAGATCTCGACGTACGCCTCGGTGTTCCAGCCGAGCGCGCCGGGATCGAAGACGGCGGTGTAGCCCATGATGGTGCCACTGGCCCGGAGCCGATCGACCCTACGTTTCACTGCAGACGCGGACAGGCCGACGACCTCACCTATCTCGGCGAAACTCTTACGCGCGTCTCCGGCCAGCACGGCCATGATGCGCCGGTCCAACGGGTCCAGGGGCACGACGCTCATTATGGGGGCCGGGTTACCTGCGGAACGACGTCGCACATTGCGCCTCGGGAAGACCCACCGACAGGCTTAGCTCTGCGCCCCTTGAGGAAGCGCTCGCGTGGGCGCGCGGACGGCGAGCCGACGGAGAGGACCGGTCACCGGTGGTGCTTCCCAAAGGTGTGCACTGCAAACGCGGCCGGGCGTCGCTACCTAGCCGTATAGAAAATGGCTTGGTGCGGCCCTACGGCGACGACTAAAATGCTTCGGCCTTCACGACCGGACCGGGCTACCCAGGCACGGGCCGTCGGATCAGTCTCTACATATCCGCCGACCCCCCGGAGAGCAGCCGCATGTCGTCGTCCGACCCAGCCCTCACTGCCGAGAGCGAATACCTCCGCCGCGCCCGCGACGATCTGCGCCGGATGCGCGAACACACAATGTCACTCACCGCACAAGCCGGCGACGCGGTGTCCCAGGCGTATCACGAACTGGCGCTCCACCGGCGGGCGAAGGCGCTCGAAGACGATCCCGACGTGCCGTTGTTCTTCGGCCGGATCGACAGCCCGGACGAACGGTTCTACATCGGCCGCCGGCACGTCATGGACCGAATCGGCGATCCGGTGGTCATCGACTGGCGAGCCGATGTGTCGCGGGCCTTCTACCGTGCGACGCACCGCGATCCACACGGCCTGGTACTCCGGCGACGCTTCGGATTCGACCGCGGTGAGCTGACCTCCTTCGAGGACGAGCACCTATCCGACCCGGACGAACAAGACGTGGCCAGTCGGATCCTGGCCGAGGAGATCGAGCGCCCCCGCGTCGGCCCGATGCGTGACATCGTGGCGACGATCCAGCCCGAGCAGGATGAAGTTGTTCGCGCCGGTCTGGACCGGACCGTGTGCGTCCAGGGTGCACCTGGCACCGGCAAGACCGCCGTCGGCCTGCACCGGGCCGCGTATCTGCTGCACGCCTTCCGTGAGCGCCTGGCTCGCACCGGCGTGCTCGTGGTCGGCCCGAACGACGCATTCCTGCACTACATCGGGCAGGTGTTGCCCACACTCGGAGAGGTGGACGTCCAGCACGTCACGGTGGCCGAATTGGTCGAGAGCGTGCCCGTCCGGGCGGTCGATCCCCCAGAAGTCGCCATGGTCAAAGGTGATGCCCGGATGGCCGAACTGGTCAGGCGCGCGATCTGGTCACACGTGACTCACCCGGCCGAAGCCATCGTGGTTCCTCGCGGCAGCCGCCGCTGGCGGATTCCCGCACACCGGCTGGCCGAGGCGATGCAGGCGCTTCGGTCCCGAGGTGACACCTACGCGACCGGCCGGTCGCTGCTGCCGCAACGAGTGGCCCATCTCGTGCTGACGCGTCTTGAGGCTGGCGGTGAAATCACCGACGACCGGGTGCAGAACTCGATCGCACGATCTCGCCCCGTGCGTGAATTCGTCGACGCCGTCTGGCCCGCCGTGGACCCGGTCCGGATCATCTTGCGCCTGCTGAGCGACCCCGACCTGCTGGCCCGCGCCGCGGACGGCCTGCTGAACCCGGACGAGCAGCGTCTGTTGCTCTGGGACAAGCCCGCTCGGGGCCCCAAGGCAGCCCCCTGGTCGCATGCAGACGCAGTGCTCGTCGACGAGGCGCGGAGCGTTCTGGACCGAACTCGTGGTTACGGCCACGTGGTTCTCGACGAGGCGCAGGACCTTTCACCGATGGAGCTTCGGGCCGTCGGTCGGCGGGCGGCGCTCGGTTCGGTCACCGTTCTCGGCGACATAGCGCAGGGAACGACGCCGTGGGCGACGCCGTCGTGGGACGTGGCGTTGCGCCACCTCAGCCAGGACGGCGCCCACGTGGAAGTTCTGCGTAAGGGCTACCGCGTACCGGCCGCCGTCGTGGAGTTGACCAGCGGGCTGCTGCCAACGATCGCGCCCGGTCTAGAGCCACCGATACCGGTGCGGACCAACGCCGGGCGGCTCGACGTCGTCCAGGTACCGGACCTCGCCGAGTTGGCAGGCTTGGTCCGCACTATTCTCGACCGGCCCGGCTCGGTGGGCGTGATCGCTGCCGACGACCAGGTCACGGTCGTGTCCGCCCGGCTCGGGGGCCTCGACTTCGCGCACCTCACCGATGATGCCGACGCCCGGCTGACCCTCGTCCCGGCCACGGTGGCGAAGGGGTTGGAGTTCGACCACGTGGTTGTGGTCGAACCGGCCAGGATCGTGGCCGCAGAGGTGCGCGGGTTACGGCGTCTCTACGTGGTCCTCACCCGAGCGGTCTCATCTCTCAGCGTCGTGCACACCGAGCCGCTGCCGCCACAGCTGACGGCGGGCGGGCGCGTCGGCCAGCGTCCACCGGGTTGACCAGGTCACCGAGCGGGCCGGGCTCATAGCCGGCGGGCAGCCGCTGCCAGTTGCGGCCGGACGAGCAGAGCCAGCACCAATGCCACGGCGCCGGCGGCCACCGTGACGGCGAACGCGGGTCGGTGCCCGCCGAGGTCGGCCAGGCCGCCGGCCAGCGCTGATCCCAGCGCGTACCCAATGCCGGTGGCGCCGGCCAGCAAGGTCAACGCCGCTCCCACCCGGCTGGGCGGGACGATGCGCTCCGCCAGCGTGAACACGCTGATCATGTATGGCGCCACGGCGAATCCCAGGGCGACGACGACGGGGACGAGTGAGTTGATCGTCCCTACCGCGAGCAGCGGCGCCGAGAGCACCAGCAGCGAGCCGGCGAACGTCACCAGGCGACGCTCGTACCCGAACCGCTCGGGCAGGCCGGCGACCGACAGCCCGGCGATCACGCTGCCGACGCCGAGCAAGGCGTGGACGAGTCCGGCGACGCCGGGTCTGCCCTCCACCGTGGCCAGTACCGTGGTGCCGGTCTGAGTGGCGCCGAAGATCACACCGATCAGGAGCTGGGCCGCCGCCAGGATTATCAGACTGGCGCTCAGCAGCCGCCGCTGGACCGAGCCGTCCGCAGCGGCATGGTGTCCGGTCAGCCTGGCGGTGGGATGGATCGCAAACCAGCAGCCAAAGACGGCCAGCAACGCGGCCGCCGTGAGGAGTGCGCCGCCTGGGTTGATAAGGACGGCAATCGCACCGACCAGGGCGGGACCCAGCACGTAGGACGCTTCATCCGCTGCGCCTTCGTACGAGAACGCGGCATCGATCAGCCGCGGCTGGGCCTCTCCGGTGCGCCTGGTCATAGGTCGCCAGCGCACTCTCGCGAGTGGTCCCACTTGCGGGATGGCGAGTCCGGCAAGTCCGGCCACCGCGACGACATGAGTTAGCTGGGCGTCGGCCGCCACGAGTCCCACCAGGCCGGCCAGCGCGGCGGCGGCCACCAGAGATTGAGTCATGACCACCGGACGCTGACCTAACCGGTCTGCCAGAGCACCGGCGATGGGTGCGCCGATTGCGTTCGCGCCGGCGAGCACACCAGCAGCCAACCCTCCCGCCGTGTACCGGCCGGTGGCTGTCGACACCAGCAGCAACGCGCCGAGTTGGCTCATTGCCAGCGGCAGGCGGCCAAGGAAGGCGACGATGACGTAACCAGGACCGGCAAGGTTCAGCAACCGCCGGTAGGTGATGAGCGGGGACACCAGAGCTCCAGATACGCGAGGCTGCGCGTCTCCCCGCCCAACAGACGCGCTCCTTGAGCCCTGTGCAGCTCCCACTTTACCACGTTGATCACGGTCGTTTCGTGGCTCTTGGCCGTCGAGAACCACGAAACGACCATGATCAACGCGGGGTTAAGGAGGGAGGGCCGCGGGGTTGGGGAGGGAGGGCACAGGCGGAGCGGTCAAGATGGAAGCATGCAGCAGCTGCTCGACAGATGGCGCCGCACGATCGGCGACGACGCCGACGGGCTGGGTCGCGACCTGCTGCGCCGGTGGAGCGAACCGCATCGGGAGTACCACACGACGGACCACCTGCGCGCCGTGCTGGATGCCGTGGACCTGCTCGCGGACCATGCGACCGATCCCGACACGGTTCGGCTGGCGGCCTGGTTCCACGACGCCGTGTACAACGGACGACCCGGCGATGACGAGACGGCCAGCGCCCGCCTGGCGGCCCAGGCGTTGCCGGCGACAGGCCTGGACGCCGAGCGCGTCCGTGAGGTGGTCCGACTTGTCGAACTCACGGAGTCGCACGATGCCGAACAGGACGATGCCAACGGAGCCGTTCTGTGCGACGCCGATTTGGCGGTCCTGGGCGGCGAGCCCGAAGAATACGCCGCCTACGCCGCAGCGATCCGAGCGGAGTACTCGCACCTGCGCGACCGCGACTTCAACCGTGGTCGCGCCGAGGTCTTGCGCCGCCTGCTCGCGCTGGACCCGCTGTACCGCACGCCAACCGGGCGAACCCGCTGGGAGGCCACGGCGCGCCGCAACATTACTGCTGAGCTGGACCTGCTTTCCGTCGCCTGAGCCCGGCTTCGTGGAGCCGCTGCACCAGTTCGCGGCTGTTCACCGGAATCGCTCCGGCAGCGACCAGCCGGTCATACATGTGCTCGGGCACGTCATAGTGATCGCGCTCGAAGCCCCGGCGTGGAACGCCGACGCGGGACGCGAATTCGTGCAGCTCGTCGAGTGACTCGTCGGACACCAGGTGCGACCACAGCCGCCCGTGCCCCGGCCACGTCGGTGGGTCGATCAAGATCATCGCGCAGCGGCGCCGACGGCGTCGTCGACCAACGTTCGCCAGGACCGCACCATCGAAGCGTCCACGTAGGCCTTCCAGGACCCGGACGGCCGCACTCGCGAACCGACGTGGAACTTGCGAATACCCGCCCGGGCCAGCCACGGCACGTGGTCCGGCGCCAGCCCGCCCCCTGCCATGACGAGCTGGGCGACACCCGGATCGTCGGACGCCCGGCTGCACAGTTCGTCCAGCCCGGCGCCCACACCACGCGCCGAGCCGGCCGTGAGCACGGAGTCCATACCACGGAACGTACGGACGGCCGCCCACGCACGGTCATGGTCGAGAGCGTGGTCGATCGCGCGGTGATGGGTCCACGGCAGGCCGCTGAACTCCTCAACGAGCGCGAGAGTGACGTCCACGTCAATGTCGGCGGACGGGCCGAGGAAGCCGATGACAAAACCGTCTGCTCCGGCGGCGGCAAGCTGGTTCGCTGCGCCTTTGAGGCGCGAAAGCTCCGAACCACTGGTGGAGAACCCGTCATTGGCCCGGAGCATGACCCGGATCGAGATGTCACACTCAGCGCGCACCTCGCGGAGGGTCCGGACGTCGGGCGTGAGTCCGTCCGCTTCCATGTTGGCGACCAGCTCAATGCGGTCCGCACCACCCTCCTGGGCGCCGGCCGCGTCACCCGGCCCCAGTGCGACGACCTCCAGCAGTGCTGCCAATGAGCCCTCCCATCGAACGGCGTCGCCACGGGTGGATCTAGTGTGCCAGGCCGGGTGGGCATGAGCCGGTTGCCCTGGCACCATCGAAAGGTGACAGATGACGTGCTGCTTGGCGCCCGCGCCCTAGTGCTCAGGGACCTCAGCGCGCAGGGATTCGACTCGGCAGCGGCGGTGGACGTGCTCGACGACGTGGTCGCCGAGCGGCGCTGGTGGGTGGAGCAGTGGCCGGACGGCGCCCACTACGTGGCCGGACAGATAGCGCAGGACGTCCAGGATCGGTTACTGGACGCCAAGCTGGGCCGGTGGCCGCGGTGCACGGCGTGCGACAACACGAACGTCCATGAGCTGCGGATGGTCCCGGAGCTGGGCAGCGACCCGGAGTGGGTGTGCGAAGAATCGGGAATCAAGGTCGGTCCACTGGGTGAGCTGCGCGGGTCGGTCGCCGGCTAAGGCGCCTCCTTTGGCGGTCGGACGGTGCCCTCGTCACTCTTGCTGACCCGAGGGGACCAACCTCGCGAGGGAAACCGCTCCTTGCTGATCCAACCGTCGGTGATCATGCCCGATTCGGGCCTCGAGCGGCGGTTGGATCAGCAAGGAGCGGTTTCCGTAGCGTGATCGCCTTCGCTGAGCGCTCCATCGAACCCTGATCGGCTCAGGCATGCGAAAGGGCGGCGCATCCCGATGTGGAATGCGCCGCCCTCCATATCTCAAACGGGCGGTGGCCGGACTAGAAGTCCATGCCGCCCATGTCGCCGCCCGCACCGGCCGGAACCTTCTCCTTCTCCGGCTTGTCGGCAATGACGGCCTCAGTGGTGAGGAACAGCGCGGCGATCGATGCAGCGTTCTGCAACGCCGAGCGGGTCACCTTGGCTGGGTCGATGACACCCGCGGCCATCAGGTCCTCGTACTCACCGGTCGCTGCGTTCAGGCCGTGGCTCTCTGGGAGGCCACGAACCTTCTCGACCACGACGCCGCCCTCGAGACCGGCGTTGACCGCGATCTGCTTGAGCGGAGCCTCGATGGCCACCTTGACGATATTGGCGCCAGTGGCCTCGTCGCCCTCAAGCTCCAACTTCTCGAACGCCTTCTGTGCGGCCTGGAGCAGCGCCACGCCACCACCGGCGACGATGCCCTCCTCGACGGCGGCCTTCGCGTTGCGAACGGCGTCCTCGATGCGGTGCTTGCGCTCCTTCAACTCGACCTCGGTCGCGGCGCCGGCCTTGATGACGGCCACGCCGCCGGCCAGCTTGGCGAGCCGCTCCTGCAGCTTCTCCCGGTCGTAGTCGCTGTCGGAGTTCTCGATCTCGGTGCGAATCTGACTGACCCGACCCGCGATCTGGTCCGCGTCACCGGCACCCTCGACGATCGTCGTCTCGTCCTTGGTGACGACCACCTTGCGAGCCTGACCCAGCAGGTCGACGGTGGCGTTCTCCAGCTTGAGGCCGACGGTCTCGCTGATGACCTGGCCACCGGTGAGGATGGCGATGTCCTGCAGCATGGCCTTGCGGCGGTCACCGAAGCCAGGAGCCTTGACGGCCACCGACTTGAAGGTGCCCTTCAGCTTGTTGACCACCAGGGTCGCGAGGGCCTCACCCTCGACGTCCTCGGAGATGATCAGCAGCGGCTTGCCGGCCTGCATGACCTTCTCCAGCAGCGGGAGCAGGTCCTTGACGGTGGAGATCTTGGACTCGACCAGGAGGATGTACGGGTCCTCCAGGACCGTCTCCTGGCGCTCGGGGTCGGTCACGAAGTAGCCGGAGATGTACCCCTTGTCGAAGCGCATACCCTCGGTGAGCTCAAGCTCGAGGCCGAACGTCTGCGACTCCTCGACGGTGATGACACCTTCCTTGCCAACCTTGTCCATCGCCTCGGCGATCAGGTCGCCGATCTGCGCGTCGCCGGCGGAGATCGACGCGGTTGCGGCGATCTGCTCCTTGGTCTCGACTTCCTTGGCCGAGCCCAGCAACTGCTCGGACACCGCCTCGACGGCCTGCTCGATGCCGCGCTTGAGCGCCATAGGGCTCGCGCCGGCGGCCACGTTGCGCAGGCCCTCCTTGACGAGCGCCTGGGCCAGCACGGTCGCCGTGGTGGTGCCGTCGCCCGCGACGTCGTCGGTCTTCTTCGCGACTTCCTTGACGAGCTCGGCGCCGATCTTCTCCCACGGGTCCTCGAGCTCGATCTCCTTCGCGATGGAGACGCCGTCATTGGTGATGGTCGGGGCGCCCCACTTCTTCTCGAGGACGACGTTGCGGCCCTTCGGGCCGAGGGTGACCCGTACTGCGTCGGCAAGAGTATTCATGCCGCGCTCGAGGCCACGCCGCGCCTCCTCGTCGAAGGCAATGATCTTGGGCATTGGTTTCCTGGTCCTCCCGGGTAGCGGGTGGATATTTCCGGCTCGACGCCCGCGACGGACGGTCTCGGTCCAACGGCTCACGTCACCGCTGCACCGGGACCTCGCCGACCCGGTTTCCTTATCACTCTCACTACGAGAGTGCTAACACGTTGTTTAGCACTCTCACCGGCCGAGTGCAAGCCAGAGAGGCAACCTCGGCCATGAGTGAACGTGCTCATGCGACTGCACGCGGACTTGGCGGCTTGCGCTGTGCGCTGCGACCGCGGGATGGGTCAGGGCGCAAGCGAGGGCAGTCGGCGGATGCCGAAGCGGTCTCGCAACGCACGGCGGGCCGCGTGGTAGCCGCACATGCCGTGCACAGCCGGTCCGGGTGGTGTTGCGGACGAGCACAGGTACACACCCGGCAGCGGCGTCGCGTATGGATCCCACCGCGGGACGGGCCGGGCCAGCATCTGCCAGATCGTCACGGCACCGGCGGCGATGTCGCCACCTATGTAGTTGGCGTTGTGCCGCTCCATCTCTGCGGCTGGAATCACCCGCCGCGCGACCACGACGTCGCCGAAACCCGGTGCGAATCGCTCAATCTGCGCCTGCACTGTGTCGCCAACGTCGACCGTGGAACCGGCTGGGACGTGGGCGTACGTCCAGAACGGCCGGATGCCGTTCTCGACCCGGCCTGGATCGAGGATGGCCGGGTCAGAGGCGAGCACCATCGGGCGCTCGGCGTGCCGCCCGCTGAAGACGGCCGACTCCGCGGCCACCATCTCCGACCGGGTACCGCCGACGTGGATCGTCCCGGCTCGACGCACTTCGGAATGCGCCCACGGCACCGGCTCCGAGAGTGCGAAGTCGACCTTGGCGACGGCATTGCCATGCCGGTACCTCGACACCGCCCTGACGTACCCGGACGGCATCCGGTCGCCCGTGATGCGGACCAAAGCGGCTGGCGTGGTATCGAACAGATACGCGTCAGCCGCCGGCAACTCTGCCAGGTTGGTCACCTCAGCACCTGTCGTGACGGTGCCGCCATGGGCTTTGAGATCAGACACGAGTGCGTCCGTGATCGCCTGGCTGCCCCCGACCGCAAGCGGCCAGCCAGGTGCGTGCGCCAGGGCGGCCAGCACGATGGACGCGGCTCCGGCCGCCAGGCTCGGCAGCGGTGTGATGGCGTGCGCTGCCACGCCGGTGAGCAGCGCAGGGGCAACGTCGGTACGCCAGCGCCGATTCCATAGCGGCGTGCCCTGATCCAAGCCGGCGAGCAGGAGCCGCGCGGCGGTCAACGGCGCGCCAGGTATCCGGCGCCGGTCGAACGTCCCGAACTCAGCGACCGCTGGACCGTGCTCGACAAGCGGTTTCATCAGCCGCCGCCAGGACGCACCGTCCGCGCCGAGGCCTTCTACCGTCCGCTGAAGGTCGCGGTATGCAACGCCGGCACGCCCCCCGTCCAGCGGTTGCGCGTACGACACCTCCGGGTACCGGAGTTCGACGCCGTGCGCGGCGAGGTCGAACTTGCGGAAGAAGGGCGACGCCGCGGCCATCGGATGGACCGCGGAGCACAGGTCATGTTGCACGCCCGGGGCTAGGCCGAGTTCGAGGGTTCGGGCACCGCCCCCGACGGTGTCCTGCGCCTCGAATACCTCTACCTGCAGGCCTGCACGTGCCATGATCACAGCGGCGGCCAGCCCGTTGGGACCGGAGCCGACCACCACAACGTCCGTCACGCCCGCAAGCCTATTGGGCTACTATGCGGTACGGCCCGGCAGCGGAAGATCCGGAGCCGGGCCGCAGTGGTGCCGATCTCAGACGATCCGCACCTGCTCGGCCTGCGGCCCCTTGGGGCCCTCGCCGACCTCGAACTCGACCCGCTGACCGTCTTCGAGGCTGCGGTAGCCGTCCATCTGGATGGAGGTGTAGTGAACGAAGAGGTCATTCCCGCCGTCTACGGCGATGAAGCCGTAGCCCTTCTCTGAGTTGAACCACTTCACGGTGCCCTGAGCCATTCCTTCTCCTGTGCAGGGGCGTCGTCGAGCCCCGCCATCGTCCCGGGGCCCGGGTCGTGCCCGCGCCACCCACCCCAAGCCCCGTTTCGGGAGGTCTTGCGTGCCATGGTTCCGCGCGCTGGCGTCACCTCGACCGGGGAAGAGATTACACGTTGATCCAGTACGCTCAACAGATGCATCGCAGCGAGGGCCATGCCCGTCAGCGCGGGCGGGGGCCGCTCGGCAAAGCAGCCGGAATCTTCGGTGAGCTGTTGCTGACTGCAGGCGTTCTGGTACTGCTTCATGTGACCTATGTGCTGTGGGGTACGGGCATCCAGACCGAGCGAGCGCAGGCGACTTGAGGGAGCAGATCGAGACGACCTGGGACGCCGGCGACGAGCCTGAAGCGTCGAGCCGAGCCCGAAACACGACCGTGGATGGAGCAGCCGCAGCCGAGACGCAGGAGCTTGATCTCGGGGACGCATTCGGCCTGCTCCGGATTCCCCGGCTCGGTGACGACTGGGAGTGGGTTGTCGTCAACGACGTCGACCTCGGCAACCTGGCGCGCGGGCCGGGCCACTACCCCGACTCTGCCGTGCCTGGCGAACTCGGCAACCTCGCCATCGCCGGCCACCGTTCGGGGCACGGTGCACCGTTCCACAACCTCGACCGGATCGAGGTCGGCGACACCATAGAGGTACAGACGGCGGACGGCACCTGGACGGGTACGGTCGACACCGGTCCGACCATCGTTCAGCCGTCCGACGTGTGGGTCGTCGACCCGGTCCCCGGTGCAGGCGCCGAGGCTGAGCCGACCGAGCGCCGGATCACCCTGACGACATGCCACCCGCGGTACGGGTCGAGCCAGCGAATGTACGTCAGCGGTGTGCTCACTAGTGGCGAGGAGGTCTGATGTACGCGTGGGTATGGCGCCACCTGCCAGGCCCCTGGCCGGTACGCACGCTGATCGCGATCATGCTCGCCGCCGCCATCGTCGTCGCCCTGTTCCTCTGGGGCTTCCCCTGGCTGGAGGAGACGTTCGGGCTCAACGACGTCACCGTCCGCTGAGCGTCTGATCCGCGGGGCCCACTCGCCGTGAAGAACCGCGGCACGATCTTGAAGATGCGCCCGGTTTAACCGATATGGCATACCTCAGATCAAGATCGTGCCGCGGTTCTTCACAGGCAAGTCGCCAGGCCCTGCCAAAGTCGAGAGTCGTCAGCAAGATCGCCCGCCATGGACGTGGTCGAAGCGATCACCAGCCTTGGCGGCACGGCACGATGGATCGAACTGCGCGAGCACGTATCTCAGCGTGCTCTCGAACGGGCCGTCCGCGACAAGGAGATCCTCCGGATCGGGCGGGGCGTCTACCGGCTGCCCAACGTTCCGGAGCCGCAACCTGCTCTCCCAGGTGTGTACTCCCACGTCACCGCGGCCGAGATCTGGGAGCTCGGTGTGCTGCACAAGACGAAGATCACCCATATCACGGTGCCGCGGGCCACGAGGCGGATCGACGTCCCCGAGAACACCAAGGTCCACTATGCCGACCTGCCCCCAGACGTCACAGATGGACACACCACCCGGCCGCTCCAGACCGTTCTGGACTGCGCCCGGACGTGCCCGTTCGACGAGGCGTTGGCCATCGCCGACACCGCAGTCCGCGTGCGAATGATCACTAAGCCAGTTCTTATCAAAACAGCAGCCAAGCTGCGTGGCGCCGGGTCGCGACAGGCCCGCCGCGTCGCCGCGCTGTGCGACGAGCGTTCTCACTCGCCACTCGAGTCCGCCTTGCGAGCCCTGCTCATCGAGGCGGGCCTCACCTTCTTCGAGCCGCAGTACAAGGCGCGGTCGGCAACTGGTGCCGTACTCGCGAAGGTGGACCTCGGAGACGCGGTCACTGGCGTGCTGCTAGAAGCCGACAGCTTCTTGTTTCACGGCCACCGCGGCCAGTTGGAGTGGGACGCGCGGCGGTACAACGTGCTGGTCGCGCATGGATACCTCGTCCTGCGGTTTGCGTACGAGCATGTCTTCGGCGACAAGGAATGGGTCCTCGAGACCGTCAAGCGCACCCTCGCCCTCCGGGGACGGCTGATCTCATAAGTTCCGCCCGTCAGCCGTGAAGAACTTGCGACACGATCTTGAAAAAGCGCCCGGTTTAACCGATATGGCATGGCTCTGATCAAGATCGTGCCGCAGTTCTTCACATGGCTGGGCCGTCGCCGGCGCTATCAGCCGCCCGCAACGGCTGGAATGATCGACACCTTGGTGCCATCCGGCGTGGGTGTCTCAAGGCCGGCGGCGAACCGGACGTCGTCGTCGTTCACATAGACGTTGACGAAGCGCCTGATCTGGCCGGCCTCGTCGAGCACCCGCCCGGCTATGCCGGGATAGGCGGTGTCCAGCGCCCCGACCACATCGGACAGGGTCGCGCCATCGCCGACGGCCACCGACACGTCAGACTCGCCGGTGGTGTACGTCCGCAAGATGGTCGGGACTCGGACGGTGACTGTGCTGCTCATCGGGGCGCAACCGCCAGGGCGTCGAATGCTTCAGTCGTCGGCGGGATGGTCGCCGTGGGTCCGACGGCGGAGGTGATCGCGTCGAGGGTCTTCAAGCCCTGACCGGTGTTGAAGACAACGGTCTCTGCCTCCGGGTCAAGCAGGCCCTCACGCAGCAGCTTGGCGAGAACGGCAACGGTTACTCCGCCGGCGGTTTCGGCGAAGATGCCTTCCGTGCGGGCCAGCAGCCGGATGCCGGCCACGATCTCATCGTCAGTTACATCCTCAACCGCCCCCCCGGTCCGCCGCGCGACGTCGAGGACGTACGGCCCGTCCGCCGGATTGCCGATGGCCAGCGACTTGGCGATGGTGTCCGGCCGGACCGGACGTACGACGTCGTGGCCCGCCTTGAAGGCCGCCGCCACCGGATTGCAGCCCACGGCCTGCGCGCCGAAGATCCGCGGCGGATCACCCTCGACCAGGCCAAGGCTGATCAGCTCACGGAATGCCTTGTCGACCTTGACCAGCTGGGCGCCGCTGGCCACCGGGATCACGACCTGCGACGGCAGCCGCCAGCCCAGCTGCTCGGCGACCTCAAATCCGAGAGTCTTCGAACCCTCCGCGTAGTACGGGCGGACGTTGACGTTGACGAACGCCCAGTCCTCGTGTTCGCCCGCCAACTCCGATGCGAGGCGGTTGACGTCGTCGTAGTGTCCGTCGACGGCAACGAGTGTCGGCCCGTACACCGCGGACGTGACGATCTTGGGCAGCTCGAGGTTGGACGGCACGAACACGTAGCTGCGGATCCCCGCGCGCGCCGCCGCCGCGGCCACCGCGTTCGCGAGGTTGCCCGTGGACGGGCACGCCAGCACTGTGAAGCCCAACTCACGTGCGGCGGCAAGCGCCACCGCCACGACGCGGTCCTTGAACGAATGCGTCGGGTTGCCGGAGTCATCCTTGATCCAGAGAGTCTTGACCCCAAGCTCACGGGCCAGGTTGTCGGCCCGCACCAGCCGGGTGAACCCCGGATCAGTGTTGGGAATCTCCGCCACACCCGCCGGCACCGGCAGCAGGTCGCGGTACCGCCAGATGGACTTCGGACCGGCTTCGATGCGCTCTCTCGTCACCCGGCCGTAGCCGTAAGCGACCTCCAACGGGCCGAAACACTCGGTGCACGCGTAGAACGGACCTAACGGCGATGTGGCTCCGCACTCACGACATGACAGGCCGTTCGCAGCCCCCAAGTCGGGGTTCCTGCGGGGGCCTGCGGGCGTAGCCGCGTCGATAGTGACGGTCATGCGAGATACCTCCCTCATCTCTCCCGCGAACCGCGGGCCGGAATTGGCACCTTCCGCACTGCGGTGGTTGCCGGGGCTTCGCCGGGCCGGATCCCTCTGCCCCTCTGGATGAAGTGCTTGTGACTCTACGCAACGACCGGTACGAGCGGCACCGTCGCCCGTATGTTGAGACGAGCGTCCCGCATTTCAATACACTCACGCCACAGTCGCTCGCCGAACCGCCTCCCAGGTCCACGACTGCCCACAAAGCGGACCCATCGCTCAATCCCCGGCTTCCGTGGGAGGATGGCCGCCGTGAAGGCCGCGCACTGGGTCCGCTTGGTTATCAACATCATCAACCTGTCCACCACGCTCGGCCTGCTCCTCGCCGTAGCTGGCCGGGCTCGGTTGACGCTCGGGCCGGACGGCCTCCTGCTGGGGTACGGCTACCGCATACCCCTACCGCCAGCGCCCGCGTTCACCCTCGGCAACGTCGTGCTGTTCAAGCGCGACGAGGCGTACCTCGAACGCCGGCCGCGGTTGCTGATTCACGAGTCGCGGCATGCGACCCAGTACGCCATCTGCTTGGGGCCCGTCATGCTTGTGCTGTACGCCGTCGCCGCGGGCTGGTCGTGGATCCGCACCGGCGACCCCGCATCCCGGAACGTGTTCGAAACCTCCGCCGGCCTCATGGACGGCGGATACAAAGAGCGACCGCTTCGGCCGGTTTTCCGGCGCCGCGGGGTCGGTGGGGAGTTCTAAGCGATGGACCGTGACGTAACCCTGCGCGGCGGAGACGCCGTCCTGCACCTCGACGTCGACACCGGCGGTCGAGTGACCCACTTCTCTGTCGGCGGCATCGAAATTCTCGCTCACTTGGATCCCACCAGCCCGTTCCACTGGGGCAGCTTCGTAATGGCTCCGTGGGCGGGACGGATTCGCAACGGGCGGTTCAGGTTCGACGGTCGCGAGCATCAGCTACCACTCAGCTCGGAGCCGCATGCCATCCACGGCACGGTGGTCGACCGGCCATGGTGGGTCGCCGACGCCACCGGTGACTCAGTGGTGCTCGACTGCCAGCTGGACGAGCGCTGGCCCTGGCGCGGGTTCGTCCGGCAGATCATCCGCCTCGGCGAGCGGGGCGCCGACTTCAGGATCGAGGTGCACGCCGACGACGAGGCCTTTCCGGCCGCCGCGGGCTGGCACCCATGGTTTCGGCGACACCTCAGGCCCGGAGCTGACCCGGCCGAGTTGGACTTCGCGGCTGAAGCGATGCTCATCCGGGACGCCACCGGCATCCCGACCGGTGAGCGGGGGCCGATCACCGACCAGCCCTGGGACGACTGCTTCGACGGGGTGCACTGGCCGGTCACTCTGACCTGGCCAGGCACCATGTCGCTGGCCATCTCCAGCGACACGAGGTACGGGGTCGTCTTCACCGAGCGACCCGATGCGCTGTGCGTCGAACCACAGACCGGACCACCGGACGCACTCAACCTCGAGCCGTTCCTGGTCCGCCCCGGCCAGCCGCTCGCCACGACGATGACCTGGACCTGGCGGATTCCCTAGCGGTCAGGACATTCCGCGCAGCAGGTCGACCACACCGTCAGGGCCGTCCACCACCACGTCGGCCACCTGGCGTAGTTCGTCCGGTGTCTCCGCCGAGTCGCTGCATACGATCACGCCCACGACGTCCAGCTCACGCAGGGCCCGCACGGCCGGCAGGTCGCCGAGGTCGTCACCAGCCAGCACGACGGTCTGCACACCCAAGCCTGCGACTAGGTCGCGCAACGCACCGCCCTTGTCGATGCCCGCCGGCCGCAATTCCAGCACGAACCGCCCTGGCACAACCTCGAGGTCGTTATCCGCTCCGATCTGATCGGCCTGTGGCCGCAGGCTTGAGAATGCGCCCGCCGGGTCCGGTGCGTTACGCGTGTGGAGGGCGACCGAGTGGCCCTTGTCCTCGACGTCGACGCCTTCGTGGGCCATCGCGAGCGCCCGAACGGCTGCCCTGGCCGGTTCGATGCCGGGGTGCTGGTCGGGTGCGGTCAGCTCGCCGTCAGCCCATCGCTCCAGGCCGTAATGCCCGTAGATGGTCAGGCCGGGTATGTCGGCGAACCCGGTCCCGAGCCGAAGCACGTCGGCCACGGGCCGGCCGGTGATCACGGCAATGTGAAAGCCAGCCGCCGACAGTCCGGTCAGCGCATCGGCGGCAGCGGCATGGGCGACGGCGTCCTCGGGACGCGGCACGATCGGGGCAAGCGTCCCGTCGAAATCCAGCGCGACGAGAGTGCGCGCCGGTTCCGCGACCGCCGCTGCGAGCGCCGACCGAGACTGCGGCGATGCCGGAGTCGGCAACTCGTTCATCAGCTCTCGCCTACCGCCTCGGCATAGTCTTGCGCCAAGATCACCACTAGCCGGTCCTGGGCCAGCCCGGGTTCGGTCGGCGCCGTGCGCGCGATCTCTGGGAACTGCGCCTGTAGCGCCTCGGCAGATTCTTCGAGCCCTGACGGATAATACACAGTCGTGGCGTCAATCTCACGGGTCGTGCTGTCGATAGCGGGGACGGACCATCCGCCGTCCACAAATCGTTCCTGCGCGCTGGCTGCGAGCCCGGATACCGACGTCCCGTTCAAGATGCCGACGGGGGTGCGCAGTTCCGGCGGAGCGGTGACCGGATCTGCCGGAGGTTCGGACGATTCGGTCGGCGTCTCGTCGGTGTCTTCTTCGGTCTCCCCGTCGGTCTCGGCGTCCGGGTCTTCGTCGGTACCGCCGTCGTCAAGCAGCTCGCCGTTGTCTGCCACCAGGTCGTCGTCCGACCGGCTTGGGTCGATGTCGCTGCCGAAGGCCCACAACAATCCGAGCACGACCGCGACCGTTCCCACCAGCGCTAGCAGCGATGGCCAGGCCCGGTCGAAGCGCGAACGTTCGGTCACAGCGTCAGGAGGGTACGCCACCTGTCGCCGGCCGACCACGCCCGGACACTCGCTCGGCACTTCGAGCTCCGTGTCTGGCCGCCCGCAACCGGCGCAAGCGTTTGACGAGCATCGGATCATGAGCAAGCGCTGCCGGTCGATCGATCAGCGCATTGAGCACCTGGTAATACCGGGTGGCGGGCATACCGATCGTGTCACGAATGGCCTGCTCTTTCGCACCCGCGTACCGCCACCACTGCCGCTCGAAGTCCAGGATTGCGCGATCCCGCTCAGTCAAGTCATGATCAAAAGGCTGCGCGGCAGGGGGGACGTCCATGAGCGCAATGGTAAGAGAGGGGCTGATCTGTGCGGCGGATGACAGGCCGAATAGCTACCCACAGCTGCCAGCGAGTGAGACGATGGACATGCCTTCGTCACCGGTGAACGTTGGCTAACGTTACGGAGACGAGGAGGACAAGTACGTGCAATCCGGCCCGAGCAGCTTCATCGTCGTCGCCAACCGCTTGCCCGTCGATCGGGTGACCGATTCGGATGGTCAGGTCCGCTGGCGACGGAGTCCTGGCGGTCTGGTGACTGCCTTGGCGCCAGTCATGCGCGCCTACGACGGCGCCTGGGTGGGTTGGACCGGCAGTGCAGACGACGCCCCCGCTCCGTTCTCCTCGGAGGACATGGAGCTCATACCCGTGCCCCTGTCCGGCCGCGACATCCGCCTCTATTACGAGGGTTTCGCCAACGCCACGTTGTGGCCGCTGTACCACGACGTCATCGTCCCGGCTGAATACCACCGTGAGTGGTGGGACGCATACGTACGCGTCAACCGCCGGTTCGCCGAAGCGGCCGCCGAGGTCGCCGACGATGCGGCCACCGTGTTCATCCAGGACTACCAACTTCAGCTGGTGCCACGGATGCTCCGCGAAATGCGGCCGGACTTGAAGATCGGCTTCTTCCTCCATATACCGTTTCCCCCCGTGGAGCTGTTCGCCCAGCTGCCATGGCGGCGGCAAATCCTCGAAGGGCTGCTTGGCGCCGACCTCGTCGGATTCCAGCGCGACGGGGCGGCGGACAACTTCGTCTCGTTGTGTACTCGCTTCACTGACGCGACGGCCGTGGACGATCGGATCGTCCAGCACGAGGGACGCAAGGTGCTGGCCCGTGCGTTTCCGATCTCGATCGAGGTGACCGAGGTCGAGCGGCTAGCCCGCGACGCTCAGGTGCAGGCCCGCAGCGCGGAGGTCCGCGAAGAGATCGGCTCACCCGAACACGTGCTGCTCGGCGTCGACCGGCTGGACTACACCAAGGGCATCCGGCACCGGCTGCAGGCCTGGGGAGAGCTACTCGCCGATGGGGAGGTCACCCCGGACGAGGCCGTCTTCGTCCAGGTGGCCACCCCGAGCCGGGAGCGAGTCGAGGCGTACCAGAACCTGCGCGACGAGATCGAACTGCAGGTCGGGCGGATGAACGGTGACTACGGCCGGATCGGGGTACCGGCCGTGCACTACCTCCACTCGTCATACGAGCGGGCCGAACTCGTCGCGCTACTCCGCGCGGCGGACGTCATGGTCGTAACGCCGCTGCGTGACGGCATGAACCTGGTCGCCAAGGAGTACGTAATGGCTCGCACCGACCTGCGCGGCGCCCTGGTGCTGTCCGAGTTCGCCGGCGCCGCCGACGAACTCGATGGTGCGTTCCTGGTCAATCCGCACGACATCGACGGGCTCAAGCGGACGATGCTCGCCGCGATGCGAATCGACCCGGCCGAAGCCGAGGACCGGATGCGCCGGCTGCGAGAACATGTCGCCACGCACGACGTGAACCGATGGGCCAAGGAGTTCCTGGAGACCCTGCGAGCCACCTAGCAAGGCAGCCTCGGGCCGCCGACGGCTCAGCCGCGGTCGAAGTCCTCGCCGGTGAAGGCCATCCACGCCTGCGTATCGGCCATGTCATTGGTGTCCTGAGCGGCGGCGCGATCGGTGAGTTGCTCGGCGCGCTGCAGTTCCGCCGTCGCCAGCGTGACAAGGTCGCGCAGACCGGCCACGCCGAAACGGTCACGGATATTGCGCACAGCGTCGGAAACCATGCGGTCGACGTCGGGGTTGGCGTTCATGCGTCTCTCCACGGTCGGCTCGTTACGGGTTCTAGTACATCGGATCCTTACTGAGCGGATGTGATCGGGCTGTGTTGCCGGTTCGTGACCAACTCGCTATCCAGGCGTGCCCGCTCGCGTGGCGCGCTAAGTTAAAGAAAACTCGAAGTTGAGAGTGACATGGGACGGCTAACGATCGGCGAGTTGGCGGCGCGAAGCGGGGCGGCCCCGTCTGCCCTGCGCTTCTACGAATCCAAGGGTCTGCTGACCTCGGTACGCACGTCCGGCGGCCACCGAACCTACGAGCGGGCTACTCTGCGCCGGGTGGCATTCATCCGAGCCGCGCAACGAGTCGGGCTCAGTCTGGATGACATCCGCGCCGCGTTGGACACCCTGCCGAGCCAGCGAACCCCTACCGCAAGCGACTGGGCCCAACTTTCGTCACGGTGGCGGGCAACACTTGACCAACGCATCGCCGACCTCGAGCGCCTGCGCGACGAGTTGGACAGTTGCATCGGCTGCGGGTGCTTGTCGCTGGACAAGTGCCGTCTCTACAACCCCGACGACCGTGCGGCGGCTCTTGGCTCCGGTCCGCGGTATCTCTGGGGAGATCGTCCGGTACCCGTCGGCGAGCCGGGCTGACCGCAGCGGCATCCCACTGCCTACGATCGTCACGGGGCTCGCGTTACCGCGCGACCCCTCCGAGGTGGGTAGTGACAATATGCCGCGATATGCATAAGGATGGATCAGTGGGTGGGGTGAGGTACATGCGTGGGGGGCATGAGCACAGGCGCCGGATCGGCGTCGGGTGACTCATGGTGCTGCCGCGTCGGTTCGCGCTCATCCGCCACACTGAATACACCGGAGTGTCCGGTATCGGGGTGGTGGCTTACGGCGTCGCCTTTTCTGACGGTCAGGTCGTTCTCCGGTGGTGCTCAGCCCATCCGGCGACCAGCATGTGGAACTCGATGGAGGACATGCTCGCCATCCACAGTGACGGCGAGGCCACCAGCGTGGAATGGATCGACGCACCACATGGCGAGATCGAGAACTTCCTAGTCGACGCCTCTCGCCGGGGTCGACGCCGCGCCGGTGATCCGTCCGCCCCCGACGGCGCCGAACCTGCCGCCAGAAATACCCACGAACCCCCCGCTGAGCCGGTCGCGCAACGAGCCCGGCCCGATGCGGCGCCCGCGCCGGCTGAGGACGTAACCACCAGCGCGGCTGCATCGACTGAAGAACCAGAAACCGCAAAGGAGCCATTGCCCCGCCGCATACCCGGTGCAGTCGGTCTATCCGATACGCCCCCCTCTGCCGAATCGGCGGGCACCCCGGGGCTCTTGAACCAAGAGGAGCCGTCCGCCCCGCACACACCCAACGAAACCGCGGCGACCGAAGAGACCAATAGCCCGTTGCGCGATCGCCGGATTCTCCGGCCCGTTCGCACTAAGCAGGAGTCTCCAGTTGCGCCCTTGCTCACCAGCGACGAACCGGACCCGCGCAATGGGCATCTCTATATCGACACCGCTCCGCTGTTACTGACATTCTCAGAGCCGGACGAAGAACCGGCGGTACACAGTCCCCGCCGCCGCGGCGGTCGACATCGTCGGGCGGATCCAGACGCTGCGGGATGACCCCGGCCTGCAATGCCACCGAAATCCCGCTGCAACGTCGCTGGGGCAACGTTGCCCGTACGCCGGCCGGACTAGACGGGGAGTTGCGGTGCTACGTGTGCGGATCGAATTACCCGACCAACCGGGTTCGCTGGCCCGGGTCACCTGGACACTCGGTGTCCTCGGCGCCGACATCGCGCAGATCTCGGTGCTCGAACGAGCCGCCGGCAGAGCGCTCGACGACATCACACTCGAATGGCGCGGGCAGCCGCGCGACCGGCTGCTGTCCGCCCTGCGCTCGACACCTGGCGTCAAGGTCCTCGGCGTCTGGACAGCTCGGAGTACCGCAGACGCGATACCTGAGATCGACGTCGTTGTGCAGATGGTCACCAACCCGAAGCGGGCGCGCCTTACGCTCACGGACGCCGCGCCTATCGTGCTGGCTGCGGACTGGGCATGTATAACCGACGGGAGAGGTACTGTCGCGCACGCGAGCGCCGGCGCCCCGCCGAGCGTCCCGCTACCGGTCCGCCGGCCGCTCCGGGTTGTCGCGGAGACCGACGAAGCCAGGCTGGCCCGTGCGCCGCTGCCCGAAGACCATGTGTTGACCGTGGCGCGAGTGGAGGGTCCGGCCTTCCACCGTTCCGAGCTTGGCCGTCTGCAACGGATGATCGAAATACTTAAGAGCATTCAAGACCACGCCCCCATCGCCAGTTGATCATGGGAATCCGCCCCCTTCGATGGGTCTGGAAGGGGGATTGTTCCCATGATCAACTGCGCTCGACGCCCAGCCGGCTCGGCATCACCGGCGTTAGGTCGGGCAACTGCAACGGACCTGCTCCCGGCACGATCGTCCCGAGGATCCGTGGCCCGCTAGCACCGGTGCAGCTAGCCACGGAGCCGGGCAGCCCGTGCCAGGTCAGCCAGCCCAAGACCGCAAAGGCATAAGCCTCCTTGTGGTCACCGGGCAAGCCAAGCGCGCCTGTGGTCGCGAGCGTCGTACCCGCCGCGGCGAGACGCCGGTTCAGTGCGGCCATGAGGCACCGGTTGTGCACACCCCCACCTGATGCCCACACGCGAGCAAGGCGCAGCCGGTGTACGTCTGCCGCCACCGCCGCGGCCGCCGCCTCGACCAGTGTGGCGAGCAGGTCGTTAAGTTCGGGAACTGGCGCCCGTGCCAGCATCGAGCGCAGGAAGTCGCGGTTGTACCGCTCCTTCCCGGTCGACTTTGGCGGTGGCGCAGCGAGATACGGGTCGGCTCGGAGGACGTCCAGGAGTGTGCGATCGACGCGTCCGGCGGCAGCGCGCTCCCCGTCGCGGTCGTAACGTTCGCCGGTCGATTCGACGAGTGCCGCATCCAGGAGCGCATTGGCCGGCCCGCAGTCGAAGGCGATGGTGGGCTGCCCGGGGCGCACTGCGGTCAGGTTGGCGATCCCGCCCAGGTTCAGCATGCCGGCCGGCTCACCAATGCCAGACAGCAGCAAGTGATCCAGAATGCTGACCAGCGGGGCTCCCTGCCCGCCGGCGGCCACATCGCGGACCCGAAAGTCGGCCACGACTGGCGCACCGACCCGTTCGGCGATCTCAGCGGGCTGCCCGATCTGCAACGTGCCGCGCACGGCACCGTCCGGTCCTACGTCGTGGTGAACCGTCTGGCCGTGGCTGGCCACGAGGTCCACCGACCCTGCGCCCAGCTCGGCGCGTGCTTGCACTGCGAGTTCGCCAAGGGCGACACCCACGTCGTGGTCGAGCCGGCAGATCTCAGCAGCCGATGTGGCGGCCGGCGCGAGCGCCGCCAGGATCCGCTCGCGCAACTGGCCCGGCCAGGGCAGGGTCGTGTGTCCGACCAGACTCAAGAGGAGGACGTCACCATCGAGCGTCAGGTCGGCGACCGCAGCGTCTACGCCGTCCACGGACGTCCCCGACATCAATCCCAAAACTCGCACCCTCACTCCTTTGCCGATTGATCACGTTCAGCATGCTTGTGGGTGCTGTACCACCTGCACGCGCCTAGTGCGGCACCGAATGATCACGTTCAGCAGGTGTGTCGGCACCCCACCAGGCGTGTCGGCACCCCACCAGGCGCACGCGCCTGGTCCGGCACCCACAGGCATGCTGAACGTGATCAAACGGCAGCAGCTTGGCGGACGTGGCCGTCAGCCGCAGCGAGGCGCGACCGGGCCGTTTCGGCCTCGACCCCCGCCAGCAGCATGACGAGCGCCACCTTGGCTTCACCACCGGCGGCTTCCAAGGCCGCGGAGACAGCATCTTCAGTAGCTCCCGTCGCCTCCATAACAATCCGTTGCGCCCGGCGACGCAGCTTGGCGTTCGACGCGCGGACGTCGACCATCAGATCGCCGTACGTCCGCCCCAGCCGCACCATGACCAGCGTTGAGATCGTGTTGAGCACGAGCTTCTGTGCCGTACCGGCCTTTAACCGTGTCGAACCTGAGATGATCTCGGGTCCGGTCAGCGCCTCGATGGCGACGTCACATACCGCTGCCAGCGCCGAACCAGGGTTGTTCACGACCGCGATGGTGAGAGCGCCCGCCTGCCGGGCCACCTCCACCGCCCCCAGCACATAAGGAGTGCGGCCGGACGCGCTGACCGCGACGACCACATCGGCCGGCCCGACCCCCAGGTTCCGCACGTCGGCCACCCCAAGGTCGAAGTCGTCCTCGCTGCGCTCGATCGCATTACGAACCGCATCAGAACCGCCGGCCATGACCGCGACAACTCGCTCGTCCGCGCCGAACGTCGGCCCGCACTCGGCCGCGTCCAACACGGCCAGCCGTCCCGGCGTCCCGGCTCCCAGTTCGATCAGTCGGCCGCCACCACGTAACCTCTCGGCCGCCAGGTCGACGGCGCGAGCGAGCTCAGCTCGCGCCGCCGCCACGGCCTCGACGGCAACCCGGTCCTGCCGGCCGATCAGTTCGACCTGCTCACGTGTGGTCATCTGGTCCAGGTCGGCGGCCTGGGGCAGCCGACCTTCGGTGTCGAGCCGGTCCAGTTCTTCGGCCATCAGGCTCGGCTTCCGGTCAGCGCCTGCACGAGCGCATTCCAGACCTGATCCGGCTCGCGGGTGCCGAGGTAGCTCATGTGCCCGCAGGCTTCGTACCCCCAGGTCCACAGATCTTCGACGCCGGCGGCACGGGCAGCGGCCACGGCTGCGGAGATCTCGTCGGCCTGGTCCGGCCCGAGCCGGAAGCCTTGGATCCAGATTTGCGAGCGCAGCCCATATGCGTCGGCCGCCGCACGCAACCGAGCGGACTGCCCACCGACGAACTCGGTCACCTCGAGGTCGAAGAACGACCAGTACGGGTCGGTGGCGAGCGTGTCCAGACCGTCGATCGCGGCCACCGGCTCCCAGGTGTCGATGCCGACGTGATGGCCCTCGACCGGCGGCAGCAGGCAGACCGTGGACCGCCCACCTAGCGACCTGACGTGGCCGACAAGCTCGGCCAGCCACTCGACGAGCACCGCTTCCCGGAAGGCACGCACCTCGGCGGTCAGCTCGCGTGGCATCGGCTCGCCGTAGCGGTCGGCGTACTGCCGCTGGCACGACTCGCACACGCACGTCCAGTTGTTCGCCGGCTCGTCGAACCGCGTCGGGTGCGACCAGTGCGGCTCGTCCCAGAAGATCTGGTCGGCTCCGGATTCCACCGCGGCCGTCGCCCAGTCGCGAACGTACGCCCGGAACTCCGGCCGCGTCGGGCATGGCGAGCCCACCCGGCGCCTGTCGGCGAACACCTGGCCCATCTCGGGATGGCGCATGGCGAAGATCGACTCCGCCTCGCCGCCGAACACGCCGCCGAGCCCCCACGGCCCGACCTGTACTTCGAGTCCGGCATCGTGCGATGCAGCGACGATGCGGGTCATCTGATCGCGGTAATAGGCCAGGTCGTTCTCCGAGTACGTGTGCAGGACGCCGGTGAACCCCTGCTCGGCGAGCCCTTCCATGTCGGCGGCGACATGCCGCAGGATCCGGTTGCCGAAGTAGCTGGTTCCTATCGCTATGACGGACTCACCCCTTGACCGCGCCGGCGACCATGCCGGTCGTCAGCCTCTTGTGGACGAACAGAAAGAAGATCACGACCGGGACGGTGAACATGGTGCTCGCCGCCATGATCGCGCCGTGGTCGGTCTGTTCAAGCCCAGCGAACTGGGCCAGTGCGACCGGAAGGGTGCGCTGGGCGTCACCACGGATGAACGTCAGCGCCATGAGGAACTCGTTCCACGCCGCGATCCAGGCGAAGATGGCGGAGGCGGCAACGCCGGGCCCGGCCAGCGGCAGGATCACCCGCCACATCGCGCCGAATCTGGTGCACCCGTCGATCTGGGCCGCTTCTTCCAGGTCCACGGGGATGGACAGGAAGAACCCTCGCAGGATCCAAATGGTGAGCGGCGTGATGAAGGCCAGGTACGCGATGACAAGTCCCCACAGGCTGCCAAGTAGTCCGAGGTTCCGCATCACGATGAACAGCGGGATCAGCAGGACGACGAGCGGGAACAGTTGAGTCGCCAGGATCAGCAGCACGAGGTAACGGCGGAGCGGCAGCTTGAACCGCGCAAGCGCGTATCCGGCGAACGTCGCGACGACCAGGCCGACCACCGTCGTTCCGGCCGCCACCAGCAGCGAGTTGCGCAAGTACGTCGTGAAGCCCGCCTCGAGCACATATGGGTAGCGATCGAATTCGAAGGACGACGGCCACCACACCGGCTCCGGCGTAATGATCTCTGATCGGGGCTTCACCGAAGTGAGCACCATCCAGAACAGCGGAAACACCGAGAACACCGCGACCAGCAGCGCGGCAAGGTACGTCAGGACGGACACCAACCGGCGCCGACGCCGGGCCGCTGCGGCTGTCATCACTCGCCTCGAACCGGACACCGTCGTCATCGGGCCTGCTCCTCGTCGCGGATGAGCCTGATGTAGACGACCGTCACGATGATCAATATGACGAAAAGGATCATGGCGAGCGCCGAGCCTAGGCCGAAGTCGCTCTGCGTGAACGCTTCGCGGTAGGCGGTGAATGCCAGCACCTCGGTGCGCCGCGCAGGTCCGCCGCCGGACAGAATGTAAATCTGATCGAAGATCTTGAAGTCCCAGATCGTCGAGATGACGACCAAGACGAGTAGCAGCGGCTTGAGTATCGGCAGCACGATCAGCCTCGTTCGCTGCCACGCCGTCGTCCCGTCGATCTTGGCCGCTTCCATGACATCGGACGGGATCGTCTGCAGCCCGGCCAGCAAGACCAGCGCCACCAGCGGGAACGACTGCCAGATCACCACGACGCCGATCACGACGAAGGCGGTGAGCCAGTTGTTGAACCATGCATACCCATCGAACGACGACAGGCCGAGCGAGCTCAGCGCCCAGTTGAGGACGCCGTACTGGTCGTGGAAGATCCATCCCCAGACCAGCGAGGCGGCGACGTTCGGGATGGCCCATGGCAGCAGGACGAATACACCGAGCAGCGTCCGCCCGCGAAACGCCCGGTTGAGCAGGAGCGCGACGGCGATGCCGACCACCATGGTGCCGGCCACGCAGGCCAGGCCGAACAGGACGGTGGCGATCGTGGCCCGCCGCAGCGTCGGGTCACCGAGCGCGTCGACGTAGTTGTCCAATCCGACGAATGACATCTCGCCGGAGATGAGCGCCGACAGATCGGCATCGGTGAACGACAGCCACGCCGTACGCAGCACCGGGTAACCGATCAGCCCGCCGATCACCAGGATCGCCGGCGCGACCAGCAGGATTGGCAGCAGCCGGTTGTCGAACAGCTGGCGGAAGGAACGGCCTCGACGTGGCACGGCCGCTGCGGGCGGTGGGCCGGCGGCAAGGGCAGTCCCCTGCCGCCGGCCCGATGGAGCGGACGTCATTGTCAGCCGATGGCGTCGGCGATGCCCGCATCGATGTTGGCGGCGGCCTCCTCGACCGTCACCTCACCCAGCATCAGCCGCTGGAGCTCGTTGGGGATGGTTGCGTTGCCTTCGACCTTGCCCCACCAGCCGGCAACTGGGTACGCGCGCGAGTGGTTCACGAACTGCTCACCGAACACGCCGAACAGCTCGTCGCCGCCGACAGCCTCCTCGACGCCCGCGACGGTGCCGGGCAGGAAGCCGATCTGGTCGGTGAACTCGTTGGCGTTCTCCGGCTCGATCATGAACTCGGCAAATGCCATGGCCAGTTCCTGCTGCTGTGACTCCTGGAACACGACCAGGTTGCTGCCGCCGGCGAACACGTCCCGGTTGTCGGCAGGGCCAGCCGGCATCAGCGCGGTACCGACCTTGCCTTCGAGGTCCGGGTTGGCGCCCAGGATGGCCCGCAGATCCCAGCCCCCACCGATCATCATGGCCGCACCCTCGTTGGCGAAGTCGTCGCGGACGTCGACCGAGTTCCACTGGACGGCACCCTCCGGCGACCAGCCCTTCTTCCACAGCGCCTCGAAGAAGCTCAGCGCCTGGTGCCCGGCGTCAGAGTCGAAGCCCGGCGTCCAGGTGCCGCCGTCCTGCGTCGCGATGTCACCGCCGGCGTTCCAGATCAACGGCTGGAACATGTGCTGGTACGCGCCCGCCGGCCGGATCGGCGCGATGTCGGTCTCCGCCGCGATCGCGTCGCCGACCTCGAGCAGCTCGTCCCAGGTGGTCGGGACGTCCACGCCCGCCTCTTCGAACACGTCGGTGCGATATATGAGCGCGCGAGAACCGGCGTACCAGGGATAGCCGTAGGTTGTGCCGTCAAGGGTGGCGGACTGGGCAAGGCCCTCGACGAACTCGACACCCTCCGGCGGCTGAACCGGGGCGAAGGCACCGACCTCCGCGAATTCCGGCGTCCACGTGTTGCCCATCTCAGCCAGGTCCGGCACCTGACCGCCCGCGATGCCGGTGGTGAACTGGTCGTGTGCGTTCGCCCACGGGACGTAGTCGATGTTGATCGTCACGCCTTCATGCATCTGTTCGAACGCTTCGCCGAACCCGTCGATTGTGTCCTGGACATCCGGGTTGCCCGGCTCCATGATCCAGACCGTCAGGTCGCCGGTCAGCTCGGCCTCTTCTTCCTGCGGCGGAGCAGTGTCGTCCGGCGTAGTGGCCTCGTCGTCGCCGTTGTCGTCACCGCAGGCCGCAAGCACCAGGGCCAGCGCGGCAGCGCCCCCCAGCAGCGTCAGCTTCTTCCGCGGGGCAGGACTCATAACTGTGCCTTTCCTTTCGTCGATTCTCATCTGGTACTGCTCAGGCACGGTGGTCGTCGCGACTCGACGGCCGGCGGAGCAGCAGGTCTTCGTAAACACCGGCCGGCCGATCAACCAGTCGTGCGGCGCCGGCCATGGCGTCGCCCGCGGCCCGGCGCACCGCGACGCCGGGCGCTCGCGCGGCCATCGTGACCGAGAACGGCTCGGTCACCAGATCATCGAGGTCGAACAGGCCTCCGGTGACGGCGATCCGGCGGTCTTGCTCCGGCAGCGCGAAGCACGCCGCTGTAGCTGTGTCGACAAGTTCTGTGACCGCCTTGCGCCAGATCGCGATAGCGACGACGTCGCCGTCCCTGGCCGCCCGCGCCACGGCAGGTGCGAACGAGGCCACCACGCAGGCGGGTGCGATGTCGGCGTGAACGCGGCCAGGCAACTCCGCCAGCGGCCCGTATTGCTCGGCGGCGAACCGGGCGAGCAGTTCGGAGCCGCCTCGGCGGCCGTCGTGGTGCCGCAGCGCGGCGGCCAGCCCGGCCCGGCCCACGCTGAAGCCGCTGCCGGCGTCGCCAATGAGGTAGCCGGCGCCATCGACCAACGTCGTCGCGCCAGAACCGTCGACGCCGAAGGCACCCGCGCCAGTCCCGGCCGAAAGCACCACTCCTGGCTGGTTGTGGAGCGCTCCCGCGTGGGCGGCCACAACGTCGGTTGTGACGACGACCTCACCTTTGACGTAGCGGCCCTCGGATAGAGCGCGGACGAGCGCCTCGGCCATTGCCGGACGGTAGAGCGCCCCGGCTGCGGCGACCACCACGTGCTCGAGGTCCTGCACGGCCGGGTCGCCGAGGGTCCGCAGCGCCGACTCGAGGAGCTCGACCACCCGATCGGCGCCATCGTCGTCGGCCAGCGTGGTGCCGTTGTCGAGCCGGACGCCCACACCCTGCACGCCGTCGCTGAAGACCGCGGCCCGGAACATCGTCCGTCCAACGTCGACTGCTAGTACGGTCACCGTCGGTCCGACCTCGTCACGGAAGCGTCGTGCGGATGGAGCTCCACCTTGAACTTGTACCGGTCACCCCGATACACCGACCGAACGAACTCGACGACCCGCCCGTCAACGGCACGTGACGTGCGCTCGAACAGGAACGCCGGCGAATGCACCGGCACCTCGAGGACTTCGGACTCGGTCTCGTCTGTGACCGTCGCCTCGATGGTCTGTACACCGCCGTCGAGGACCACGCCGTACCGTTCGGCGAGCAGTTCGTAGAACGAGCGCTCGGCAAGTGAGTCGCCGTCCAGATCAGGGGCAACCGACCGCGGCACGTGCAGGGTCTCGAGGGCCATCGGGGCACCGTCCGCGAGCCGTAGGCGCACCACCCGCACGACCTTGTCGCCAGGCGAGATCTCAAGCACCCGCCCGAGCTGGGCGCCGGCGTGCACCTCGTCCACCCCGAGCGTCCGGCTGGACGGGACGGCTCCGCGCTGCCGCATGTCCTCGGAGAAGGACGTGACCGCCAGGCCCTGTGCGATCTTGGGTTCGGCGACGAAGGTACCCGCGCCATGGCGACGAACCAGCCGGCCCTCGCGAATCAGCTCCTCCACCGCCCGGCGCAACGTCATCCGTGAGACGCCGAACTGCGGCGCAAGGGTCCGTTCCGGTGGCAACGCCTCGCCGACGTTGAGCTCCGCGATGAGATCGAGAATCTCGTCGCGGATCGAGTGGTACTTCGCGGTACGCACTGCTCCCTCTTCCAGCCCGCCCAGGTGTGATTTTTGGGGACGAGTGCCGGCCCGTGGCTTCCGTTCCGGGCCAGCACCTTAGCCCACCAGTGGTCTAGGACTGTACGGCACCTTTCGCGGATTTGCCAGAGATGGTCTAGACGTATTTCGCGTTCTCGCCTATGTTCAGGCGACGTTGGTCTAGTCCATTGAAGTCCTCACCTATCTGGAGGCTCAGCCAGCATGAGAAGAGCACTGACCACCGCCCTTGCGATAAGCGGGCTGGTCGCGGCCACGTTCGGCGCCGCGGCGCCGGCGGGTGCCGACGGCGCTGCTCCCGATCAGTGGCGCAGCTACTGGGTGGATGCATTCAACGAAGGCATCTACAACCAGGCTCAGGTCGACCAGCTGGTCGACGATGCGCTCGCCATCAACGCCAACGCCCTGATCGTGCAGACCGCCAGGCGGTACGACTGCTTCTGCAACCGCGCTCTCTATCCGCGCACCGATGCGGCCATCGCACCCGCGCCGTACGATCCGCTCGATGCGATCATCGAAGCTGCCCACGAGGCCGGCCTCGAGGTGCACGCCTGGGTCAACGTCAACACGATGTGGAACTCCGCGGTCCCACATAGCTCTCCGGACCACGTGTCGAACAAGCATGGCCTTACCGCCGAGGGCCGCGACCGGTGGCTCAACAAGCGCGTGGACGGCACGGAGCGCGTCGGCAACAACGTCTACGTCGACCCGGGGCACCCGGATGCGCGCGACTACATCGTCGAGGCGATCCAGAGCATCGTCCGCGAGTACGACGTCGACGGCATCAACCTCGACTACGTCCGGTACCCGGACTTCAACTCCACGACGACGCACAGCGACTGGGGTTACAACGACACGTCCGTCGCCCGCTTCCGGGCGGCGACCGGCCGGACCGACGTTCCGGCCGCCGACGACCCGGAGTGGCTGGACTGGCGCCGTGACCAGGTGACCGCTCTGGTACGCAAGATCTACCTGGGCATCTGGGAGGTCGACCCGCAGGCCCGGCTCTCGATGGACGGAATCACCTACGGCTTCGGCCCGCAGTCGGTGGGCGGCTGGGAGCAGACGCGCACGTACGCCGAGGTTCTGCAGGACTGGAAGGGCTGGCTGGACGAAGGGATCATGGACACAGTCGTGGCCATGAACTACAAGCGCAACTGGCTGCCGCCGCAGGATCAGATGTTCTCCGAGTGGACCGAAGTGCTGGCCGACTGGCAGGGCGACCGGCAGGCAGTCAACGGGCCCGCGCTCTACCTGAACTCGGTCGAAGACAGCGTCGAGCAGGTCGAAGAGATCCTGCAACCCACCGCGGCCGGCAACGTGGCAGCCGGGTGGAGCGGCTACTCCTACGCCAACCCGAGCAACGCCTTCGTCGGCGAGCCGTGGGCCGACCGCTCCGCTGAACGCGATGCGCTCGCCGCCGCGCTCACCGCTCCCGGCGCGCCTTTCGAGCACGAGGCGTCGGTGCCGGAGATGACCTGGAAGACGCAGCCCACCGACGGACACGTCACCGGCACGCTCGTGCTCAAGGACGGCACCCCGCTGGACAACGTGACGGTGACGCTAACGCCGGTGGGCGGCGGTGAGACGATCATGCAGCGGTCGGACGGCTCTGGCTGGTTCGGCTTCGCGCATGTCGACTCGGGCCGCTACCTCGCCCGGATCGACCTGCCGGCCGGCGTCGACGGCCAGCCGACGGCTTACGTCGTGGTCAGCGACGGCAAGATCTCGACGGCCGCCTTCCGCAACCTGGAAGCCGCCGACTAGCACGAACTCACCCCCACACCTCCCCTCGCGTGATCACCGGCACTTTCCGGCCTATGTACCCGGAAAGTGCCGATGATCAGCGGCGTTAGGGGCTGGCCTGCCTAGTCCGTACCCGCTGCATGGACGTAGGGTATGGCGAGTCTCGGCGCGGAGAGGAGGCCGGCGCGCATGGCCCGGAGCGCGACACGAACTCGCCCGTCGGCGTTGGGCGCCCTCTTTGCGTTCCTGACTGCCGTCGTCGTGACCGTGTTCGGTGTCGTGCCGTCGTCCGTCGCGACCACCCGCCAACCTGGCGCGGGCGGCGATGCGAGCGCAACCGCGCTGGGCGATGCCGACGTGGGTTCGTCTGTCTCGATCGCCGCTCCGGACGACAGGGACGAGGACTTCCACGTACCGGGCCCGGTTGGTGCACCTGCCGCTGAGCTACCTGATCCGCCGACCTACCCGGCCGCCACACCTGCGTCGCTGGTCAGCACCGTCGCATCCACCGTCCCGAAGGCCACCAGGGGACGCGCCCCACCCTGCTGAGTGATCAGCCCGCCAGTCCCGATCACTCACTCCAGGAAGAAGCGTCCCTGTGAATCGTTCGTCCCTCGTGCGCGCGGTGCTCGCGCTCATCGTCCTGTCATTGTCCGGATTCTTCGTCCTGACCTCGTCCCCCACTCTTGGGCTGGACCTGCGCGGCGGCGCCCAGATCGTGCTGGAGGCCCAGGACACCGACACCGTCACCGCCGACGCGGAGGCCACCGACCGCGCGATCGAGGTGCTCCGGCGGCGGGTCGACGCGCTGGGTGTCTCCGAACCGACCCTGACCCGGTCCGGCGAGAAGCGCATCATCGTCGAGTTGCCCGGCATTTCTGACCCCGAAGAAGCGTCCGAGGCGATCGGGCGGACAGCTCAACTGACCTTCCACGAAGTCCTCGGTGTCGAGCCGAACCCGCCTGCCGAGGACGACGAGCCCGATCCAGAGACCGGTGAGCAGGTCATCCTCGATGAGCGCGGGGGACCGATCCGAATAGGGCCGGTCGTCATGACGGGTGAGTCGGTCGGCGATGCCGAAGGCATCATCAACCCGCAGACCACACGGTGGTCGGTGACGATCGACTTCGTCGCGGACGGGCCGGACACCTGGCAGCAGATGACTTCGGATGCCGCCTGTTTCCCGTCGGGGGATCCACAGCGGCGGATCGCAATCGTGCTGGACGGCGAAACTATCTCGTCGCCACAGGTCAACGAAACAGTGCCGTGTGGGGTCGGGATCGCCGGTGGCACGACGGAGATCACCGGCGACTTCGACTCGGAGTCCGCTAAGGAGCTGGCGGCGCTGATCAAGGGCGGCGCATTGCCGGTCCCCGTGGAGGTCATCGAGCAGCGCGTGGTCGGCCCGACTCTCGGCCAAGCCGCCATCGATGCGAGCTTCCTGGCCACGATCATCGGTCTCGCCGTCACCGCCTTGTTCATCCTGTACATCTACCGGATGCTCGGCTTCATCGCCGCCATTGCACTGGCCTGTTACGCCCTGATCGCCTTCGGCACGCTGACCGCATTGGGCGCCACGCTGACCCTTCCGGGCCTGGCCGGTTTCGTTCTTGCGATCGGTATGGCGGTCGACGCGAACGTGCTGGTCTTCGAACGAGCGCGGGAGGACTACGTCGATGGTTCGATCAAGAGCGGGCGTAAGGCCGTCCAGAGCGGGTTCAAGAACGCGCTGTCTGCCATCGCCGACTCCAACATCACCACGCTTATCGCCGCCGCGCTGCTGTTCTTCCTCGCGGCCGGCCCGGTCCGCGGCTTCGGCGTGACCCTGACCATAGGTGTGCTTGCGTCGATGTTCTCCGCTCTTGTCATCACCAGGGTGCTCGCCGAGTGGGCGATCGACCGCGGCTGGCTCGTTCGGCACCCGAAAGCCACTGGAATCGGCCGGCACACGCGGCTCCGGCTCTGGCTTCGCAAGGTTCAGCCAAACCTGATGCGGCACACCCGGACGTTCCTTGCGGTCTCTGTGCTCGTCGTACTGGTGGCGATCGCCGGCATCGTCGTCCGCGGTCTCAACCTGGGAATCGAGTTCACTGGCGGCCGCCAGCTGGCCATCGACACCACGAACCCGGTTGATGTCGACGATGCCCGGGCCGCGATCGCCGATGCCGGGTTCGCGTCCGCGATCGTCCAGGAGTCCGATGACGCCGATATCAGCGTGCGCACCATCCCGATCACGGACTCGGAAGCAAGCGCCATCAGGGCGGCGGTCGGTGAGATCGCCGGTGGAGCATCGACAGTTCGGGACGAACTGATCGGGCCTAGTATGGGCGACGAGCTGCGGCGCAACGCACTCATCGCGCTCGCTGTGGCGCTCGCCGCGCAGCTGGCCTACCTGGCAATCCGGTTCCGCTGGACGTTCAGCACCGGAGCCGTCGCCGCGCTGTTCCAGAATGTCGTGGCGGTGATCGGCCTGTTCGCGTGGCTAGGCAAGCCGATCGACGGCATCTTCCTGGCCGCCCTGCTGACGATCATCGGTTATACGGTCAACGACTCGGTCGTTGTGTTCGACCGGATCCGAGAGGAGTGGCGGGCCACGCCAACCGGTGATTTCCGCGCGATTTCCAACAGTGCCGTGCTCAATACGCTGCCACGCTCGGTCAACACCGGCCTGTCGACACTGTTCATCTTGATGGCGCTGCTGTTCCTCGGCGGCGAGTCGCTGTCGGACTTCGCGTTGGCCCTGGTCATCGGTATCGCCGTGGGCACCTACTCGTCCAACTTCACCGCGACGCCGATCGCCGTAGAGCTCGAGGGACGGTACCCGACAGCGCCGCCAGAGCCTAAGGAGAAGAAGCGCGACACCCGGACGCGGGAGGACCCGAACTACGGCGCCGTCGTCTGATCCGTTCGATCACGTTCGGCAGGCGGCCCGACGTACCTACATGGCTGCATGCATGTAGCTAGGTCGCTACGCCTGCCGAACGTGATCGAACGACATCGGCGCGGCGCATCGCGTCGGTGTAGATCGGGCCGGGTTTGAGTGGCACCGCGCGCAGCGCCAATCGGCCGGCCCGAGCCGCCAGCGTGGCCGCGACGTCGGTAGTGGGCAACCCGGGCATCCGGTACAGCCGCCGCGCCCAGCGCGGGAGTAACGCGAAGGCGGCCCCCGCGATGCCGAGCCAGGCCGGTCGCGCCGGGGTCCAACCGAGCCCGCGTGGCATAGGGGGGACGGCAAGGAACCGGGCCACGTCGACCGTGGGAGGGCTCAGTGCCAGCGACGGCCGCATCAGCGCGTAGTAATCCTCGACCGCCGCAGCCGATGCCGGCACCACGGCCGGGTCGAGCCCGACCAGCTCGGCCGCGCGCACCTGCTCGGCCAGGTACTGGTCGACCTCGGCATCGGTGAGCGCGAGTCCCGAGCGGCGGGCCGTGGTGACGAAGGACTCCACCTCGGTCACGTGAACCCACAACAGCAGTTCCGGCTCGTCGATCCGGAACTGCTCGCCGGTCGCTGGATCGGTTGCCCGCAGCCGGGAGTGCACGCCGCGCACTCGCGCACCCGCGCGGAGAGCCTGGTCGGTCGTTCCGTACACGACGGTCCCGACGTACTCCGCAGTACGCATGAGCCGTCCCCACGAGTCGGTCCGGAAGTTGGAGTTCTGCACGACACCCGCGATCGCCCGCGGGTGCAGTGCCTGCAGGTAAAGCGCGCGCAAACCGGCCACCCACAGGATCGGCTCGGCGTGAACCCGCCAGCTCACACTGTTCGGCCCGAAAAGCCCCAGGTCGACGTCCCCGTCCATCTATCGATGGTGCCACGACGATGGGGATCGCGCGTCAGGACTGAGGCCTCACGCCACGTTGGCCGGGCGGAACTGAATGCTGATTCGTGGGCCGACGGCGCGGGCGGTCTTGAGCACGGCGTGTTCCCAGGTCCGCTGGCACGACCCGCCCATCACAAGCAGGTCGCCGTGCCCGAGCGGAAACCGCAGCGACTCGCCGCCACCCCGTGGTCGCAAGCCCAGCACGCGCGGCGCACCGACGGACAAAATGGCGACCATCGTGTCTTCGTCCTTGCCCCGGCCGATGGTGTCGCCGTGCCAGGCCACGCTGTCGCGGCCGTCGCGGTAGAAGCACAACCCGGCCGAGACGAATGGTTCGCCGAGTTCTGCCAGGTAGTGATCGGTCAGGGCCCTCCTGGCCGCCGCCAGGATCGGGTCAGGCAACTCGTCGTCGGGGCCATACCAGCACAGCAGCCGCGGCACATCGACTTCACGTTCGTACATCTGCCGTCGCTCCGCCCGCCAGGGAACGCCCTGCACCAGCCGATCGAACAGTTCATCGGAGCCGGCCAGCCATCCCGGCCGGATGTCGATCCAGGCACCCCGGCTAAGCGGCTGGCGGCGGACTGTCTCGCCGAGCTCTCCCAGGCGAGGCTCGGCACCGTAGCCGCCCAGCAGCGAACCCTGCAGTGCTACTCCCACACTCGCAATCATACGCGCGGTTCGAACAGACGTTTCTGATTCGGTCGGGCAGGCTTGGCTTCTGTACCCTGTGCCAGGCCTACATCGCGGGCCCGGAGGGGTCATACCCTCCTCATTGTGATCACTCTGGAGCTGGGGCGTTGCTGACTGAGCGGATAACCGCGTCGGCCGGCGCGGACGAGCTGTACGAGGCGTTCACCACGTGGGCGGCCGGCCAGGGCTTCGAGCTCTACCCCGCACAGGATGAAGCGGTGATCGAGCTCGTTTCCGGCTCGCACGTCATCCTCAACACACCAACCGGCTCGGGTAAAAGCCTGGTGGCGGTCGCGGCCCACTTCGCCGCACTTGCCCGCCGGCAGCGCACGTTCTACACCGCGCCGTTGAAGGCGCTGGTCTCGGAGAAGTTCTTCAACCTCGTCGACATCTTCGGTGCCGAGAACGTAGGCATGATGACCGGCGACTCGAGCGTCAATGCCTCCGCACCGATCATCTGCTGTACCGCTGAGGTCCTGGCCAACATCGCACTCCGCGAGGGCGCCGAAGCGGATATCGGCCAGGTGGTCATTGACGAGTTCCATTTCTACGCCGATCCGCAGCGCGGTTGGGCCTGGCAAGTGCCGTTGCTTGAGCTGCCCGAGGTGCAGTTCCTGCTCATGTCGGCCACCCTCGGCGACGTCTCGTTCTTCGAGCAGGACCTGCGCCGGCGCACCGGTCGGGACGTCGCCGTCGTGACGTCCGCCGAGCGTCCCGTCCCGCTCACCTTCTCGTACTGCACCGACCCGATACACGAGTTGCTGGGCGAGCTGCTGAGCACGCGCCGGGCACCCGTCTACGTGGTTCACTTCACCCAGGCCGCGGCCGTCGAACGGGCGCAGGCCCTGACGAGCGTCAACGTCGCGACCCGTGCCGAACGTGACGCGATCGCCGCCGAGATCGGCAAGTTCCGATTCAGTAAGGGCTTCGGAAAGACCCTCTCACGGCTGGTCCGGCACGGTATCGGTGTACACCACGCGGGCATGCTGCCCAAGTACCGCCGGCTCGTCGAGCGGCTCACACAAGCGGGGCTACTCAAGGTGGTATGCGGGACGGACACCCTTGGCGTCGGCATCAATGTCCCCATCCGCACTGTCGTGTTGTCCGGGCTGAGCAAGTACGACGGCACCCGCACCCGTCACCTCACCGCCCGGGAGTTCCACCAGATCGCCGGTCGGGCCGGGCGGGCGGGTTATGACACTCTCGGCGAGGTGGTCGTCCAAGCGCCTGAGCATGTCATTGAGAACGAGAAGGCCCTCGCGAAGGCGGGTGACGACCCGAAGAAGCGCCGGAAGATCGTGCGGAAGAAGCCACCCGAGGGATTCGTTTCGTGGGGCCCGGCGACCTTCGAACGGCTTGTCGCCGCGCCGCCCGAGCCGCTGACGTCCAGCTTCGAGGTCAGCCATGCCATGGTCATCGGGGTGATCAGCCGTCCCGGTGATGCGTTTGAAGCGATGCGCAAGCTGCTGACCGACAACCACGAGCCACCGGGGCGCCGGGTCAGTCACATCCGCCGGGCCATCGCCATCTACCGAGCGCTGAAGGCGGCCGGTGTGGTCGAGCAGCTGGACACGCCGGACGAGAACGGCCGGACGATCCGTCTGACGGTGGACCTGCCACCGGACTTCGCCCTGAACCAGCCACTGTCACCGCTCGCGCTGGCCGCGTTCGAGTTGCTCGACCCGGCGTCGCCGACGTACGCCGTGGACGTGGTGTCCATCATCGAGGCCACCTTGGACAACCCGCGGACAGTACTGTCAGCACAGCAGTTCCGCGCCCGCGGCGAGGCGGTCGTTGCGATGAAGGCGGACGGCGTCGAGTACGACGAGCGCATGGACCTGCTCGAAGACGTCACCTACCCGCAGCCATTGGTCGACTTGCTGGAGCACGCGTACGAGGTCTACCGCCAATCCCACCCGTGGGTGGCTGACCATGAACTGGCCCCGAAATCCGTCGTCCGCGACCTGTACGAGCGGGCGATGACCTTTGGTGAATACGTCTCCTTCTACGGATTGGCCCGCTCGGAAGGTTTGGTTCTCCGCTATCTCGCCGACGCATACCGGGCACTCCGGCAGACGGTTCCGGACCATACGCGCACCGACGAACTGACCGACCTGATCGAGTGGCTTGGCGAGCTGGTGCGGCAGGTTGATTCAAGCCTGCTCGACGAGTGGGAGCGACTCGTCAGTGGGGACGGCGCCGCCCAGATCGAAGAAGTGCGGCCACATTCCGGCGAGCCCATCCGCGGCGTAACCGCGAACGCGCGCGCGTTCCGGGTCATGGTTCGCAACCAGTTGTTCCGCCGGGTCGAGCTGGCCGCCCGCCAGGAGTGGGACGCGCTGGGCGCGCTCGACGCCGACTCGGGCTGGGACGCTTCGGCGTGGCAGTCCGCGCTCGAGCCGTACTTCGACGAACACGCCGACATCGGGATTCACGCCAGCGCCCGCGGGCCTGCGATGCTGATGATCGACGAGGTCGACGGGCACTGGCAGGTGCGGCAGATCCTGGACGATCCGGCCGGACATCACGACTGGGCGATCAACGCCTCCATCGACCTGGCTGCGTCCGACGACGCGGGCGAACCGGCGCTGACGATCACCAGTGTCGGATCTCTCTGACCTGGTCGATCGCCGGACCAGCCGCTCGCCGAGGTTTCCTTGTGGATCTCGTGGGTAGACATTCGCTGACAGTCGACCTGCGGGCACCATCATGGCCAACGGAACCGGAGCAGTAATCACCGGCTTGATCATCGGCATCATTGTTGCCACACAAGCCGGGGATTTCGAGGGCGTGGATATCGATCTGCCCGAACCCGACCGAGATTGGGACGCCGACACAGACTGGGATGCCGATTCGGACTGGGATGCGGATCGGGACGGTGATCAAGACCCGCGCGCGTATCCAACCAGGGTCGATGGCGGCATTACTGACGTGGCGATGGCCGGAGCAATCACAACGGTCGGCGATGGCGACCCGGTCGTGACGTTGACATTCTCGTCCGGCCCGGACCCTGCCTACACGCCGCAGATCCTGGATATCCTCGACCGCCACGACGTCCCGGCGATCTTCTGCGTGAATGGTGAGCAAGCGCGGGAATACCCTGATCTGATCCGCCGCATCGCCGACGACCGGCACACCCTTTGTAGTCAGGGGATCAGTGAGGACCTCGACCGGGCCATCCAGGCGGCCGCGCCAGGGGTCGACGTGCCGTACTTCCGCGCACCGGGCGGAAGCTTCAGCACCGACGTGAACAACCTCGCCGCCGCATTCGGCTACCTCCCGCTGGGCTGGAGCCTGGATCCCTACGGATGGGAACAGCCGGGAGTGACGGCGATCTCGCACACCGTCGTCGATGAAGTGGTCCCCGGTGACATCGTGCTGCTGTACGACGGTGGTGGCGACCGGTCTGACACGGTCACGGCCCTGGACGCGCTCATCACCGGCCTACGAAACGAGGGCTACGAGATCGTCGTCCCGTAACCCAATCTCGTCGATAACGCACAAGTGGTTCGACACGCCGTCATCCCCGTCGGCCATGGCATCCGCCACGACAAGACATACGGCGTGTCGAACCACTGTGCGTGATCGACCAGGGTGGGGTCAGTGGGCGATCACCGGTGCGGCTTCGCCGTCGCCGGCGAGTTCGTCCCCGTCGCTGAACTCCGGCACCTGGCTTTGGGACCCGGCGTTCACCAGCAGGAATGCCAGCGCCGCGGATCCAACCAGGATTGCGACCGCCCACCAGATGGCGGATGTAAACCCGTGCACCATTGCCTCCAACTGCAGCAACTCCGGCGAGACGGCCGTGGCGGCGTTGGCCGCCACGTAGGTGGTGGTCGCGCTCGCCGCGATCGTGTTGAGCAGAGCCACCCCGATCGCGCCGCCGACCTGCTGCGAGGTGTTGATCATGGCCGATGCGATACCGGCGTCTCGTGGCTCGACTCCGTACGTGGCCAGGCTCATAGCCGGCATGAACGTCGTTCCCATGCCCAGCCCAAGCAGCACGATGGCCGGGAGGATCAGCCCGGCGTACGAGCTGTCCGGTGTGATCTGCGTGAGCAGGAGCATGCCGGTTGCGGCCACCAGCAGGCCCGGAGTCATGAGGTACCGCGCGGGTACCCGCGTCATCAGTCGGGCACCGATCTGAGTCGACCCAGTGACCATGCCGACCACCATGGGCAGGAAGGCCACGCCGGCTCGGATGGGGCTGTAACCCTTCACGATCTGCAGGTAGTACGTGAGGAACAGGAACAGCCCGAACATCGCGATGATCGCCAGACCGAGTGCTGCGTAGACACCACCCCGGTTACGGTCCAGAACGACCCGCAACGGCAACAGCGGCGCGGCGACCCTGCGCTCCACGAGCACGAAGGCGACCAGCAGGACGGCCGTCGCGGCGAACATCGTCACGGTCAGGTTCTCAGTCCAGCCGTGGGACTCCGCGCGGGTGAACCCGTACACCAGGGCGACCAGACCCGACGTCCCGAGCAGCACGCCCGGAATGTCGAGCGGCGACCGGTTCCGACCCGCGGGCTCGCGGATCTCGATCATTCCACCGACAACGGCAACGGCGGCGATCGGGATGTTCACGTAGAAGACCCAGCGCCAGTCGAGGTATTCGGTCAGCAGGCCGCCCAGCGTTAGCCCGACAGCGGCTCCGCCGCCAGCGATGGCGCCGAAGATGCCGAACGCTTTGGCTCGCTCCTTCGGTTCGGTGAACATCACCGCCAGCAACGACAACGCTGCTGGGGCCAGCAACGCGCCGAACACGCCCTGCAGTGCCCGGGACGCGAAAAGCATCAGCTCGTTCACCGCGGCGCCACCGATCGCGGACGCGAGCGCGAACCCGACCAGACCAGTCATGAACGTGTTCTTACGGCCCCACATGTCGGCGATTCGGCCACCCAGCAGCAGTAGCCCGCCGAATGCGAGTGCGTATGCAGTGATGACCCATTGGCGGTTGCCGTCGGAGATTCCGAGATCCGCCTGAGCCGAGGGCAGGGCGATGTTGACGATCGTTGCGTCCAGAATCACCATCAGCTGGGCGATTGCGATGAAGGCCAGGGCCCTCCAGCGCCGTGGGTCAACCTGGGATCTTTGGGATATTTCACTTGTTTGAGACATGGGTGTGCTTACCAATCCGTAGTAATTGCCGGGCTTACTCGCGGCTACGACATCCGCTGCCGCAAGCTCTCCAAAGTGACGGGCGTGCCGGGCAGCGTTGACCTGGCGGGAGCACGCAAACCGTCGAGGAAGATGTAAAGATGGCGGTGGACGAACGGGCCGAACTGCCCGCACGTCGTACCGGGCACAGGCCTGGTCAGTTGGGTGATCGCGGCAAGGAGGTCGCCGCGCTCGACGTCCGGACGGAGCTGGCCGGCGCGACGGGCATGCTCCATCACCCGATCAACGGCCGCCTCGAATCTAACCCGGGCGTCGACTACCCGGGGGTCGGACGGTTCGACGATGCCGCAGAAGACCGCGGACAGCGATCCGATCCGCTCATCGGCAGCCTTGAGGGTGAACCGGCGCAATGCTTCGAACGCATCAGGCTCCTCGGCAAGGGCGAGATCCGCGTGAGCGATGACACGGTCGATCGCCGATAGCGCGATAGCCAGCACAAGTTCGTCGCGATCGGCGAAATGCCGGTACAGAGTCGCGTTGCCCACCCCTGCCCGGTGAGCAATTGCATCGAGCGCGACGTCGGGCCCGGTCTCGAGAAATGCGTCGCGGGCCGCGGCGATGATCCGCTCGCGGTTTCGCAGCGCATCTGCCCGTGGACGGTGGCGCGACTCGACAGTCGCAACGTCGGCGCCCATCAACTTCTCCTCAGTGCTCCGATGTGCTAACCGGGGAACTTCTCCCCGGTTAGCTCCGAACACTCAACTAAACGGGGAGCCACTCCCCGGTAGTCCCACTGGGCGACGTGACGTGCGTCACATATTTGCTTCGTCCGCTGGGCTGTGACCCCCGGCCTGCCAGAAGGCTGGTTGAAGGCAAGCCGGCGGGGAAATCCGCATAGAGCGGTACGGCGGGTGGCGCCGACCTCGCCCGCCGTACCCGCGTTCTCTGCCTATCGCAGCGCCGCCGCGACCGCCTCGCGCATCGAGGTCGTCGTGCGGCCGGCAAGCCGGCTCAGGTCTCCCGTTTCGACGCGCAGATCGCCGCGTGCCAAGCCACGATCGGACTGGGCGAGCGCCGCGGCATATGGCGCCGGCAACCCCGCGCTCGTCAGTACCGCCGCGTAATCCTGCTCGGCAAGATCACGATACTCGACCTGCCGGCCCGAGAGCTCCGAGACGACCGCTGCAAGCTCGGCCATGCTGAACGCCGTATCGCCGCCGAGCTCGTAGGTACGGCCCGCGTGCCCGTCGGTCGCCAGCACAGCGGCAGCAGCCGCTGCATAATCCGCCCGGGTCGCCGCACTCACCTGCCCGTCGCCGGCACAGCCCACAATGGCGCCGTGCTCGAGATACACCGGCATCTGCCCGGTGTAGTTCTCCAGGTACCAGCTGTTCCGCAGCAGCGTTACCGGCAAACCGGCCGCAGACAGCGCCTGCTCAGTCGCACGGTGATCGTCTGCCAGGCGGATCGAGGTGCGGTCGGCGCCGGCGATGCTCGTGTAGACCAGGAGCCCGACGCTGGCCTCGGCAGCGGCTCCAATGGCGTTCTTGTGCTGGGTCACCCGCTTGCCGACCTCACTGCCGGAAATGAGCAGGACCTTGTCGGCGCCGGCGAATGCCGCCCGCAGGCTGTCCGGGTCGTCATAGTCGATGGACCGGGTCTGCACACCACGATCCGCGAGGTCCTTGATCTTCTCGATTCGACGGCCGGTCGCAACGACTTCGTTCGCGGGTACGCCGCGGGCCAACAACTCCGCCACGACCAGCCGGCCGAGGTGGCCGGTCGCTCCGGTAACGACGATGGGCATGGTTCCTCGGGCTCCCTTCATTTGACGAGCTTTGCCCTGCCCAACTCGCCGCTGACCAGTGAGCTTCCCAGGCGACAGTACCCACTTCAAAGTAAGGTACTAGCGTGAAGGTGAGTTCCCAGGCCACAAGCTTGTTCGAGACCTTTAGCAACGGCGTGCCGCCCGCGGGATGCCCCAGCCGGATCGTGCTCGATCACGTCACGAGCCGGTGGGGCGTCCTGATTCTGATCGCGTTGTCGCAAGGGACGCTGCGGTGGAGTCAACTGCGCCGGCGCGCCGACGGCATCAGCGAGAAGATGCTCGCCCAAACGCTGCAGACCCTCGAGCGCGACGGCTTCGTGCACAGAGACGCGAAACCGGTGATACCTCCCCGCGTCGATTACAGCCTCACACCTCGCGGCGAGGAGGTCGTCGCTCTTCTCATTCCACTCATGGAATGGATTGTCGCCAACGCCGACGAGATCGTCGACACACCGGCGGAGGTATAGCTCCGCGGCGCTCGCCTGCGGCGAGCGAGAGTCATCCCACCGGCTCGGCGACCCATTGCACGAGCTGGATGATCACCCCGTTGGGATCTGCGACCTGGAAGAACCGCTCGCCCCATGGTTCGGTCTGTAGCGGCGTGGTGATCTGCACGCCCTCGGTCTGCAGTCGCCGGTATTCGCCATCGATGTCGTCGACCACAAAGGCGACGAGCAGGCCGGCTGCGCTGGTGTCGCGCATGTAATCGGGCCGGAAGCTCTCCAGTCCGGTTCGCAAAAAGATCACGTTGAAGCCCGCGTCTGGACGGGACAGTGACACGAAGCCGTCCGCCGACATGTCCCGGCTGAATCCGAAATGTTTCTGCAGAAAGGCAGCTGAGGCAGCGACGTCCTCGACGTTGAGGGAGATGGCCGACGCGGTGATGTTCAAGGAGCCTCCTAGACTAGAGAAAGCATGTCCGTACGTCGTACAACGTACATAGTACGGTATTAGTTCCAGGGGGGTTCCACTGTGCCCACATCCATGAGCGGCACCGGCGACCCGGCGCGCACCCTCTTGCTGTTATGGCGTCAACCGCTGCGGTCCTCCCGACGAGGACCGCAGCAAGGGCTGGCCATCGACTCGATCGTGCAGAAGGCAATAGCGGTCGCGGACGCCGAAGGTCTTGACGCAGTGACCATGCGCCGGCTGGCCCAGGAACTGGGAGTAGCCGCCATGACGCTCTACACGTACGTCCCCGGCAAGGCCGAACTCCTCGACTTGATGCTCGACTATGCCTACATCCGGATGCCGCGTACGCCATTCGAAGGCAAGCCTTGGCGAGCCCGCCTCGAAGCCGTCGCGTCGGACAATCGCAGCCTGTTCGCCACGCATCCGTGGGCAGCCACGATCTCCACCGTGCGACCACCGCTCGGCCCGGGTGCCCTCGGCAAATACGAGCATGAACTCGCCGCCGTCGATGGGACCGTACTGGACGATGTCGAGATGGATGCGGCGCTCACGCTGGTTCTGCAGTTCGTCCGCACCGCCGCCCTTGCTGCCGAGGAGGTCCACGCGGCGGAACAGTTGAGCCGGCGCGACGACGAGCAGTGGTGGGCCGCGAACCAGCCACTGCTGAGCCGCATCATGGACCCCTCGGCATACCCGCTGGCCACCCGCGTCGGTACCGCCGCCGGCCAGGCCCACGGGGCAGCATTCCACCCCGACCATGCTTACAGCTTCGGTCTTGGGCGAATCCTCGACGGACTGGCCAACTTGATCGACCGCGGCGCCGCCGGCCGTCGATCATCTTGATGCGCCCGCTCAGGCGGCGGCGGACACTTCATCCGCAGCACGCATCGCAGGGACGTCGAAGACGGGCCGGGTACGCGGGACCCACAGCATGACGATCGCGGCTGCGACGAGGCTGGCCACACCTACCCACAGGGCCGGGACGAGACCGTCGGTGAACATCTGCGGTGTCTCGTAACCACCCTGAGCAGCGAACACCGACGCGAGCACTGCGACGCCGAGCGCCCCACCGACTTCACGTACAGAGTTGTTCACCCCCGATGCGATGCCCTGCTCGACCGGCGGCACCGAACCCATGAGGATCGCTCCGGCCGGCGCGAAGAACATCGCCATTCCGATTCCGCTCAACACAAACGCCGGCACCTGGGCGAGGTAGCTGACATCCGGCTCGTTGACCATCGCAAACCAGGCCAGACCGGCCGCCATCGTCAGGAATCCGGAGATCACGAGAGGCCGACCGCCGATCCGGTCCGCCAGGACGCCCGCGATCGGCGCCACGACCATGGGCATCGCCGTCCAGGGAAGCATCCGCAATCCCGCCTCCTGTGGCGAATAACCCTGGATGAACTGCAAGAACTGGGTAAGCAGGAAGATCGATCCGAAGGCGCCGAAGAACATCAACAGTCCCGCGACATTGATTGCGCTGAATGCGCGGAAGCGGAAAAGCCGCATCGGCAGCATAGGTGCGGGCGCGCGCAACTCCCACCGGACGAACCCGACCAGCAACGCCGCACCGGCCGCGAACCCGGCAAGCACCGGAGCGGACGTCCAACCGTGCTCGTGGCCGCGCACGATCGAGAGCACGATGCCGAACAGGCCGGCGCTGGCGAGGACGGTCCCGACCAGGTCAAGGCGATTGTTCGGGCCGTAACTTTCCGACAGCCGAGACAGCACGAGCGGGATGAGGGCAACCCCGATCGGGACGTTCAGCCAGAAGATCCAATGCCAGGACAAGTGCTCGGTGATGGTGCCGCCGACCAGCGGTCCGCTGGCGATCGCCACGCCGTTCACCGCACCCCAGATGCCGAACGCCATCCCCCGTCGGCGCGGCGGCACCGCTGCAGTGATGAGCGTCAGGCTAAGTGGCATCAGCGCGGCCGCTCCCGCACCCTGTAACGCACGGGCGGCAATGAGAGCGTCGGTACTGGTAGCGAGGGCAGCACCGGCCGACGCAGCGACGAACAGCCCGATACCCGCGACGAACACTCGACGCCGGCCAAATCTGTCGCCGAGCGCGGCCGCGAACAGCAGCAGACAGGCGAACGGCAGGGTGTACCCGTTGACGATCCATTCCAGGTCGGCCAGGCTGCCCGCGAGATCCTCCCTGATCACTGTCAAGGCGGTGGTGACGACGAGGTTGTCCAGTGCAGCCATGAACGTGGCCGCACTGGTCAGGACGAGCGTCCAGATCACACGCGCCCGCGAGTCGACATGATCGGACATTGAGCCTCCTTAGTGATTGATTACTAACTTTCGTTGTCGCACTGCACGTCGGTGATGAGCAGCAAAGGTTGGCTAGCCCGAGCCGCTCTCGTGTGTACGGTTCGGATCAAAGCCCGCCCAGACCCGGTGGTCGGACGGGTAATCCATGGCCAGCAACACATTGATCAACATGCCGGCCCCCATGAATTCCGTCGCAGCGTCTTTGTCGGCCAGTCGCAGCTGCACGAGGTCCCAGAGGTCGGTCCACACGCGCTGGATCTCGGCTGCGAACTCGACGTCGCCAGCCTGCGCTGCCGCGGCCACGGCGACGTACATCTGCATTTGAAAGAGCAGCCGGTCGCGATCAGCGATCAGCTCGGCGTAAGCATCTGCCATGGCGTGATGCGCCTGCTCCGGCGGCATGCCGTCACTTACCTCGGCGAAGCGCTCGCGGATGTCGTCCGTGCATCGCTTGGCGGCGGCCAGAAAGATGGCTCTCTTGTCGGGAAAGAGCCGGAACAGGTACGGCTGCGAGACACCTACCCGGCTAGCAATCGCTGCAGTAGTGGTGCCCTGGTATCCAGCCCGCGCGAACTCGGTGATGGCGGCGAGCACCACAGCATGCCGGCGTTCGTCGGCGGACATCCGGCTACTCGACTTGGCCACGGCACTAAGTTAGTGTTCAATCACTAACTTGTCAACTAGGAAGCTGCGGAGCCAACATGGACCTAGCGTGGAGCGATCAGGTGGGGACGGACATCGCAGCCGCGCTGGTACCGCCCGAGTAGTGTGGTGAGGTCGTCGGCCGCTGCCTTGACGTCCACCGCTGCGGCATCGTGATGGCCTTCGACGATGAACAGCGCCTCGGTCGTCGCGTCGGTGGTCGCGCTCTGTGCGCTCTGCCGCCAGCACCAGCGCCGGGCACTTACCCGGCCAGCCTCGTCGGCAAAGATCACTTCACCCGGCTCAGGATGGACGCTCGCCGACGAACCCAAGTCGGTGAACTCCTCGCTCCCGGTGGCGAACTGGACGGTCGTCACGCCGGTGATGCCGGCAAGGTCGATCACGGCCACCGGCATCGCGTAACGAATCGAGACCAGGTTGCCGATGTCCACGAGGACGTTGATAGACGGAATGTCGCCGTGTTTGGCGAGCCGGCGCAGCAGCGCCTCGGCCGCGCTTCGGTACTGGGTGGGCTTTGCCCCGAACCGCGTGAACACTCGCCGCCACGCAGATATCGACGGCAACTCTGCGATCGGAGCCGTGGCGAGCCGCTCGGCGACGGCCCGCTGCTCAGACTCGTACTCGGCCACGAGTTCCGCTGGGCTGGGGCCGTTAGCCAGTCCGCTGGCGTGGACCAGTCCGGCCCGGATGGTCGAGAACTCGGCCAGGACTGCGTTGTCATAGATAAACATGGATCAGTTCCGTTCTCACCAGATCAAGCTCGCAGCGAGGCACCCGCCCATTCCTGCCGCCAATATCACCAACAACGAGCGCCACCGCAAAGCCGCGACGAGGGCGCATCCGGTAGCGGCCAGAATCGGCCGGGTGACCGTGCCGCCCGACCCGGTGATACTCAGCGCCGCCAAGGAGGCGAACAGCGGAGCGGGTAATCGCTGGGCAATCGCCGCGACCGGCCCGCGCAGCGGTGGAAGCATGGCCAAGGCAGCAACCCTGCTGCCGATCGTGATGGCCGCCACGACGATCAAGAGCGACAGACTCATGCCGCCCGCACCACACACGACACCACAACAGCCACCGCTATCACGCCGAGCGCGTCGGCGGCGGGCCACGTGATCAACAGAATGGCACTCCCAACCCCTGCCAGGGCGGCCCGCGCGGCGTCGGATTGCGTTCGCGCGGTTAGGGCGGCCAGCCCAACGAACAGTACTGGGAACAGCGCCGCGGCCAGCGGTTCGAAGCTCGCGTACGTACCGCCCGCCAAACCGATGATGGTGCCGCCGACCCACCCCGCATAGGCGAGCCCACCGCTGACCGCCAGAGTTCGCTCGGCTCGTGCATCAGTGGTCAGCGCCAATCCCGTGGTCTCATCCAGCAGGAACGGTGCGATGAGCGCCCTGCGGCCTCGGCCGTCCGTCAGCACTGGTTGAAGCACCGCACCCAACGGCAGGTGGCGCAACGCAAGGGTGGCAACCGCGCCAAGGACCGCGACCGGCGTGGCCCCGGCGGCCACGAGCGCGACCATCGTGAACTGTGCGACACCAGAGAACACGATCAGCGAACTCACCACGGTCATTGGGGTGCCGAGCACCGGCCCAGCCGCGGCGCCGTACACAATCCCGAAAACGCCAATGGCGACCGCGACAGGCACCGCGGCCGAGACCACCCCTGCGCTCGCCGACGCTCTAGCCCTCGCCATGGCGACGACCCTATGGCCATAATGGCCCCGTGCAAGATGCCAATGTGACGGCAGACGAAGGTACCAATCAGGGCCTCCTGCTCGAGCTGACGCTCGCCGGTGTTCCCCGCGGCGAGCAAGCCGCCACGCTCATGTGCCGGCTGCGCGACTCTGTACGCAGCGGATCGTTACCCACTGGCACCCGGCTACCGCCCTCTCGGATCCTCGCTCGTGACCTGAACGTGTCGCGTGGTGTCGTCGTGCGGGCGTACGAGCAGCTCTCAGCCGAGGGCTACTTGAACGCGCGGCAAGGCAGCGGTACGGAGGTCGCCGCCGTTCCACGTTCACGCCGAACTACTCCCCCGCCAGCTCCGCGACCACCGACGAATCCTGGGTTGCCATCCGGCGCGTACTTTCCCCGAGCGGGGTGGCTGCGCAGCACACAACGTGCGCTGGCCGACCTACCCGACTCCGCGTTCGGCTACGGCGACCCGGCCGGGTATGCCGGATTGCGCACTGAGCTGTCGGCCTATCTGGGCCGGGTGCGCGCCCTGATCGCCCCTCCGGAGCGCGTCCTGATCGTCAATGGCTTCGGGCAGGCATCGCGACTGATCGCCGAGGTCTTCGCCCAGCGTGGGGTATCCGCAATAGGTTTGGAAGACCCTGGCTCGGCCGGCCTGCGCGAACAACTCTCTGGAGCAGGCGTGTCATGTGTGGCCATCCCTGTCGACGGGAGCGGAATACGTGTGGACGCGTTGGCCAGCTCGGGTGTCAAGGCGGTCGTCGTGACTCCCGCACACCAGTTTCCGACCGGCGTCGTCATGTCACCTGATCGGCGGCATGCGCTGCTCGAGTGGGCGCGCGACACGGGCGGGCTCGTCATCGAGGACGACTACGACGCAGAGTTCCGGTATGACCGGACGCCGGTCGGCGCCCTGCAGGGGCTCGGGCCTGACGTCGTGGTGTACGGCGGGAGCCTGTCTAAAACACTGGCGCCTGGCCTGCGGATCGGCTGGCTCGTCGCACCAGACCACCTCATCTCCGATCTGGTCGCCGCCAAGTACGGCGCCGACTTGGGCACGGGCATCGTCGAGCAGGCCACACTGGCCGACTTCCTGACCCGCGGTGAGCTGGACCGGCATATCCGGGCAATGAGCGGCCGGTACCGCGCCGTGCGCGATCGACTGGTTAGTGAGCTGACCGGCCGGCTGCCGAGCTGGAGCGTGACGGGAACCGCGGCGGGCCTGCACCTGGTCATCCACCCGCCCAACGGCTCCGATGAGCTCACCTTGGCCCGGATCGCTCAGCAGGCCGGCCTGGATGCTCGGCCGCTGAGTGCCTATGCCGTGGGCGCGACCGGCCGGCCCGGGTTGGTGGTGGGGTACGGCCACCTTCGCCCAGCCTCGGTCACATCGGCCGTGGCGGAACTGGCGCGCGGCGTCACCGAACGGCCACGATCGAGTCAGAGCCGGTGATCACTGTCCATCGATGTCCTTGCGCATGTGGACAAGGTGACCGCCGTCCAGCGGCTCCCGATGCGTCACGACATAACCCAGCTGCTCGTACAGCGCGACATTGCTGGCCATCGCCGAGTGGGTGTAGAGGCGAAGCACCGAACGCCCACTGCTGCGCGCCTCCGTTTCGGCGAACGCCAGCAGCATCCGCCCGATCCCTTCGCCCTGATGGTCGGGGTGCACGGCAACGTTCTCGATCAGTAGGACGTCAGGCTCGGGCACAAGCACGATGACGCCGGTGGGCTCATCGGCGCCACAAACGAAAACATGCCCGCTGGAAATGAGGGCGCCGTAGTCGGCGTCAAGCGGCGCCGGTCGAACTCCGATCTTCTGTACCCACGGTTCGTAGGCGGCGTGGACGATCTCCTCGACGGCCGCCCGGTCTACAAGTATGGCGGCTCGCATGTCACGCATTCCTACCTCCCAAACGCTGGACCACCGTGGCTGCTCCACCTCTCGACCTCACCGGTGCTCCGGATTCTCGAAGTCGAACCGGCACCCGGCGTCCCACTCCGAGCGCTGGTTACCGTGCGCGGGTACGCCGCCGGCCTGCTTGAGCATCCAGCCCAGATGCATGAGGTTCCAGGTCATGAAGGTCGTGTTGCGGTTGGTGAAGTCGTTGTCCGGCCCGCCTGACGCCTCATCCAGGTAAGACGGGCCTGGGCCGGCTTCGCCGATCCACCCTGCGTCAGCCTGCGGCGGGATGGTGTAGCCGAGGTGTTGCAGGCTGTACAGCACGTTCATCGCGCAGTGTTTGATGCCGTCCTCGTTACCGGTGATCAGGCAGCCGCCGACCCGGCCGTAGTAGGCGTACTGACCCTTGTTATTCAGCAGCGAGGAGCACGCGTACAGCCGCTCGATCACGTGCTTCATCACCGAGCTGTTGTCACCAAGCCAGATCGGCCCGGCAAGCACCAGAATGTCAGCGGCCAGCACCCGCTGGTACAACTGCGGCCACTCGTCGATCGCCCAACCATGTTCGGTCATGTCGGGCCACACGCCGACCGCGATGTCGTTATCCACTGCCCGCACCACCTCCGTCTCCACTCCGTGCTGGTCCATGATCGACCGGCTTCGATCGATCAGTCCCTGCGTATGGCTGCGCTCCGGGGAGCGCTTGAGCGTGCAGTTGATGAACATCGCTCGCATGCCGTCGAAGATGTAATCGCCCATCCTGGCTCCACTCGTTCGGTCGTGTCGCTCGCTCAAGCATCAACCGCGGTTCCGCTGTCGAGAAGTATCTTGAGTTGATCCAACAGCTTCGCGCCGCGGGGGATGTCCGCTCGAAATGGAGATCCCGCAGGCACCCGGGCTCGGTCCGGTCAAAGATGCACCGTCAGAGCAGCTCAGATACCAATTCGGCGGCTCTGAGTGCGCCATCTATCTCGACGGGCAGGTATGACACCTCACGACCCACTTCGGCCACGATTGCGTCCGCGATCTGGTCCGGATCGGTGGTGGCGAAGTCCAAGCAACGGCCCGCGCCATACCGGTCGAGCCGGTAGCGCACGTGGAAGGTCTGCTCGAAGTGGTTGTGCAGCGGGAAGTAAAGGAACGGACGCTGAGCCGCGGTCAGCTCCATCGTGGTCGTCAAACCACCCTGGACGACGGCAAGATCACACACCGACAGGTGCCGGTAGAGGCGATCGACGTAGCCGTGGACTTGGAGACCGTCATGGTTCGGCAGCGACTCGGGGACGATCCGCGGTCCGGTGACGACGATCATCCGCAGCTCAGGTTGCTTCGCCTTCGCGATGGGGTAGGCGTCGATGACCTTCTCAAGCAGCGCGCGGCCTACCCCAGAGCCGCCCACGGTGACCAGGACGACTTTCTCCCCCGGCAGGAACCCGAGTTCCTCCCGCATCCCCTCGACGTCGCCCGGATCGGGCGGGGTGAAGCCCGTAATGTAGCCGGAGAAGGCGAAGTGATCCTCTGTCCAGTCCCTGATCTTCGGCAGGCCTGGCCCGAAGCTCTCCGGGATCACGTCGTCCGAATTGCCGACGAAGACGGCGCGGTCGCGGATGCGCGGGTATCGAGCGACGTGCTCGATCATCTCGGCGTTGTAGTCGGCAGTAAGGAACTCTTCGCGCTCGCCGCCCTCGGGCATGGGCAGGAAGCCCACGAAGTCGGTCATCCATACGTGCGACCCGCGCTTGAGCTCCGGGTTCTCGTGCCAGAAGTGGTCGATGTCCCAGGCCTCGTCACTGATCACGAGATCGTACAGACCCTCCTCGACGACCTCCTGGAAGATCATGAAGTTGGCCACGAGAATCTCATCCATGTTTCGCAACGCCTGGAAGCAGTGCAGCTCATGGCCGGCCGCTTCGGACGCGATGTGGGCCGACTCGCTGGCCAGCCACCGGCTTGCGGGGTGGATCGTCTCTCCTTCCGCTTTCAGCACGTGGGTCACGGGGTCCTGGGCGAGCCAGTCGACCTGGAGGTCAGGTTCGAGCCTCTTCAGCTCCTTGACGATCGCCACGTCCCTGCGCGCATGCCCTAGGCCGATCGGCGACGACACGTAGAGCGCGCGTTTGCGCCGGCTGAGCCCGCGTGTCCAATGCTGAATCTTCACATCCGACCCTTTCAGTCGATCGACAAACGTCCGAATAGCTTGGTTGACCCGGACGGGCTCCCTGGCGATGGTCAGGTGACCGGCTCCCTCGATGACGACCAGCTCTCCGCCCGTCAGCTCAGCGAACGCCCGGCCGCGCTCGACGTGCTGGCAGACGTCCCGGTCGCCGTGGATGACCAGGACGGGGACGCCCAGCTCGCGGCACCGCCGCTCGAATTCGCTTCGGTCGGGCGGCTCCGCGTCTTGGGCCTCCTCGCTGGCGGCGAGGATGACACCGGTCGACTCCAGCGCCCAACCGACGGCATCGTCGTGCTGTTTCGTCGAGTGCGGCTCGACAAGCTGGGCTCCGAAAAAGAACTCCACCCACTTGCGGTGCTCGTTGACTATGCCGTGCCGGGTGCACAGCGCCCAGCCGGAGGCGTTCTCGATGACGTCGTCCCACCGGCGAGCCGCCTCCATCCAGTGCGGCTGTGACCGGCCGAGGTACGGGACTCCTGGCTCGATCGCGACCAGGGCACACACCCGGTCCGGATGCTCGGCGGCGATATCGACGGCCCACCAGGTGGCGTGACAGTGGGCGACGACCACCGCCTCGGCGGTATCGGTTGCGTCGAGCACGGCCACGATGTCACGTTCGTTCTCAGTCCGGGTATGGGCGGCGACGTCCGTGGGGCGTCCGGAGCGGCCGTTGCCGCGGCCGTCGAGTGTGACAACCCGGTAGTGCCGGGCGAGGTACGGAACCAATGCCTTCCAGATCCGGGAGTGGGTGATCGGCGACGGCGGAACGAGCAACAGGGTCGGCTCACCGCTGCCGAAGACCTCGTAGTGGATAGGGACGCCGTCGCGGTCGACGTAGCCCGACTGATCCGGGTGCAGTGCCCGCATCAGGTCAGCCGTTCGACGAACTCGCGGAGGGCCCGGTTGACCCGGACCGGGTCGCGGGCGAGCGGCACGTGGCCCGATCCTTCCAGTGCGACAAGTTGTCCGTTGATAAGTTCAGCGAGCAACCGCCCCCGGGCGAACGGGCTGATCTGGTCGATGTCGCCGTGCATCACCAGTGCCGGCGCCGACACCTGCCCGCACCAGTGGCGCACGGTCGCCTCATCCGGATAGGCACCAGGGGAATGGTGCGCGGCCAGCACTTCTCCGGTCGTTTCCAACCCCCAGGCAACCGCGTCCTCGATCGGCTTGGTGGAATGCGGCTCGTTGAACGCCTGGCCGAAGAAGAACCACAGGAAGTCCTCGTGGTGCTTGCGCCAATACTCGAGGTTGTACTTCGCCCACTGCGCCGCCGGATCCCGGCCCCCGGCCGGAACCGCGGACGGAGGCAGATCCGGGAGCGGATCGAGCGGTGCGAAGTGATCGGACCGTTGCGATCGGCCGGCCGGCAATGCGACCGATGGGCAGATCACGACGAGGCCGGCGACGCGGTCGGGATCGGTCGCGGCGAGCTCGAGCGCCCAGTTCGCAGCCATCGACAGGCCGACCACGACGGCCCGACTGGTGCCCGTCGCGTCCAGCACGGCCTGCGCGTGCGCGACCTGCGCGGAGTGGTGGTACGGCGTGGCCTCCAGGGGCCGGTCCGATCGGCCGTTGCCTGGGCCGTCGTACGTGATCACGCGATAGTGCCGGGCCAGGTAGGGCACCTGCAACTTCCAGAACCGGGAATGTATGACCGTCCACGTCGGCAACAACAAGATCGACGGCTCGCCGCCGCCGAAAACCTGGTACCCGAGAGTGACTCCGTCCCGGTCCACGTGCCCTTCGACGATGGGTTCACATGCCCTCATCGCCACCTACCCCGAGCGTCTGCCGGCCCGCCCAAGCCCGCCGGAGAGCCGTCGCGACAGCCAGGACGCCGAGCACGATCAAAGCAACGAGTACGGCAACCAGGGCCGGGTCGGGGCCATGGCTGTGACCGGCATGAGCGAGTACCACGTGCATCAATGAGCCCTCCTCTACAGTGGAGTGAACAGTGCGATGCCGCCAGTCGCAAGGCCGCCGGCGATCAGGGCGATACCGACCGGCGCCACGAGACGCCCGCCCCAAGCGGTGGTCTTCTCAGCCACCATCACGCCGGTCAGCATGAGCATCCACAGCAGGCTGCCCGTGCCCGTCGCGAACATCACCAGCATCAGCGCCCAGCAGCAGCCGAGGCAGTACACCGCATGCCGAACCCCGAGTGTGAAGGCACCGGCGATGCCTCGGCGGTAGTGCTGCCACAGCAGGCTCAGGGGCGACCGGCACGCGGTCAGGCAGGCCTTCTTGAGGGCACTGAACTGGAAGGATCCGGCCAGAAGGAGCGTGCCTCCGAGCACCAGACCTGGGCGAACCGACAGCCAATGCCACGCGTCGACCAGCGCATGGACGGCGGCGTCACCGGCCAAGGCCCCGAAGGCGAAGCCGATCCAGACCAACAGATATGTACCGACGAACACGACGCGGCTGAGCAGCGGCTGCCGGTGGCGTGCGCTGACCGTCCAGAACAGCTCCAGCATGGACACCGCCGTGGGAAGCATCATGGCGCCCACCATGACCAACCACGCGGTTCCGAAGAGCACGAGCCGCACTGTCCAGCCCGTTCCCGATGTCCCGAGGGCGACGTCGTGGTGGCCGTGGATGTTCCCGCTGAGCAGGACGGCCCCGATCGCGGCTATCCAGCAGACGCTGGCGACGACCCAGACGGCCCGCGCGAGCCCTCGCGCGGGCGGCCGGGTCGCGACCGTAGTCGTGAGATCCATCAGCCGGAGAAGCGGAACGAACCCTGAATGGCGTTCTGGCCACGCACGTCGACGTCGGACAGGCCGTGCCGGGCGCCGGCGCGCTGGAATCGCTCCGCCTTGCCGGGGTAGGCCGGGGATCCGGGGATCGTGCTGAACACCGTTTCGTGCAGCGCGGTGGTCCCGCCGGTGGCGCCCCGGAATGGGCTGAGCTTGGCCTCGGCCAGATCACCGATCTTGACTGTCCCCTCGCCGCCGGTCACGGTGAAGGTGATCGTGGCGGGTTCGACAGCGACCACCTCGCCGATGAGAGCCGCGAGGTCGGCGATCGGTCCACCGAGCTGGCCGGTGAACACCTTCAGCAACGCGGCCTGCTGTTCCTCAGTGCACCGGTCGTCGACGAACACCGCCGCCTTCCAGTTGCCTGCCAGCACATTGCCCGGAATGTGCACGCTGGCCGCGATCACCCGGTCGGAGACGTCGACGCCCTCAATCGTCCCGCTATCTACGGCCCAGGCGAGGATCGATTCGCAGCTGCCGCCGTCCGGGTCCTCGCCGACCCAGCACGGGCAGAGCGTGTTGCAGGTGCACACCTCCAGCAGCCGACCCTCGATGTCGTACGTCGTGGCCACGGTGCTCTCTTCGGTGGCGGTGGATGTCATTGACCTTCTCCGATCTGTGCGGGAATGGGTGAGCTCGGCCGGCCGCGCGCCGAGCGGGCAAGCCGCGGCAGGAATCGTGGGACGTCGCGCAGGTACTCCTCGTAAGGAGCGCCGAAGTGCGCCTGAAGATCGCGCTCCTGCCACCGGACCGCCACCAGGATGTAGCCGGTCGCGAGTGTGTTGAACAACAGCTGGCCGGCGCTCATCTGCGGCGATGCCCAGAATGCGATCATGAAGCCGACCATGATGGGGTGCCGCACGATCCGGAACAGCCATGGCCGCCGGAAGCCGGCGCCGCCGCGGTTTCGGGGCGAACGCGTGAGCACCTGTTGTACACCGAACATCTTCAGGTGACCTGCCGCGAAGGTGCTACCCACCACCATCACCACGCCCAGCACCTTGACCACCCAGAGCGCCGCGACCGCCCAGCCTGCCTCGAACGACCAGATGGTCGCGGGCAACGGCCGCCACTGCCAGAAGAGCAACCCCACCGCAAGGCTGGCGGCTAGGACGTACGTGCTGCGTTCGGCCGCCCGAGGCACGAAGCGGATCAGCCGGCGCTTGAACCACGGCCGCGCCATCACGCTGTGCTGGACGGCGAACAGGCCAAGGAGCCCGCAGTTGATGACGACGGCTGCGGCCGCCGGGGTCGCCCGCCCGTCGTCGATGCCCTTCGGTACCCCGGCGTTGGCTAGGAACCCGAGAGCGTAGGCGAAGGCGGCAACAAACGAGGCGTAAGCCACGAGGCCGTAGACCACCGTTGCGGCTCGGCTCACCGAGGAGATGGTCGTCGCCGGCTGGTCAGTCATCACCAGGCCCCCAAACGCATGTGTTCCCTCGGTTCTACGGTGGGAGCGTGGCCACCACCATCCGGGAAATCACTTAGGAGCTATCGCGATCAGGTTCGTAGATGCCGTGGGAGACCGCCCAGGACGCGATCTCGGCGCGGGAGCGGGAGCCGAGTTTGCCCATCATGTTGCGGACATGCACTTCTGCGGTCTTCTCGGTGATGCCCAGGGCCCGCCCTATCTCGCGGTTGGTGCGCCCGGCCGCGATGAGTGCGGCGACCTCACGTTCTCGAGGCGTGGGCCAGCGAGCCGGTTGATCGTCATGGCCAGTGGCCGGGCGCACGACGCGCCGGGCCAGAGCCAAGACTCCGGTGGACGGCAATGCCCGCCCGGCATCGAAGGCGCGCTCGGCCCGCTCCGGTCCCAATGCCTGGCCGACGGCCCGCTCGGTGTGTTCGCGTGCTGCCAGCTCGCTCGCTGTTCCCGGCACAGCGAGTGCGCGGCGCATCACGGAGGCGGCACCGAGCAGGCGACCGGCGGTTTCGCCAAGCCCGCGACCACTGGCGATCTCCGCGACCAGTTCCAGACTCTGGGCAAGGCCGCGCCGGTCGTCGAGCCGTTCATAAGTGTCCAGCGCGTCTGCGGCGAGCGTGGCCGCGACCCCAGAGTTACCGAGCTTGGTTTCAACACTTGCCAGGGCCCACGCCGACCAGGCAACGGCCCACTCGTAGCCCATCTTCCGGAATCGCCGCAAACTCGACTCCAGCCAGTCGGCCGCTTCATCGAGACTGGCGCGACGCCAGGCCAGCAAGCCAAGGTCGAACTGGGCCCACGCTGCACCGCGCTCGTTCGCAGCACTCTCGTGGATGTCGCGGGCCCGAGCGTGGAGGCGGGCCGCGGTGTCGTAGTCGCCGGCGTCCCGTGCGACGTGACCTAAGAATGCGCTGGCGATGGCCACCCGGCGCAGGTCGCCTTCGTCCTCGCTCATGGTCAGGCTCCGGCCGAGCAGACCGGCGGCGTCGTCGAGATCCCCGTGAGACCACGACAGGATGCCCGCAGCCAGCAGCGCGCTGGCGACCGCGCTCGCCGGTGCCTGCCCCGTGCCGGCCTCGAGAGTCCGAGTGACGATCACCCGCCCCTCCCCGACGTAACCACGGGTGTACCAGTACCAGCCCAGTGCCGAAGCAAGCTGGAGAGCCGTGGTCACATCACCGCTGTCGAGGCTGTGCTCGAAGGCCGAGCGGAGGTTGCCGTGCTCGTACCCGAGCCAGGCCCACCACAGATCCTCTTCGGACGTGCCGATGCCTACCTCCGCCTGGACCCCCAGCGAGGCGTAGAACCTGGCATGGCGCTGCCTCGTCGGCTCCTGTTCACCGCGAGCGGCCAACTGCTCGGCCGCGAACTCACGGATGCTCTCGAGCATCGAGAAAACCGTGACACCGTCCGGTCTGGTCGACCGGTTGATGATGCTCTTGTCCACCAGCGACGCCGTGGCCGCCGCCACATCGAGGGGTCGAGCGTCGTCCGGCGACATGCAGACCGCTTCGGCGGCGGGCAATGTCCAGCCGCCGACGAACACCGCAAGCCTGCGGAACATGGAACGTTCCGACTCCGGCATCAGATTGTGACTCCAGCTGATGGCCGTGCGCAGTCCTTCGTGCCGGTCCGGCATGTCGTGGAACCCGCCGGCGAGAAGGATGGACCGGTGTCGCAGTCGGTACGCGAGCTCTCCAGCGGTGAAGACCTTCAACTGCGGGGCGGCCAACTCGAGCGCAAGGGGCAACCCGTCCAGGCGAATGCACACGTCAGCGAGGTCTCGGGCGTTCTCGGGCGTGACGGCGAAGCCGTGCTGGACGGCCTGTGCCCGTGACACCAGGAGCCGGACGGCCGGGCTCGCGGCCACCCGTTCCGGATCGTCGAGGTCGGTGGCCGTGGGCACTGGCAACGGCAAGATGGAGACCTCCCGTTCGACGGTCAGGTGAAGCCGCTCCCGACTGGTGGAGAGAACCCGTAGCTGAGCGCACGCAGCGAGTACCTCGCCGAGTTCAGGTACCGGGAGGAAGTGTTCGCAGTTGTCGATGACGAGCAGTAGCTCCCGATCCGCGAGCCGATCGATCAGGCGGTCACGCACGGGCTGCCCCGGTGCCTCACTGGTGCCGATCGCCCGTGCGATCTCGCCGAGGACGGATCCACCACTTGGAACGCGAGCGAGGTCGACGAACACCTCTCCGTCGGCGAACCGGCTGGCTGCCGCCTGGGCGGCGGCCAGGGCCAACCGGGTCTTGCCCACTCCAGGCGGCCCGGTCAATGTGACGAGACGGAACTGCGGGTCGGCTAGCGCCGTTTCGATCAGGCCGAGCTCACCCTCCCGCCCGACGAGTGGCGTAGGCGGCACGGGCAGCGTGGCGACGCTGGAAGCCACAGCGTAATCATCTCCCCAAACCAAGTGTCACAGCCAAGACCGGCTGCGGACCTCCACGGATGTGAGGCACCTTCTCAGCTGGCAGCTTTCCTGAGGAACCGAAACGCGCTCTGTGCAGGATGGCACACATCAGAACTCCGACCGGTAACGAGAACCGGCGTTGCAGGTTTCGCCGTCACTGCGGCGGGCAGCCGCCACTCGGATGGATTGTTCTCGGCAAGAAGGTGACTCAACATGAAGGCGGTCAGGTGGCATGGCAAACGTGACGTCCGGGTGGAGGACGTCCCCGAGCCGCGGATCGAGGAGCCCACCGACGCGATAGTGCGGATCACCACGACCAACATCTGCGGTTCGGACCTGCATTTGTACGAGGTGCTCTCGGCTTTCCTCGAGGACGGCGACATCCTTGGGCACGAGCCGATGGGCGTGGTCGAGGATGTCGGCTCGGAGGCGGCGCAGCACATCCAACGCGGCGACCGCGTCGTCATCCCGTTCAACATCGCGTGTGGCCGCTGCTGGATGTGCCAACAGGAGCTCTACGCACAATGTGAGACCACGCAGAATCGAGAGCACGGCACCGGCGGGTCGCTGTTCGGTTACACCACCTTGTATGGGCACGTTCCCGGCGGCCAGGCCGAGTATCTTCGAGTTCCGCAAGCCCAGTTCGGGCCGATCAAGGTGCCGAACGGGCCGTCAGAGGACCGCTTCGTGTACCTCTCGGACATTCTGCCTACCGGCTGGCAGGCCGCCGCGTACGCCAACATCCCAAAGGGCGGCTCGGTGGCGGTCTACGGGCTCGGTCCGGTCGGCCAGTTCAGCGCCAGGAGCGCTCTAGTGCAGGGTGCCGAACACGTCTACGGCATCGATATCGTCCCCGAACGTCTCACCATGGCCGCGCGGCATGGTATCGAGGTCATCGACGCCAATGAAGTGGACGACGTGCCCGGCTATCTCGCCGATCGCACCGACGGCCGCGGGCCGGACAGCGTGATAGACGCCGTCGGGATGGAAGCCCACGGCAGTGCTGTCGTCGGAGCGGCTCAGAACCTGGTCGCCCGGTTACCCAATGCCGTCGGCAGGCCGGTTTCCCAACGGTTCGGCGTCGACCGGCTCGCCGCGCTGAACGACGCCATCGCGGCCGTTCGCCGTGGTGGCACGGTTTCTATCACCGGTGTATACAGCGGGGCCATCGACCCGATGCCGATGATGGCCATGTTCGACAAAGGCATCCAGCTGCGCATGGGCCAGTGCCACGTCAAGAAATGGGTCGACGACATCATGCCGCACCTGCTTGCGGACTCGGACCCGCTGGGCACGGAAGACCTGGCGAGCCACTACCTGCCGCTGGACGAGGCGCCGCACGGATACGAGATCTTCCAGAAGAAGGAGGAAGGTTGCACGAAAGTCCTCATGCAACCCGCCCGGATCAATGCGGAGGTCTATCCAGGCGGTCGAGGCGCTCACATCAGCGGCGCACGCTGAGGCTGGGAGGCTACGGCTTAAGCCGCAGTGCCGCGTCGCCCTGCCACTCCACGAGCACGGTGGTGGCGTCGTCCTGCAAGTTGCCCTCCTGGTGTTCGAGGATGGCGCGGTTGAGCCGGCGGAGCGTCTCCGGTGCCGGCAGTGCTGCGGCGGCGGCGCGCGTGACGAAGTCGACGAGACGGTCGACACCGAACACGCCGTTGATGCCGTCCCGGGCTTCGGTGACGCCATCGGTGTAGAGCACGAGCCCGTCCCCCGGCTCCAGCCGTTCTTCCAGAGCAATGGGCATGTCGTCCAGCAGGCCGAGGGGTGGATTGATCCCTTCCTCCAATGTCTTGACGACCTGGCCGGCGCGAAGCAACAGTGCCGGCGGATGTCCAGCGTTTACCCATCGGTAATGGCCGGTAACGACGTCCAGTTCGGCGACGATCGCAGTTACGAACGTGTCCAGCCCGAACTGCGAGGTCAGCCATTTGTCCATGGATCGGACCGTGTCGACGAGGTCGAGCCCGGATCGGCGGGCGTTGCGCAATGCGCCGACCGCCACGGTGGCCAGGAGCGTCGCCCCGAGTCCGTGCCCCATGGCATCAATGACGGCCACATGCGCAGTTGAGCCGTTCACCGCGTAGTCGAAGCAGTCACCGCCCACCTCGTAAGCCGGCTCGATCGTCCCGGAGATGACCACATGCGGCGTGCCGAACGTGAGCGGGGGCATCAGTTGCCATTGCATCTCGGCCGGCAGCTGCATCGGAAGCAAGCGTCGCGTTCGCGCGATCGCGTCGCCGTATTTGTCGCGGGCAACCAACATCTCGGCGACAAGCGATGCGAGATGGCGGCCGTCGACGTCCACCCGGCGCCGATCGTCCGGGGTTGGGAACGTCAACTCCAGCACGCCCAGCCGCTCCGTGCCGTCCAGAAGCGGCTCCCACACAATGTAGGCCGAGTCGGCTTGCCGCTGCTGCCGCGACACGTCGGTGTAGGCGCGCCCGGCGAGGGTCCCGTCGACGTTAATGTGCTGCCCGGAGTCTTTGGATCCGAAGGGCACCAGCTTCTCCTGGCGCAGATCGACCAGGTAGATGACCGCTTCCGAAGCACCGATCATCCCTGCGGCCTCGGTCACGACGCTGGGAAGGTCCTCTGCCCGCAGCAGGTTGTGGCGTTGCAGCAAGTACCGCAACGCATCTCCGACCTGTGAACTCATGGGCCGATCCCTCCTGCCGACACTCGTGCCGAGGGTACGCCCACGCGTCCGACACGAAACGGCACGGGCGCAAAGTAAGTTCGCCGATGCGGTCGCGGCTGTCGCAGGAGACCGCCATGATTTGCCGGGAATGCTTCGCTGCGCCGATTAGTTCTCAGGCATCGACAGTACCCATGGATAGCCCCGTCGAGGCAAGGGAAAGGTGATGGCCGCCACGACACCGCGCCAGATCCAGCGCACCTACCTGACGCTCCTGTTGGGCAATACGCTGGCCACGTCTCTCATCTGGGGCATCAACACGATCTTCTTGCTGGATGCCGGCCTCTCCAACCTGGAAGCGTTTGCGGCCAACGCGTTCTTCACCGTCGGCATGGTCGTGTTCGAGGTTCCGACCGGAATAGTCGCCGACACCGTCGGGCGGCGCGCGTCGTACCTGCTCGGCACGGTGACGCTCAGCGCATCGACATTGCTGTACGTCCTGTTGTGGCAGGTGTCGGCGCCGTTCTGGCAGTGGGCCGTGGTGTCGGTACTGCTGGGACTGGGATTCACCTTCTTCTCCGGCGCGGTCGAGGCGTGGTTGGTCGACGCATTAACCGCAACGGGATTCACTGGCCAGCTGGAGACGGTGTTCGGACGCGGCCAGGTGGTCACCGGCGTCGCGATGCTGTCCGGCTCGGTCGCCGGTGGCGTTGTGGCCCAGCAGGTCAATCTGGGCACGCCATTCGTGCTGCGGGGTGCGATTCTGATCGTGATGTTCGTCCTTGCCTGGCGCCTCATGCACGACATCGGATTTACGCCGCACCGTGGCGGTCGTCCGCTGGCCGAGATGCGGCGAATCGCCTCAGCGTCGATCGAGTACGGCTGGCGGGTGCCGTCGGTCAGGTGGGTCATGGTCCAAGCCATGTTCACCGGTGGCGTGTCGTTCTACGTCTTCTACGCATTGCAGCCCTACCTACTCGAGCTCTGGGGCGACCCCGAGGCCTACCAGATCGCGGGCATCGTGGCCGCGATCGTGGCAGGCGCCCAGATCTGCGGCGGGCTCGCCGCCCCAGTAGTGCGCCGCCTGTTCCGCCGCCGCACCTCCGCGCTCATCGTGGCGGTAGGTGTCGGCGTCGTCGTGCTAACACTTATCGGGACAGTCGAGCGCTTCTGGTTCGTGCTCGCCATGATCGTCATCTGGGCATTGCTGTTCGCAGCCGTGACCCCCATCCGGCAGACCTACATCAACGGCCTGATCCCGTCACAACAGCGGGCCACCGTGTTGTCCTTCGACTCGATGATCAGCTCGACCGGAGGCGTCGCGACACAGCCGGCACTGGGCCGGGCCGCCGACGTGTGGGGATACGGACCTTCGTACGTGATCGGCGCGGCGATCTCGGCACTTGCCTTGCCGTTCCTGGTGCTCGCCCGGCGCCAGCACGCGGCCGCGGACTACTCCGGACCCGCGGTCGTCACCCAGACCGACGAACCTGCGTAGGCACCGGCTGCCCATCGAATGGCAGCTTAGGGGCGCTCGCTCAGCACGATGCCGTTCGGGGTGATCCGAAACTCTCGCACATGCGGGTCGTGTGTGCTGGCACGCGTCTTCAACACGGTGAGGGTACGTGAGATGGCAGCCTCGTCGAAGCCTCTGTACTGCAGGACCACCACGTTGTCTGCCAGGTGAGAAGCGCCGTATTCGGTCAGTCTGGAGATGCCGTACAGTTCCGGCACTTCGTAGGTCATCATGACGCTCACGCCACGGCGGGAACAGCGAAGTAGTAACGAGTAGACGTACTCGCGGAACCGGGTCAAGTCAGCGGAGGCGGCCTGCAGATCACCGAGACTGTCCACAAGCACCCGATCGGCCCCGACGGACTCGACCGTGTCGAGCAGTTCGTAGACCCACTCGTCGACATAGAGATCGACCGGTGAGCGGTACATCATGGTGAGGTTGTCGTCGTCGAGCGACCAGCCGAAGCCCTTGGCGATTCGCTCGAGTTGCGTCGGGTGCTCCTGCAAGGTGGCGATCACGCCGTGTTCGCCGTCACGGGTACCGCCGAATATGAAGTGCAGGCCCATCAAGGTCTTCCCTGCGCCGGTGGGGCCGGCGATGAGGGTGGACGCTCCTGGCCAGTAGCCGTCGGCGAGCATGTCGTCAAGCGCAGATACACCGGATGAGCGTCGCTCCCGACCCAGTGGATAAGGCGTGTCGCGGGCGACGTCGGCCAGTCGCGGATACACCGCTATGCCGTCCTGGGAAATCCGATAGGCGTGTTTGCCCGAGAGTGACTCGCCCCCGCGGAGCTTGAGTACCTCCAGCACACGGGCGGTGCGCTCGGCCGTCCGTCTGGTGCCGAAGGCCACGATCGCGTCAGCCACCGCGAACTCGGGTGCACTGACGATTTCACTGACGTCGTACTCTCCGACCCATAACGAGGTGACCGGGAAGGCAGTGACCATTCCGGTCAGGTGATGGAGGAACTTACGAAACTCGCCGTCGTCCGCGGCGTACGCTCGTAAGGCCTTGAAGCTGTCGATCACCATGATGCTCGGCCGGCGCTCCCGGATCAGCTCTTGGACGTGATCGAGCACGCCACCCAATCCATGGCGATCAAGTACGTTGCCTAGGTCGTCGTAGATCACCCGACTACCCACGGCATTTAGATCGAAGAACGTGAGGCTTTGCCCGAAGTGGAGGAGCTTCTCGAGCGGCTCGGACACCGTGGAGAGGTAGACGGCGGGACGGTCACCGCCGGCGTTGGTGTAGACGCACTGCTGTGCGAAGATCGTCTTCCCTGATCCGGGGGGGCCACTGACGAGGCAGATGGCGTTGCGGGGAATGCCGCCGCCCAACACGGCATCGAGGCGCTTGCTGCCCGCGGAGATGCGCTCGCTCATGCCAATTCCTTCTCTCGATCCGCGGGTCAGGGAGCGTTTCGGCGAAGGAAGGCGCTGCGACCGAGCAGGTCCTGGACGACGGAGACCAACTGCAGCGCATCGATCGGCTTGAGAAGAAACGCGGAGGCGCCGGCCGACATGGCCTGATCACGCATCTCCAGCCGGGAGATGGCGAGCACGGGTACGCCCTCACGCTTCACCAGCTGCCGACATAGCTCAAGGCCGCGTCCACCGGAAATCAGCAGGTCGATCACCGCCAGGTCCGGCCTGGCGTTGCCGATCTTTTCGATCGCATCCTCGGCGTTCAGCACAAGGGTTACCCCGTAGCCCTCGGTTTTCAGGAAGTACTCGGAGAACTCCGCCGCGAACGGATCACGCTCGGCCAGCAGGATCATCAACGTATCCCCATCGGACCTCCCCCCTGACCGGAGCGGAAGCCCAGCGGCTAGGAGCTCCTCCAGAACGCGGTGCCCATCGGCTGGCGACAGGCCGGCCGCGACCTGGTCGATGAGGAACCGCAGCTGCTGCACCTGGTCGCGCGTATACAGGCGGTGGCCCCCCTTGCTGCGCTCAGGTACCACGACACCGTACCGCTCCTGCCAGGTACGCAGGGTAGCCGGCGGGGCTCCTAGCATCTTCGACACCGCGCCGATGCTGTAGACGGGCCGATCTCCAGGTTCCTCACCCTGCATGGCAAGATCCTAATACTTTTTCGTTAAATTCTGCACTTCTTCTTCATTATGACTTGAGACCTCCTTGACGGGGCAGTAACCTAGCCAATAGTTCGTCAATGACGCGTTGGGGCGGCAAACCTACGCAAGCTCATCTAGTGGACGGTGAATCTTGAACGCTCGGCACGTGTCCTCCAACACCGGCCATAGCTGGCAGCTGTTGGAACCGGGGCGAGCGCCAAGGCACCTGGCTCGGCAGGGTAGGCGAGGCAAATGACCGAACAACTATTCTTCGTGCCGTTTCCCGCCGTGCCCTGGCAGGACGCCACCACCGTCCGCATCGCCGTAGCGGGCGAGATCGATCTGGCCACGTCTCCACAGGTGCAGGCCGTCATGCTGGCCGGAATCGAGGCGGCGACGCCCTCCGGAGACGTCAATGTCGATCTGGCGAACGTCACATTCCTCGACGCGAGTGGCGTTCGGGTCCTCATCACCGGTCGTGAAGCCGCACGGTGCCGCGGTGTTGGTTTCACCGTGTGCAACGCGCAAAGTGCCGTCCAGCGCGTCTTCGACATCCTTGGCCTCACCACGACCCTGCAATACCTTCCGCGGGGCCGCAGATCGGCACAGCGGTATGGCGGGCCAAGGACTGACGAGGTCTACAGAACCGTCAACTCGCCAACCGTTGCCGGACCGGTGCCAGCGCGGCGGTGGTACACATCGCCATTCCATTCATGGCGGCGGCCATGGCAGCGGCTGGGTCAGGTATTGCAACCGCCCAGATAGCGATCGGCTTGCCGTCGGGTCGCACGAGCGCTGCTCCGCCTCCGCGGATGCCCAGCTTGTCCGCCGCTGCCTCACCAACCTCGTGAGCGCCGACTGTCGCAACCGTACTCGGCAGCGCATGCCGCCAGATCCCGCCGTACTGATCGGTCAGCAGTGTGACGCTCGGCCCGAGCAGATCCAGGGTGGAGATGCGGGCGCCCTCCCGGTGAAGCCACACGTGCGGGATTCGATCACCGAGATCGGCGGCGAGCCCTTCGGCGGCCTCGCGCCGGCTACCCTCCGGGTCTGCTGACCGTGCCGTGTTGTGCAGGCCGACGGGTCGCCGTTCTGACTCGTACGTCTCGAGCAGTTGAGGCTCGGCCCAGCCGTTGAGCACCCACCCGAGCTTCCAACCGAGGTCGAAACCGTCATGGATGGCGGTGTTCATGCCGGTGCCGCCCCGCGGGGTGACCCGGTGCGCCGCGTCGCCCACGAGGAACACGTGCTGTTCGCGGTAGCGCGAGGCGATCTGGGCAGCGAATGAGAAGCTGCCCACCCGCTCGATCTTGGGCTGCAACGACGTAACCCCGGACGCACTCCGCAGCAGGTCGGTGAGGCCGTCCTGGGACAACTCCGCCGGCCGCTGCGGTCCTTCGGTGAATTCACGCCCGTACAACCAGCGATCATTGGCTCCCACCGGCACGAAGACGCCGGCCGCTTTGGGATCGGTGATCACGTAGATTCCGTGCCGACGTTCGCCGAGGACGTCCCATAACGGCGCATGGAACAAGACAGTGGAGTGCTCCACCAAATTGTCCGGACCCTCCATCGGGATGCCCAGCATGGTCCTGACGTTGCTGTGCGCCCCGTCCGCTGCCACGACGTAAGCGGCGCGGACATCGAAGCTGCGCCCCGCCGCGGCGTCCCACAACCCCACGGTCACCGACTGCGAGTCCTGCTTTAGCGTCACGAGTTCGGTACCGAGGCGGACGTCGGCGTGTGGGAACGATTGCAGGTAGTCCAGCAGGACCGGCTCCAAGTGGTCCTGCGGCACACACGCTGGAGTGGTAGGGCTCAGCTGCGCGGCTTGCTCGCGCGTTGGAAAGCCGAGCGGCATGGCCGCGCCGGCCGGAGAGGCCAGGCTTTCGGTGATCCACGCGTTCCACTCCACGTCGATGCCACCGGATCGGATCCGCTCCTCCAACCCGAATGAGCGCATGAGCTCCATGGTTCGCGTGCTGACGGCCGTAGCCCTCGGCAGCGACGACAGATCGGTCCGGCGCTCGACGAGCAACACGTCAACCCCGTACCGGGCCAACGTGATCGCTGCCGTCAGGCCTGCCGGGCCGGCTCCGACGACCAACACCGACACCTCCGACGCCGAGTTCTGGTGCATGACTCCTCCAATTTCACTGGACATGATGTCTTTCACTGGACATGGTGTATTCTGATGGACGTAATGTCAAGTGAAAAGGAGGCGGCAGCGCCGTGGCCCCGAGGAAGTACGAGCAGCGCGTCCGCGCGGCAGCAGCCGACGAAACCCGCCGCCGGATCCTCGAGTCGATGTACAACCAACTCCGCGAAACTCCGGCGAAAACAATCAGCGTTGACCGCGTGGCGCAGGATGCCGGCGTCGCCCGATCCACGGTGTACCTGGTCTTCGGTTCGCGAGCCGGGCTCTTCGATGCGTTCGGCAAGTACCTCTATGACCGGGCCGGCTTCGACCGCATCGTGCAGGCCGTGCAACATCCGGATGCGCGAGAACACCTTCGGGGCAGCCTTCGGGCCGCCAGCGAAGTTTATGCAGTGGAGCGTGATGCGGCCCGGGCCCTCTATTCGATGGGATTACTCGATCCGGACGCGATGGCCGGCATGGCGCTGCGCCTCGAGCAGTTGCGCGCCCGGGGCATGGAGTACCTCGGCAAACGCCTCGCCGAGCAAGGCTCGCTACGGCCGGACGTGACCGAAGCCGAGGCGGTCGATCTGCTTTACGTCATTACCAGCTTCGACACCTTCGACCTGTTGTTCACTGGCCGCGGGCTTGATCCGCCCACCGTGGCCGAGCGACTCATTGCGATGGCCGAACGTGCGGTATGTCGGCCGGCCGACCGCGTCAGCTAGTGATCGGCTCGTCCGCATCTTGCCGCGGGAGGGCGACGGTGATGCCGGGCACCGACGGCAGCGGGCCACTCATCTCCTCGAGCACCTGGTGGACGGCATCCAAGCCGACCCGTCTGGTGACGAGCCGTTCGGGTCGCAGCGCCCCTGATTCGACCGCGGCCAGCATCGGCGGGTACGCATGGGCCGCCATGCCGTGGCTGCCGACGATCTCCAGCTCCGTGCCGATCACCAGATCCATCGGAATGGGAGGTATGCCGAGAGCAGGCGGCAACAGGCCGACCTGGACGTGCCTGCCGCGCCGAGCCAGCGAGTGAATGGACGCGGCACACGTACTCAGGCTGCCCAGCGCGTCGATCGAGATCTTTGCCCCACCGGCGGTCACCTCACGTACAGCCGCACCGATCGCAGCGGCAGCGTCGGCGATGCCGTCGGGTCGGCCAGCCGGATCGACCAACGTCGCCGGATTGATCGATGCTTCGGCGCCGAGTTCTGAGGCGACGGACAGCGCCTCCGGCGAGACGTCCACGGCCACGACGCGAGCGCCGGACACCACGGCGATCATGACGACGGACAGACCCACGCCGCCACACCCGTGCACGGCGACCCAGTCGCCCGGGGCTGGGCGTGCTTGCTGCACGACCGCCCGATAGGCCGTCGCGAACCGGCAGCCCAGCGCCGCGGCGCTGACGGCATCCACCGGGTCCGGCAGGCGAACCAAGTTCACATCGGCGTGCCGCACCACCACGTACTCGGCGAACGAACCGTCGTGAGTGAACCCCGGCTGCGTCTGCCGTTCGCACACCTGTTGGTCGCCCCGCGCGCAGGACCGGCACGTTCCACATGCGCACACGAACGGCGCGGTGACCCGTTCACCGCCATGCCAGAGCCTTACCGCCCGCCCCACCGAATCAACGACACCGGCGAATTCGTGCCCGGGGACGTGCGGCACGGTGATGTCCGGGTCGTGCCCCTGCCAGCCGTGCCAATCGCTCCGGCAGATTCCCGTGGCCTCGACCCGGACGACTGCGCCATCGTCCGGAGCAGCGGGATCGGCCAGCTCGACCAGGTCGAGGCGGCCGCCGTAGCTCCGGAACTGGATGGCCCTCACCGCTGGCGGTTGAGCCTTAGCCGCCAGGCCTCTGGTCCACGCTCCTCGTACTCGACCGAGAAGGAGCCGTTCGTCCGGGCACGGATCTGATCGAGCAACGGGATTGGATCGTGCGGCGCCACCAGGACGAGTGTGCCACCGGCGGGGACGGTGTCGAGGGCCCCGAAGACCGCTCCGTGCCGAACTGCGTGTGGCACCGAGCGGACGTCCAGCACCGGCGCGTCGGCGGCGTCGTCGTGACCCCCGCAGCCACACGAACCGCCACAACCACCGGCCGGCTCCTCCTCACCGAGGATCTCGTGCATACCGGCCAGCACCGCCGCCAGCGAGACGCTGCGGCTAGCAGCCACCACGGGCAGCACCAGATCGTTCTCCTTGGCCAGATGCGAACCGAACAGAACCCGGAGCGCGTACGCGTTGGCCGCGGCTCGAACCGGATCTGCGGTGTCGGCGATCGCAGCCACGAGCTGCTGGATCACCCGGTGCTCGGAGAGCATTCCCTCGATCAGCAAGCGGGCCGGTTCCTCGCTGGCCGCCGCAGGGTAAAGCGACGCCTCTTCAGCGGCGGCGTGGGTTAGCAACTCGTCGGTAAGGAAACCGAGCAGGCGAACCGAAGCCGGCTCAACCGAGGAGCCCGGCGTCGCCGCAGCGTCGAGCAGCGCATCTACGAGCGCCGACAGCCGGTCGGACAGCTCGGAGTGATGCCGCTTCACGGCGGCGGCCGCGTCCGCGTCCTCCGGACTGGTGGCGATGGCGACGCCGGTCGCCTCCGTGTTCGTGGTCACTGGGTCCTCCTGGATGCGTGCTGGTGACTTCTCCTGCTAATTTACTACGGTGACTTCCGTAAAAAATAGGGGTCCCGCTCCGGTCCGCCGTGACGTCACCGGCAGGCAGCTGTCAGCCCAGCGAGCGCGCTTGCTGGAGTTGTTGCAGCGGCACGACGGTCCAGTGACAGTCGCGGAGCTTGCAGCCCAAGTCGGAATGCACGGCAACACCATCCGCGACCACCTCGACGCTCTCGTCAAGCGTGGCCTCGCAACGCGAGAACGTGCTCCGGTCAGCGGACGCGGCCGGCCGGCCTGGCGATATGCCGCTGCCGACGATCATGCCGAACCTGATCCACGGGTCCGGGACTATGCCGGTCTGTCCAGTGCACTGGCGGCGCACATCGCACGGACCAGCGACAATCCCAACGCCGATGCGCTGGTCGCCGGCATCGAGTGGGGCCGCACGCTCGCGCTCGCAGCGCCGGGCCCGCCCGCCACCAGTGCGGCCGAGGCACGCCTCCGAGTCGTCGGCATCCTGGCCGAACTCGGCTTCGACCCGGCCGCTGATGCCCGCGCGACGACGGTAGCCCTACGGCGCTGCCCGTTGCTGGACACCGCGCGCCGTTACCCAGAGATCGTGTGCTCAGTACACCTCGGCATAGTTCGCGGAGCACTTGCAGCTCTCGGCGGAGAGCCGGACCGGACCGCACTTCTGCCGTTCGCCGAACCCGAAGCCTGCCGGCTGCACCTGCGTACCGACTGCACCTAGCCGTGACTGTGCTGGTGTTCGGCTTCTGCGTGCTCCTTGTGCGCCGGTGCACGCATGGCCTGGTAGAGGTGATGGGCGTACACCTGGAAGCCCAGCATGGCCTCGACGTAAGCGCGGCCCGCGGCGACAGATTGATCTTTTGTCGCCGCACGTGCATTGACCAACTCGAGTCGCTCCTTGAGTTGATCGCGTAAGACATTGCTGAGAAAGCCGGCCACTGGCTCCGGTGACCCGGTATCTACGGCCCGTTCGGCCAGCGGGATCACCGGCCCAACGTCCAGCCCCGCCGGCTTGAGCCCGGTGTACGGCGCACCCTCCCCGGCGCGGTGAATGCGAACCACCGTTTCGAAGAACAATTGGTCGGCCACCTCGCCAGCCTGCTCACCCAGGCCACGGACCGGCAGCACCGCGTCAAAGATCTCCCGCACTTCACGTTCACCGTCCGCGGGCACGAACGGCAGGACGACTTCGACGTCCCTGGCATCCAATGCGCGGCGGGCAGCCTCGACGACGGGCCCGTCAAGAGAGTCACAATGTGGGGGCATGGTCCCTCCCTCCAGCAGCACCTCGCCGCCGCACGCAGTGCCGCAGTGCGGGGCTTCGATGCGTACTTTCACGGTAGGAAAGTCACCGGCGACAGGGGCAGAGGCCAAGGTCCCTGACCCGACTCCCGTTGATCATGGGCTGATGGCCCCTATAGCGGTGCTGGAAGGGCGTCTTTGCCCATGATCAACGGTCTAGACGGCGAACAAGCCGTCGATAACGAGCTGGGCAGCGGCAAGAACGAGCGCGGCGGACGCCAACCGACCGAACCACTTGAGCACCCGACGTGGCACGCCGTCATTAGGCACAACGGCCGCAGCCAACGTCAGCACACCAATGGCGATCAACAGGGCGGCGGCGACCACCCCTGCGCCTCGATCGGCATAGGCACTGATCGCCAGCATGATCAGCCCGGCATTCGCCACCATCGGTACTGCGACGGGAACCAGAGCAGCGCCGAGGCCCGGCAAAGCGGGTGTCGGCGACGGGTGTCGCACCACCAGGGTGCCGACGCCGATGATGGCTGCTACCACGCCAGCGGCAATGCGCAGCGCGGGTTCACTCACGCCTAGCACGCTCAATACCGGTCCGCTGGCGACAAGTGCCACCAGCAGGACGATGGCGGCGCCGGCGATCCCACCAAGTCCCGCGACTCCCGTCGCGACACGTGCGGTTCGGTCGCCGCGAGGAAGTGCCAACGCCAACCGGAACGGATTGACCGCTGCGAATAGCGCAACGACCCATAACCAGGTCGCTGGGGATTGAGCTGCGCCAGTCACGTCGGCACCTGCTTCCACGATCGGGATGGTCCGCAACAGCGCAGACAGGGCGTGCTGCTGGTCGTCCATCCGGGTCTCGCCGTTGATAAGCCACGCACCCTGAACTCGGTCGGGTTCCCGGTACTCATCGGCGGCGGCCGCGTCAACCTGGGCGTCCAATGCGAGGCCGGCAATACACGTCGCCCGGTCGCCGAGCGGCGTGCGGATGTCGGCGAGTCTTGAGTCGGCGTGGGACACCAGCCACAGGCCGGTGAGCGCCTCTCCTATTACTCCGTAGCCGCCGCCGCGAGGGACGTGGGTACCACGGGCCACCACACCCCACGGGCCCTCTTGCTGGCTGACCCACCGCACCTGGACGCCGAACAGTCCCGCCTGCCGCCGCGCGTACGCGAGTTCGTCGTCAGTGAGCGGTTGTCCGCCCGCTCGCTCGTCGACGGTGACCGTTTCCGCGAGGCCGTAGCCGGCCCAGTGGTCGGGAAGTGGCGGCCAGTAGCCTTCGGCGCTGTCGCGGCGCGCCGAGATGTACGCGCCGACCCGGTCGGCCATCTCGGGCCACGGCCCGTCCGGGAAAACCAGCCGCAACCGCGCCAATGCCCAGTACGCCTCACCGGTGTAGTACTGCGAGTACTCGTCGGGGACCGGCGCACCAATGGCCGTGTCGTAGTAGGCGAGCACGGCGCCCGAAGGTTCGGTCTGCGTGACGAGGAAAACGCCCATTCGTGTCAGCAGATCGTCATACTGATCGTCACCTGTGGCCATCCGCCGCTCGGCAAGGGCCGCCACCAGGAGGGCGGTTGCGCCGACCGGTATCCGGCTGTCGTCACCGACCGCGGCCCACCCGTCACGCTCGACGATCTGCCGCGTCGCCCACGCCAGCCCACGATCCGCCGACTCCATGGCGCCTGGAATGCCCGCGGCCGCCGCCTGGTACAGGCTGAGTTGAACGCCCATGTGACGGACGGCGTTGTAGTCGCGTGCGACGGTGGCACTGTCGGCGTCGTACAGGTACAGCCAGCGGCCGTCCCCGAATTGGTTGCGGGCGAACCAATCCACCGCCGCACTGGCACCTTGCCGCAATTCGGTCGCCGTCGGTGTCGGGCACGATTCCGGTGGCGCTAACAGGCCGAAGACACCAACAACAACTGCCCCGAGAACGGCCGTCGTGACGGCCAATCGCCGCCGAACCGCCCGGCGCCAGTCTCGGATCACGGCCCACAGAGTACGCAAGATCTTGGTACCGACTCTTGACCGCCCCCGGCCGCACGTTTAGGGTCCCACTCATCCCAGCCTCTCCGCGAATTGCTGGACGAGGATGCGGAAAAGACCGAGGGCTGTACTCGATGCTCAGTACGGCACTCGGCCTTTCTATAGCAGAACGGCGTGACGGGTGAAGGGGGTGACGGTGCTCTAGATGGCTGCACAGCGCAGCCAGTAGTTTTCCTGCGTCCCTGGAAGGTGGTCAATGAAGACCCTACGTCTACTCATGGCCGGCACTCTGGCTACATCCTTGTTCGCCATCGCTCCCGCCGCCGCTAACGACGGCGACCATGGCGGTGGCGGCGCGGCGGGCCCGACCATCAGCAGCCAGAACGTCAAGCTGCTGGCAAACGTCCCCCGCTCGGCCCCGGTAACCCAGTCCGACATGGCGTTCTTCGGCAAGTACATGGTGGCGGGCAACTACGGCGGGTTCCGCATCATCGACGTCTCCGACCCCGAGAATCCAGCGGTGGTCACGGACTTCAGCTGTAACGGCGCCCAGGGCGACGTGTCGGTGATGGGCAATCTGCTGTTCCAGTCGGTGGACTCCCCACAGAGCAACGGCAACTGCAACAGCACCAACGTCACCGCGTCGACGCCGGGCATGTTCGAGGGCATTCGAATATTCGACATCAGCGACATCACCAACCCGGTGCACGTCAATTCCGTTTCCACGGCGTGCGGGTCGCACACCCACACGCTGCTGCCGGAGCCGGAGAACAACCGGGCGATCCTGTACGTGTCGTCCTACCCGCTCGGCGGTGCGGCGCTCGGCCCCGACTGCGTGCGGGCAGAAGACGGTGGCGGCCACAGCAAGATTTCGATCGTCAACGTGCCGGCCGACGATCCGGCAGCGGCGACGGTCAGCGAGTACCACCTCGACGACGACACCCAATGGGCCACCTACCTCGGCGCATTCACGCTCCGTGCGTGCCACGACATGAGCGTGTTCAAGGATCTGGACCTGCTCGCGGCCGCGTGCCTGAGCGAAGGTCAACTCTTGGACATCAGCGACCCTCTGCACCCAGAGTTCATGTGGCGCTACGACAACCCCAACATCAAGCCGGAGAACATCGACCTGTTCCACTCGGCGACGTTCAGCTGGGACGGCACGATGGTGGCCTTCGGGGACGAGTCCGGCGGTGGCGGTGCCGCGCGATGCACGAACCCGGACGACGACCAGGGACGCATCTGGTTCGTCAGCGCCGAAGATGGCGACGAACTGGGCAGTTACAAGGTCCCGCGGGCCGAACAAGGCACCTGCACGATGCACAACTTCAACTTCCTGCCCCTGCGGGATGGCAGGAATGTGCTGGTGTCGTCGGCGTACACCGCTGGCACCACGGTCGTCGACGTCGACAAACTGCTCGACGGCGCATCGGAGGCCGAAGCCGAGGTCGGCTACTTCCGGGCGCACGGCGGCAACGCGTGGTCGTCGCACTGGTACAACGGGCACATCTACGCCAACGACATCCTCCGCGGCGTGGACATCCTGCTGCTGAGCGACAAGGCGCGGGCGGGGGCAGTGAAGTTCGACCACTTCAACCCGCAGACGCAGATCTCCCCGATCGGCGGCTGAGTTTCGGTTGACACACGCAATGGTGTGTTAGCCAAAAGGCGCATTGCGGCCACCGCTTGATGGTGCGAGTCAGCCGACCAGCACCATCTCGCGGTGGCCGCTCCGCGTCGCCGCTCGCATGGCTCCGCTGGCTTGGCTACTAACGAGGTGTGGCCCCGTTATTCGCCGGCGGACTTGGCGATGCGGACGGCGTCACCAAGGTTGGCATTGCCCTCCAGGAAGGAGAGGCTGGAAACCTCGTGTGCCCGCGGACCGGTGTACTCAAGGATGTACAGGCCGTTTCGCAGATCGACCACGTAGATAGGTCCATCCTTGATGATCGGGAAGCTCCACATCACGACCTTGTTGGTGCCCATCGACAGGCCGGGATCCTCGTTCGCCACGGACTCGAGTGGGGTCGGAGAGTACCAGCCGGCCTGCTCCATCCGGCCCGGATTCTCGATGTCGATGACTTGAGGACGGCACGTACGAGGGCTTCCGGATCATCGACATGTCGGCGCCCGGCAATCCGAAGGAGATCCTCAACTTCACCGACTGCGTGCAGGGCACGACCACGGGCAACCAGGGCGATGTGATCATCTACGGCAACATCCTTGTGCGGTCGTGGAACAGCCCCGCTCCGTCTGGCGGACGGTTCTGTGGCGGCATCTTCACACCTCAGGGCCAAGAGGGCGTGCACATCTTCGATGTCAGCGACCCCACAAATCCGGTCGGCCTCGCCTTCGTCGCCAGCCCGGGTGGCTCCCACTCCGCCACCGGGGTGCCCGATCTGGCGAACAACCGGCTGCTCGTCTACAACCAACAACCCCCAAGCGCAGGAGTTCACCATCCTGTTGCAGTAATCAGCTGCTGACGACGGTCTCGCCGTCACAACGCGCCCTGCAGGGTAGGCCACTGCGCTTGCCCTGCAGGGCGCGACGCTTTCGGGTTCGCGAGCATCGCAGCCTCACGGGAACGACGCTTTTCCCCTGGTGTGCCAGGACTTTGTGCCCTACTGACGGCCATTTGTCGGGGTGGACAGTCGAGTGGCACGTGGCAATACCAGGAGGGCTGAACACATGACCACCCAGACAGAAGACCGCGAAACGAGAGCGGGCGGTTCGTCGGCGCAGGTAAGCGCCACCGCATCGACCAGGCCCTGGTTCGTGCTGGTGCTGCTGGCCGCGTCCGCCGGCATAGTGAGCGCAGGTTGGCAACTCGTCGAGCGAATCGCGTATGCCGAGAATGCTGACGCCGGCTCTGTATGCGACTTCAACGCGGTCATCTCGTGTTCGAGCGTGTTCACTCAGTGGCAGTCGTCCGCACTCGGGATCCCGAACACACTCGTCAGCCTGCCGATATTCGCCGCGCTGGCGGCCACCGCAGTGGCCGGCATCTTCCGATCGAGCTTCTCGCGGCCATACCTGGCGTCCCTACTCGGAGTTTCACTGTTCATGGCCGGGTTCGCCACCTGGTACAGCTACCAGACCGGCTTTGTGATGGGCGCGATGTGCCTGTTCTGCACAATCGGCTCGGCGTGTGTTCTCACCGCCGGCATCGGGGTCACCCGCGTGGCCGCGGGGGGACGGGCGCTCGGAGACGGACGAGCCGGAAGAACACTCGCTCTCCTGGTGGATTCCAAATCCGACGTCATCGCCTGGGCCGGGCTCATCCTGATCAACGCCGCAATGCTGTACTTCGGGCTGGCCTACTGAACGTGGCATAGCCCCGATGGCGGGCGGGTACCCGCAGGTATGGCACTCCGACCGCACGGCATTCCCGCCGAGGAACTCACCGACGACGACTTGCGGCGTGAACTCGAACACCTGCATGCCACCCGCCACGACACTGTGCTGGACGGCAGTGAATCGGCGCTCGAGGCGCACACCGAACGCATGCTGGCACTAGAGCACGAATTCCTGCGCCGGTTCCCGGAGGAAGCAGCCCCAGACCCGCGGCGTACCCGGGCTGGTATCCGGGAGCAGAGTGGACGGCCGGCGTACGAACACGAGTAGCACGATCAGCTAGTGGACGGCCGGTGGTCTCACCGCGATCTGCGCCCCATGTCGAAACGTGTGCGGTAGTGGTCCAGCGCCCGCTCGACGACTGCCGCGACCGACAAGCCAGGCAGCTGCGACCCAGACTCATAGTCTCGGCTCGGAGTGCCGTCGCTATCAGCATCCGGACCATGCGAGTACCGCAGATACACGATGGTGGGATGATTTTCGACCGCCCTCACAAGGCGGCCGAAGTCGACGATCGCCGGCATCGTTGACGCTCGCGGCCCTTGCTGAGCCATGGCTTCGTTTTCCTGCTCAGAGGCTGGCCAAACCAACCCTCGGTGCCGCGGATGAAATGTTCCCGCCCCCGTGCCAGGGATGCGGCGGGGCCACGATATTCAAGGAGAAGGACGACGGCTGCGTCCGGGCAGTCTTCCGTTGAGGCGTCATCGTTTCGGCGCTGCCACCTTCGGCGGGAGCAGCCGTCGACGATCACCAAGGAAAGTACATTCTCTTCGTTCTGTCGACCTTTTCCTGCTCAATTCTGGTACGCCCACGGTGGTAGTAATGTTGCGCCACTCGAATTACCAGCAATGCAATGACGATGACGATGACCACACCGATCGCCGCAGGCAACCAAGCCATGACCGTGCCGAGGTCCATGATCTTCTCCTCTCAGCACCGGCGTTGCTCTTACCCCTACGGAGCAGGTAGCCCACCGACAGATACCTGCGTCTGGGCCTTCCCCGGAGGCATGGCCAGGTATCGCTCAGCTTCAGCCGACGAGATACATATTATGCCCGGGGCGCTGATTGGGCTGACCGGCGCTGGCCGCTTTCAAGGAAGTACGCGCCGATTGCACCCGCCAGCGTGGCGAAGACGACGACCGAGAACACCACGAGCACAACTTCCACGGCCTGGCTGAATGGATCGTCCGGCGAGAACGGCTCACCACCTACCGTCGCAAGGGTGGCCGCTCGTAGTGCGTCCGCGTAGTTGGAGTAGTTGCCGAACTCGTACAGCAGTTGGCTACTGGCCAGGATCGTAATGCCGGAGACAACGGCGAGCCACGCCACTCGACCGCCCAGCATGCGACGGGCCGAGCGGGAAGATCGCACCGCAGAAGACAGCACCCTTCCGGTACGTAAAGCTCGGAATGATCGGGCAAGCCGGAGGATTCGGAGGAACGGCAAAAGCAGGAAAACGACCTGCCACCAGTTCTTGCGCAAGAAGCGGCCGGTGTCCGGAGCGACCACCATCCGGGCCAGGAATTCAGCGACGAACGCAACCCAAAGCACCCATCCCACGACGGTGAATCCCACACTGAGCGCGCTGCCCGGCTGCGCAAAGTACTCCCCGATCACCACGAGGAGGAAAAGCACGCTCAGCGCACTCATCACCGGCGTCAACCGGTCAAGCAACTCCTCGGACCAAGCCGCACGCTCCTCCTCGGTGAGTCGCAAGATCGAGGACACGTCGGTGCGTATACCCGCCATGCTGCCCCACAACCAGAGCTACCGCGGTCGTGCACTCACCGCAGCTGCGCCAGCACACCGGTGGTCTCGACCGAGTGGAAGCCGACGACGTCCACCTTCGCCATGCGGTACCTGGGCACCGGCCCACACCAGCAAACGAGTATCGGGGCCGAAGACGTACTCGTACGACGCCGACGGCAACCTCACCGGCTGGATCGACCCCGTCACCAACCCGCAGCGGATCGTCACGTGGGATGCCGAGGACCGCATCACTCGCATCGACGACGCGGTGACGCGACGTCAGGAGAGTGCCGGACGCACCGCTGGCACTAGCTCCAACGACCGTCGGGCACCTGTCATGCAGTCGCGGCGGCGACGGCGTCGCCAATCGGTACGTCTCCTCCGACGACCTCGAGCGTCAGGCCGACTGTTCCGGGCTGGTCGAGAAGGGCGACGAGCACCGCGGCGACGTCATCCCGCGAGACATTCCCACCCGGGACGGACGGCGCGAGGTGGACGGTGCCCACACCGGCCTGGTTCGTTAGCCGTCCGGGCCGCAGGATCGTCCAATCGAGATTGCTCTCCCGCAGAGCCTTCTCCGAGGCGTCCTTGGCCCGCAGGTACGCAGCGAAGACCTCGTCGGTACCGGGTGGCGGATCATCGGACGCGCCCGTCGACGAGATCAGCACGTAGCGGCGCACACCGGCCGCCTCCGCGGCCGCGGTCAGGAGTTCGGCGGCGGCACGGTCGACCGTGTCTTTGCGGGCTGCCCCGCTGCCCGGCCCCGCACCGGCGGCAAAGATGACGGCGTCCGCGCCCACGAGCTCTGCGGCGAGCGTGTCGACATCGGTTCGCTCAAGATCGAGGACCACCGCACGCGCACCATGCTGGGCCAGGTCGGCAGCTTGTGCGGGGTTCCGGATAATGCCGACGGCCTCGTCTCCACGAGACGTGAGCAGTCGCTCCAGACGTAAGGCGATCTTGCCGTGTCCCCCCGCGATGACGACGCGCATGGAGCGAACCCTACCCGGGGCTCGCGGATCCCGAACCGCTGGTGAACGGATTGATCGGCCATTGACAGCGTCCATCTGAGTAGTAGCATCCGCACTAATTTCGGGAACTGTGGGGTGCACCGCCCCTGGCCCGGCGGTCGCCTCCGCGAGTCAAGGAGGCTGCCGTGCGCCCTAGAAACCGACGTTATGTTCCGGCGATCATCGCCGCTGTTGTCATCCTCCTGGCACTTCCGTTCGGGGCGGTAGCCACACCGCCCGACGACACTCCCGACCGGCCACACAGCCAGAACATGCATCTAATCGGCTCGAGCCTCCGGGCCGGCGCCGTCACGGGACCACCGCCGGCCGGCCCGGGTGATGTGCCATGGGATACCCGGAACACCGATCTGGCGTTCTGGGGAAGCACCGTGATCCAGGGACGTTACGACGGCTTCCGGGTCATCGACGCCAAAGCACCAGGAAATCCCAAAGAGCTAGTCCACTTCCCGTGCGTCAGCCCGCAAGGGGACGTTGGCGTCTACGAAAACCTGGTATTCCGCTCCGTCGACGCCCCCCAAAGGACCGACCAGTGCACTGAAGTGGCGCAGAGCGGGAACCCGGCCGACGCCGACTGCGCACCGGCGCCCGCGCCGTGCACGGGCTTCGAGGGCATCCAGATCTTTGACATCAGTGACCTGGGCAATATCGAGTTGGTCGCGTCCGTCGCGCTCGACTGCGGATCACACACCCATACGGTGGTTCCCGATCCAGACAATGATCGCGTCCTCATCTACAACAGCGTGAGCGGTACACCACTCCAAGCCAATCCAGGCAAGTACGGAAACCAGTGCCCGGGCGCTCCGTTCAACCGGGAGGACATTGTCGAGGTTCCGCTTGCTGACCCCAGCTCCGCCAGCGTGATCGGTTCCTTCTCGCTGGGCCAGATGCCCGACGGGCGGCTCGTCAACGCCTGCCACGACATGGGCGTAGCCCTTGGGTCTGTGAATCTCGCCGCCTGCGCAGGCAACCCCGGAGTCCCGGTCTTCGACATTTCCGACCTGGAGCATCCGGCCTTCCTGTACGCGACGACTGCACCGACCGTCACAAACTTCCACTCCGCCGCGTTCAGCTGGGATGGTTCGATTCTCGTCACCGGCTGGGAGCCAGGTGGCGGGACTCAGCCGCGCTGCCAGGAAACCGGCGTACCGATCAGCCCACCGACGGCCGGCAGTTCAGTACAGACGGACGAGATGAAGTCGATCTTCTTCCACGACGCGGCCACCGGCGAACTGATCGGCACACACGTGCTGCCACGCCCGCAGTCCCAGTTCGAGAACTGCACGATTCACAACTACAACATCGTGCCCCACCCGACGAGGAACCTACTGGTGCACGGCTCGTACCAGTCGGGCACCGCTCTGGTCGACTTCACCGACCCGTCAAACGCCTACGAAGTCGCTTGGATGGATCCAGACCCACTTGATCCGCCGTCGGACGAGAGCCCGGGCGGCCGGACCACCTTCCGTGGCGGTGACTGGTCCTCGTACTGGTACAACGGACTCATCTACGAGAGCGACACCCGGCGCGGTCTCTACATCTGGAATGTCAGCGCACCAGAAGTCCGCGGACCCGTCGTCAAGCTGGACTACCTCAACCCGCAGACCAACCACCTGTCGATCGGAAATTGATCTAGCTCTGTCGCAGGCTCACATGAGCTAACAGCGATCGCCACCCGTGCCGTCCGCCGCGGGTGGCGGTTGTTGTGTACTCGCCGTTCAGGTACGGACGGCGAGTCCGAGCGCAGACTCCCATCTCCGACACTCCCGCATGGGAGTCCGCTGTTCTGTGCGACGATTGCGACGACCATGCCAGCAGCGAGCAGCGTGTAAGACGAGGACGGCCTGATGGTGTCGCGAGCCGCTTTGGGCCGCCCGTGAACCGGCCCCTCGTGCCGCTGGCCGGTCTGCACCTGGCCGCGCTGATGTTGGTCGCCTTCAACTTGCGAGCGTCCATCGCCGCCGTATCTCCGGTCCTGCCTGAGATCCGGGCCGATCTCGGTTTATCGGCAGCCACGGCAGGGTTGCTCACGACGCTCCCGGTGTTGTCGTTCGCTGTGTTCGCGCCCGCGGCCGCGTGGCTGGGGCACCGCATCGGGCTGGATCGAGCGATCCTGTTCGCCTGCGTCGCCATCGCTGTCGGCACGGCATGGCGGGTGGCCGCTGGAACAGTAACCCTGCTGGTCGTCACCGTCATCATCGGTGCAGCGATGACCATCGGCAACGTGCTCGGGCCGGTTGTGATCAAGCGTGACTTCGCCACTCGAGTCGGCCCTGTGATGGGTCTGTTCACCGCCTTCCTGATCGTAGGCGCAGCGGCGGCAGCGGCCGTGACAGCTCCGGTAGCGGCCGCATCGAATTGGCGGATCGGCCTCGCGGCGTGGGCGCTGCTGGCCATTGCAGCGGCATTGTTGTGGTACGTGACGACCCACGCCCGACGTCAAGGTGCGCGTCCGGACGTCGAACCGGCTCGGCCCTCGATCGCCGGTCTCTGGCGGAGCCGAGTCGCGTGGGGCCTATCTGCGTTGATGGGCGCCCAGGCGGCTGCGTACTTCGCCATGACGGCCTGGCTGCCGACGCTGCTCATCGACGAGGCCGGCGTCGACCTTGGCGCAGCTGGAATAGGCCAAGCCGTGTTCCAGGTCATGGGAATCGCTGGGACACTCCTCGTCTCGATACTTATCAAGGTGCGGCCCAGTCAGGTCTGGCTGGCCGCGTTGATCGCCGTTGGGTGGGCCGTCATGCCGGCCGGCCTGCTGGCATGGCCGGCCGCCTGGCCGCTGTGGACTTTCGTCGGTGGAGTGGCCCAGGGTGCCGGCATCGCACTTGCTCTCACGCTCGTCGTTCTGCGTGCTCGCGATTCCGTGGCCGCCAACGGGTTGTCGGCGATGATCCAGCTCGTCGGTTACCTGGTCGGCGCGGCCGGGCCGGTCGTCATCGGCGTCCTGTACGAGCTGACCGGCTCGTGGGTTGTGCCAGGGATAGTAGTGATCGGGCTGGCCGCATCGATCGGAGTTGCCGGCGCCGTTGCCGGGCGCCCGGTTACGGTCGGCGGCCCGGAGCTGCGCGACCGCGCCTGAGCCCTCGCCGCAGTGTCAATTCCGATTAGCGCGCGAGGTGTGCCGGCTCAGGTCTCTGACCGGTAGGGGATCCTATGGCAAGACCTACCGCCGGTACGTCGAAGACGTCGAGCGCGATAAGGGCAAGATTGCTGCCGAGCACGGCGCCCACAATCGCGGTAGGCATTGCCATGAGTCCGCTTGTTGCGTGCCAGCCCAGCCATGCGCCCGCGAATGCCCCTATGACCGCACTAAGGCACCCGACGGCCTTCGTCCGCGCCGTCCACTCGCGGTGCACCCAGGCCCAGTAGACCCCGAGCGCAATCGGGCCACCGACGGCGACCACGGCCATGACCTGGCTGTCCAGTGAGACGCCAGGCATAGTCGCGAGGACGAGAAGGACGCCGAGGAGCCAGCCGCCCAGCCCGAGCACGACGGCATACAACGACCGCAAGACGGCACTGGCAACAGACCCGAACCGCCCTCGATTGCGCACCCACCACGCCATCGCGATCAGTGACGCCACGGCCAGCGCGGCCAACCCGAGCATGACGCCGAGCAGGAACTGGCGCGGCTCGTCGTCGACCGCAAGACCAACGCTGAGATAGCGGCGGAGCTCTACCTCAGCTAGAAGACCGTGGAAACCCACCTTCGCAACATCTTTCGCAAGCTCGACGTCACGTCGCGCATTGCCGCGGCACATGCGGTCGAGCGGGCAGACCGCCTGGTCAGGTCGGTTGAACGTGGGTCGGGTCCAGGACGCGCTTGAGAAACACCCGGGTGCGTTCGTGCTGCGGTTTGCCGATGACCTCGCTGGGGCGACCTTCTTCGACGATCACGCCGTCGTCCATGAAAACGACCCGGTCGGCGACCTCTCGGGCGAAGGCCATCTCGTGCGTCACCACGAGCATCGTCATGCCGTCCTCGGCAAGTTTTCGCATCACCGTGAGCACGTCACCGACCAACTCGGGGTCCAGCGCAGATGTCGGTTCGTCGAAAAGCATCAGCGCTGGTTGCATGCACAAGGCCCGGGCGATGGCAACCCGTTGCTGCTGCCCGCCAGAGAGCTTCGCAGGGTACTGGTCCACCTTGTCCGCCAACCCGACGCGCTCGAGCATCTCCTGGGCGATTCGTCTGGCCTCGGCCTTCGATCGCTTGGCCACCGTCTCCTGAGCGACGGTGCAGTTCGCCATGGCGGTCAGGTGCGGGAACAGATTGAACTGCTGAAACACCATGCCAATCTGGCGGCGCGCGGCGTCGATGTCGCAGTCGATGTCGGTTATCTCCACACCGGCCACGTGCACCGTGCCGGACTCGGGCCGTTCCAGCAGATTTATGCAGCGCAGCAGGGTCGACTTGCCGGAGCCGGACGGCCCGATGACGCAAACGACCTCGCCGACGTCGACGCTGAAGTCGATCCCCCTTAGAACATGCAAGTCGCCGAACGACTTGTGCAACTTCTCGATCGTAACCAGCGGTTCAGACATCAACGTGCCTTTTCAGTCGAGGCTTCCATCCGGCGGACGATGGCGGAAAGTGGCACCGTGATGAGCAGGTAGCAGAAACCTGCAACCACCAGTGGTGTGAGGTTGGCCGTGGTGTTGGCCAACTGCCGACCGAAGGTCGTCAACTCCGCTGCCGCGATGGTAAGACCGATGATGTAGATCAGGGATGAATCCTTGACCAGCAAAATCAACTCGTTGGTCAGGGGCGGAAGCACGATCCTGAACGCCTGCGGCAGCACTATCTTGCGATTCGCCGTGAATGGCGACATACCAAGTGAGCGAGCAGCTTCGACCTGACCTCTGGGTACGGCTTGGACGCCGGCTCGCACCGTCTCCGCGGTGTAAGCGGATGCGACGATTCCGAGTGCCAGCCAGGCCGTGCCGTACGGCGGGAACGGAATCCGCAGGCCCGGGATGGCGAGTGGAAGCAGAGCGAATCCGATGAAGATGATGATCGCCGGCAGGCCCCGGAAGAACTCGATGTAAGCCGTCGCCATCCACCGGTAGGGACCCACCTGACTCAACTTCATCAACGCCAGGATCGTCCCTGCGACCAGCCCGAGCACGAATCCGCCGGCGGTGTATACGAGCGTGTTCACGAGGGCATTGAAAAGGCCGCTCGTGACCGCCCGGCTAATCAGCGACGGCCGAAAGAAGACATCGACAATCTGGGACCAGTCCGCCGCGACTGCCGCCAGTATGGCGAGCGCGATAATTATGGCGTACTGAACCAGACGGATGCGCTGAGCCCGCTTGCGCGGGCTCAGCTTCCGCCTCGGCTGGATGGTGTCAGTCACCGCTGGTTTCGCCCGGCTTGACACCGAACCACTTCTCGTAGATCTCGTCGTAGGTTCCGTCCTCGTACGCCTGGGCGATCAGTTCGTTCAGCCGCGCGATCAGACGCTCCGCGTTCGGGTCGTTCTTCTTCGCTGGGAACCCATACTTCTCACCGGTGTCGAACTCGGTCGCCATCTCGGTGTCCGGGTTTTCCTCGACGAAGGCCAGGATCGGCACGTTGTCGTTGATTGCGGCCGCGATCTGGCCGGCTTTGAGGGCGTTCAACTGGAGAGCGAGGTCCTCGAAGTTCTGTGTGGTGTAGCCGTGCTCTTCCGCGTTCGCCTCGCCGTAGTCCTGGCCGGTCGTACCCGTCTGGACGCCAACGAGTTCGCCTTCGAGGTCTTCCAATCCCTCGACGCCGGAGTCCGTCCGCACGATCAAGGCCTGAGTCGCGTCGAAGTACGGATCGGAGATGTGCAGCGCCTGGGCGCGTTCCTCGGTGATCGTCATAGCACCCATGCCGACGTCACACCTGTTGGCCGCGAAAACCGCGCCCGACGTGACCTGCTCCCACTCGCCGACGTTCAGAATCTCCTGTTCGACTCCCAGGTCTTCGGCTAGCAGGTCGAGTAGGTCGACATCGAAGCCGACAACCTCACCGGACTCGTCCTGGTACTGGAACGGTTCGTACGGCAGGTGGGTGCAAACGGTCAGCTTGCCCTCCTGGATCAGTTGGATCTCGTCGGAATCGCCTGTGGCGGTGTCGTCGCCGTCGTCTCCACCACAGCCGCTGATCGCCAAAACAGCCGCGACGGCGGCGAAGCCGAACATCCGAGTGGACGATATGAACTTCATCTGTACTCCTCAAGCTCTGCATGAGCTTCGTCTCGTTGCTCCGCATACTCGCTGACGAGCACACGATGTTACGCCTCGGCTCGACCCACCACCCGTGCGACTCACGTGGTCCAACAACTCAGGGGGTGTCCCAGCGAGTGTGAGACACACTTGTGCCCGTGGTGGACATGTAGTGGGTGTGAGGAACCAGTCCCGGGCGCAGGACCGCGAACCCCGCTTCACGTCACTGTTCGAAGCGACGTACGCCGAACTGCTCCGCTTCGTGCAGCGCCGCGTGCATTCCGACCACGCCGAGGACGTGGTCGCGGAGTCTTTCCTGGTCGCCTGGCGGCGCTTCGAGGACCTGCCCCAAGGGCGCCGCGACGCTCGCGCCTGGCTGCCAACTACACCGCACCCGGACCGCGCGACGTCGTGGCCACCGATCTCGGCAGGGGCAGCGCCAGTGCCGGCGAGCTGTCCGCCGCAGCAGGTTACGTCGGCTCGGACGTGGCCGGCATCACCTGCCAGAGCGTTGGCCACGGCGAAGTGGTCGCCACGGTGTCGGCAGGGCGGTTCGCCCTCTGGCTGCCCGGCAACGAACTCGAAGACGCGAGCCGCGACGGCGTCAGGGTGGACGTGACCTACCGAGATGGCACCACCGGCACCGTCCGAATCGACCTTCAGTAGGCGGCTCGAGTCTCGGCACGGTCATCGCGGTCGGAACGGTACCTCTTGCTCCCGCCGCTCGCGCAGCGACTTTGTCAGGTAGAACACGGCGGCGGCGAGCACTCCGATGTCGTCCAGATAGATCGGGTCCGGCAGCAGGTCGATTGGAAAGATCGTGTAGGCGAGCGCTCCGTAGAAGGCGACCTTGTCGTCGACCCCCAGCTGGCCGAGTGCACGACGGGTAATGATCAATCGCCTAACGAACCAGATCGCAGCAACCAGGGTGACCAGCCCGATCACCACCAGGCCTACGACCACCCAGGTCCACGTCTCGCCCGACACATCATTCACGCTACCCAGCCGAGACGTTGTGAAGCGCGTCGGTAGGTCGCAAGCCCCGGGGATGGTAGCTGCGGTTGTGGTAACACTTGGCCATGGCTACCCCCTCGAACAGTGCTGGTCTCAAGCTCATCGACGAGTTGCGCGATGCGTGGACCAGCGATCCTCGACGTGCCGCAGAGATCCTCAGCGAGCTTCAGAACGCACTACATGGCCACACTTCAGACCGCGGGTGGGCAATTGCCCGCCGGGAACGGCTGCAGCGCGAGCACAAGGAGCGCGAGCAGCAAGAGCAAAGGGAGCTGGAGGACCGTGATGCAGACGGGGACGGCCACTCAAGCCGGATCTGACGCGATGTCCGTTTTTGACTCGGTCCTGATTTCCGCGTGTTAGCCTCGAAGTGCAGCGTCGGTATGGGATCGTCCATGTTTTCCGGCGGCGCTGACGAGATTTGAATCGGCCCGCGTCGGCCGGAGACAGGCAGACAAATGCAGGTGCCCGCTATACGAGCGCTCGACCGCGGCCACCGGGCCGGGTCCGACGCAGCATTGAACGAAATCGACGCCGGCGAGCCTGCCGACGGCTCGGCACAGGCCACCGAAACCACTTCTGCGGACAGCCCCGGCATCCCGTTCCGGGAGCGCTACGTGAGTGCATACACCGATCTGCGTCGTCAAATCACAGACTCCGGGCTCCTGAAGCGCCGGTATGGCTATTACTGGACCAAGATCATCATCACGGTAGCGCTGTTCGCAGGCATCTGGGTCGCGTTCGCGTTCCTTGGGAATTCGTGGTTCCAGCTGGTGCTGGCCGCTCTGCTCGCGATCATCCTGGCCCAGTTCGGATTTCTGGGGCACGACAGCGCCCACCGCCAGATCTTCAACTCCCACCGGTGGAACGAATGGGCCTCTCGGGTGATGTCCGGGCTCTTCACTGGGCTGAGCTACGGCTGGTGGCAGAACAAACACAATCGCCACCACGCCAATCCGAACAAAGAGGGCGCAGACCCTGACATCGGCCCCGGCGCATTCGCGTTCACCCCCGCAGTCGCCCAGGCGCGACGCGGACTTTCCGCCCGCCTCACGCCGTGGCAGGGCTACTTCTTCTTCCCGCTTCTGCTGCTCGAAGGGCTCGCCTTGCACGTCGCGAGCATCCAAACACTCATAAGCAGGCGATCGTTGAAACATCGATGGTGGGAGGTGACCTTCGTCGCCACCCGGCTCGGCGGCTACATCACCGTCCTGCTCCTCGTTCTGCCACCAGGCAAGGCAGCAGCCTTTTTCGGCGTCCAGATGGGATTGTTCGGACTCCTGCTCGGCGGTGCGTTCGCGCCGAACCACATCGGCATGCCCATCGTCCCGCCGAACGAAAAGGTCGACTTTCTGCGACGGCAGGTGTTGATGTCCCGCAACGTCCGCGGCGGCCGCGCCATGGACTTCGCGCTCGGCGGGCTCAACCACCAGATCGAGCATCACCTGTTCCCCAACATGCCCCGACCCAACCTGCGCCGGGCAAGGCCCATCGTGCGCGACTACTGCGCCCGGCACAAGGTCAGCTACACCGAGACCAGCCTGCTCGAGGCCTACGGTCTCGTCGTCCGCTACCTCAACAAGGTCGGCTTAGCAGGGGCGGACACGTTCCGCTGCCCACTCGTCGAGCAGTACCGGTAATACGCTGGCGCCGCCCAGCCACTCCAACCTGCGACCTGCGGCGCAGCAAACCCGCCGCGGCCAGCCGCGCCGAGGGGACATGCTGTGATGGGGGCCGGCGTGGCAGGCACAGAGCGGAACGTCATCCCATCTAGCACGCGATCATGTGGGGCCGGCGCGCGCCACGTCGCCTGTGCCGCGCCCAGTTTCGGCCCATGCCGTGATCGCGGTCCACACGACAGCCGTAATCGGAACCGCGAGAAGTGCCCCAAGGATCCCGGCGACAATCGCGCCGCCGGTCAAGGCCAGCAGAATCGCCAAGGGATGCAAAGAGACCGCTCGTCCCAACACCACGGGCGCCAACACATCGCCCTCGATCTGGTTGACGGCCACGACGATCACAACCACGATGAGAGCAGTCACCCACCCGTTTGCCACCAGAGCGACCAGAGCCGCAAAGGCGCCGGAGATTGTCGCTCCGGCCAGCGGGATGAACGCGCCGAGGAAGACCAGTACGGCCAACGGCAGCGCCAACGGCACTTGCAAGATCACTAGCGCGACGCCGATGATCACCGCGTCGACAAAGGCGATGATGGCCGTGCCGCGGACGTAGCCGCCGAGCACGTCGACCGCACGTTCACCGACAAGGAGCAAGCGGCGGCGGTGCTCCTCACTCACCGGGGTCAACAGAAAGCGCCAGATCCGCGGCCCGTCCTTGAGAAGGAAAAACAAGATCACGATGGTGAGGAACACGCCGACGATGACCTCGAAGGCGAGTACCGCACCACCGATCACCCCGGCCCGCACCTCCTCGCCGGAGAGCAACTCGACCACGGCTTCGCGACCCTGTTGAAGTTGCGCCTGGGTGATCGAAAGCGGTCCCTCGACCAGAAACCTCTCGAGTTCCTCGAGACCCTCAACGGCCTGATCTCGCAGTTCGCTCCACTCGTCCCGGACGGCCGCGACGATCAGCCACCCCAGCAATCCGACCACGCCGAGGCCTGCCACAAGAGCGGCAATGGCGGACAGGGCGGCCGGCACGCCGCGCACCCGCAAGGCCCGCATGAGCGGGCTGACCGCACTGGCGATGATGGCGGCGATAACCAGTGGAACGACGACCAGGCGCAGCGTCACCAGCAACCAGATCACAACCGCGCCCGCTACAGCGAGGACAAGAGCCTGGACGGCCCTCACCGCAGCACGGCCGAACGAATCCCGCCACATTCCCGCAGCCGGCGCCGACGCTGGTGAGCCGCCCAGATGGGTATTTACGTCAGGATCGTCGACAACCGGCGCTACCGGCAGCGCGTCGTCCTCTGCCGTTGTTGACTTGGCCCTGCGCAGCTTGCGGATCACGCCGTGATTGTTTCCCCGATAACGGAATCCGACACGCTCCGGAGTGCTGCTCGGACGGTTGTGGCGGCGCTAGCGGTCCGAGTGGACCATCACTAGTAGCGCCCGGTTGTCCTGGCCGACGCCTATGTAGCAGTGCCTGCTCGACGCATCGAAGTGCACCGCGTCACCCGGCTGCAGTTCCACCGGATCGTCCGCCGGCCCGACCGCGACTCGCCCACCCGTGACGACGAGGCACTCGCTGACGCCGGGGAGGTGAGGCTCGGACTCCTGCCGCGTCGAGTCGATGGCGAGGTCGTAAATCTCCACGCTGCCGCGCACCGCGATGCGGTGGAGTAGCCGGGCGTGCACCGCGTCGCCGTCGACGCGCGGCCCCTCGTCCGACCGGACGACGCTGACGGCAGACGCCGTCGGTGCCATGAGTTCGCCGAGCGACACCTCCAGTGCGGTAGCCAGCGCCCACAACGTCCCCAGGGTCGGATTCGCCTCGCCTTGCTCGATCGCGTGCAGCGTCGTCTTGCTGATGTCAGCCGCTGCCGAGAGGTCGGCCAGTGATCGTCCATCCGCACGCCGCAGTCTCCGGATGGTACGGCCAACCTCTTGTGCGATGGTCATATGTATCATTCTACTGATACAAACGTCGCACATAGTGGACCGGAGGATCGGCTTATGAGTGTGTCGCGGCTGCAGGACATCCCTGGAATCGGCGTGGATAAGGTCGGCGACGCCGCCGATGCCACCGGTGACCCCGAGTTCCTGCGATTGGAGAATCTCGATACCGACATCCGCCCGCCCGACGTCGCTCTGGCGGCTACCCGAGAAGCGGTCGATGACGACGACGCGAACAGCTACCTGCCGTTCCAAGGGCACCACTCGCTGCGCGAGGCGGCTGCGGCACACGTCGGGCGGCTCGCCGGGCGACCGTACGACCCGGCCACGGAGTGTGTGTCGACGGCCGGCGGGTTGAACGGGGTCCTCAACACGCTGCTCGCGACGGTCGAGCCTGGCGACGAGGTCGTCCTCTGTGACCCGATCTATGCCGGACTGGTCAACCGGGTCAGGCTGGCCGGCGGTGTCCCCCGGTTCGTCCGGTCGAGCCCTTCGGCGGCCGGCTGGTACACCGATCCAGGCGAGTTGGCCGCGGCCGTCGGCCACCGAACGGCCGCCGTGTTGATGATGAGCCCGTCGATGCCGACCGGCGCCGTCCTCGGTGGCGACCACTGGGACGCGCTCGGCACAGCCCTCGCTTCGACCGATGCGTGGGTGATCTATGACGCTGCGATGGAGCGCATCCGGTTCGACGACCAGGTGCCGAATCACCCCGCACGTCACCCGGGCCTGGCAGACCGGACGATCACCGTTGGTTCCGCGTCGAAGGAGTTGCGGATGATCGGCTGGCGGGTCGGCTGGGTGGTCGGACCGGCCGGAATCATGTCCGACATCGGCCTCGTCGGGCTCACCAACGTGGTGTGCCAGGTCGGAATCGCCCAAGAGGCGGTCACCGCCGCGCTCGCGGCCGCCGATGCCGACGCCGACGTGGCGGCCGCCGCCCACATCTGGCGCGAACGCCGCGACACCATTGTTGACCAGCTCGCCGACTACCCCTACGTCCGCCCGGACGGCGGATGGTCACTGCTCGTCGACACCACCCAGCTCGGGCTCTCCCCGGCCGAGGCGTCGGCGCGCCTGTTCGACCGAGCCAAGGTGGCCACCACGCCCATGGACGGCTGGGGACCCAGCGGGCAGTCGTACCTGCGGATCGTGTTCGCGAACGAACCGGTCGAGCGGCTCGCCGATCTAGGCGCGAGATTCCGCACTGCCCTCGGCTGATCGCTGAGGGTTCTGCTGGGGCTCGACCACGGCGCCCTCACCGGGTATCCCGAACGCTCGGTCGTGGTATTGCTTGCTCCCGCGCGGCCACTCGCGGAAGTCGCGAAAGACCATCGGTACCCCTCGGGCTACAGCGAGGTCCGTGCTGTCCATGACCTGGACGTGGACGTGCGGCTGGGTAGAGTTGCCGGAGTTGCCGCACTCCGCGATCTGCTCACCGACTGACACCTCGTCGCCCACTCCGACCCGCAGCGAGCCTGCACGCAGATGTACCAGAGCGATGAACACTTCACTGTCTCGGTGCGCGATGACCAGATGGTTGCCGGCCACGGCGTCGACACCCTGCCGAAGCCGCGACGCCTGCCCCAGCGCGTAGGGCACCAGAGCCAGTTGCGACCGGCGGGCCTCGTGATCACTCTCGCCGTCGTGTGCCTGGGCGACGACGCCGTCGGCAGGTGCCAGGATCGGGCGGCCGTACGCGAAGAACCGGTCCGGCGGCTCAGTGGCCAGGAAGGTCCGCCAGTCCCGACTCGGCGCGGTCCGGTGCCGGTCGTCCACACCGACGAAGTCGATCGCATATCGCTGACCGAGCACGTCGGTGCCGTGGCTCGGGACGCGTCGAGCTGGACTATTCTGCACGAGCCACCGGTCCGTGAACGGCAGCGTCAGTGTGACAGCAGAGCTCATACGCACCTCACCCGGTCATGTATTCGGCAACCCCGGTGATGTTTGCGGCGGCACACCGACTTGTCTCGAGCCATCACATCGCAAAAGGGCCCGGCCAGTGTGTACCGGGCCCCTAGCGGTTTTAGAGGGATTACGGTTCGTTGCCGACCGAGACGCGCGAGAAGAACTGGCTTGCCGGGTCGGCCATGCTGACACTCTCTGTGTAGAAGGGTAGGAAGTCCGTACCGTCGGTGCCGAAGCCGACGTAGTCGCCGGGGAAGAACCCGTTAGCGAACGGCAGCAGGGCGGTGTCGAAGGACGAGTCGGTGACTCGGACCTCGTTGTTGGGCGTCCAGCTGGCCGGGTCCGAGCAGTTCGCGTGGCAGTGCACGACAAACAGGTCGGTGTCGGCCGCCCCAAGCTGGGTTTCGGTCCGGTCGGTGGGATCGTTGTTGCGGAAGTCGTAGTAGCTGACCGCAACGACCCCGTCGTCGTTGACCCTGACCATCGGGATGAACGCCTGCCGGTTGCCAAGCGGGACGTCGTCTGGCGTTTGGTTGACCTTGATCGGCGTCGTCCAGGTGCGCCCGCCGTCCGTGGACATGGTGATCGCGATGTCGTCGACCAGCTGGCTGGGGTCGCTGAAGTTGCCGCCGGAGCTGAACCGGGCATCCTGCCACACGACGTACAGGTTGCCGTTGTTCGGGTCTACCGCGACCTCGGGAATCACATCGGCGGTGCGCACTGCGTTGGCACGGGCGAACGTCTCCGCGCCGACAGCATCAGGATGGTAGACGCCGACGAACGGCGCTGGTGTGAACAGCGTGCGTGGCAGCATCTTGGCGGCCCGGATCGGCCGGCCTCTGGGCAGCCAAGTTTCGCCCTTGTCCGGTGAGAACTTCAGTGAGACGTTGAAATCGAACTGCATCCCGCGATCGTCGTCACGGAAGTTCAAGATCTCGTTGAACACGTTGACGAGCGTTCCGTCCGGGCGAACCACGATCTGGTTGCCGATCGTCTGGTTGGTGCCGCCCGGATCGTAGATGACCCGTGGCGCCTCCCAGCTTTTGCCGCCGTCGGTTGTCCGGGTGAACAGCGCCCTGCCCTTGAATCCGAAGCCGAAGCCGGCGGAGCCGCGCTCAGGATTGATCTTGCCACCTTCCGGAACTTCGAGGAAGTCCCATACGGCATACACGTGGGTGCCGGCTCCCACCGTCGGGTCGGCGGTCAGGGTGTTCTTGTCGTGCAGGTCGCCGCCCTCGTCGAGCACCAAGAGGATCGGCGCCTCCCACTCGAAGTCTTCGATGACACCGTCCGCCAAGGAGGCGGCCCGGACGGTTTGCACCGCCATGCCGTTGCGGCCGGAAAGCGCGCCGGGCTTGCCCTCTGGGAGTGCCACATCGAACACCAGGTGCATCAGATGTAGGTCACCGTTGGGGGCGAAGTCGAGCCATGGGTCTGAGGCGCGGTCGAAAAGCGCGAAACTTGATGCCACACCGGAGTTCGCCGTGCACTCGGTAATGTTCGGCGGGACGAAGCTCTCCCAGTTCGTGCCGCCGTCCACACTGAGTGCGACAAGGTTGCCGCGAGATCCGCCGTCGTTCCAGCGGTCCTGCTGCCATGTGCCGGCCATGACCTGCGGATTGGCCGAGCTGACGGCGATCCAGGGCTCGACCTCGCTGTCCACGAACACGACTGATCCGGTGTCCTGGCCGGCCAACCCGCACGCGGGGTCGAATGGACTTGTGTCCGTCACCTGCGCCGGCGTTGTCGCTGCAAGCGGCCCGGCGAAGACTGGGCTGACCGCGAGCGGGATCAGGATGGCGGTGCCAGAAAGAATGATGGTCAAACGCCGCATGGCAACCCCTCCCTTCAGTTGCTAGGGGCTATTCGGCTGCGTGGCCTCCCTGAGCGTCCGCCTGCTCCCGGGAGCTGTCAACTCGTGCTTGGCGCCACGCGCGAATGTCGACGCGGCGGCATTTCGGGACTTGATGTAAACGCTCTCCGTTGAGCTGCCATTGCACGCAGCATCGGCGCGCCGGTGGGGGTACCGGCGCGCCGATGCGGCTCACGCGGTCGACGGGCATATTGGGGGGTCCGCCGCGCCGCGAGAGAGCGAGCTAGGACTCGCGCTCCCTGAGAGTTGCCGGCGTCATGGCCGGCTGGTCGGGGCGTCGTCGGGCCGGTACTCGTCGGCGGTATCGGCCCCACTTTCATTCTCGGGCTTGTATTCGTCAGCAGTGTCGGCGCGACCAGCCGGGGTGTCGGGCTTGTACTCATCCGCTGTGTCGGTGCCGCTGCCCGGCGAGTCGGGTTGCCGCTGGGCTACATCTCCACCGTTGCCTGCGATGCCTTCGGCTGGAGTGCCGTCGGTGGCTTCGTCGGCAACGCTGGTGCCGAAGGCCTTGCCATCTTCTTGCGGCTCACCGCTCGTGGCCCGGTCCGACACACTGCTGCCGTCCACCCCGGGATCGGTCGGCTGACCGGTCTCAACGTCCGGACGGCCACCGGCGGGATCCGCAGCGTCCGCAGGTCCATCCACCACGGCGGGGACGTCCACCACGGCGGAGCCTCGGTCGGGCAGGCCCGGAACGTCGACCACTCCCGCTGCGTGGACGCCGCCCACGCTGGCGGCTAGAGCCGCCGTGCCCAGGACAAGCTTTCCGGTCAGTGTCGCTACGAACGCGCTCAGCGTTTCGAGCATTCTCTGTCTCCTAGATGTGCGTGATGTCGGCTGGTCGGTAACCCCGGGCAGAATCTCGCCCGAGATCAGTCCGGTCTCAAAGACGGCCACCAGCTCAGACCGCACCACCGCAGGTACCGTCATGGGCATAGAGCGCAGCGCGACGACGAACGATGAGAGGGCCTGCAGGTCGGCCAGCTCGCCGCCAAGCCGACCAGCAAGCAACTGCTCAACAGCGCGGTCGTCGAGCAGCTCGCCGACCAGGTGGCCGTCGAGTTCGTCGTTACGCCGGTAGGTAGCCATCTCGTTTCCTTAAACGTCGACCGGGCGGTCCAGGGGTACGCCTTCTCGGTCGAGCACCCGCTTCGCCGCGGCGAGACCACGCCGCTGCGGGGCGGGGCTAACCGCGCACCCACCCAGACGACCCGCAAAGGAGTTGACAAATCGACGATTGTCGATACATTGATAGATGTCGATATGATAGAGGTGGATCAATGTTGGGATGGTTGAGGAAGCCGAGAAACATCGCCGTCGAGTTCTGCGACCGCTGCACTCAGGTGTGCGACGCGGCATGCCGGGCCCAAGCGGCGCACGAGCGCACCCGCATGCAGGTGCTGCAGTTCGGACTGCGGCTCTGATGACAGCGGTCGAGGCGCCGATCACGTGCTGCGCACCGCTGGCTTCGCCGACGCTCGACGAGAAGGAGGCCGAAGCGACCGCCGAGTTGTTCAAGGCGCTCGCCGATCCGGCACGGGTGCGGATTCTGAACGCGCTCGCCAGAAGCGATCACCCGGTGTGCGCCTGCGACTTCGAGCCCGTGCTCGGCTTGTCGCAGCCGACGGTCAGCCATCACTTGAAGAAGCTCACCGAGGCCGGTTTGCTCGAGCGGCAGCAGCGGGGCCGGTGGGCGTACTTCTCGTTGCAGCGCGACGCCGCGGACAAGCTGGCGGCTGTCGCTGATCTGAAGGAGATGAGTCGCTGATGACGACGGCTGATGAGCTGCGGGAGCAGGTGCGCCGCCGGTACGCGGATTCCGCTCGCGCGGTGACCGACCGAGCCGATGACCGGGGCGGCGGGAGCGGCTCCTGCTGCGGGGACCCGGTCGGCGAGGCCGCTGCGTTCGGTGAAGCGCTGTATGACGCCGAGCAGCACGGCGAGCTGCCGGAGGCCGCGACGCTCGCCTCGCTCGGCTGCGGCAACCCCACCGCGGTTGCCGAACTCCGTGCGGGAGAGACGGTGCTCGACCTCGGCTCAGGCGGGGGCATCGATGTGATCTTGTCCGCTAAGCGGGTCGGGCCGACCGGTGTCGCTTACGGGCTGGACATGACCGACGAGATGCTCGAGCTCGCACGTAAGAACGCCACCGAGGCCGGCGTTTCCAATGTGCACTTCCTCAAAGGAATGATCGAGAAGGTTCCACTGCCGGCGGCGTCAATCGATGTCGTGATCTCGAACTGCGTGATCAACCTGTCCGTCGACAAGCCGGCCGTGCTGACCGAGATCGCCCGTGTGCTCAAGCCCGGCGGTCGGATCGGTATCAGCGATGTGGTCGCAGAGGATCGCCTGACCGTGGAGCAGCGCGCAGAGCGGGGCAGCTACGTCGGCTGCATCGCCGGTGCGCTATCCAAGGGCGAGTACACAGCCGGACTTCAAGCTGCCGGATTCGAGCAGATCAGCGTCGAGTTCACTCATCAGGTCGCCGACGGCATGCACGGGGCAATCGTCAAGGCGGTGAAAACTGCTGAGCCTGTATCCCTGAGGTAGGGACGCACGATGGGCGCGGTAGTGCGGATACGTCAGCGCTATTTGGGCAACAATGATTGCCCGCAGCACCTGCGGGGGTGCATTGTGTTTGTGTCCCTCACCTGGGCATAAGGGGGTGCGATGCACCAGGAGCTCCGGGTACGCCTCGAAGAAGACGGCGCTAATGACGAGCGGCTCGACGCGCTCGCCGGATATCTCCGCAACGAGTTGATCCAGCTCGATGTCGAGGAGGTCACGGCGCTCCGGATCGGCGAGCCCCCCGAAGGCTCGCGGGCGATCGACCTCGTCGCCGCCGGCGGGCTCTTCGTCACCCTAAGCCAGTCGGCGGAGCGCCTGCATGCCGTGGTGTCGGCGATCAGCAGCTGGCTGCGCCGCGGCAGCGGAGCGCAGCGGACCGTCCGGTTGGAGATCGGAGGCGACTCGCTGGAGCTGTCAGGTGCATCGGAAGCAGACCAGCAGCGCCTGATTGATCTGTTCATCAGCCGGCACTCTTCGGCTGGCAGCAATCCATGACCGGCGCGCGCAAAGCACTCATCATCGCATGCGGCCGGTATGAGAACGAAGGGCTCCGTCAGCTGCCAGCACCGGCCGCCGACGCCGCTGCGCTGAGCCGCGTCCTCAGTGATGCGCAGATCGGCGCGTTCGACGTGCACGTCGTTGAAAACGAACCGGCCCACGTAGTCAAGGTGTATGTGGAGGACCTGCTGTCGGACGCCCGCCCCGACGACGTCCTGCTCTTGCACTTCTCCGGGCATGGGCTGAAGAGCGAATCGGGCGAGCTGTACTTCGCCGCTCGTGACACCCGGCCGAACCGGCTGGCATCCACGGCAGTCGCGGCCGATTTCGTCGAGCGGGCCATGCGGGGAAGCCGGTCGCGAAGCATCGTCCTGTTCCTCGACTGCTGCTACGGCGGCGCGTTCGGTCGCGGCATGCGGGCTCGCGCAGTCGGTGACGCCAACGTTCTCGACAGCTTTCCCGGCACGAGTGTCGGCACGGGACGTGGGCGAGCGGTCATTACAGCGTCGAACGCCATGGAGTACGCGTTCGAGGGTGATGCGCTGACCGACGACCACAGCGAGCGCCCGTCCGTGTTCACGACGGCGCTGGTCCAAGGCCTCGCCACCGGCGAGGCGGACCGGGACGAAGACGGCTGGGTGTCGCTCAACGAACTCTATGATTATGTCTTCGACCGGGTTCGCGAGCAGAACCCGCACCAGACACCGAGCCGCGACATCCAGATGCAGGGCGAGCTGTACCTGGCCCGCAGCCGCCGCCGGAAGGTTCGCGCGGCACCTATCCCGCCGGACCTACAAGCTGCCACGACTGACGCCAACATGTTCACTCGAATTGGCGCGGTGAGTGAGCTGCGCGCCCGATTGGCGAGCGACGACTTGGCGGTGGCCGCAGGAGCTTACGACGCGCTGACGGACATAGCCCGCAACGACATCAAGTACGTTGCGGACGCCGCGGCAGCCGCGATGGACGAGGTCGCGCTCCGCGTCCCAGAATCCGCATTGCACTTCGGCGAGGTGGGCGAGGGCGAATCGGCCGAGCGCACGATTCAACTCAACGGCCCGCCGCTGGCCCGAACGTGCACAGTGGAGGCATCGCAAAGTTGGATCCGTACGGAGGAGGTGGACGAGGGCGTCCGGGTGTCCGTCGACACGTCGAGGCCGGGACGGCTGCAGGGCAGTATGGTGATCAAGGGCCCGACCGGAGAAGCCACGGTGGACGTTGACGTCGAAATTGTCGCAGCGCCGACGGCATCCCGAGGCGAACACGAGCCAGCCGAGGCCCAACCAGCCGGTCAGCGTCCAATCATGCCGACCGCGCCGCCAGCCGAATCACCCACCGTCGACCCGCTTGTCCTAGCGGCTCAGCCGACCGACACACCGGTACCTTCGACGACGCGCCGCGACCGTCGACGCGACGTTGCTGGCGTGAGTGCGATCGCGAGCGCACTACTCCTGTTCCTGTCCGGCTTCAGCGACTACATATCGGGTTCGCCCATCTCCGACTGGCCCGACGTTCGCATCCTCGTGTTGCTTTCCGCTGTGGTGGCGTTCACCGGCGGTGTTCTGATGTTCGTGCCCCGGACTAGGTCGCTGTTCGGTCCCGGGTTCGTCCTGGGCGCTGCGACCGTCGCGGCCTACGGAATTGTCGCCAACATTGCCGTCGTGCTGTTCGCGGAGCCGTATGAGGTGAACGGCGCATTCTGGTTGATCACACTGGGGGCACTACTCCTGATCACCGCTGGCGTCGCCGCGCTGCTCTCCGTTCGCCACGATGTCCGCGTCGGCTCCACCCCGCACGGACGACTCCAATGGCTGATCGGTGTCATCGGCGTACTCATAGCACTGGTGCTGGTGTTTCGGGCGGTCAACTACGGGGCGGCGCAAAGTGGGCACATTGCCACCCCGTCCGTTGTCATGGCATTGCTGGCGGTGGCCGTCCTTTGGCTGGCGGCAGGTGCGGTGCCGCGCGTGTTCGGCACAGCACTGCTTGCAGGCTGGCTGGCAGGCGGCATTGCTCTCGTATTGCACTACGACACACTGGACGAGCAGCTGTACGACGCTGGCGCCGATTCAGGCCCGACTGTGCTCTTTGCCCTGCTTCTGTTCGGGCTACTGGTAGCGACGATCTTTTTCGCCCGTGCCGGTACAAGGCCGTCGAATCACAGTTCTTGACTGCGTCGGGGTCCCCTCCGCGAGGTCGGGTCCGACTGTCTACCGTCCTTCACGCGGGCGAGTCACCGGCCAGCACTTCGATCTTTCGCCCGGGTTGAGACGAATCACACAGTGCCTGCTGGTCACGACTGCAGGGGTGGTGTCGTCGTACTTGGTAGGAGTTCATTTCGTGATCGGTTGAACGGAGCGTGGTCGTGAACGTCCAAGAGCAGCGGATCGCCACCTCGGTCCTCATCATCGGTACCGGTGGATCGGGGCTTCGCGCCGCGATCGAGCTTGCCGAACGGGGCGTGGATGTGCTTGCGGTCGGCAAGCGACCTTCGGTGGACGCGCACACGGCCCTGGCGGCCGGGGGAATCAACGCCGCGCTTGCCACGGTGGATCCTGAGGACACGTGGCAGCAGCATGCCGCCGACACGTTGACCGAAAGTTATCTGCTGGCCGATCCGCGGACGGTCCAGATCGTTGCAGAGGGAGCGGCGCGAGGAATCGAAGATCTTGAGCGGTACGGTATGCCGTTCGCCCGTGAGGCTGATGGGCGTATCTCGCTACGTTTCTTCGGCGCGCACACATTCCGCCGCACCGCGTTCGCCGGCGACTACACGGGCCTGGAGATTCAGCGCACCCTGATCAACCGCGCCGCACAACTGCGAGTGCCGATCATGGACTCGGTCTACGTGACCAAACTACTCGTCCGCGACAATGTGATCTTTGGTGCGTACGGGTTCGACATCGGTGACGGAACGCGTTATCTCATCCACGCAGATGCGGTCATCCTGGCCGCTGGTGGACACAACCGAATCTGGCGGCGCACGTCCTCACGCCGAGACGAGAACACCGGCGATTCGTTCCGCCTCGCGGTGGAAGCCGGCGCCCGGCTGCGCGATCCGGAGCTCGTGCAGTTCCATCCGTCCGGTCTGATCGAGCCGGAGAGCGCGGCCGGAACGTTGGTCTCTGAGGCGGCTCGGGGCGAGGGCGGGGTGCTTCGCAACCGGTTGGGTGAACGGTTCATGGCCCGGTACGACCCTGAGCGGATGGAGTTGTCCACCAGGGACCGGGTCGCGCTGGCGGCCTATTCCGAGATCAGGGACGGACGTGGCACTCCACATGGAGGTGTGTGGCTGGATGTCTCCCATCTGCCCCGCGAGACGATCACGGGGCGGCTGCCTCGGGTCTACCAGACTCTTCTAGAACTGCAGATGCTCGACATCACCACGACTCCGATAGAGATCGCCCCCACCGCGCACTACTCGATGGGCGGGGTCTGGGTACGCCCGGACGATCACAGCACAGACGTCGAAGGCCTGTACGCCATCGGGGAGGCCGCCAGCGGGCTGCACGGCGCGAACCGGCTCGGCGGCAACTCACTCATTGAGCTGCTGGTGTACGGACGCATCGTCGGCGAGGCAGCTGCCGCCTACTCGGCACAATTGGGTGGCCAGCAACGCTCGGCGACGGCGATCGCCACTGCCAGAGATGAGATCGGCCAGCTACTGTCCGCCGATGGAGCCGAGAACGTCCGTTCATTGCAGCGTGCCCTCCGCAACACCATGACCGAACGAGCCGGCGTCGTCCGCGATGAGCCGGGCCTTCTCGCCGGCCTCTCGGAACTGGACGGCATCGAAGCGCACGTCCCCGACGTGGGCGTACACCCGGACAACGCGGGCTATCAAGACCTGGCCCATGCCTTCGACCTCAAGGCGTCTCTTGTCGCCGCCCGGGCGACCCTGGAAGCAGCACTCGAGCGGCGCGAAACCCGCGGCTGCCACAACCGTGCAGACTATCCACAGCTCGACGAATCCCTGCAGGTCAACCTCGTCTGGTCTGGGCCTGGCCGCATCGACCGTGAGGAGATCCCGCCGATCCCGAACGAGATCGCCGCACTGATGCGCAACGTATCCACCGATGGAAAGCTCCTCGAATGACGCCGCCGGGGGTGTGCACGAGCTGCTCGTCCCTGCCGCGGAAGCGGTCGCGCATGATGACGTGTCGGTGTTCCTACGCGTGACCGCCGGAGAGCCGGAAGGCATCAATGGGGTCCTCGTCGACCCGCTCGAAGTGCGGTACTCCGCCGTATCGGGTGCCGACGATGTCGCCGACGCAACGCCTGACCGTCGTCACAGCGTCCCGACCGGCGTCGAAACGGTGATATTCACCCATTCCACGGCTCCGCAGCTCAACGTCCACGCCGCTTGGCCCGCCGAATCGCCCGAGCGACGGGAGCTCGAGGCCTGGCTCGCGACACACTCCTACGCGACGACGGCCGGGCGCCCGGTAGCGTTCACAATCTCCGGTCCGGCGTACGCAACACTCACCGAAGGATGGGTGTCGGCGTTCTCACCGCCACCGCCCGAACCATTCACACTGCCGCTGCCTGCCGGGATCGACGCCTGGCCCGACGACGCCGACGCGGCCGCGTGCACCGGTGCGGACTTGGAGCTCAGCTACGGCGGGTCCGACGCGGCGACCGGTGCCCGGCACGCGGCACTGCTCGCGCGCAACGTGTCCGACAATCCGTGCGCCGTTATCGGGGTCCCGGAGATCGTCTTCCGCAACGCGGACGGAGCGGCGCAGGCCAGCGTCGGGTTCGAACCGTACCGCCCGGGCGTCATCCCCGGCCGCCTTGTCCTGCCACCGGGCGAGCAGATGCTGGCGGCTCCGCAGTGGAGTGCCATGTCGACGGCGAACGACCCGGACGTCACGACCTTCATCGAGGTAATTGCTCTTCCGGGCACCGAACCCGTGCGCCTCGACGTCACCGAGCACGCCAGCTCACCAGCCGGGCTCGACATCCTGGACGGAGCGCAGGTACGTGTCGGCCCCTGGGTCCAGGCGCTTGAGGGGCATATGTGACGCAGCGCGTCACCGATCGAGCTCCGCCTGGAGCGCCGCAATGCCATGTTCCCACGCCGGCCGGTCGCGGAAGGCCTCCTGCCGGTCCGGCGACGACGACACCAACGAGCCGTTACGTGGGTCGAGGCGAACCACCTCGGCCGTGTAGACGGGCTGGTAGGTGTCCGGGTCGATGTCGATCGACGCCCGGACGGCCACGCCATCCCGAGTGCGCATCACGGTGCGCTCGTACGGTTCGAACACCGCCGCCGGTGGCTCTGGGCCTGTCGCCCATATCGTCACCCACAGCTGTCCGCTTCTCCGCGCCTCGGCGAGGCGCTGCTCGACCTCTCGCTCCCGGCGCGCGGCGGAGAGCTGCCGGAACCGGACCATCCAGGCCGCTCCAGCGAGGGACGCGACGTCTAGCTCGCCGGCCACCGCATCGGGCAGGGCGGACGCCACGACGGCGTCCCATTGGACGTAGGCCTCCACCAATTCGGTGACGTCGACGAACCGGACCAGGCTGTCGACCAGCGAGCCGAGCGCGTCCAGGTGGCGGATGTACCCGTCTGGATCGGCCATCGCGATCATCGCCAGGCGCTGCTCGGCCGTGCTCCAACGCTCGAGTACTGCGCGCGGAGGACCGGATGTCGCGGGCATCATTGTTTCTGTGGTCGTCTCGTACGGGTCGGAAGGCCGAGGATATGGCTGACGGCGTTGTCGCCGGATGGTTCGAGGGTCTCACAACCGACGAGCTCACAGCCGCCGTTCGCGCCCGCCTGGCCAACGGCGGCGGGTTCGTCGTCCAGTGGTGGGGCGTTTCCCACGTCTGCTCCGGCGATCATCGGGCCGTCATGGCTCTAGAACTTGGTGACCGCGCGCAGAAGGACGTCGGGCTCGAGAACGCCGCACATCACGGCGACCGAAGGGACTGGGTCGTCAGCAAGGCCGTCGCCGCGTGCCCGGCGTCGAACGGCGAGTTTCTGACACTCGGCCCAGCGGGCGGCTAGTGCCCGGCAGTGTCAAGAGTGATCCAGCGAGTGGATGTCCGATGCCAGGCAAATGACCAGCCGTCCTGCTTCCCCCGGCACGCGTCCTGGGGAAGCAGGATGGCTGGACTGTTAGGAGGCCAAGCCTGCCTAGAGGTTCCAGGTGGCCATCGTGAGCGCGCCCTCCCGCCTCGCCTGGATGTGGAAGTCCAGAATGTCGCGTGGATGCACAGGGATCACACCCTGGATCATGTCTGACTCGCGCATTCCATACAGCGCGGCAGCCGAGAACCGGCAGGCGTAGACTTTGCCGCCCTCGTCCATGATGGTCTGCAACTGCTTGTTGAAGTTGAGGTGACCCGGGAACGCCTCGTCGCCTACCTTAGGAAAGCCCCTCGTCGCGGACGCCATCAGCGATCCGGGACCGAAGAGAACCAGGCTGGTGTCGAAGCCCTTACGCACCATCCGGGTCACGGTCAGCATGTTCACCAACCCCACGGATGCCTCGAAGGGCACCGTGTGCATGAACACGTACGCCTTTTCCCCTGGCTCGGCATCGTAGTCAGGAAGGACCTTGTCTTCGTAGTCGACGATCGCCTGGCCAGGCTCCACCCGCTGGTTGACGAAGTCAGCCATTTCCTACTCCTTTCGTGTCGCCGTCATGGCTCGGGATGTCATGACGTGGCGGTCCGGCCCTCCAGCGGCTCAGGAACGTCGCGGCGGCCCGGAACCTCGGTACCACTGCCGGTGGCTGCCGGGCATCGCCGACATGATCCGGTGACGCAGGCGCCACGGCAGCAGCCGGTACAAGGGGACGAACACCCGGCGCCAGAAGAAGCGCTGCCGGATCACGGGACCCTCCCGCTGGAGATAACGACTTGCCATGTCCTTCTGGGCGGCTATCAGCAGGTGCCGCTCGGCGTTTCCGCGCAGCCAGCCGAAGAACCGGTTCACCGTGCCGCTACCCTTCGAGCCGAGCCAGGCAGTTCTGCGCCGCCAGTGCGATGGGTTCGTTGAGGGCACCGATCGGTGGGGAGTAGACATTCTCCATCGACGCAAGGTCGTCCACTGTCACACGTTTCTTGATCGCCATCCCGAGGAAGTCAGCCCGCTCCTTGATGCCCTCGCCACCGACCATCTGCGCCCCGATGAGGTGCCGGCTGGCCGGGTCGAACAGGAGCTTTACCTTGACCTTCATCACACCGGGGTAGTACCTGGCGCGGGAGATCCCTTCCGCGACGCCCATCATGAAGGGCATGCCAAGTGCGGTGGCCAGCGTCTCGCCCGTCGAGGCACCGCCGATCATCCACTTTCCGGCCACCATCCCCCAGGGCACGTAGACGGGGTTGTACCGACGGTCGCCGCCGGCGGCACTCGTGCCGGCGACCTTGCCCTGCGCGTAGGCATGGCTTCCCGTCAGCGAGACGACCGGCACTTGGGTGACCTCGTGCGGCAGTTCGACGCAGTCGCCCGCAGCGAATACGCCCTCGACCGAAGTCGCCATGTGGGCGTTGACAATGACGCCTCCCGTGGAGCCGATCTTGAGGCCCGCGTCGGCGGCAAGCTTGTTGCTTGGCCGCTTGTGCGTGCAGACAACTGCTATGTCGGCCGGGATCTCTCCGTCGCTGGTCCGCACAGCCTGCACGGTGCGGTCGCCGACGAATTCCTGCAGCTTCGTGCGCAGGTGCAGCTTGACCCCCATCTCGATGAGCGACTCTTCGACGGGCTGCATGATGTCGGGGTCGGCGGCATCAGCCAGCAGCCACGGGTTCGGGTCAACCAGGTGGACCTCAAGGCCGCGGTGCGCCAGCGCGGTGACCATCTCCATGCCGAGCGGCGTGGCCTCCACGACTACCGCGCTCCGCGCCTCTTCTATGATGCGGTCCCACTCCATCGCCTGCCGGATGTTCTTCACGTGGTAAAGCCCGCCGAGCTCGCTACCGGGCACGTCCAGCGGCTCGTAATTGAATCCCGTCGCGATGACCAGGCGGTCGAACGGCACGGGACCGGTACCCTCCACCGTGACCGTGCGGCTGCCGAGGTCGATGTCGCTGACCCGGGTTTCGTAGGCGATGTCAATCCCGGCCTGCTCGTATGTCTCCTTGTCGGCCAAGAACAACCGCTCGAAGCTGTCGATCTCGCGGCCATGAACGTATGGGATTCCGCACGGGCTGTAGCCGACGTCTTCGAATTCAGTGAAGACGCGCACCTCGGCGTCCGGGTCTGTCGCGCGAGCGGCCCCGGCGGCGCCGATACCGGCGGCACCTCCGCCGATCACCACGATCCGTGTGGCCATAGGGGCCCTCCTGACGGAAGATCTCCGCAGCGATGGTGACGCGCTCTCGTGGCGTTCACTATCGTATTACGAGCTTGGGCCGAAAATAGCACAGCGGCCTACAGTGTCAAGTCAACTTCAACATCGAGGCGGACACTTGGCCGGCGCTCCGAGGAACCGGGAGTGCCGCGTAGAACTCCGCGTGCTGCCGGGCGCTGGACTGCCAGGTGAACCGACCCGCCAGCTGCGGCCCTCGGGACCCGAGCCGGCTTCGGAGCGTGGCATCTCCGGCTAGCTTGGCCATGGCCGCCGCGAGAGCCTCCGCATCTCCCGGCGGCACCAGCAGCGCGTCCTCATCGGCCAGGTACTCCCTGAAGACGGGAATGTCAGAGGTAATGACCGGCAGACCGGCCGCCATCGCCTCGAGTACCGCCAGCCCCCAGCCCTCGGTAACCGATGGGAACACAAACGCGTCCGCGGCGTGGTACCACGCCGGGAGCTCTGCGTCCGCCACCGTACCCACCAGGACCAGCCCGTCATCCACCAAGCCGAGATCTTCGGCTCGGGCGAGACAGCGCTCCCGGTAAGGACGGTGATCCTGGAAGGAGTGACCGCCCACGACGGCGAGCCGTGGCCGGGGGCTCGCCTTTCCGCGGACCACCGCCAGCGCCTCGACGAGCTCCAGGCTGCCCTTCCTCGGCTCCAGTCCGCCGACTGTCAGGAAGACGAACCCGTCGTCAAGACCGGACTGCGCCCGCAGATCTGCCGGCGACACATCGCCCGCTGACTCGAACCGCATGGCGTCCACGCCGTTCGCGACAACGGTCGCCGACACACCGAACTCGCGCGCCAGCCGGTCCCGCCAGTGCCGGCTGACCACCAGGACGTGGTCCGGCTCGATGATCGAGCGCTGCTGGCACTCCACCAGCGCCTGGGTCGAGAAGTCGTCGACATGGTGGACAGTCCGGACAACCGTGACAGGGCGCCCCTCATCCCGCAGGAGATTCGCGGCCCGCGCCGCGATGCAGTCCTGGGTGTGCAGCACGTGCGGAACGCCGGACAACTCCGCGCGCAACCCGTCGGTAAGCGCCTCGATCGAGGCGAACACCCTGCCCTCGAGAGTCGGCTCCCATCCCGGTGCCGGAATGATCGTGTGCGGCACGTCGACGGGACGAAAGAAGCCCCCCTTGGGGTCGCCCAGCGCGTAGACGTGAACGGAGATGCCCGCACGGTGGAGCTCCTCGCCAACCGAAAGCGTGTGGACCACTCCGCCCCGCGGACGGGTGGAGTAGGTCACGAGCGCGACCGGTGCAGGTGTCATGGAATCTCCTCGGCAAGGGCGGGACGACGGCTCGCCACGGCGGCGGCGAGCAGCGCGGCACGGGCGTTGGTCGGGGCCACGAGGCAGCCGGCCTCCTCAAGGCGGGCGCGCTGGTCCGCGGCCGGCTGCGGATCGTCGTCGGTACCGAGCACGTACGCGACCACGGCGGGCCCGGCGTCTCGGTCAACCACCCGGCGGAGAATCTTCGCTAGCTCTCCCGCAGGGTCGGGGTGTGCTCCGTGGCCCAACACGACGTCCAGTAGCAGCACGGCGGTCGTGGGGTCGGCGGCCGCGCGCTCGATCTCATCCGCCCGAGCGAGCGGGTCGATCATCGGGTGGGGGCGGTTGCGTGTGTATTCCTCCTCGCCGAGGTCGAGGCAGACGTGCGCACCGTCAGGGGCGGGCAACCTCCAGCCGTCACGCAGCGGCGTGTTGGAATGCACCACGCCCAACCGCCGCGAGAGCACGACCATCGCTTCGTAACAGAGCGTGCCACCGGAGAAGATCCCTCGCACCGCCCGGCGCTCTGCTTTGAGACTCTCCGCGGCACCGGAGGCGACCTCGCGAAGCCCGGCCCCAGGTTCGGGCACGTCGGCGCCCAGAATGTCGAGCATCTCGAGCACCGCACCTTCGAGCGTCGAGGCCACGCGCACTCCGCTGGGCACGTCCAGGTCCCGATCAAGACCCATGAAGGCACACACGGAGCTCCCAGTGGGCAGCGCATCGAGCACCGCTTCCGCCACGTCCGGCGCCGGTGGCTTCGAAACCAGTAGCAGCGGGCCGTGAACCCCGGGCTCCGCTGCAACTGCCATCAACGCCATCGTCGCCCCAACCTGCTCGGAGAGGTCCCGCCCACCCACGCCGACGATCTCGGAGACACCCGAGCCCCACCGGTGTAGCAGCACGGCGACCTCCTGAGCCCCGGTGCCGGCAGCGGCGACCACCCGGACCGGCCCGCGGCGCACAACGTTCGCGAAGCCGAGGCCGGTGCCGGCGAGCATCGCCGTGCCCGCTCCGGGCCCCATGACGAGCAGCTGACGGTCGGCCGCGCGCCGTTTGAGCTCGATCTCGTCGGCGAGCGGCACGTTGTCGCTGAACAGAAGCACGTGCAGGCCCAACGACAGCGCCTTGTGGGCCTCCATGGCGGCGTACGGCCCGGGAACGGACACGATCGCCAGATTGGCGTCGCCGAGCGAGGCAGCGGCCTGCTCCAGGGTCCGCGGCGCGGCGGCCCGGGCGTCGGCCACCGGCTCGGTTGTGGGCCCGCCCCCGCGCAGAAACTCGCTGGCGACGGTCAACGCTTCGTCCGCCGCCTCGTCGGTCTCCGCCGCGACGGCGAGCACCAGGTCATTCACCGTCAGGAACCCGGACTCGCCGGTGTCGAAACCGGCTTCGGTCAGCAGGTCCAAGTTCGCCGGGGTCGCCATCACGGCGTTGGCCCACTCCACGCCGGTCACCTCGCGCATGTCGCGGGACACGTTGAGCAGGCCCACCGAGTCGACGTAGGCGTCGCGGTGCACGTCGAGGCGACGGGCCGTCACGTGACCTCCCTGTCCGGCACGATGCGTGTTCCGTGCCGCCCTGCCAGTGCTGAGATCGCGTGTCGGAACGAGGTGATCACCGCCAGCTTGCCGCCGTTCTTCAGGAAGCTGACGGCAGCGTCGATCTTCGGTCCCATGCTGCCCGGCGGGAACTGGCCGTCCAGTAGGTGGTGCATGGCTGTGCTCAGGGTCATCTCGCGGATCGGACGCTCACGTGGGGTGCCGAAGTCCAGCACCACCTCGGACACGTCGGTCAACAGGACGAGGTTCTCAGCTCCGATCGCAGTGCCGAGGCGCTCGGCCGCGCGATCCTTGTCAATGACCGCGTCGACCGGCTCGAGTAACCCGTCAGCCGAGCTGACAACCGGCACTCCGCCGCCGCCTGCCGCCACAACCACCGCGCCGCCCGCGAGCAGTCTCTCGATCGCCGGCAGTTCCACGACGGAGTGCGGTACCGGTGACGCGACCACCCGCCGGTACATCCCGTGCTCGACCTCCGCCACCGTCCAGCCGCGCTCGCGGGCCAGCCGCTGCGCTTCCGCCTCGGAGTAGAAGGGCCCGATCGGCTTGGTGGGCCGGTGGAAAGCCGGATCGTCGTGGCTGACCCGCACGTGGGTTGCGACGGACAGAACGGGGACCTGGACCGGTAGCTGCTCGCGCAAGGCGAGCGCCACCATGCTTCCGAGCTGGCCCTGGGTCATCGCAACGACCGAGTGCAACGGCTGAGCCACTACCAGGTCGGCCGCGGTCTCTTGCTGGATGGCCAGGTGGCCGGCCTGCGGGCCGTTGCCGTGGGTTACGACCGCCCGGTGGCCGGCCTCGACCACGCTGGCGACGACCCGGGCCATCTCTCGGGCGTGGGCGCGTTGCTCATCGTAGGTGCCCTTGGTGCCGTTCGGGCACAGCGCATTCCCACCGAACGCCAGTACGGTGGTGACCTCGGCTCCAGCGTCCATGATCGGACCATCACCTCCTCCACCGTGGAGGTCGCGTCAACCCACAGTCCGTTTACTATAGGTTATGATCCGTGGTCGGAAAATAGCAGAGCGACGGCCGCGTGGCTCAGCGGGTCCGGAACGCCATCCAGAGTGCTTGCGCATCCTTCTTCCGGTCCGGATTCCGCCACTGGTGTGCCCGGTCGGTCCGGAAATGCAGCGAGTCGCCTGGGCTCAGCGTGTACGTCTCTTCGGCGATCGTGAACTCCAGGCGGCCGATGAGCAGGTGGACCAACTCCTCGCCGGGATGCACCATCGGCTCAGGCCCGCTGTCGGCCCCGGCCTTGACGACCGCTATCGCACCGGCCAGCAGAAACTGCCCGTACGGACCGGTGATGCCCTGCAGTTCGAGGCCTTCTTTCGACGTCGCAACCGGGTGGCGGGCGGCCGTGGAGGTGTACACCACCGGCTTGTCGGCGACGAATTCGTTGACGAAGAACGAGACCGGCCGGTTCAGCGCCATGGCGAGCTTCATCAGCGTGGTGATCGTCGGTATCATGTTGCCCTGCTCGATCCGGTAGATCGCTGCGGCCGACACGCCGGCGCGATCCGCAAGCCGCTGCAGGGACAGGCCCTTCTGTTGCCGTACAGCACGAACCTTCGCGCCGAGGCCATCGATGACCTCGCCGACCACTGCAGCCGCGTTACCGTTTACCATCGTCACGCCTTACCGTACCGGGCACCGGCCCGCCCGCCGCGATTGAAAGCCTCCGGGAACCGGCGAAGTTGTTTCGATCCCGTTACTATACGCACGCCCTTGCCTTCCGCAATGCGCCAGTTGCCGCACATGCCCGGTTGCCCTTCCTTGTCGAAAGCTTGTCACTTGACAAGGCGATTCATTTCCTATAGGCAACGCATGTAGTAGGTCGCGACATTGTTCGAGGAGGCGGCCCCATGAGAGAACGGCTCGGGCAGCAGGTCGTTGACGCGCACAGCCACATCGGAGCGATGGATCCGTGGCAGTTCTACGACCTGAAGGAACCCGTTAAGCCCACCGTGTACGACTTCGCTGGTCGCGACGAGTACCTCCGGCACATGGATGAGTTTGGTGTCGAGCGCGCGCTGATCCTGCCGAACTATGGCATACCCGTGCAGGAGCAGCCGTTCTCGCTCAACCCAGTGGTGCTGGATGCCGTGACGTCGTCAGACCGGCTCATCGGCGGCCTGTGGGTGTCTTTCCTGCCGGCCAACAAGGAGCGGACGTTAGCCACGTTGCAGAACGCCGGCGAGGCGGGGATCGTCGCGCTGAAGACCACGTTCCTGCTGGGCGGTAACCCCAATCCGGACACGTGGGACGACGAGACCCGCGAGATTGCCGAGGCGTGCTTCGATGCCGCCGCGGAGCACGACCTCGTGTTCCACTTCCACACCAGCCCGGGCGGAAGCTCGGACATCAGCAACTTCATCCCGCTCGTCGAGCAGTACGCCAAGCGAGTGAAGATCTATCTGGTCCACTTCGGCGGCGGAGTCAGCGGCCACATCAGGCTGGTGCCCAAGTTCCTGGACTGGGTCGAGCAGGGTTACAGCGTCTACACAGACACGACGTGGTCGATCGGCTTCGGGCCGCGCTGGCTGATGACGGAGATCGAGAAGCGTGGTGTGGGGCACGACCGGGTCCTGTTCGCTTCCGACGAGCCGTGGAGCGATTTCGAGAGCGAATACGCGAAGATCGCCGCCGCCCCAGTGAGCGAGGAGCTCCGCAAGCGGATCCTCTACCAGAACTACCTGGAGCTCTACGGACAGGAGGGGTGATCACATGTCCAGCCGTACCAAGGCTGAACTGGGCCCCATCATCGCCGAGCTGCAGAGTCGTGGCGCACAAGTCGAGCGCGATATCGGCGGCCGCCGCAGGGGAGCCGGTCCCTCCGACGCGGGCATGATCTGGGTCGATGGCATCCGGGTGACGTTTCCCTTCACGGCCGACTTCGTGACCGCCTCGCCGTTCCTGCTCCGGGAGGAGAACGGGCGGTGGAGCCTGCTGCGTGACGGCGAATGGGTCGCCGACGCAGATGTCCCGCCACGCCCGAAGTTCTACGATCTCGAGACCGCTGACGGCATCCCCTACTGGCAGCTGGCGCTGCTCCATATCGACTCGCTGGCTACAACCGTCATCCAGACGTGTAGGCACTGGGGCACGTCCGACCAGTGCCGGTTCTGCGCCATCCAGCTCTCGCTCGAAGCGGGTGCAACCGTCCCGGTCAAACGACCAGACCAGCTCGCCGAGGTGGCGGCGGCCGCCAAACGGCTGGACGGAGCGGTCGACGTCACGCTCACGACGGGCACGACGAGCGGACGCGATAAGGGAGCCGGCTACCTCGGGAAATGTGCTGAGGCGATAAAGAAGGCAACTGGCCTGCCGGTGCAGGCGCAGTTCGAGCCCCCCGACGACTTGAGCATCCTGGAGCGGCTCAAGGAGCAGGGCGTGGACTCGGTGGGTATGCACATCGAGTCGTTCGACCCCGACGTGCTGGCGTGGGTTGCTCCGCCGAAGGCTCGCACCGGCGTCGAGGGCTATTTTGCCGCGTGGGAGCGAGCCGTGGAGATCTTCGGCCCCGGCCAGGTCTCGACCTACGTGATCCTTGGCATGGGAGAGGACGAGCGGGTCACCGTCGAGGGCTGCAAACGCGCGGTCGACGCAGGTGTCTACCCGTTCGTGGTTCCGCTGCGCCCGGTGCCCGGCAGTCTGATGGGCGACTGGTTGCCGCCGGCACCGGACTACGTCGAGTCGCTCTACCGCCAGATCGGGCCGTACGTGGTGGGCCGCGGGCTCGGTTCCTGGGACGTCTCGGCCGGGTGTGCGCGCTGCCAGGCCTGCTCCGCGATCGCGCTTTACGAGGGGGGCTCCGACGATGGTGTCGCCAGACGTGCGCTCCCGGTCGTTGGCGTCAGCTGACCCGTCGCGGGCTGGCCCAGCCGGGCACGGCGCCGCAGACCGGTGCCGGCTCGTGACGACCCAGGCCGAGTTGGAAACCCACCTTGCGATCCGGCAGGAGGTGTTCGTCCGCGAGCAGTCGATCTTTGCTGGGTCTGACCTGGACGAGCGCGACGGAGACGACCGCACCCTGCACGTATTGGGCTTCGCGGACGGCAAGCCCGCCGGAACCGTCCGGCTCTACCCGCTCGACGAGCCGGGGCTGTGGAAGGGCGACCGGCTGGCGGTGCTCGGCGCGCACCGGCACCGCCACCTTGGCGCTCCACTCGTGCGATTCGCCGTCCGCACTGCCGCCGAGCGCGGCGGGCGGCAGATGGTCGCCTACGTCCAGCCGGCGGCGGTGCTCTTCTTCCAACAACTCGGCTGGCAAGCGGTGGGCGGGCCGACGGAATACTGCGGACGCCCGCACCAGCGCATGGTCATCGACCTTGAGCCGTGGCGCCGGCGCGGGTGAAGCCTTCGCCCTGAAGGTCGGCGAGCACCTCGACGTGGTCGCCGAGCCGCACCCGCAGCGTCCCCGAGTCGTCCAAGACGCCTACCTCGGCGCAGGCCAGCCCACGCTCGGCGAACGCATCCAGGCAGGCCGGAACCTCCTCGCGGGGCACACCAAGGACGAAGCCGTAGGTAGGGAAGACGGTGACCCAGCGCTCCAATGCGACGCCGTCGGGCCGCGGCACCCGGGAAAGGTCGATGCTCACCCCGGTACCGGTCGGCTCGAGCAGCATCGCGACCGATCCGAGCAGCCCCCCCATGCTGATGTCCTTGGCAGCCGTGCAGGTGCCCTGCTCGGCGAGCTGCGCGAGCAGTTCCACATCGCCGGCCAGCCGGCTCCCCCGCGCGTCCAGCGAGGCCATGAACGGGAAGTCCGATCGCACCTCACCCTCCATGCAGTAGGCGGCCAGCAGTGTGTGGCCCGGGCTGGCGTTAGTGACCGACAGCACCCGCTGCCCTACCCTGCCAAGGATGAAGGCCGACAGCGCAGACGGGCTGCCCGGCGACCCGTCGGTGACCGTCAGGTGCCCTCCCACCACGGCGATCCCGTAGGTGTCGGCAGCGTGCCGCATCCCGCGGAGCGTGGCCTCGGCGGAGGCCTCAGAGCCGACGATGGTGTCCACCAGCGCGAGGGGACGGGCTCCCATGGCGGCAACGTCGCTAACGTTGGCGACCACGGCTGCCACGCCGGCGCCGAACGGGTCAACGGCCACAAAGGGCGGGTAGATGGCTTCGCCGGCGACCACGACCCGTTCCGTACCCACCGGTACGACGGCGGCATCGTCCCCCGGTCCGTGGACCCAGTCCGTGGGCCCGAGCACCCGCTCAAGGACTTGGAGGGACCGCTTGGCGTGAACGCTGGGGTTCGCGCGGAAGCCGGCCACGATCTGGTCGAGCGTCGAGCCAGCCATGTGCACTTAATACCTAACCGTAGAAGTAACGTCAATATCCGTCTACTATACGGAATGCCATGGTGACGCCTTCCTTTCTCGACCTGCCGTCACGGACCACAAAGCCGCGTGACAGCGGTCTGACCCACGTGTTCGACGACGGGATCCCGACGGAGACAGCGCGCCACCTGCTGGCCGCGGTCGCACCCTCGGTCGACGTGTGGAAACTGGCCTTCGGCACCGCCTACCTCGACCCGACGCTGGCCGGCAAGCTCGCGCTCTTGGCCGAGCACGGGGTGCGGGCCTGCGTGGGCGGGACCCTACTTGAAGTCGCATGGCAGCAGGGACGGGCCGAGGAGTGCCTGGTCTGGGCAGCCGACGCCGGTTTCCCCATGATTGAGGTGAGCAATGGCGCCACCGCCATGCCGGCCGCCGATAAGCGTCAGCTGATCAAGAACGCGGCTAGCCGATTTACCGTGCTAGCCGAGGTCGGATCCAAGGACCCTGCAGCGTCCGCGGCCCCGGAGGATTGGGCCAAACAAGCCGCTGCCGACCTCGACGCCGGGGCGCGATGGGTAATCGCCGAAGCGCGTGAGAGCGGCACCGTGGGTCTCTACCGGCCGGACGGCACGGTGCGCGAGGACTTGGTCGACGCCCTGCTAGAAGTGGGCAACCCGGCCTCGATCATCTTTGAGACACCCCGTAAGGCGCAGCAGGTCTGGTTCATCCGCCGACTAGGGGCGAACGTCAACCTCGCCAACATCCCGCCGGCCCATATCCTCGGCGTCGAGGCACTGCGCCTTGGGCTGCGTGCGGACACCATCAAGGTGGCCCGATGACCCCCCGGAATCTCACGCCGGACCGGTACCGCGAGGTCACCGTGGCCAACGTCGATGTGCCACTAACCGAGGAGGCGCTGGCCGGACTGTTTGTTGGGCGCGAAGCTTACCGGCGCACCCGATACATCGTGGTGAGCCACGGCCCCGAAGTCGCGGTGGTGCGCGTCGGCAAGGCGTCAGAGGTTCCGCTGTTCTCGCCGATCACCTCGCTCGAGGTACTGGCCGGCCCGGATGAGTGCCGCCTGGTGGACGCACCACTGGTCGACTCCGCCGTGCCGACGCAACTCGCGGAGGCGGCCAGGACCTCCGGCGGCGGCGCACGCTGTGTCGTAGTGCGGGGGCAGTACGGCCACGTCTCGTTCCTGCTCAACCCCGAACCACTTCGCCTGCGGGTCGTCGAAACCGTCCCGCCCACGCCGCCGAAGCTGGTTCACCAGGTCCAGCGGCTGCTCGACGTCGCCGATGACCTGCCGCCGATCGAGATCGAGCCTGAGCTGATCGACCTCCACGAGCTGGCCGCAACCCGACCATCTCAGCACTACCTGCTGCCCTGCCGTAGCGGGCGGGCTGCGCCACCCGGGGCGCGGATCGACTATCTGGACGAGCGCCCTCCGCGCGGTGACTGGGTGCTGGTCGGCTGTGCCCGCTCGCGTGAGATTCACCGGTGGTGCTACGGAGACGAGCCGCCATTTGTCGACGCCTGCCCCCGTGACCTGGTCGACGGCGACGGGCCGACGCTGACCAAGTGCTGCCTGTTGGAGCAGGAGATTTCAGTGGACGGGCAGGTGGTCACGGTGCCCTGGGGTGCGTCGCTCGCCGAAGTTAAGAGCGGGCTCGCGGCCGCGGTCACGCTGCTGGAGCCGACGTGGGAACCCGGATAGCCGACGCGCCGGAGTACGCCCACCTGTGGGCGAGCGACGACATGCGGGCGATCTTCGACGACTCCGCCCGGTTGCAGGCGTGGCTCGACATTCTGTCGGTTCTCGCCGAGGCGCAGGCCGAGTTGGGGATCATCCCGGCGCCCGCGGCGGCGGCCGTCCGGCAACACGCCACGGCCGATCGCCTTGACCGCGACCTCCTGACCCGCGAGACACGCCGGACCGGCCACTCCACCCTTGGTCTCATCCACGCGTTGCGGGAGCTGCTCCCCAACGACGCCCAGGAGTGGGTCTACTACGGCGCCACCGTGCAGGACCTCACCGACACCTGGACTGGGCTGGTGATGCAACAGGTGGGCGATGTCCTGCGACGTGGGCTGCGTGAGCTAGCGGACACCGCGCTGGAGCTCGCCGTCCGGCACCGCGACACGGTGCAGGTCGGGCGCACGCACGGCCAGCCCGGCTCGCCGATCACCTTCGGCTTCAAAGCGGCAACATGGGCCGACGAGATCGGTCGTCACATCGAGCGGCTGCACGAGGGACGGTCCCGGTGGGAGGTAGGCCAGCTCGGCGGTGCGGTGGGCACGCTGGCCTTCTTCGGGGGTGCCGGCCTTGAGCTACGCGCGCGGTTCTGCGCCCGCCTGGGCCTGCGCGAGCCGGCGATTTCGTGGCTGACGACGCGGGACCGGGTCGCCGAGTTCGGCCACCTGCTCGCCATGGTCGCGGCTACTCTGGGCCGGATCGGCAATGAGATCTACACGCTACAACGTCCCGAGATCGGCGAGCTGAGCGAGCCGGCAACTGCGGATGGCGTCGGCAGCATCACCATGCCGCACAAGCGCAACCCAGAGGTGTCAGAGCACCTGGTCACGCTCGCCCGGCTGACCCGCGTCCAAGCGTTTGTCCTGCTCGACGCGATGGTCTGCGAGAACGAGAGGGACGGGCGGGCCTGGAAGGCGGAGTGGCTCGCCTTTCCTGAGACGTGCCTGCTCACGGGCGCCAGCGTGGAGATGGCCCAGCAACTCCTCGCCGAGCTGGAGGTCAACGCCGAAGCCATGCTCCGCGGCCTGGAGCTGACCCTGGGGTATGCGGCGTCCGAGCGCGTGCTGGCCGCCCTGGCACCGCGCCTGGGCAAGCACCGCGCCCAGGCCGCCCTCCAGGAGGCGCTGCGGCGCGGTCGCCTCGAAGGCATCCCGCTGCCGGAAGCCCTTGCCAGGGCAACCGGGTTGGACATAGGAGAGATGCCGCTCGACGAGCCCGACGTGGGTCTGGCGCCGGCCATGGTCGACGAGGTCGTCCGCCGGGCGCGGGCGGCCCGCGGGCGGGAGGATTGAACATGCTCGCCGCGAGTCCCGCACTGGCGCGTTTCCCCCTCGTCGCCGCGCCGACACCGCTGCAACGCGCGTACCGACTTGAGGCGGCATTGGGCGGTCCTCCGCTTTACCTCAAGCGTGACGACCTCACCGGGTTGGCCCGGGCCGGCAACAAGGCACGCAAGCTGGAACTACTGGTGGGTGATGCGCTCGAGCGCGGCGCCGACGTCATTCTGACCGGGGGCGGCCCAGCGTCGAATCACTGCTACGCGACGGCCGTCGCGGCCAGTGTGGCGGGCCTCGGATGCGTGCTGCTCTACTACGGCTCGCCGCCGAAGGACGAGCCCCCGAACCTCGCCTTCGCCCGCGACGTCGAAGCGGACGTCCGCTTCACCGGCGACCTTCGGCGCGAGTCCGTCGAAGACGGTCTGGAGACCCTTGCCCAGCAGCTGCGCACGGCCGGCCGGCGCCCATACGTCATCCCACGGGGCGGAGCAACCCCGGTGGGCTCCGCCGCGTACGGCCTCGCGGTCGGTGAGCTGGCCGCGCAGCTGAAAGATGCCGGGGTCGCCCCGACGACCGTCGTCGTCGCCACCGGCTCCTGCGGCACGCAGGCCGGGCTGGTGGCCGGCACTGTCGCGGGCGGCTACCCGTGGCACGTGGTCGGCGCATCGGTCAGCCGGCCCCAGGACGAGAGCTCTGAGCGCGTGCTCCGGCTGGCCCGCGGCGCGGCGGCGCTATGCGGCTGGCCGGAGCCGACTGCGGCGGACGTTGACGTGCGCGACGCCCGGGGGCCTGGCTACGGCGTGCCTTCAGCCGACGGGCAGGCGGCGGCACTGCTGTCGGTGCGCCGGGAGGGCCTCCTGCTGGATCCGGTGTTCACCGCTAAGGCCATGGCCCTGGTCATCCGGCTCGCGGCCGGGGACACAGACGGACCGATCCTGTTCTGGCACACCGGCGGCGTCCCAACACCGCTTGGCGGCCATAACGCTGGGAGGCAGAATGCGGCGACGTGAGTCCGGACCAGCGCGAGAGGCGCCGGCGCCAGAGCTGGTGGAGGCGGGGTTCGCGTTCGAGATGGCTGAGGCGCCGATGTTCCACCGCCCACTTGGACTCGCGGACTTGGCGCACGCCCTGGTCCTTCGCGAGTCCGGCATCGTGCCCGACGACGCGGCCCGGCGGCTGCTCGCCGTGCTGCTCGAGGCCTGCGACCTGCCGGCGGAGGACTTCCCCTACGACCCTAACTTCGGCGAGATCTACAACTCCCGCGAGCGCTACCTCGCCGACCGGCTGAGCGACGGTGCGGGCTGGCTGCACGCGGGTCGGCCCCGCCGCGAGGCGGTTCGGGTGGCCCTTCGCATCATCCTGCGGCAGAAGGTCACTGGCCTGGTGGCCGACACCGCCGATTTTGTGACGGCGGTGTGCGGCCAGGCGAGCCGGCATGCAGAGACCCTGCTGCCCGACCAGACCTACCTTCAGCACGCCCAGCCGTCAACGTTCGGCCATTACGTCCTGCACTTCGCCTACCCTGCATTGCGCGCGGGCGAGCGGCTCGTCGACGCGCTCACCTGGATCAACCGCAGCCCGGGCGGTGCAGGCTGCGTCAACGGCAGCCGGCTTGCCCTGGACCGCTACCGGCTTGCCGCACTGCTGGGCTTCGACGAGGTTATCGAGCACACGCGTGACGCGATGTGGCAGACGGACGGGCTCATGGACATCGTCGGAGCCGCGACGAGCCTTGTCGAGGACCTCAGCAAACTCGCCGAAGACCTCGAGATCTGGGACAGCCAGGAGTTCGATTTCGTCGCAATGGCCGGCCCGTACACCCGATCCAGCGTGCTGATGCCGCAGAAACGCAACCCGTACAGCCTCAGCGTTGTCCGCGGCAGCGCTGGACTGCTGATCGGTCGGCTCACGGGCCTGCTCGCGGTTGGCAAGACGCCTTCGGCGCGCAGCGATGCGCTGATCTTCGCCTACGGCGAAGCGCCTCGGGCCATCGACGTGGCCGCCCGCGCGACCCGACTGATGAGCGGGGTGGTGGCGACGCTGACTGTCAACGCGGACCGCATGCGCGAGGCGGTGCTGGGCGGGTTCACCCAAGCAACCGACCTCGCCGAGTACGTCATGCAGGAGCGTGGGCTCGATTACCGGTCGGCCTACCACATCGTCGGCGACACGGTCCGGGCCGCGAGCCGGGAGGGGCTCCGGGGTCTCGACATCACCGCGGCGATGCTCGACGAGGCGGCTCGCGCCAGGATCGGGCGCGACCTGGGGTTGCGCGACGAGGATCTCCGAGACGTGCTCGACCCGGACGCCATCGTTCGCAGTCGCACAGTGGTGGGTGGCGCCGCACCGGAGAACGTCCGGGCCATGGCTGCCGGCTGCGAGGACCAGGCCAGAGGCCTGCGCGAGCGGGCCACCGCGGCGGCAGCGGCCTTTGAGAAGGCCGAGGCGGCCCTCATCGACGCCGCGAGGGAGGTCAGTCTTGGGTGAAGACCACCTGGTCGCCCAGCGCGACCTCGAAACCAAGCGGGTTGCGCAGCGTGTTGGAGACGTAGCACACGGCAAGCGCGCGTTCGATCAGTTCCTCGATTCCGTCGACGAGCCCGTCCGGCCGCACTTCCACTCGCACCCGGCGGAACCGGGGGCCGTCGTACTCCCCGGACACCGCGACCTGATAGCCCGGCAGTTCCAGGCCCCGCTTGCGTGCGACGTGCGCGATCGCCATCGCGAAGCACGTCGAGAGCGACGCGAGAAACAACTCCGTCGGCGTAGGCCCTGCGTCCTCACCGCCCGCCGTCGGCGGCTCGTCCGAAACGATCTCGAATTGGCGAGCGGCTACCCGACACCGGTAGCCGCCTTCCCACGTCGCAACGATTTCCATCGGTTCGAACTCTAGCCTCGAGATGAGGAGAGCCCATGAACGTCCGCAACGATGAGCCGAGGGACCAGACCAGTGTGGTCCTTCCCGAGCAGTTGTCGGTCGTCAATGTCGGGCTCCCGCTCTTCGGCGACGAGCTGCGCGAACAGGGCGTACGGGTCGCCGACGTCGATTGGCGAATCCCCGCGGGCGGCGACGAGAACCTGGTACGCGCGCTCACTCTGCTTTACGGCCCGGCCGCCGCAACCGTGGAGGTGGCGAACCGAGAAGCCGCCCGCCGCTTGGACGAGGCAACACCAGCCCTGGTCGATGTGCGGCCAGCGGCGGAGGTGGTGCCGGGCATAGCCGAGCGCACCGTACTGCACCCCGGACCGCCGCTGGAGTGGTCGGACTTCTGCGATCCGCTGCGCCGGTCGGTACTCGCTACAGCCATCGCCGAAGGATGGGCAGGCAGCTCCGATGACGCCGCCCGGCTCGTGGAGCGCGGGGACGTGACGCTCGCCCCGGCCAACGACCACTCGGCCGCGTTGGCGATGGCCACCACCCTTGGCCCGTCCGCCCCTGTGCTGGTCGTGCATAACGAGCCCGGCGGCACCACGGCGTACACACCACTCAACCAGGGGCCTGGGGAACGGCAATGGCTCGGCGTCGACAGCGACGCCGCTGTGGCGCACCTGCGGTGGCTCCGCGATGTCGCCGGTCCAGCGCTTGGCGAGGCTCTGGCGGCCGCTGGACCGGTGGACCTCTACTCCTTGGCGGCCCAAGGCGTTCAGATGGGCGACGACATCCACATGCGGCTACAAGCCAGCACCAACCTGCTGATCCGGACCCTGCTGCCACACATCGCCGCACTGGAGGACCCAAGGCGCGTCGAACTCGGGCGCTTCCTTTCCGAGAACTACTTGTTCTTCCTCAACGCCGCAATCGCGGCCGCCAAGGCCACAACCGAGTGGGCCGCGCAAGTGCCGGACGCGACGCTGGTAACGGGCATGGCGCGCAATGGCACCACGTTCGGCATCCGCTTAGCGGCCACCGGGCAGCGCTGGTTCACCGCTCCAGCCCCGCCGGTCGAGGACGCCCTGTACCGCGGCGATTACGGCCCGGACGACGCAGCGCCCGACATCGGGGACAGCGCGATCATCGAGCTGGTCGGCCTCGGCGGAGCGGCCGCGGCGGCGTCTCCGGCGGTCGCAGGCTTCGTAGGGGGCCGGATGGCTGACGCGATAAACCGCACCCGCGAGGTGGGACGGGTATGCATCACCCAAAGCTCCCGGTTCAAGATCCCGCAGCTCGACTTCGAAGGCACCCCCGTGGGAGTCGACGTCCGGAAGGTGGTTGAGCTCGGGATTGTGCCGGCTATCACCACCGGCATCCTCGACGCCACCGGAGGGCGTGGCCAGATCGGTGCCGGGCTTGCCCGAGCGCCGCTCGCATGCTTTCAGCAGGCCCTGCTTGCGCTGGCCGAGACCTACGCGCCACTGCACACTGGCTGAACCCTGCTCATTCCAGTGCAGCCGGTCCACGTGAGGAGCCGGCGGCGCCGCATATCGGTTCAAGATGCGGCGCCGCCGGAATCGGACAGTATCTGTTGGTGGTTGATCGTCACTCAGTAACAAGTGCCTTCAACACGTCGAGCTTGGCTGCGCGGCGGGCCGGCACGATCGCAGCCATGGCACCGGCGAAGGCGGCGATGGCGGTAACGATGAGCAGGCTGCCAACTGGCACGGCAAGCGTGTCGATACCTTCGTCCGCCATCGCCCGGACAACTGCCCAGCCGAAGAACGTCCCGCTGGCCAGCCCGAGAAGGGACCCGAATACCGCGACGATGATCGACTCCCAACGAACCGTGGAACGAAGCTGCGACCGGCTCATACCGACGGCCCTCAGCAAGCCGAGTTCGCGGGTCCGCTCGAGGATGGACAGCGCCAAGGTGTTGGCGATCCCAAGCAGAGCGATGACGATGGCGAGGAACAACAGGGCGTAGAACATTCCAAGCATCGTGTCGATCTCGCTGCTGACGACGTCGATGAAAGCGTCCTTGTCCAGCACGTCGGCCGATGCGTAGCCGCTGGCCACACTGTTGATCGCGGCCTCGTCGCCCGACACGTAGACCCGGTAGTCGAGCTCGTCGCCACCGTTCGCCCGGAACGCGGCGAGATCGACGAACATCGGTCCGACCCAGTCGGTGCCACTCGAGTAGATGGCTTCCACCGTGAGCGTGGTGTCTCCACTAGGCAGCACGACCGGCACGGCCGAGCCGATCTCCCAGCCTTCGTCGGCGGCGGTCTCGGCCGACACCGCTATCCCGTCGGCGCCGAGCGAGTCCAGATCACCGTCGAGCGAACCGAGCGCGACCATCTCGTGGACCGTACCGGCGTCGAAGGCCAGGAACGCATCGGTCGACGAGCCGTCGACGACCGCCGGACTGATCCGAGCTTGCGTCACAGCGTCCACCCCAGGAGTGGCGCTCAGCTCGACGGCCAAGTCCGGGCTCAGGCCCGCCGAGTTGTCCGTCGCGCCGGCCTGCACGATGTGAGTGCCGGTGAATTCGGTCTCCAGGGAGCCGGCCATGGAGGTCTTCGCCGAGGCGGCGAACACCGTGAAGAAACCGACCAACCCTACGCCGATCATCAGCGACGCGGCTGTCCGAGCGGTCCGCTTCGGGTTCCGCATCGCATTGCGAGTTGCGAGTTCGCCACTCAGCCCGCGCATCCGCAACGGAATGCCGAGGAGCTTCGCGACCGGACGGGCGAGCACCGGACCTAGTACCGCTACACCGACGAACGTCACCAGCGCGCCGACACCGACCAGTTCGATCGTTCCATTGAGTCCGGCCAGCAATGCCGCCACACCAGCGGCCGTGACGGCCGTACCGGCGACGGCCCGGCGGGCCGAGCCTGCAGAGCGGTCGACGCTCACGTCCCGCACGGCAGCGACCGGGGCGATCCTGGCCGCCCGCCGCGCCGGCAGCCACGCCGTGAGCACGGTTACGACCACGCCGACGGCGAACGACAGCGCAAGGGCGGTGGGCGAGATCACCGTGGTGCCCCCCGGCATGTCGAAGCCGAACGAGGACACCAGCTGACGCAGGCCCGAGGCCACCCCGATCCCGGCGACCAGGCCGGTTCCCGACGCAAGGGTGCCGACGACAAGTGCCTCGATGAGCACCGAGCGCCTTACTTGTCGACCCGACGCACCGATCGCCCGAAGCATCGCCATCTCTCGGGTCCGCTGCGCGACGATGATCGAGAAGGTGTTGTTGATGATGAACGCACCAACGAACACCGCCACAATGGCGAAGACCAGGGCGATCATGTTGAACTCGCTGAGGCCCTCACCGAGAGCCGCCTGGTTCTCGGCCACGAGCGTGGCACCGGTGATCACCTCGACGCCGTCACCCACTGCGGCCTGTACGGCAACGGCGAGATCCGGCTGTGACACTCCTTCGGCGGCCGTGACGGCTATGGCATCGGCCTGCCCGGGGGCCGCGAGTAGTTCGGTCGCCGCGCGATCAGTGAACAGGACGGCGGTCGCACCAGCAGGCGAGTCCGCGGCACCGAACCGAGTTACGCCGGCAATAGTGAACTGCCGCGGAGTGCCCTTGGTGAGCACGGTCGCAACGTCACCGGGCTGGTAACCGGCCTTGTCGGCGCTCGCCTTGTCGATGACGATCTCTCCATCGTCGGCAGGCGGGTTACCGCTGGCCAACCGGTACGGGTTGAGGTCGTCGACGGTTACCCAGTTTGTGCCGAACGCCGGGCTCTTGGATACGTCCCCGACGGGTTCGCCGTCGGGTCCGACCAGTTGGGCGTAGCCGTTGATGCGCAACGCCACCTCGTCAACCCCCGGCACCGAAGCGACGGTCACTGCGAGTGATGCGTCGAGGCGTGGGCCGGGTTCGCCGTAGCCGAGGTCGATCTCCGACGGCATGCGGACGTACGCGTCCACTCCCTCGTCGGCCTCGGCCAGCGCGGAGTCGAACGTGGCACCGATCGTGTCGGTGAAGATGAAGGTGCCGGCCATGAAGGCGACACTCAGAAACACCGCGAAGGCGGTGGTCACCAGTCGCAGCTTACGCGCTGCGAGTTGCTTGATCGTGAGTGTGAACATGGCGGTCAG
>DASUUH010000122.1:0-9129 GCA_036374175.1 Jiangellaceae bacterium | reverse complement strand
TCCCGTACCGGATCCCGCGCGAGGCCGATCTGCCGGACCGGCTGAAGTCCGTGCTCGCCGTCATCTACCTCATCTTCAACGAGGGCTACCAGGCGAGTTCGGGCGACCGGTTGGTCCGTGAGGACCTCTGTGCGGAGGCGATCCGGCTCGGCCGGTTGCTGGCCGAGCTCATGCCGGACGAGCCGGAGGTCAACGGCCTGCTCGCGCTGATGCTGCTGACCGAGTCACGCCGAGACGCTCGTACGGGCCCGGCCGGCGACCTGGTCCTGCTGTCCGATCAGGACCGCAGCCGGTGGAACCGGGGCCTCATCGCCGAGGGCCAGGCCATTGTTCGCGAGTGCCTGCGACGTAATCAGCCAGGCCCGTACCAGATCCAGGCCGCGATCAATGCTGTGCACAGCGCCGCACCAACGGCGGCGGACACGGACTGGCAGCAGATCCTGGCGTTGTACGACCAACTCATGGCGATCACACCGAGCCCGGTTGTGGCGCTCAATCGGGCCGTCGCCGTGGCCGAGGTGGACGGTGCGGAGGCCGCACTCGACCTGGTCGACGGGCTCGACCTGGATGGCTACCACGTGTTCCATGCCGTGCGCGCCGATCTCCTGCGGCGGTTAGGGCGAGACGCCGACGCAGGACAGGAGTACGACGCGGCCGTAGCGCGCACCGACAACGCAGCCGAGCGCGAGTTCCTGCGACGCCGACGTCAGGGCCTGACCGCCGGTTAGCGCGCGAGAATGCGCGGTACGGTACGGGCCGCGAATCCGATGCGGACGACGCTGGCCGGTATGGCTAGGGCCATGGGCCAGCTCAGCGCCGGCGCGGCGAGTGCGACGGTGGCGAGCATCGCGCCGTCGAGCAGCACGAGCAGCCCGCACGCCGGCCCGGCAAGCCTCGTCCGCCGATAGTTAGGGCTGAGAGCTACCACGACAAGCGTTGCGGCAACCACGAGCAGGGTGGCCCCGAACACCGCGGAGGCGCCGAACGGGACGCGCCAGGTCCATGCTTGCGCGCTGATCAGCGATGCCCCCCACAGAGCGGCGAACACCGGCCCGCTGGCCAGCAGGCCGAGGGCTGCTCGCCGCCCGGGCGCCTGGCGGACAAATGCCCTGGTGATCAGCTCGGGATCGCCGAACTCGGCAGTGGCGGCCGCGGCCGCGCTCGTGACAGGTAATCCGCGCTGCCGGTACTGCTGGAAGGCCTCCTCGAGGCCGTCGGCAAGCTCGTCGACATCGTTGGCCGGCAGCCGGCGTGCGAGCTCGGCCAGGTAGTCATCGATCAGCTGGTGACCGGCCATGGGCCCCGCTCCAGAATGCCGGTGACGGCGCGGGCAAACTCGCGCCAGTTCGCCCGCTCGCCGGCGAGCTTGCGCTTGCCCTCGTCGGTGAGGCGGTAACTGCGGCGGCGCCGCCCGTCGACGAGGGACCACGAGCCGGCGATGAGCCCAGCCCGCTCGAGCCGGTGCAACGCCGGGTACACAGTGCCGGTGGGGAGGTCGAAACGGCCACCGCTGCCTTCTCGCAGCGCCTCCTTGATCGCATAGCCGTGTTGCGGTCCGCCGGCTAGGGCGGCCAGCAAAAGCACGTCGAGGTGGCCCTTCAGGGCTTGCGCTTCCGGCCTCATAGGTAGGTATCCTACTCCCAACCTGATAGCTAGGAATCCTACGTATGGGTGGTGGGTCGATGCCCGAGCCGGCGATCCTTGCCGAGGGGTTGGTGAAACGCTTCGGCGCAGTTGAAGCCCTAGCCGGTGTCGACCTGGAGGTCGCGGTCGGGAAGGTGCTTGGCTTGCTCGGTCCGAACGGCGCCGGCAAGACGACCGTGGTGCGGATCCTGGCGACGCTGTTGCCGCCGGACGCCGGCACCGCCAGGGTGGCCGGACTCGATGTGGTCGGTCAGGCGGCGGCGGTCCGTCGAGTAGTCGGGCTGTCCGGGCAGTTCGCGGCGGTCGACGGTTACTTGACCGGCCGCGAGAACCTCCAGATGATCGGCCAGCTATCCCGGCTCGGGCGCAGTCGTGCTCGGCGACGGGCGGACGAGCTGCTGGACTCATTCGACCTGAGTGCGGCGGCCGACCGGGTCGCCGGTGGTTACTCCGGCGGTATGCGCCGCCGGCTCGACGTCGCGGCCAGCCTGGTAGCGCAACCGGCGGTGTTGTTTCTGGACGAGCCGACTACCGGCCTGGACCCGCACGGGCGGATCAGCCTGTGGCGGCTAGTGGCCGAGCTGGCCCGCCAGGGCACGACCGTTCTGCTGACCACCCAGTACCTCGAGGAAGCCGACCGGCTCGCCGACTCAATAGTGGTCATGAATGCCGGCCGGGTGATCGCCAGCGGCACGTCTGATGAGCTGAAAGCACAGGTTGGTGGCGACCGCCTCGAGCTGGAGGCGGCCGCCGGCGTTGACCCGAGCAGGCTGGCGGCCGCGGTCGAAGGGCTGGGCACCGGGGCTCCGACCCGCGATCGAGATACGGGACGGGTTGTGATGCCGGTCCATGACGGGCCACAAGTGCTCGCCGACGTGGCCGCCGCACTTGCCGCGACGGACGTACCTGTGGCCGGCGTGGCGATCCGGCGACCATCGCTAGACGACGTGTTTCTCACGCTGACCGGTCAGCGGTTGCCGGCCGAAGGCGCCGATCCCGTTGAGATCGGAGGCGAGTTATGACGTCCGTCGAGCCTGAAGAGACTCGAACGTCCGGCCTGGTGTGGTTGGCGGCGGACATCGCCACGATCACCGCCCGCAACCTGCGGCGGCTCGTGCGGGTGCCGACAATGATCGTGTTCGCCACCGTGCAGCCGGTGTTCTTCGTGCTGCTTTTCACTTACTCGTTCGGCGGTGCGGTCGACCCGCCTGGAGTGCAGAACTACGTCGACTACCTGCTGCCGGGCATCTTCGTGCTGGCGATCGCCTTCGGCGCTTCCCAAACTGGGGTAGCAATTGCCGATGACCTGGCCACCGGGATGATCGACCGCTTCCGGGCGTTGCCGATGACCCGTTCGGCCGTGCTCGCCGGTCGCACCTTGGCCGATGCGATCCGCAATTTGTTCGTGCTGGGTCTGATGACCGGCGTGGGCTACCTGATCGGGTTCCGCTTCCACGCCGGTGCTAGCGCCGCAGCGGCCGCCATCGGATTGGCGCTGCTGGTCGGCATCGCTTTTTCGTGGGCCAACGCGCTGATCGGATTGCTGGTGCGCAACGCGGAGGCGTCGGGGCTGGCCGGCTTGTTGCTGGTGATCCCGCTGGTGTTCACGAGCTCGACTTTCGTGCCGGTCGCCACCATGCCCGGCTGGCTGCAGGCCTTCGCCGAGGTCAACCCGATCACCGTCACCGTCGACGCGCTACGAGCGCTGACTCTCGGCGGCCCGGCCGCGGAACCCGTGTGGCAGGCGCTGATCTGGATCGGCGCGATACTGGTGGTCACCATGCCTGTCGCCCTTCTGCGCTACCGGCGGACCACCGCCGGGTGATCGCCTGATCGGGTGGAGGTGATTGTCGGTGCGAGCCTGCACGCCTTCCTCGAAGACCAACTTGGGACAGGGAACTGATCGAACACCTGTCCCATACTGCCTCCGGACGCACGCCGTCAGACAGCGGCATGGTCGAATGTGACCTATGAACGAGGTACGGCTCATCGGCATCCGGAACGAGCCGCTGTCCGTCGACGAAGTGCTTGGCGCCGTTGCCGACCCCAGAGCGGGCGGCACGACGTTCTTCGTGGGGACGGTGCGTGAGCAAGACCACGGGCGCGGCGTCATCACGCTGGACTACGAGGCCCACCCCAGTGTCGAGAGCGTGCTGCGCGATGTCGCGACGCAGGTGGCCAAGGATTTCCCTATTTGCGCCGTCGCCGCCGTCCACCGAACCGGATCACTCGAGATCGGTGAGCTCGCCGTGGTCGTGGCCGTGTCCGCGCCGCATCGCGGCGAAGCGTTCGACGCCTGCCGGCGGCTCATCGACGACCTCAAACGTGAAGTGCCGATCTGGAAGCACCAGGTCTTTTCCGACGGCGGAGACGAATGGGTCGGCTCCCCGTAGTCCCACGTACTCTTAACGCGCCACTGTCTCGCCGCCAGGTTAGGAAACACACGGACCCATGACTCGCCGGACTGCGACGCTCGCGTTCGCGGGAGCCATTCTCGTCGCGCTCGTCGCCGTCGCAGCGCTGCTGCCCGTCCCCTATGTCGTGTACTCACCCGGGCCGATGGAGAACGCCCTCGGCGACGGTGTGATTTCGGTCGACGGAGTGGAGACCTACGACACCGACGGCGTGCTCAACCTCACCACCGTGGGCGTGACTCCAGCCGATGCCCGGCTCGATCTGCTCACCGCGCTGACGGCCTGGTTCGATCCAGAACGGGCGATCGTTCCGCGCGACCGGGTCTACCGGCCCGACGACACGTCCGAGGAGATCCGCGAGCGCAACGCGCGGTACATGGAGGACTCCCAGATGGCGGCCAAAGCCGCGGCGCTGCGCGAGCTCGGCTATGAGGTGTCCGAAACCGTGGTGATCGAGATGGTCGTGGACGGTTCACCGGCCGACGGCACTCTCGAGCCCGGTGACGTCGTCGTGTCGGTCGACGGTGACTCGGTGGGCACGCCGGAGGACGTCGTCCGTGCCGTTCGCGCGCATGAACCTGGGGACTCGGTGGAGGTCGTGGTGAATCGCGACGGTGAATCGCTCACGTTCGTCGTCGACACCGTGGCGTCGGACAAGGGACATGCGCAGGTCGGGGCCGGTGTGACGGTGGGCTACGACTTCCCAGTGCAGGTCGAGGTGCACATCGACGACCGGATCGGCGGGCCGAGTGCGGGCATGATCTTCGCTCTGGCGATCTACGACACCCTGACACCCGGGGCGATGCTGGCGGGCCTGCGCGTAGCCGGTACCGGAGAGATCACCGGTGACGGCGAGATCGGCGCGATCGGCGGTATCCAGCAGAAGATCGCGGCGGCAGCCGGTGATGGCATCGATCTGTTCCTCGCGCCCGCGTCCAACTGCGGCGACGTCGCGGGCGCCCGTAACGGCGACATGCAGGTGGTCAGCATCGAGACGCTCGTCGACGCCATCGACGCGGTCGAGGCGGCCGCAGCCGGAGACACGGAGAACCTGCCGAGCTGCCCGGTCAGCTGATCAGTTGAACGTCGCGGCGAGTGCGGCTCCCAGATCCGGGCTGAATTCCGGGTCGCGAATCAGCTCCGACTCCTCGTCGTGGCCGCGGACTCGCATGACCGAGCTCTGCCTGCCGTCTCTCAACACACCCACGACGATGCGGACGTCGGTGCGGCCGGGATGGTTCTGTGCCCAAGTGACGGCGGTGTCCGGGTCGTCCGGCATGGATTCCTCGGCGGTCGGCGGAAGCACGATGCGTTCCACCACCAGCGCGCAGCCGGCGACCGTGTCGGGCCAGCTGATCGTGGCGAGCAGGTCTTCGATTGAGCTCGTGGGGAGTTCCTGCTCGATCGGCGTGAGCGAGCCGGACGACGCCGCCCCACGGTCCAGGCCGAGCTGACGCGCAAGATCGGGCTCCCTCGCGGCCAACTCGTCGGTAGGTGCCAAGGCGTAGAGCCTCGGCGGTTGATCCCAACCCTCGCGGGCTACATGACTCTCGATTTCCGACAGGGCCGAAAGGAGTGGTTCTGCAACTGCGGACATCACAACATCGTCACATGAGTGCGGCGCGCGGTCCTGGGTGGGAACCGGGGGAGTAGGTGGGATAGTTTCGTCTGCGTGAGCGACTTCCCTCGCCCCGCTGATCCTTTCCGTGGCCGTACTCCTACAGCACGCCGGTCGCGGGCGCTGATCCCGACCCTTGTCGTGCTCGCCGTCATCGCCGTCCTGTACGGCGTGTCGGTGAACCTGCTCACCGAGCGGATGTGGTTCGACTCAGTCGACTACACCAACGTCTGGTCGACCCGGCTGTTGACCCAGGGCGCGCTGTTCGCCGTGGGCGGCATCCTGATGGCCGCAGCGGTCGTGGTCAACGCGATGATCGCGTACCGGCTGCGACCGCGGTACCGGCCGATGAGCGTCGAGCAGCAGAGCCTGGACCGCTACCGCGACGCCATCGACCCGGTGCGCAAGTGGGTCATCATCGTCGCGGCGATCCTCATCGGCCTGATCGCCGGTGGTAGCGCCTCGTCGAACTGGGAGACCTTCCTGCTGTGGCGCAATGGCCGCGACTTCGGGGTGAGCGACGCGCAGTTCAACACCGATATCGGGTTCTTCGCCTTCGATTGGCCGTGGTGGCGGTTCCTGGTCAGCTTCGGTTTCGGCGTGGTGGTCATCGGCCTGATCACCGCCGCGATTACGTACTACGTCTACGGCGCAATCCGCCTGCAGACTGCTGGCGAGCGTGTCACGCCGGCGGCGCAGGCGCACCTGTCCGTACTGATCGGGCTGTTCGTGCTGCTGAAGGCGGCCGCGTACCGGCTGGACCGGTACGAGTTGCTGCTCAAGGACGGCCAGATCGGGCAGAACCCCTTCACCGGCGCCGGTTACACCGACATCAACGCACTGCTGCCGGCCAAGAACATCTTGGTGTTCATCGCGTTGATCTGCGCGGTGCTGTTCTTCGTGAACGTGTGGATGCGCAACTGGACGCTTCCGGGAATCTCGCTCGGCCTGCTCGTGCTGTCGGCGATCCTGCTCGGCGGGCTATGGCCGTTCCTTGTTCAGTCCTTCCAGGTGCGGCCAAGCGAGCTTAGCCGCCAGGAGCCGTACCTGCAGCGCACTATCGACGCGACCCGCGACGCCTACGACGTGGCCGACGCGGAGACGACGTCGTACAACGCCCGGATCACTGTCGAGGCGCGCCAGCTGGAGGAGGACGCCGCGAGTATTCCGGGCATCCGGCTGGTCGACCCGAACGTGGTATCGGCCACCTTCACGCAGCAGCAGCAGGTCCGGGGTTTCTACACGTTCCCTGAGCTGCTCGACGTCGACCGGTATAACCTCGGCGATGAGACCAGGGACATCGTCATCGCCGCTCGCGAGATCGACGTCAACCGGCTGCCGTCCGGTCAGCAGAACTGGATCAACCGGCATACGACATTCACCCACGGTTTCGGTGTCGTCGCTGCGTACGGCAATGCCCGCCAGCCGAGCGGTGCTCCGGTGTGGGCGGAGGAGGACATCCCGGCGCGCGGAGACATCTCCGACGAGCTCGGCGAGTACGAGCCGCGGATCTACTTCGGGGAGAACTCCCCGGACTACTCGATAGTCGGTGCGCCCGAAGGGGCGCGTCCAGTGGAGTTCGACATCCCGATCGGCAGCGGTGACGGCGATGCGCAGAACGAGCCGTTCACCTATGACGGTGAGGGCGGCGTTCCCATCGGCTCGTTCTTCCAGCGACTGCTGTTCGCCACCAAGTTCCAGGAGACCAGCATCCTGCTGACGGACCGGATCAACTCCGAGTCGGTGATCCTCTACGACCGGCACCCGCGCACCAGGCTGGAGAAGGTCGCCCCGTGGTTGAAGGTGGACGGCGACCCGTATCCCGCGGTCGTCGACGGCAATGTCGTGTGGATCATGGACGGTTACACGACGCTCAACTCATATCCATACTCGCAGCGAGTTTCCATCGAGGAAGCCACCAGCGACTCGCGGATCGTGCTACCGGGTGTCGTCGCCCAGCCGCGTGATTTCATCAACTACATCCGCAACTCCGTCAAGGCCGTGGTGGATGCCTACGACGGCACGGTCACGCTCTATGAGTGGGACGAGAACGACCCGGTGCTGCAGACCTGGATGGACGCGTTCCCTGGAACCGTGCAGCCGAGGTCGGAGATCTCCGAGGAGCTCGAATCGCACCTTCGGTACCCGCAGGATCTGTTCAAGATCCAGCGCGAGCTGCTGTCGCAATACCACGTCACCAGCCCATCGACGTTCTACGAGGGCCAGGACCGCTGGGTGGTTCCGGACGATCCGGCGAACCCGAACTTCGCGCAGCCCGTGTACTACCAGAGCATCCAGATGCCAGAGACAAACGGGCCGACGTTCTCGCTGACCACCACCTACACGCCGGTGGCGCGAGAGAACCTGGCCGGATTCATGGCGGTCAACGCGGACGCGCGAAGTGATGACTACGGCGAGATCCAGATCCTCCGGTTGCCCGGGGATACCCAGGTCGACGGTCCGGGGCAGGTCGCCAACCGGTTCGAGTCCGACCCGGCGGTGGCAACGGAACTGTCGTTGCTTCGGCAGGGTGGCGCCGACACGATCACCGGCAACCTGTTGACCTTGCCCGTGGGCGGCGGGTTGATGTATGTCCAGCCGGTGTACGTCCAGCAGGCTGGCGGCACTGCGGCGACCTTCCCGGTGCTGCGCCGGGTGCTGGTCTCGTTCGGTGAGCGGGTCGGTTTTGCCGCGACCCTCCAGGAGGCACTCGACGAGGTCTTCTTGGGTGAGGCGGGCATCGAAACCGGAGAGCCGGAGAACGTCGTGGAGGACGTCCCGCCCGTCGAGGGGGAGACCCCGGTGGACGAGGGCGCACCGCCGGCCGAGGAAACGCCGCCTCCTGCGGAGGAAGAGACGCCGCCGGCCGAGGAGGTTCCGCCCGTCACGGGCGACACCCAAGAGCTGATCGACGCTGCACAGCAGGCGTTCGACGACGCCCAGGCCGCGCAGCGCGCTGGTGACTGGGCGGCCTACGGCGAGGCGCTCCAGCAGCTGGAGGCGGCCCTGGACCAACTGGCGGCGATCGAAGGCGGCCAATAGTTCCGCTGATCATCGGCACTTTCCGGCTACATAACCCGGAAAGTGCCGATGATCATTTGGGGTCGGCATCGATTTGGCTTCGTGGTGCGGCGTCCCGTAAACTTCAGGAGGTCGACGCGGGGTGGAGCAGTTCGGTAGCTCGCTGGGCTCATAACCCAGAGGTCGCAGGTTCAAATCCTGCCCCCGCTACCACGTAAGTGCAGGTCAAGGGCTTGGTCCGCCGAAAGGCGGGCCGGGCCCTTGATCATTTGTCAGCGATTTGTCATCACGTCTGCACCAGATTTCGTGCCGCACGCGTCAAGATGACTGGGCATTCGGCCGCCGGATGCAACACCAGCAAGCACGGGAGTCAGGCCTGGCAGCTCCGGTTGCGTCACCGGATGACTGCGTCTGAACGCGAGGCACAGGCGA
>DASUUH010000121.1:0-43455 GCA_036374175.1 Jiangellaceae bacterium | reverse complement strand
GCAGCTGCCGCCCGGTCTCGAGCGGATCGCCTCCCCCTGACGTCGTTCGATCACGTTCGGCAGGCGGCGCGACGTAGCTACATGCATGCAGCCATGTAGGTACGTCGCGCCGCCTGCCGAACGTGATCGAACGGCAAAGGGGCAAAAGGGTCAGTGGCCGTGACCGTGGCCATGGCCGTGACCGGCCGCCTCGGGCTCCTCTTCCTCGGGCTTGTCGACGACGAGCACCTCGGTGGTCAGCAGCATGCTGGCGATCGAGGCGGCGTTCTGCAGCGCCGATCGGGTGACCTTGACCGGGTCGAGAACCCCGTCGGCAAGCAGGTCGCCGTACTTGTCTGTCTCGGCGTTGTAACCCTGGGAGCCGGACATCTCCGCCACCTTGGACACGACGACGTACCCGTTGGCGCCGGCGTTGTCGGCAATCCAGCGCAGCGGCTCGGACAGCGCCTGCCGGACGACGTCCACACCGGTCTTCTCGTCGCCGCTGAGACCGAGGTCGCCGTCCAGCGCCGAGCCGGCGTGGATGAGGGACGCGCCGCCACCGGCGACGATGCCCTCCTCGATCGCAGCGCGGGTGGCCGAGATCGCGTCCTCGATGCGGTGCTTGCGCTCCTTGAGCTCGACCTCGGTGGCTGCGCCGACCCGGATCACGCAGACGCCGCCGGCCAGCTTGGCGAGGCGCTCCTGGAGCTTCTCGCGGTCCCAGTCCGAGTCGGTCTGCTCGATCTCACGCTTGATCTGCGCCACCCGGCCCTCGATGTCGGCCCCGGAACCGCCGCCGTCGACGATGGTCGAGTCGTCCTTCGTGACAACCACCCGGCGGGCCGTGCCGAGCACTTCGAGGCCGACCTGGTCGAGCTTGAGCCCGACCTCGGGCGCCACGACCTGCGCGCCGGTGAGGATGGCCATGTCCTGCAGCATCGCCTTGCGGCGATCGCCGAACCCAGGGGCCTTGACGGCCACGCTGATGAACGTCCCGCGGATCTTGTTGACCACGAGCGCCGACAGCGCCTCACCCTCGACGTCTTCGGCGACCACGAACAGCGGTTTGCCGGTCTGGACGACCTTCTCCAGCAGCGGCAGGAACTCGGCCACCGTGGAGATCTTGCCCTGGTGCAGCAGGATGTACGCGTCCTCGAGGACGGCCTCCATCCGCTCCGGGTCGGTGACCATGTACGGGCTGAGGTATCCCTTGTCGAACTGCATACCTTCGGTGAACTCGAGCTCGGTTCCGAAGGTCTGCGACTCCTCGACGGTGATGACGCCGTCCTTGCCGACCTTGTTGAAAGCCTCGGCGATGAGCTCGCCGATCTGCGGGTCCTGCGCGGAAATCGCGGCGACCGACGCAATATCGGACTTCTCGTCAACCGGACGAGCGGTCTCGAGCAGCCGGCTGGTGACCGCCTCGACCGCAGCGTCGATGCCGCGCTTGACCGCCATCGGCGCAGCACCGGCCGCCACCGCCTTCAGCCCACGGTGCACCATCGCCTGAGCGAGGACGGTCGCGGTCGTCGTGCCGTCACCGGCGATGTCATTGGTCTTGGTGGCCACCTCTTTGGCAAGCTGCGCACCGAGGTTCTCGTACGGGTCTTCAAGCTCGACCTCGCGGGCGATCGTGACGCCGTCATTGGTGATCGTCGGCGAGCCGAACTTCTTGTCGATCACTACGTTGCGACCCTTCGGGCCGATCGTGACCTTGACGGTGTCCGCGAGGGCATCGACGCCGCGCTCGAGACGGCGACGTGCGCTCTCGTCGAACTCCAAGATCTTTGGCATGGGTTTCCCTTCAAAAGCCGAACGCCCCTCGGAGGATCCGCGGCACCCGCGGTCCCCGAGGGGCGTCCGTCAACGGTTCACTTCTCGATGATGGCGAGCACGTCGCGCGCCGACAGAATGAGGTACTCCTCGTTGTCGTACTTGACCTCGGTGCCCCCGTACTTCGAGTACAGCACCTTGTCGCCGACCTTGACGTCGAGCGGGATGCGCTTTTCGCCATCCTCGTCCCACCGTCCGGCGCCCACAGCGAGGACCTCGCCCTCCTGCGGCTTCTCCTTGGCGGTGTCAGGAATCACGAGCCCGGAGGCCGTGGTCTGCTCCGCGTCGAGCGGCCTGACCACGATCCGGTCCTCGAGCGGCTTGATGGAGACCGACACTTGCTGACCTCCCCTTTCGCGGGATGTCACGATGGTTTCGTTTTGGACTGGCCCGTGATCGCACCGTCGTCGCGGGTGCCGGTGAGACCGGTGGGCCGTTGGCACTCTCAACATGAAAGTGCCAATCCGAAACCTAACGTGTCTTTAGCACTCGGTCAAGGTGAGTGCCAATCGCGGCCGCAAATCGTGGTGCTGCGCCGTCGTCGTAACCCAAGAACAGGGACGGCTCGGCGAGTTCGAGCTCGAGCAGAACGGGTTGGCCGGCCGCGTTGGGAATGAGATCCACCCTCGCATATAGCAGGGCTTGGGCGGTGTCGCCGGGTAGCGCCGCGAGCGCTGCTTCGGCGGTGTCGCGCTCAGCCATTGAGGCTTGGCGCGCCGTGATCTCTTCGCTCCGGAACAGTCCGTCGACGGCTGTGTCCGGCCCGGTGAGCAGCGGGCCTTTGCGGATCGCGTGGCTGAACTGCCCGCCGAGGAACAGCAAAGCGGTTTCGCCGGCGGCATCGACCGCGTCAAGGTACGGCTGGACCATCACTGTGGCGCCTTGGTCGAGCAGGCCGCCGGCGTGTTTGCCGGCAAGCTCGCGCTGCACCGGATCGGCCAGATCGAACCGTCCGGTGTCCCGCGATCCCGCGCTGATGGCGGGCTTGATCACATACTCCCCGTCGGCCGGCAGGTCCAGCTCGTCGCCCGGGTCCAACCACTCGGTGGGAACGACCGGGACGTCCGCCTGAGCCAGTTCGCGCAGGTAACGTTTGTCGGTGTTCCAGCGCAGCAGGTCGGCGTCATTGGCGAGCCGCGGTACCGATTCGGCCCAGTGGAGGAAGTCGTCTCTGCTGTCGACGTAGTCCCACGTCGAGCGGACGACGACGAGGTCGTATGAGTGCCAGTCGACCGTCGGGTCGTTCCAGACGGCCGGCTCGGCACGGATTCCGGACACAGCGAGCGCTGGAATCACCAGCCGGTCGTCCTGATCGAGCTGAGCGAAGTCCCGACACGTCGCAAGGGCTACACGTGGTGCAGACATAATCAGTGATTCTATCGGACGCTCATTACAACCTGTCCCGCCACTCCAGATCTTGAGACAATCCCCACCGTCGTAGGCTGTGGATTGTCTCAAGATCGATTAATGCCTGGCAGGCTTGGTCAGCGTGGACGTCCAGACGCTGCAATGGCTCAGATCCCCGCCCGGACGCGAACTACTCCCCGAGGCAGCCGCAGCGTACGGAACCGAGGACGACTTCGCGCTCGGTACCCGCCTGCGCCGGGACAACCCGCCTGCGCTGGTCGCCGCGGCACTCACCCAAACCCGGCTACGCCGGCGCGCCCGGGAGAAGTTCGAGCCGGCCGATGCGGAGCGCATGTATTTCACGGCCGACGGACTCGAACAGGCGACCCGCACTGCTGTCAGCGCCCACCGGGCCAGCCGATTCGCTGACGTAACCGGCCCGGTTGCCGACCTGTGCTGCGGAATCGGGGGAGACCTCATCGCGCTCGCCCGCTCGGGTGTTGCCGTGACCGGGGTCGACATCGATCCGGTGACGGCAGCGGTGGCCAGGGCCAACGTCGACGAGCTAGGCCTGTCGGCCACCGTTACCGAGGCGGACGTCACAACCTTCGACAGGACGCCATACGCCGCCGCCTTGTGTGACCCGTCTCGGCGGACCGCTCGCGGCAGGGTGTTCGACCCGGACGCATACCGGCCACCGTGGTCGTTCGTCGAGCAACTGCTGCGCGAAACGGCGTGCGTCAAGGTTGCCCCGGGGATCGGGCATGAGCAGGTACCGCCTGGAGTCGAGGCCGAGTGGATCTCCGATGGTGGCGACGTGATGGAGGCCGCCCTGTGGTCGGGCGGTTTCGCCGGCCCGGGCGTCCGCCGGAGAGCGACGTTGCTGCCGGGCAAGGTGACCGTCACCGACGCCGATGCACCGGACGATCCGGTGGTGGCTCCGCCGGGCCGGTGGCTCATCGAGCCGGATGGCGCCGTGATACGCGCCGGCCTCGTCACCGCCGTCGCGGCGGAGGTGGGCGGCTGGTTACTTGACCGGCAGATCGCGTACGTCTCGACGGACCAGGCACCGCAGACGCGTTTGGGTCGCTCGTACGAGATCACCGACCGGCTGCCGTACGACCCGAAACGGCTCCGCGCCTACGTCCGCGAGCACCGGATCGGCACGTTGACGATCAAAAAGCGGGGCGTCGGTGTCACACCTGAGGCGCTTCGCCGCGAACTCCGCCCCCGGGGAGACGGCGCGGCCACTCTTGTGGTCACTCGCCTCCAGGGTCGTGCGACCGTTCTCGTCGTCCGCCCCCGGCGCTGATCAGCGCGGTGGTGGGCAGCCGTCGCGCTCGACGCCGGGTACGTCCACTGGCAGGCGTCCGGCGGCGGTCTCCGCGCCGGTCAGGACGTCCACGAGCGCCCGGAACGCGTCCGGAGTGCGGCTGTAGAGGGCGATCTTTGCCGTCGTCGCCGTGCTGTCCGCGAGCGCGTACGGCGTGTCCAGCGAGACCACCACGTCGCCCGAACCTGGTTCCGGCGGCAGCGCGCCGAGCAACCGGACGACATCGCCGGTCCCGACGGCCAGCCCGGCGGCCCGGGCCGCGTCGGCCAGCCGGTTCCGATCCGTAGCATCGCCGCCGACTACCCGGATCGCATCGCCGACGAGGCGTCCCTCGCACGGGCCGTCGACCACGGTCATGCCGGCGAGCGAAGCGGCGTACGACTCGGCCGAGTGTGAACCCACCACGTCGGCGTCCGGCGGCGGACCTGCTGCCGCTTGGTGGATCGACAGCGCCACCGCGCGCGTCGCCGCGTCGGCGAGGCGGGCGGGATCGAGCCGTCCCGACTCCACGGCCGCCACGATTCCGGCATGTGCGGCCGCGATGTCCGCCGGCATCAGCACGATGTCCGCCCCGGCTGTCAAAGACCGGACGGCGGCGTCGGCGGCGTCGTACAGCCCCGCCAGTCCGGCCATGTCCTGAGCGTCGGTGACGATCACCCCCGCGAAGCCGAGGTCGTCACGCAGCATGCTGACGACGGCGGGCGAGACGGACGACGGAACCCCGGGGTCGACGGCCTCAAGGTCCAGGTGAGCCACCATCACAGCCGGGACGCCGGCGGCGATCGCAGCCTGGAACGGGACGAAGTCGCGCCTTTGCAGTTCGGCCACCGACGCGGACTGCACCGGCAACTCGACGTGGCTGTCGGCAGGCACCGAGCCGTGCCCGGGAAAGTGCTTGGCCACGGGCAGGATGCCCGCGTCGGCGTAGCCGCGCACCGCGGCATTCACGATTCGGGCCGCGACGTCGGGGTCGGACGAAGCAGCGCGGGTGCCGATCGTCGGGTCATCAGGTCCGCTGGTCACGTCGGCGTCCGGAGCGAACACCATGGTGAACCCCATGGCGCGCAGCTCGAGCCCGCTGGCTCTGGTTACATCGGCGGTGAGGCCACCGTCCCGCGAGGCGCCGAGCGTCATCAGCGACGGGAACTCCGTCGCAGGCTCGCGAACCCGGGCCACTCGCCCGCCCTCCTGGTCTACGCCGACGATGAGCGCATGGGGCCGGTCGACACCGTCCTGCAGGTCACTGATCATCTCGCGGACCTGGTCGGGCGACTCGACGTTCTCGCCCATGACGATCACGCCACCAAGGTGGTAGCGCTCAACCAGCTCCGTGGGGGCGGACGTCCCGCCGTAGTGCGCAACGATGACCTGCCCGGCCCGCTCCGCCGTTGACATGTCGGCGACGATGGCGGCTGCTTCGTCGTACTCGGCCCGCGTCGGTCCCCACGGCAGCGGCGGCGGCGGGCGGTTGGGAGTACCGGTGGAGGCAGGGCTCTCGGTCGACGTCACGGCGGATTCCGGCATCGTGGACGGGCTGTCGGCGACGCCGCCGGCCGAGCATGCTGCCAGTGCGGCACAGGCTGCGGCGATCGATGTCGGACGGCGCATCAGCCTCAGTCTCTCGCGGCCGCCAGATCGTGCACGCGGCCGGCCCACTCGCGGGGGTCCAGGAGCGGTTCGGCCAGGGCAAGCATCACCGCGGCGTCACCAAGCCCGGCACCCCTGCCGACCTGGTGCCGAACGAGGCCAGTGACCAGTTCGCCCACCGGCGTCTCACCGTGGCTGATCTCCACCGCATGGTCGGGGACGTCGAGGTGTTCGACGTCGACCAAGGCGGCCGCAACCGGATCCATCTCGTAGTTGGCCTGCCCCGGGCGGGCGTACGCGGCCACGATGCGGCCGGCGGGCACACCGACGAGGGGCGTCAGCGGCGCCAGCGAAACGACGACGTCATCCGGAGTGATCAGGTCGGCCACGGCCACCCCTTCCCGGTTGTCCGGCCGGACAACTCGCTGGCCTGCGGCGTTGCTCTTGTCCGGCCGGACAACCGGGTCTGGTGCGGGCTCGCCGGCCGGGCCGAGTCCCGCCAGACCGTCCGGCCCGTGGACGCTGCGATCCCCGAAGCGTTCGCCGTCCATCCTCCGCTCGGCACCCGCGGCGATCGGCACCGCCGCGCCCAGCAGGTCGAGCACGTACCGCGTGTTCGCCAGGACCCGGGCCAGCGGGACGTTGCCGGCGGTGCACACGACGCCGCGCAGATCGAGGGCAGGATGGCGGACGGCTACGACCAGCGCCAGGGCGTCGTCCACGCCGGTGTCGACGACAGCGACGATGCGCCGGCTCACCCGGCGAGCACCTCGGTGACCGGCATCGATGAGTCCGCGGGTAGATCGAGCGAGCTCGGCGGCCGGCCGCTTGCGATCAGCTCGGCGCCGAGTGCGGCCACCATCGCTCCGTTGTCGGTGCACAGCTTGGGGCGCGGGACGCGAAGCGTTATCCCGGCGTCCGCACACCGTTCGGCCGCCATCGCACGCAGCCGCGAGTTGGCCGCGACCCCTCCGCCGATCAGTAGCGTGTCGACGCCATGCTCGCGGCAGGCAAGCACCGCTTTGGACGTCAGCACATCGGCCACCGCCTCCTGGAACGAGGCGGACACGTCCGCAACCGGCACCGGTTCGCCATCCCGCTGCCTGGCCTCGACCCAGCGTGCGACGGCGGTCTTGAGCCCGGAGAACGAGAAGTCGTAGCGGTGCCGCTCCATGTCGCGAGAGCTGGTGAGCCCGCGGGGGAACGTCACATAGGCCGGGTCGCCGTCGGCTGCGCTGCGGTCGATGTACGGTCCGCCTGGAAACGGCAGCCCCAGCAAACGAGCCACCTTGTCGAACGCCTCGCCAGCGGCGTCGTCGATGGTCTGGCCCATCGGCCGGACGTCGGCGGAGAGGTCTTCGACCAGCAGCAGCGACGAGTGTCCACCGGACACCAGCAGGGCCATCGCCGGCTTGGGTAGCGGGCCGTGCTCAAGCTGGTCGACAGCGACGTGCGCGGCAAGGTGGTTGACCCCGTAGAGCGGGCGGCCGAGGCCGAGGCTCAGCGCCTTCGCAGCGGACACACCGACCATGAGCGCGCCGGCCAGCCCGGGCCCACTCGTTACGGCCACGGCGTCGACGTCGGCGAGCGTCACACCTGCCTCGGAGCAAGCCCGCTCAATCGTCGGCACCATGGCCTCGAGGTGTGCCCGGCTCGCCACCTCGGGTACCACTCCGCCGAATCTGGCGTGTTCGTCCACCGAACTCGCGATGGCGTCGACGAGCAGTTCGGTTCCGCGGACGAGCCCGACGCCGGTTTCGTCGCAGGACGTCTCGATTCCTAAGACCAGCGGTGTGTCAGCCACTGATCCATGATGGCTCACGCCCGTCGCAACCACCGCCGCAGGACGAGCCCGTCGATCCGGCCGGCGGCGAAGTACCCGCGGCGCCGGGCGATCCGTTCGAAGCCGTGCCGCCGGTAGAAAGCCAGCGCGGCGTCGTTGTCGGCTCGCACGTCGAGCAGCATCTCGGTCGCGCGCCGCCGTCGGGCCTCGTCGACGAGCGCATGCAGCAACGTCGTGCCGAGCCCGCGGCGTTGCTGGGCCGGCAGGACCGCGATGGTCTGGATGTCCGCGGTCCCGTCGACCACCCGTAGCCCGGCGTATCCGGCAAGGTGACCGGAGTCGTCCTCGGCCACCGTGAACCACCGCGTTTCCGGCACTCCGGCGAGCTCGGACCGGAACTGGTCCGCCGTCCACGGTGGATCACCGGCGAACAGCTCTGCCTCGATGGGCACGAGACGGTCGATGTCCGACTCGTGCATCGGACGCAGCCGGTAGGTCATCCGGACAGCACCGGCTTGCGTTCACCCGGCGGGCGGGCGTCGGGCCGGCGCAGGTACATCGGGTCAGGCGGTACGACCTCGAGCGCACCCGCCAGGTAGGCCGCGGCGAGCGTGGCGGCACTCGGGTACTCCGGGTCGATGTGATTCGGGAAGAACTCGCTGTACATCCGGGCACCCGGGCCGGCGACCGGCAGGTCGTTGGCGACGTCGGCCGGCCGCACCACCGCGGGGCCGTCGGTCCGGCGAACGCGGCCCGTCGCGTCCCGGGTCGAGTACGCCGCCCAGTAGACCTCTCGCCGCCTTGCGTCGGTCACCACGACGAACGGCCCATACACGTCGACCGCGGCGGCCACGATGTCCAGGCTGCACACGCCCTCGACCGGGACGCCGAGCGCCGCGCCCAACGTGCGGGCCGTGACAAGTCCGATCCGCAGGCCGGTGAACGGCCCTGGCCCCACTCCCACGACGATCCGGCTCAGGTCACGCCGTTCGGCGCCGGCCTCGGCCAGGGCGTCGGAGATGGCCGGGGCGACAAATTCGGTGTGGCGCCGAGCGTCGACGCGCACGATTTCGACGATCACGTTGTCGCCGTCGTGCAGGGCGACCGTCACCGCAGGCGTCGACGTGTCCATGGCGAGCAGCACGCCCCAAGGGTAGGCCGAGCCGTGATCTGATCGCGCACGCCTGCTCAACCGGCAGGCGTGATACCCCTCCACCGCCGGCCCACGCCGACGATTTCGACCTGACGCGGGTCGTCGTCAGCGTCGTCGGTCATGTCGCCGTCGGCCGAGTGGCCCGCCGCGCGGTGGATGCGTACCTCGAGCCGGTCGTCGGCCAGGCCCTCGACCAGGCCCTCTCCCCACTCCACTACGGTGACCGATTCGTCCAGGGTCGCCTCGAGGTCGAGCGTCTCGAGGTCGTCCCAATCCTCGAGCCGGTAGGCGTCGACGTGAACCAGCGGTGGGCCGCCGGCCAGTGCGGGATGCACGCGGGCCAGCACGAACGTCGGCGAGGTGATCGGACCACGCACGGCGAGACCGTCCCCGATGCCCTGCGCAAGCGTCGTCTTACCGGCCCCGAGCGGCCCGCGCAGCAACACGAGGTCGCCGGCACGCAACTGGCCGGCCAGCCGCTTGCCGAGCCGCCGCATGTCGTCGGCGGTGCGGATCTGGGCCATCGTCGGCTCGGACTTGTCCGGCTCTGCGGGTGGATCGTCGCTGGCCAGTGACGTGTCCGGCCGGACAACCGGGTCAGAGGACCCATCCATGCCTACCGCGCCCTTCGTCGTCGCCACCAGGGCACGCGCTCGGTTCGCGCCCGCTGCAGCAGTTTCGTCAGATGGTCGGTGACGACCTCGTGTCGTTCGAGCAGCACCATGTGGCCCGCGTCGGGCAGCTCCACGTAGTCGGCATCGGGCAGCAAATCCGCGAGTTCGCGGCTGTGCTCCACGGGCGTCAACCGATCCTCCGCCGCCCCGACGATGAGCGTCGGCACGGTCGGCAGCGCGTCCACCGCGGCTCGCTGGTCGTTGGCCGCGAACAGCGGCAGAAATTCGGCCACGACGTCGATCGGAGTCGCCGCATTCATCTGCGCCGTGAAGGCCACGAGTGACGGCGCCGCCTTGCCGACGAACGAGTACCGCCGCGTGAGCACGTAGCCCAAGTCACTGCCGGCCCGGCGGCCGCGTTCGATCAGGTCGGGCTGGCGAGCCAGCGCCGCCACGACTCCCGGCGCGATGCGATGTGCCAGCCGGCCGGCCGGGCCAGGCATACCCAAGGTGGCTGAGATGTTCTGGTGGCTGGTAGCGATCAGACCGATGCCCGCCACCCGGTCGGTGAACAGTTCGGGTCGCGCCTGAGCGAGTGCCATCAACGTCATGCCGCCCATGGAATGGCCGACGAGCACAATCGGCCCCCGCTTCGGCACAGTCTCGTCGATGACCTGACTGAGATCGGCCGCGAGCCGGGAGAACGACACCGTCCCGTCTGGGGCGCGTGACGACCGGCCGTGCGAGCGCTGATCCCAGAAAACCAGCCGGGCGTGTCCGCGCAGGTCGCGCCGCTGGAAGTGCCACGCGTCCAGATTGAGCGCGTAGCCATGGGTGAACACGACAGTCAGGTCCGGACGGCCGGCCGGCTCGTCGACCTCGACGTGCAGGCGTACGCCGTCATCGGCCTCCATGGTGTACGGGGCGCCCCGCAGCGTGCCGAGCGGCTCCTCGGCGTACGGGTCCTCGCCACGCAGCGAGCGGCCGACGACATACCGTTCGGTCGCGAACCCGACCGCTGCGCCTGCCGCGGCCACGCCCAGGGCCACGCCGACATTGCCGGCCGTACGGCCTAGCGTCAGCAGCTTGCTCACAGCCCGATCTCCGCCGCGCCCGCGTAAACCCGCGGCAGCCGCGGGCCGAAGCGGGTGACGATCTCGTACGAGATAGTGCCGCACGCCTCGGCCCAATCCTGCGCCGTGGGCTCACCAGCGCCGCCGTCGCCGAACAACACGACCTCGTCGCCGGCCAGGGCGCCGGCATCGCCCAGGTCGATCACGAACTGGTCCATGCAGACCCGGCCGGCGACCCGCAATGTTCGGCCGGCCGCGAGAACCGGTGCGCCTGGCGCGCCGTTGCCGCCCGAGCCGTGCCTGGGCACGCCGTCGGCGTAGCCCAGCGGAACAAGCCCGAGTCTGGTCGGACGGTCGGTCACGTAGTGATGCCCGTACGAAACGCCGTGGCCCGCGGGAACCTGCTTGACCAACGCCAGCCGTGCACGCACCGACATGGCCGGCCGCATCCCCACGTCGGCAGGTGAAAACCGATCCGGGACGGGCGACAGGCCGTAGCACGCCAGGCCGGGCCGGACCAGGTCGAAGTACACATCGCGCCGGGTAAGGATGGCCGGCGAGTTCGCCAGGTGGCGCACCTCGGGTCGCAGCCCGCGCGCCTCGGCGTGCTGGACCGCCTCCCGGAACGCCTCGACCTGGACGAGGTTGGACGGATGGTCTGGCACGTCCGCGTTGGCGAAGTGCGACCAGAGGCCGACGACGCTGACCAGCCCGTCCGCCTCTGCCTTGGCTGCGGCGTCGACGAGTTCCGGCCAATCCGCGACTGCCGAACCGTTCCGGCCGAGGCCGGTGTCGACCTTGAGGTGTAGGCGTGCGGTCTGGCCAACCTTGGCGGCCGCCTTTGCGATCTCGGCCACGGCCCATGACGCGGACGCGGATATGTCGATGTCGTGTTCGACCGCCGCCGACCACTGCTCCCCCGGGGCGGCCAGCCAGGCGAGAATCCGCCCGCCGATGCCGGCGTTACGCAGCATCACCGCTTCTTGAATAACCGCCGTCCCGAGCCAGGTTGCTCCACCGGCCTGCGCGGCGCGGGCCGCCGGGATCAGCCCGTGGCCGTAGGCGTCCGCCTTGACGATCGCCATCAGGGCGGCGCCGTTGACCCGCGAGCGCAGTTGGGCCACGTTGTCGCGGATCGCGGTCAAGTCGACCCGGACTTCGGCGTGCGGGACGGGGGTCTGGCTCATGCGCTCGATTCTGCCAGCCCACCCTCCGCTGATCATCGGCACTTTCCGGCTACATCACCCGGAAACTGCCGATGATCAGCGGGAGGGGAAGGCGTGCGGGAGTGCGTCCAGGACGTCGGCAGCGGTCGGATAGGCCGCTGTTCGCGCCGCCAGTCGGCCGGCCAGTCCGTGCACGTAGGCGGCCACGCTGCCGGCGTCGAGCGGGGTAAGCCCGCCGGCGAGCAAAGACCCAGCCAGGCCGGACAACACGTCACCCGATCCGGCGGTCGACAACGCCGGCGTGCCGGTGGGATTCACCCGGACCCGGCCGTCCGGGGCCGCTACCAGTGTCGTGGAACCCTTCAGCAACACGGTCGCATTCCAACGGCGAGCCGCTGCGGTTGCGAAGTGCAGCCGCCGGGCTTCCACGTCTTCGCGCGACTCGCCCAGCAGCCGGGCCAGCTCCCCGGCGTGCGGCGTGAGCAGCGCCGCGTTGTCGAACCGTGCGGGCAGGTGGCGCAGGCCGTCGGCGTCCACAAGCACTGGCACGCCGTCGGTCAGCGCCTTGGCCGCTTCGCTGCGCTGCGACTCCGCCAGACCGGGGCCGATCACCCATGCCTGCACCTGGCCGGATGCCGCGACGACCTCCGGCCAGCGGGCACGCACCGCGTCCGCTGCGGCACCCGGGTACCGGACCATCCCGGCACCGCCCCGAACGGCGCCGCCCACGGACAGAACGGCGGCCCCGGTGTATTCGGGCGACCCGGCCAGCACACCTACGACACCGCGCCGGTATTTATCGTCGTCACGCGCAGGGACCGGAAGCAGGCGCGCCACCTCGCCGTCGTCCAGCACCTCAACGGTGGGCCGTGGCAGGTAAGGAGCCAGGCCGATGTCGACATCGACGATGCGACCGGCAGCAGCGGCGGCCGGGTCCACGACGAGCCCGATCTTGCGAGCACCGAACGTCACGGTGAGATCGGCCCGGACGTGCGGGCCCGGCGTCTCACCGGAATCGGGTTCGATGCCGCTGGGCAGGTCGACGGCTACGACCAGGCCACCGCGGTCCTCTGCGATCTCGGCCAGCCGCGCCGCGTCGTCGCGGAGCCCGCCCCGGCCGCCGATGCCGAGCATCCCGTCCAGCACAAGGTCAGCGCGGGCGATCGACCGGACCGGGCGGTCACTGACCCGGCCGCCGGCCTCCTGAAATGCGGCGAGTCCGCGGGCGTGTACCCGATCCGGTCGCACCAATACGGCGTCCACTCGAGCACCCCGGCGGGCCAGCCGGGCACCGGCGTAGAGCGCGTCCCCACCGTTGTCTCCGGCGCCGACGAGCAGTGCGACGTTCGCGCCGTACGGCCCGCCGAGCACCCGGGCGCACTGGGCGGCCAGTGCCGACGCAGCTCGCTGCATGAGCGCACCGTCGGGCAGCCGGGCCATCAACTCGGACTCGGCCAGCCGGATGTGGCGGACGCTGTAGACGCCGATCACGGGATCCTCCCAGTCGGCGGCATCGCGGCGTGCGCGTTGTCGTTGCCCGAACTCTCCAGGACGACGACTGCTGACGCGATGCCCGCGTCGTGTGACAGCGACAGGTGGATGGTCTCGACATTCAGCTCGGCGCACCGCTTCGCCACTGTGCCGGAGACCTGGAACCAGGGCCGCCCGTCATCGGTACTGACGACTTCGGCGTCGTGCCAGTGCAATCCACCCGGCGCACCGAGAGCCTTGGCCAGCGCCTCCTTGGCGGCAAATCGCGCCGCCTGCGACGCGATCGTGCGCTGCCGCTCCGCGATGGTGAACAACCGCTCGGCAAGACCTGGGGTGCGTTCGAGCGTCTCGGCGAACCGAGGTACGCCGACCACGTCGATGCCTACACCCACGATCACGGGCTTAGCCTCGCATACACTCCGGCCGCTCTTGCGCTGCCGTGTGCTACCTGCTACCTTGTGCCGCATGGAACCGGGTGGAGCACGTAACCCGATGTCGCAGTTGCGGCGCGGAGTCCTCGAGTACTGCGTCCTGTCGCTACTCGTGGACGAGTCGCTCTACGGTTTCGACCTGGTCCGCCGGCTCGGCGATGTCGACGGCATGGTCACCAGCGAGGGCACCATCTACCCCTTGCTCTCCCGGCTGCGCCGCGAGGGGTGGGTGAGCACGACATGGGTCGAGTCCGAATCCGGCCCGCCTCGCCGCTACTACGCGATCACCCCGACCGGCCGCCGTGCCCTCGAAGCCTTCACCGCGGAATGGCGCCGCTTCCGCGATGCCGTCGACCAGCTTCTTCCAGGAGAACCGAAATGAGCGCCAGCGTCGATCAACTCGTCAACGACTACCTGAGCCGCCTGAGCGTGGCCGCGGCCAGTTTGCCGCCGGGCCGGCGAGCGGAGTTGCTCCAGGAGATCAGGGAGCACATCGACTCCGCTCGGGCCGCCGGAGCCGCCGCCGATGAGGCAACGGTTCGCACAATGCTTGATCGTCTCGGCGAGCCGGAGGAGATCGTGGCTGCCGCGCAGGAGGAGACGGCGGCGCCCGCAGGGCCTGAGCAGGTCGCGACTCAACCCGGCACCGGCCTGGAATTGGCCGCGGCGCTTCTCCTAACGGTCGGGTCGTTCGTACCCGTCGTCGGGTGGGCCGTCGGTGCGGTGCTGCTGTGGGGCTCCCGCCGCTGGAGCACCCGCGAGAAGCTATTGGGGACGCTCGTGGTGCCCGGTGGGCCAGGCGTGGCATTGTGGCTCGGTTTGTACGCGCCTGGGCAGAACTGCACGGAGATCCGGGGACCGGACGCCATGATAGAAACCTACTGCACCGGCTTCTCGTTCTCGCCGTGGATCGGCGTGCCGCTACTGCTCGTGCTGCTGGTCGCTCCATTCATCGTCGCCGGGTTGCTCTATTCCAGAGCTCGGGAGCGGGCCGCCGAAGAACCACCCGTCATGCGTCCCTACCAGCAGGTGACAAGCCCGCCATGGGGTGCCGTGGAAATCATGACCCTCGCCACGCTCACTCTCGGAGCTATCGCCGCGTTCTTCTTCGTGTACTTCGCTGCCGGAGTTGTGGCCCTCGTGGGGCTGGTCCTGCTGTGGGCTTCCCGCGTGTGGAGCCTGAACGACAAGGTTGTGGCGACGATCGTCAGCCTCGGCGTAGTGGCAATTTCGGTCGGCGTTGGAATTCCGGTGTTGGGTTTGTCGATCGGTGCCCTCGGCGCTGCTGCCTACCTCGCCATCGCGCTCAACCGCGTTCCCTCTGAAGCCCGCCACTAGGCGCGTCGGTGCCGGACCACCCGCACGCGCCTGGTACGGCACGGATACACCTGCTGAACGTGATCGACCGGAGGACTACTCGACGGTGACGCTCTTGGCCAGGTTGCGCGGCTGGTCGACGTCGAACCCGCGAGCCGTCGCCATCTCGCAGGCGAACACCTGCAGCGGCACGACAGCAAGCAGAGGCTGCAGCAACGTCGGGCATTGCGGGATCCGCACGATGTGGTCGGCGTACGGCACAACCGTCTCGTCGCCATGCTCCGCGATGACGATCGTCCGGGCACCTCGGGCCCGCACCTCCTGGATGTTGGACACGATCTTGTCGTGGAGGATCGACCGTCCACGTGGAGACGGGACCACCACGAAGACCGGCACACCCTCCTCCACGAGGGCGATCGGGCCGTGTTTGAGCTCACCGGCGGCGAAGCCCTCAGCGTGCATGTACGCGATTTCCTTGAGCTTCAGCGCGCCTTCGAGCGCGACGGGATAACCGACGTGACGGCCGAGGAACAGCACCGACGTCGCTGAGGCGAGCGAACGGGCCAGCTCGCGAACCGGCTCCATCGCTTCGAGCACCTTGGCGATCTTCGGCGGCATCGCGGACAGGTCCCGGAGCACCGCCGCGATCTCGTCGCCCCACTTCGTGCCGCGAATCTGCCCCAAGTAGAGCGCCACCAGGTAACACGCGACGATCTGGGTGAGGAAGGCCTTCGTCGAGGCCACTGCCACCTCGATGCCCGCCCGTGTGTAAAGCACCGCGTCGGACTCACGCGGAATCGTGGCCCCGTTGGTATTGCAGATCGCCAGCACCCGCGCACCCTGCTCGCGCGCATGCCGCAGCGCCATCAACGTGTCCATCGTCTCCCCGGATTGGGAGATGACCACGACGAGAGTGCGCCGGCCCACGATCGGGTCGCGGTACCGGAACTCGCTGGCGAGCTCTACCTCGCAGGGAATCCGCGTCCAGTGCTCGATGGCGTACTTCGCCACCAGCCCTGCGTAGTACGACGTCCCTGCGGCAATGATGATGATCTTGTCGATGTCGCGCAGTTCGTCGTCCGAAAGCCGCATCTCGTCGAGGGTCAGGTTGCCGGCCTCGTCCACCCGGCCGAGCAGCGTGTCGGCTACCGCCTTGGGCTGCTCGGCGATCTCCTTGAGCATGTAGTAGTCGTGGCCGTCCTTCTGGGCTGCCGAGATATCCCAGTTGACGTGGTACCGCTTCTCTTCCACGGGCAGGCCATCGAAGTCGGTCAGCGTCACCTCGTTCGGGGTGATCTCAACAACCTGGCCATCGCCCACTTCGAGCGCCTCCCGAGTGTGGGCGATGAACGCCGCGACGTCGGACGCCACGAAGTTCTCGCCGTCTCCCAGGCCGACGACCAGCGGCGAGTTCCGGCGCGCAGCGACCACGCGGTCGGGCGTTCCCGCGTGCACTGCGACCAGGGTGAACGCTCCCTCGAGGCGACGGCACGTCCGGCGCAGCGCGTCGGCCAGGTCGGCCCCCGCCGCCACCTCCGCGGCCAGCAGGTGGGCAGCGACCTCGGTGTCGGTGTCGGATTCGAGGGTGACGCCGGCGACCTCGAGCTCGCGCCGCAGCGTGGCGAAGTTCTCGATGATCCCGTTGTGAATGAGCGCGACCTGTCCGGCCTGATCGAGGTGAGGGTGCGCGTTGCGATCGGTAGGGGGCCCATGGGTCGCCCACCGGGTGTGCCCCAGCCCTGTCGTTGCTGCCGGCATCGGGTCGCCGGCCAGCATCTTCTCCAGATTCGCCAGCTTGCCGGCGGCTTTGGCAGTAGCCAGCGCACCATCTGCGACGAGCGCGACACCGGCCGAGTCGTATCCGCGATACTCCAGGCGGCGCAGTCCCTCAAGAACGACGTCGAGTGCCGGCTGCTCGCCTACATAACCTACGATTCCGCACACTCAGGACAGCGTACGCCAGCGGACAGGCTCGATTGGCACTACGGATCGCCCCAATTCGCACCGCGCCGGTACGATTGCGAGCCAGGGGATGCGACAAATTCCACGAAAGGTTGCTCGTTGGCACACGTGCGGGCTCAACATCCCTCCCCCTCCTCGCCGTTCGTCGAGCTGGATCGCTCCGCCTGGTCAAAGCTCAGCGACAAGACCCCGCTGCCGCTTACGGCCGCCGAGCTCGACGAGGTCCGCAGCCTCGGGGACTTCATCGATCTGGAAGAGGTACGGGACATCTACCTCCCGCTGTCCCGGCTGCTCAACCTGCACGTGGCGGCAACGGCTGAGCTCCACCACGCGACCGAGACGTTCCTCGGTGAGCTTCCGGAGCGCACGCCGTACGTGGTCGGGATCGCCGGCTCGGTAGCGGTGGGTAAGTCGACGACCGCGCGGCTGCTCCGGCTGCTGCTGGCGCGCTGGCCGGAGCATCCGCGGGTCTCATTGGTGACCACGGACGGGTTCCTGCTGCCGAACGCCGAGTTGGAACGTCGCGGGTTGATGCAGCGCAAGGGCTTCCCCGAGTCGTACGACCGGCGCGCGCTGCTGCGGTTCGTCGCACAGGTCAAGTCGGGCGCCCCGGAGGTCCGAGCGCCGGTCTACTCGCACCTGACATACGACATCGTGCCGGGCGCGGAAATCGTCGTAGAGCGCCCGGACGTCCTGCTGGTCGAAGGGCTGAACGTGCTTCAGCCGGCCCGCACGCGACCCACGGGCGTCAGCGATTTGGCGGTCAGCGACTTCTTCGACTTCTCGGTCTACGTGGACGCGGCCGAGGATCACGTGCGGCGCTGGTACGTCGAGAGGTTCCTCAGGTTGCGTGAGACGGCGTTCCGCAACCCGTCGTCCTACTTCCGGCGCTACGCCGGACTCGACCACGATGCGGCGATATCCCGCGCCGAGCACCTGTGGGACAGCATCAACGGGCCCAACCTCATCGAGAACATCGCACCCACCCGCGGAAGGGCGTCGGTCGTCTTGCACAAAGGTTCCGACCACGCCGTCGGCTGGATCCGCCTGCGCAAGCTCTAGCCCGGCCGATCAGGCGCTCCACTGCCGCGCTCCAGGATCTGCCTGAGCACGTCCAGGTTGCCGGCCACGGCGGCCTTGATCCGGGACGACGCAAGCGGCGCCACGACCCGAAGCGGCCCGGACGCCGTCAGGTCCATGGTGTTGGTGAGAGTGGTTGCACCACCTGACGACTCGAGGAAATACGCGATGTCGCCGTGGAACGGACCCAGGTCCCCACGGACCACGATCGTGTGCTCAGGTTCGAAGGTGACCACCTCGAACGTCTCCTCGCTGCGGCGGGGCAACGTCCGCGTCTGGTGGAATCGAGAGCCGACACCGACCGGCCCGTCAGTGATCTTGCGGGTCAGCTCGATGGCGTAATTCCAGCGAGGTACCTTCTCGAAATCGGCGAGGTACGCGAACACTTCCGACCGCGGACGCTTGATGGTGACCGTGTTGGTGAACTTCACGTGCCCCACCATTCCATCGCCGGCGCCTTCAGTCGCGCTGGTACATGGCTTCCCAGCCGGCCTTCACGTAGCCGAGCTTCTCGTTGACCGAGATCATGTGGCGGTTCGACGCCGCGTTCCAGGTCCAGATGGACTGGACGCCGGGACGATCGACCAACACGGAGCGGAGGTTGGCGATCTTCAGCAGGATGCCGAGCCGGTGTCCGCGATGCGGCCGATCCACAATCGTGTCGCCCTGGAACGCGCTGTGATCGCTGTCGACGGCGAGGCTGATCTCCGTCATGCCGGCCAGCGTCCCGTCTGGCGCGACGGCGACCGTGCACCACCAGTCGCGCCCCATCCTGATCCGGCGCTTCTCGCCGACGCGGACCCGCTCAACATCCCACAGCTCAGGCTCGTAGTCGAGTTCGCCCATCGGCACGTCCGTGGTCATCCGGCCGGCGAGGCGGGCGTACTCGGCGATGTGCTCGTCGGGAATCCTGCCGTGCCAGGTGGCCAGCGTGTAGTCGGCCGCGTACGGCTGTGCTTCACGCCCGAGCTCAGTGAGGCGATCGAGCTGGAAGGGCGGGCGCTGGACCCGCATGACGTCCGTGATCCGGCGAGTGAAGCCGTACTGCTCGGCGAAGAGCATGCCGGCCGTCGGCTTGTTCGGCACCGAGCCGTGCACACTAACAAGCAGGCTCGTCCGGCCACGCTCGGCTGCTTCTTTCTCCATGACCTGCAGCAACGCCGATCCGATTCCGCGCCGTCTGCGGTCGGGACGGACGACGATCTCGATCGTTGCCAGGCGCCGGTTGTCCTTCAATGGCATATCCAGACCGGCCGCGCCGACGATGTCACCTTCGTCGTCCGCGACCCAGAGGACAACGTCGCGGTACTCGGTGCTTTCGTGCAGGACGCGAGACTCGCGCTCCAGCCACCACGGCCCGCCACACTGGTCGTGCTTCTGCGCAGCGTCGTAACCGGCGAACCACGCACCAAATGCGGCGTCGTCGCTCAGGCCGATCTGCCGGATCCTCACCTGAGCAGGGTCACCCCCCGAGGCGCTCGCGGGCAACTGAGTTTCGCGCTTGTAGCCGCCGGTAGGTCCAACCGCGAGGTTGCCGCGGCATTGGTCGTCAGTGAGAAAACGGTGGCCCGGCACCTGTCCAACATCTTCACCAAGCTCGGGGTTTCCTCACATGAGGCCGCTACCCCGTTCGCCTTCGAACACGGCCTCGTGACGGGAGCAAGCCGCTAGTTTCGAACCGTCCGAACGCCGCCACGAACAGGGCGAGGACGAGCGCAGGCGCGACCAGCCAGAACCAGCGCTGGTCCCACCACGCGAGTGACGGAAACGCCAGTAGCTCACCGCCGATGGCCCGATAGAGCACAAGCACGACCAGCAAGGCGGTCATGTGCCACGCGAACACCGTCAGCACCACCGCGTTGGCCGCGATGACAATGCGCCACGCGTCCAGTTTCTTGAGCCAGCGTGACACCCTCTCGCGCGCCAGCAGCAATATTCCGAGTTGGAGCAATCCCACGGCGGGAATGGCCAAGGTCGTCGGCAAGATGTTGCTGAACTCCTGGCCGGGCGTGGCCACCATCGAGCGCGGATACGGGCCGACGGTCGTGATGGCGGTTAGCACGCCGACTCCGGCGACCACAGCGGCCACGCCGGCATGGTCGAACCGCAGCAGCGTCCGGTCGCGGTAGAAGTACCCGAACTGGTGGATCAGCACCCACGCCATGGCGGTGTTGAACCAGCCGAATGCCTCGACGTCCAGCGCAAAACGTCCGACGTCCGCCGTGACCACCAGCGCGGCGAAACAGGCGACGGTCGCCCACTTGGCACGCTCATGCAGTGCCGCGGTCAGCGGTACGAGCGCGACCACAACCGCGTACGCCGCGATGAACCACAGCGGCGTGAACACGATCCATGCATAAGTGAGCACGCCAGAGTACTCGGCCACGAGGGCGTGCATGGCAAGCTCGAAGGCCAGCCAGACGGCACCGAAGACCAGCACCGGGGCGAGCAACCGGGTCAGGCGGTGCCCGAGGAACGCCGGCCAGGGTTCGCCGCGACGCTGTGCTCCCTCCCACGAGGCGTAGTTCGCGTAACCGCCGACGACGAAGAACACGGGGACGATCTGCAGCACCCAGGTGTACAGCCACCCGCCGGGGACCTGGTTGATCGGATTCGGCATCAGGAACCGGTCGCCGTTCCAGAAGATCACCGACAGGCTCCAGTGCCAGATGATCACCACTGCGATGCTGAGGACCCGCAAGAAGTCCACGTAGCGTTCGCGGTCCGCGGGTGTCCGCTCGACCATCACGTCGAGCGGGCTGGTCAGGCGTTGCCCCCACTGCCTCGCACTGGGCCGCATCTGTTCATCGTTCCATGGATAGAACGACCCATCGAACCAGCACCTCATTTGCATGATTTGCCGATGAGCCATGGTGCCGGCGCCCCTAGCGTCACACGTCAGGTGCGACGACAGGAGGCTGACATGACCATCGATGAGACCCGGACCACCGATGTGGCGACCGGTTCTTTTCGCGAGCTGCGAGACGCGCTGGCCGGTGACGATCTCGCGCCCGTGGACCAGGGGTACGACGACGCCCGCCGAGTGTGGAATGGCGTCATCGATCGCTACCCGGCCGCCATCGCCAGGTGCGCGAGCGGCGCCCGTACGCCAACGGCGGTGTCTACCTCAACTTCGCCGGCCTGGACGACGAAGCCGACGTCGACCGGTCGTCGACGTACAGGCCTGACACCAAGCGGCTCGAGCGAGTGCTGGCGACGTACGGGACGAAGTCCGCGGATCGAGGCGGGATGACCCCCTGGTGCGGGGAAGGATGCCCTTGTGGTGCCTGGGTTTGTGCGGACGCTCATGATCGTCGTGAGCATCGTGGCGGTGCTCGTCGGGCTGCTGTGGGTGTTCCAACGCAGGCTGATCTACTTTCCGGACACCGCTTCGGTTCCCCCGGCCGGCACTGTTCTACCGGACGCGAGGGATGTGACGCTCAGGACCTCCGACGGCCTCGAGCTCGGCGCCTGGCATGTGCCGGCTGGCGGGGGTGGGCGAGACGTCACGGTTCTCATCGCCAACGGCAACGGCGGCAACCGCGCTTCACGGGCGCCGCTGGCCGCCGAGTTGGTGGCGGCCGGCTTCGACGTCCTGCTCTTCGACTACCGGGGGTACGGCGGCAATCCCGGTAGTCCAAGCTCGGACGGTCTTGTCCGGGACGCCCACGCGGCCCTGACGTACTTAGTGGACGACGCTGAAGTGCCACCAGATCGGATCATCTACTTCGGCGAGAGCCTGGGCGCCGGTGTGGTCACGGCACTGGCGCATACCGACCCGCCGGCCGGCCTGCTGCTGCGTTCACCCTTCGAGTCGCTTGCCGCCGTCGGGCAGCATCACTATCCATTCGTGCCCGTCGGTTTGCTGCTGCGCGACGAGTATCCGGTGGCGTCGCTCGTCGCGGGCATCGACGTCCCGACGACCGTTGTGTACGGCAGCGAGGACACGATCATTCCGCCGGGACAGAGCCGGGCCGTGGCGCACGCGGCGGCGGGTGATGTAGGCGTAGTCGAGGTCGACGGCGCCGGGCACAACGACGAGGTGATGTTCACCGGCGCCGAGCTGATCGGCGCGGTCGAGGCATTGGCGGACCGGTCAGTAGGACCAACCGCGCCATGAGCGCACCTCGATCTCGATGACAGGACCGCGCGGCGGGTCGTCACGGTACTGGGCGTACTTCGCGGCCAGTGCGTGAATGGCCGCCCGCCGGGCTTCGTCGTCGTCGACCATGCGGGCCGCACCGTCTGCTCGCACCCACCACAATTCGGCCCAGTCGTCGGCATAGTGGTCGGCGAGCAGACTGACGCGGGGATTTTCGGCGATGTTCCTCAGCCGCCGCAGGCTCGTGGTGGTTTTCGGCTTCTGGTCGATCGCGGTCACGATGGTGTCGCCGGACAGGGCGAACGTGACCGGGACGATGTGCGGCTGGTTGTCCGGCCCGGCGGTCGCGAGCCGGGCGACGCGCGCTGCGGCGAACCGCTCCCGACAGGTCGCTGTATCGAGCCGCATCAGCCACCTCAGCGGCGCCAGATGAGGACCAGCGCCCGATCGTCGACGTCGGAGTCGGACACTGCGTCGATCAGCCGCCGGGCCCCGTGCCGAAACCCGCGCGTCACCAGCCGCTCGGCTTCGCCCTGTAGTTTGTCGATCCCGTCGCTGAGGTCGCGCAGCGGCGTCTCGACAAGTCCGTCTGTGTAGAGCATCAGGGCATCGCCCGGCTGCAACCGCCCCGTCACGGGCGGATAGTCGTCCTTCTCGAAGACCCCGAGCAGCCCACCGGAGGTCTCCAGGGTCGTCCACTTGCCCGAGCCGGCGGTGAACCGGACGGCAGGTGGATGTCCGGCAGAGCGGATCTCGTACGCGCCGGACTGCAGTTCGATGACCAGGTGGATCGCCGTCGCAAAACCCTCGGGCCACTCCTGCCGCAACAGGTACGCATTAGCGGCCGGGAGGAACTCGGCCGGTGGCAGCGATCCGAGCAGGCCGCCGAACGCGCCGGACAGGAGCAACGCACGGGTGCCGGCGGCAAGGCCCTTACCGGACACATCGACAAGAGCCACCTCGAGCAGCATCCGGTCCGCTGATCGCGCCGCAACCAGGAAGTCGCCGGAGAACGTCCCCCCGCCGGCCGAGCGGTGCACGACTTCGGCTTCCCAACCTCGGGGAAGTGCCGGCATCTCGCCCTGCGCGACGAGCCGGTCGCGCAGATCGACCAGCATGGCCTCCCCCACCGAACCCCGGACGCCTAGACGCGCGCGGGATCGTGCGGATCCGAGCCAGACGGCCGCCGTCATAGCCACGATGGCCACCGCGGCGCCGAACCCGGTGTCGACTCCGTGTGTTCCGCCGACGGCCAGCAGCATCACGCCGATCACCGTTACAAGGAGCACAAGCGAGGGAATGGTCAACACCAGCCCCCCGAGCAGCAGCGGGACGGCAAGCAGAACCGAGAGCTCGGGCCATTGCAGGGCGAACACGAACAGGCCGCTTGACATCAGGATCAGCCCGATGAAGCCGAAGGGCTCGCGGGTGAGCCGCCGCCCTACCCGCCCGAGCACCCGCCGGCCCGCCCGGCCTGCACCTTGGGACGCCACGCCCGCGACAGTATCCTTCCCGCTCTTGTTCCAGAAGAGGATCAGCCAATGCCACCGGGATACGGTGGGGACATGGCAGCTAAGGGTTCCGTGCCGGCTCGTCGGCTCGACCAGGTCGACCGGCGCTCGCAGGTGGGGGTATCGGGAGCGATGCGAGCACGCGATGTGTCGCGTCCGGACGACGAGATGATCGCGGAGGCCGAAGCTACGGGCCTGCGGCGGCCGGCAAAGGGGGCAACTCGCCAGTCTTCTCGTAGCGAGTGATCATTCCGATTCGCCGGGTATGCCGTTCGTCGTCCGAGTAAGGCGTCGCCAGAAAGACCGTCACGAACGCTACGACGTCCTCGGCCGAGTGTTGCCGGGCGCCAATCGCCACCACGTTCGCGTCGTTGTGTTGCCGGGCCAGCCGCGCAATCTCGGCACTCCAGGCCAGCGCCGCCCGGATGCCCGAGACCTTGTTCGCACAGATCTGCTCGCCGTTTCCGGAACCGCCCAGCACCACGCCCAGGCTCCCGGTGTCACGCGCTACGGCCTCGGCTGCCCGCAGGCAGAACGGCGGGTAGTCGTCCTGCGCGTCGTATTCGAATGGACCGTGGTCGACGACCTCGTGGCCGGCCGCCCGGAGCGACTCGGCGAGCTGATTCTTGGTCTCAAATGCGGCGTGGTCGGCGCCAAGGTGGACACGCATGCGGCACATACTGCCAGGACTCGTCCCCATGGCAGGGCCCGAATCTGCCATGATCGGCAATATGCCCGGCAGCAATCTCACCCGTGACGAGGCGCGCGAACGCGCTGAGCTGATCGAGATCGACTCCTACCAGGTTGAGCTGGACCTCACAACCGGCGACACGACCTTCAAATCCACCACTGTCGTCAGGTTCCGCATCAAGCCGGAGTCCATCACCTGGCTCGATCTGATCGCCCCGGCCGTCCGCGAGGTCGTCGTGAACGGTGAGCACCGCGACCCGGCCGTCGTCTTCGACGGCACCCGCATCGGGTTGGACAACCTGGCCGAAGAGAACGAGGTCAGAGTCGTCGCCGACGCCGCGTACATGAACACCGGCGAAGGGCTGCACCGGTTCGTCGACCCGGTCGACGACGAGGTCTACCTCTACAGCCAGTTCGAGGTTGCGGATGCCCGCCGGGTATTCGCCTGCTTCGAGCAACCGGACCTCAAGTCGACGTTCCAGTTCACCGTCGTGGCTCCCGACCACTGGGAGGTCATCTCCAACGCGGCGGCGGGCAAGCCACGCAAGGGCAGCACCAAGCGCCGGTGGAGGTTCGCCGTGACCCCCCGCATGTCCACATACATCACCGCCCTGGTGGCCGGCCCGTACCACGTCGAACGAGGAGAATACGAAGGCGCCGACCGAACCGTCCCGCTCGGGCTCTACTGCCGCAAGTCATTGGCCGCTTACCTCGACGCCGACGACTTGTTCGACATCACCAGGCGGGGGTTCGCGTTCTACGAGGACGCCTTCGGGTTGCCATACCCGTTCGAGAAGTACGACCAGCTGTTCGTCCCCGAGTTCAACGCCGGCGCGATGGAGAACGCCGGCTGCGTGACCTACCACGAGGACTACCTGTTCCGCAGCCGCGTCACTGACGCCGCACACGAGCGGCGGGCCGAGACGATCCTGCACGAGATGGCCCACATGTGGTTCGGCGATTTGGTGACCATGCGGTGGTGGGACGACCTGTGGCTGAACGAGTCGTTTGCCACCTGGGCCAGTGTGCTCGCACAGGCCGAAGCCACCCACTGGACCGAGTCGTGGACCACGTTCGCCGTCTCTGAGAAGTTGTGGGCCCTGCGTCAGGACCAGCTGCCGTCCACGCACCCCATCTCGGCAGACATCCGCGACCTCGAAGACGTCCAGGTGAACTTCGACGGCATCACCTACGCCAAAGGGGCCAGCGTCCTCAAGCAGTTGGTCGCGTGGGTCGGACGGGACGCTTTCCTGGAAGGAGTGCGCGCCTACTTCGCCGAGCATGCCTGGGGCAACACATCACTCGCCGACCTGTTCACCCAACTCGAGCGCACCAGCGGCCGCGAGCTTTCCAGCTGGGGCCAGCAGTGGCTCCAGACCGCAGGGGTCAACACACTCACCCCACACGTGGCCGTTGGCGAGGACGGGACGTACGCCTCCGTGGCGATCGAGCAGACCGCCGCGGAGTCACATCCGACGCTGCGGTCACACCGGATCGCAATCGGGTTGTACGACCGGACGGACGGGGATGGGGACCCCACGCTCGTCCGGCGAAACAGCATCGAGCTGGACGTCGCGGGCGAGCGTACGGAGGTGCCCGAGCTCGCGGGAGTCAGGCAACCCGACCTGCTGCTGATCAACGACGACGACCTGACCTTCGCCAAGATCAGGCTGGACGAGCATTCGCGGCAGACGCTGGTATCGGCCATCGGCGCGCTCGCCGAATCACTCCCTCGGGCCCTGTGCTGGACGGCGGCGACGGACATGCTGCGCGACGCAGAGTTTCCGACCCGGGAGTACATCGAACTGGTACTCAGTGGTGCGGAGCGTGAGACCGACATGTCCGTCGTGCAAACCGTGCTCGCCGCGGCCCGGAACGCGATCGACATGTACGCCGATCCCGCGGACCGGTTGCTGCTGGCGTCTCGCTGGTCCAGCGCCCTGCACCGGATGGCGCGTGATGCCGAGCCCGGTAGTGACCAGCAGCTCGCGTTCACCCGTGCCTGGGCCGCATCGGTGGCCAGCGCCGAGCACGCCGAGGAGCTGCGGGCACTGCTCAACACCACTGACGGCGGTGACATCCTGCCCGGCCTGACCGTCGACACCGACCTGCGGTGGGCGCTGCTGCACCGGCTGGTGATCATCGGTGCGGCGGGGGACGGTGGGATCGATGCCGAACTCGAGCGTGACAACACCGCCGCTGGGCGCAAGCAGGCGGCTTACGCGCGAGCGTCCCGGCCCACTGCCGAGGCCAAGGCTCGGGCGTGGGCCGAGACTGTGGAATCCGACCAACTGCCAAACGCCCTCTTGAGCGCCACGACTGCCGGATTCGCCCACCCCGAGCAACGTGCACTCGTCCGGCCGTACGTCCCGCTCTACCTCGATGCGGTGCCCAGAGTCTGGGCCGAACGCACCAACGAGTCGGCTCAGACGATCGTGGTACGCCTGTTCCCGCGGATTCTCGCCGACGAGGACACGGCCGCGACCATCCGATCCTGGCTGGAGACCGCCGAGTTGCCCGACGCCCCTCGACGCCTGGTCGTGGAAGGGCTGGCCGACATCGACCGCGCCGTGCGGGCACAGGCGTGCGACCGGGAGGCAGGTGCCCACGAGTCCATCCCGAACCTGCCCTGATCACATGTGTTTGACCAAGGCATTCCCCTCAAACCAAAGTCTCAGCGGCCGAGGGCTATGCCGTCCCGGCGCGGATCGGCAGCACCGAGCAACAGGCCACGACCGCGGACTTCTATAGCGGTCAGGCCGCTGCGCAGGGTCACGGTTCGCGCGCAGGGATGCTCGAGCGCGTTGAGCCCGTCGAGCAGAAGCGCCGCCGCTGTGCCGGCCTCCAGTTCGGACGGCGGACCGATGACGCCGCTGCAGTTGCTCGTGATCTGCTGGCCGCTGTAATGGTCCTGGCGGATAGCCGCGCTCGGGCCGAGCCGGTCGACCATGGTGCCGACGAGCGTCTGTGTGACGAAGTCGGGGATCGGCCCGCCCCCCGCCGCTCCTACAACGAGGCGCAGCTCCTGGCCGGTACCGTTCAGCACGATCGTCGGCGCCATTGAGGTTCGGGCCCGCTTCCGCGGCTCCATGACGTTCACCGGCTTGCCAGGCGAGATCGATGTGAGCTCGGTGAAGTTGGTCTGCACGTTGTTCAGGATCATGCCCTGCGCCTCCATCTGGGCGCCGAACGTCGTGTTGACCGTGGTTGTCATCGCGACCGCGTTGCCGTCGGCATCGACGATGCTGACGTGGCTGGTCTCGTCGGCCCCTTCGATGTCCGCCGTCGCCCCCGCGGGCGCCACTGCTGCTTCGACGCCCGGAGGCAGCCCCGGCTCGACGGGGTGGATGGCCGAGTCGGGGGAGAACAGCGAGAAGCGCTCGTCCAGGTACCCGGGGTCGAGCAGGCCGTCGACCGGCACCGGATGGAAGTCGGGGTCGCCGACATACTCGCGGCGGTCGAAGTTCGCCAGCCGGCTGGCCTCGATCGACAGGTGGTAGCGCTCGAGGGAGTCGGGCCTGGTCATCGCCACACTGCCCCGCTCGAGGAGTCCGAGCATGTACAGCACCGTCACACCGCCGAACGCAGGTGGCGCTGAACTGCACACCACCAGGCGGAGCGCCTCGGCACAGACAGGGTCGCGCTTATGGGCCTCGTAGTCCGCGAAATCGTCCACCGTGACCAGGCTCGGTATCGCGACAGGGCCCTCTTCGTCGCCGACCAACTTGAACGGGCCCTCCGTCGCTCGCTCGACGATCGCCGGCGCGATGGTGCCTTCCGGGTCGTAGAACGCGTCGGCCCCGCCGTCGCGAACTTCTTCGAGCACCTCGCCGAGCTCCGGGTTGAACAGCATCGTCCCGACCGGCTTCGGTTGGTCACCGTCGCAGTACCGGGCGTTCAGATCCGGGTAGGCGCACCGCGGCCGCCCACTCGCGGTAGCCCCCAGGACGTCGTTCATGTAGGGCGGCATCGGGAAGCCGTCGTTCGCAAGCGTGATCGCGTCGTCGAACAGACCGCCCCACGGCACGATGCCGTGATCTTCGTGGAAGTCGGCGAGCACCCGCACGGTCCCCGGCACGCCGAATGCCCTGCCGGTCGCCGACACCTGAGTCGGGAAGCGGTTGATGCCGAGCTCGTCGCGCTCGGCCTCGGTGGGGTCGCGCAAGTTTTCGGTCACGGTGCTCGGCGCGGTTGCCAGGCCTTCGTAGAACTGGACGTCGCGATGATCCGCGTCCCAGTAGGTGATCAGCGTCCCACCGGCCAGGCCGGACGCCTCAGGTTCGACCACCGCGAGCACCATCTGGACGGCCACCGCGGCATCGGCAGCGCTTCCCCCGCGAGCCATGACCTCACAACCGGCCTTGACCGCGGCCGGATGCGCGGCCGCCACCATGAACTGGGTGCCGCGCGCGTCGGCTGCCGGATGCCCGGCCGGAACCTCACAGACTGCGCCGACAGGTGGTGCGGCGGCTTCAGCAACACCAGACGGCTGGCTGGCACCGCCGACGATGAGTCCGGCAACAAGCGTGAGGGCGACTGGAGCAAGCGACCACTTGGGGTGCGACATAACGGCATCATCAGCCTCTAACCCGGGAACGCACCACAATCTAGATCGGACCCGGTGAAGCGTCAACGGCTTCCTCGGAGCCCTGTGATCATTGTTGCGACCGGATAATGCGTGATCACCAGATGGGTGGGTGCGCGGCGCGCCACGGCTGAGCGGCTTCGAGTTGAGCCGCCAGCGACACCAACCTCTCCTCCGCGCCCAGCATCGGCATGCCCAGCATCACGCCGACCGGCAGTGTGTGGCGATCGGATTCGGTCCGGTGGAGCGGAAGGCTGAGCGAGGGCCAGCCGGTGACGTTCCACACGCTCGTCCAGGGCGTGTACTCGCATTGGGCTTGGAAGTCCGCAGCCGGGTCGTCGTCATTGCGCAGTTCACCCACCCGGGCCGGCAGCCGGGCCAGCGTCGGCGAGACGATCACGTCGAACTTCTCCCACGCCCGGGCGGCCGCCCGGGTGGCCTCCTGAATGCCGGCCACGGCCAGCGCGTAGTCCAGCCCGCTCACCTGCCGGCCCTTGGCCCGCAGCCACCTGGTCAGGGGTACGAGGGCGGACTCGAGTTCGGCCGGCACCGGAATCGACAGTGCGAGGACGGACCAGAGTGCTTCGAACGCCGGCCACCATTCGGTCGTGAACGGCACGGGTGCCGGCTCCACCTCGTGGCCCAGGGCGCCAAGCAGGGTCGCCGTGGCGGCGACCGCGTCGAGGCACGCCTGGTCGACCGGCGCATCGTCGACGATCACGGGCGTGGTCAGGACACCGACCCGCAGCAAGGGTGGTTCGGCATCACAAGCGGCCAGGAAGCTACTCCTCGGCGGCGGCAACCGGTATGCATCGCCGGGCCACGCCGAGCTCAGCACATCCAGCATGGCGGCGGTGTCTCGGACATCTCGGGTCAGGACGCCCGCCGTGGCCAGCCCCGGCCCGTTCACCCCGTAGGGACCGGGGCTGACCCGGCCGCGGCTCGGCTTGAGGCCGACGAGTCCGCACATACTGGCGGGGATCCGAATCGATCCGCCACCGTCTGAGGCGGCCGCGACCGGCACGATGCCGGCCGCCACCGCTGCCGCCGAGCCGCCACTCGACCCGCCCGCAGATCGCTGTAGGTCCCACGGGGTGCGGGCTGGAGCGGCGATGTCGGGTTCGGTGTAGCACGGCAATCCGAACTCAGGAGTGGTCGTCTTGCCCACCATCAGCGTGCCGGCCCGCCGCAGGAGCGTGACAACACCGTCGTCCATGTCCGCGACCTGGCCGACGAACGCGGCGCTTCCGATAGAGCACGGAACGCCCGCGACCCGCATGGAATCCTTTATCGGGCACGGGACGCCCAGAAACGGCGGCAGCATCTGATCCGAGGCGATCAACTCATCAGCGGCCCGCGCTTGTGCCAGCGCCAAATCGGGTGTGAGCGTGATGAACGCCCCCATCTGTTTGCCGAACCGCTCGGCGCGCTCGGCGGTGTGGGTGGCGACTTCAACAGCAGAGACGTCGCGCCGCCGGATCGCCGCCGCCAGTTCAAGGGCGGTCAGCTCGTGCAACTCGGCCACGTCGCGAACCTACGTGGTGCGCTGTGGCAACTCGGTTCTCATTACGCTTGAGGCTACCGGGAGCGCCGGTCAGGCAGAACTGCTTCGCAGCCCGGCGTTACAGTCGCGACAGCGGCCCAAGTAGGACGGTGACGATGGCTCAGTTCGACTACGACGTGGTTGTCGTCGGTTCGGGATTCGGCGGTTCGGTCGCGGTGCTCCGGCTCACGGAGAAGGGCTACCGGGTACTCGTCGTCGAAGCCGGCCGGTGGTTCACCCGCGAAACCCTGCCTCGCACATCCTGGGACCTGCGATCGTTCCTCTGGGCACCTCGCCTCGGGTGTTACGGCATCCAGCGCATTCATCTGCTGCGCAATGTCGTCGTGCTGGCCGGCGCCGGTGTCGGCGGTGGGTCGCTCAATTACGCGAACACCTTGTACGAGCCGCTGGACGAGTTCTACGACGATCCCCAGTGGCGCGACATCACCGACTGGCGGGCCGAGCTGGCGCCGTACTACGACCAGGCCAAGCGGATGCTCGGGGTGCGAACCAACCCCACGCTCACACCGGCCGACGTGCAGATCCGCGCGGCCGCTCAACGGCTCGGGGTCGACGACACGTTCCGGCTCACCCCCGTCGGGGTATTCTTCGGCGACGGGCGAGACGCCGACGGCGGCGCGCGGCGGGTTCCTCCTGGCGAAACGATCGCCGACCCGTACTTCGGCGGCGCCGGGCCGGCACGTGCAGCGTGCATCGAGTGCGGTTCCTGCATGACCGGATGCCGGCACGGCGCGAAGAACATGCTGATCGAGAACTACCTGCATCTCGCCCAGGCGGGCGGCGCCCAGATTCAGGCGATGACGACCGTGACCGCCGTGGAGGAACGGGTGGACGGCGGGTACGACGTCGAGCTGCGGCCGACCGACGGACCGCGCCGGGCCCGCCGAACCGTGAGCACCGGCCAGGTGGTGCTGGCCGCCGGCACGTACGGGACGCAACTGCTGCTGCACGCGATGCGCGACCGCGGTGTGCTGCCCCGGATCTCGCCCATGCTGGGCAGCCTGACCCGGACCAACTCAGAAGCGCTGGTCGGCGCGATGACCTACAAGTCGAAGGTGGACTTCTCGCGGGGGGTTGCGATCAGCTCGTCGATCTACCCCAATCCGAATACCCACATCGAACCGGTCCGCTACGGCAAAGGCTCGAATGCGATGGGATTGCTGTCGGTGCCGTTCCAGGTCGTGGGTGGGCGTCGGACGCCGCGATGGCTTCGGCACCTTGGCCTGTTCGTCCGGCACCCTGTGACATTCACCCGGACGATGGCGTTGCTGCCCCGATGGTCTGAACGCACGATCATCGTTCTGGTCATGCAGTCGCTGGATAACTCGTTGCGAGTCTCGCGTCGAGGCGGCCGGTTCGGCGGGCGCGGTCGGCTGACGTCCCGTCAAGGGCACGGCCGGCCGAACCCGACCTGGATACCGGAGGGGCAGCAGGTGGCGGAGCTGTTGGCCGAGGCGATCGACGGGACGCCGGGCAGCACGTGGGGCGAACTGTTCGACATCCCACTGACCGCGCACTTCCTGGGCGGTTGCCCCATCGGCAGGACGGCCGAGGCGGGCGTCATCGACCCGTACCACCGCCTGCACGGTTATCCGGGCATCCACGTGGTCGATGGCTCGGCGGTGTCGGCGAATCTCGGTGTCAATCCTTCGTTGACCATTACTGCGCAGGCCGAACGCGCGATGGCCACGTGGCCGAACAAGGGCGACACCGACCCGCGCCCCGCCCCCGGCGAGGCGTACCGGCCGGTGATGCCGGTGCGACCGCGCAAGCCGGCCGTCCCGGAGGGCGCCTACGGCGAACTACGGCTGCCGAGCGCAGTTCCCCAGCCGGATGAGATGATCGACCGGTGACCGCGCCGCCAAGGTTGACGGGGCGAAGGCAGCTTCGCGATCTATGTTTGTGACACCTTCACGCGGTCATGGGTGAACGATAGGGTGTGACGCCGGAGACCCCGGAGGGACGTGGACCCATGACAACGCCGCCATCGGATCCGTACGAGACGCCGGGCGAGAACCAGCCGGCACAGCCACCACGCTACGGCGAGACACCACCGCCGCATCCGGAACGCACGCCCCCGCCGTATCAGCGCCAGCCGCCGGAGCAGGTGCCACCCGAGCAACCCCCGCCGGGTTACCCGACCGGACCGTACGGGCAGGCGCCAGGCTATGCGCCGTACGGGCAACCGATGGCCAAACCGGAGCCGCCGGCGTCGATACTGCAAGCCGTCCGGCTGATGTATGCGGGTGCGGTCCTGTCGTTGCTCTGGACGCTGCTCCAACCGACGCAGCGGGATACCGTTCGCGACGCACTGGGCAACCCGGACGCCGAGGTAACCGCCGAGGATCTCGACACGTTCGTAAATGTCGCGATCGGTTTCGCCGTCGCTATAGGGCTGATCACCGTCGGCTTGTGGATTCTGATGGCTCGCACCAACCGTGACGGCAAGACGTGGGCACGGGTCGTGGCGACGGTTCTCGGCGCGATCGGAATCCTGGGCGGGCTCCGCGGCATGCTCCAGGCGGACGATTCAATCGGTTTGTTGATCATAAATCTCACGCTGGTCGTGCTAGCCGTGTGGATTATCGTGCTGCTGTACCGCCGCGAGTCATCCGACTACTACAACGCGGTTTCTCAGCGGCCACGGTACTGAGGCGGCGCCCGTGACCGGTACTCAACCAACTCCAGAGCCCGAGGACCGCCACCAGGCCGACCCGGGTCGCCGCCTGGTCGGGCCGCCGTCCTCGCTGCTCGCCGCCGTCAAACTGATGTACGTGGGCGCTGGCCTTCAAGCGCTCGCACTCGTCTTCAGTTTCGCCGCCCGGGTCGAGTTACGTGAGCAGATCGCCGACGAGCAGCCGGAGCTGACGACGGATCAGGTCGAGCGGGCGATGAACATCCAGCTGCTGAGCGTCGCGATAGTCGACATCCTGGCGATAGCCATGTGGATCTGGATGGCTCAGACGAACCAGCGTGGCCTGGAATGGGCGCGGATCGTAGCCACCGTACTGGCGCCGCTCAACATCGCATTCACGGTGTTCAGCCTGGCGCAGGCGGCCGGCGTCGCAATCGTCGTCCGCTTCCTCACCATCGCGTTGTCCGGCGCCATCCTCTTCCTGCTGTACCGGCCAGATTCGAGCGCGTACTACAAGGCGATCACCACGCGGACCAGGACGCTGCCGCCGCCGGCCGAATAACAGCAGGCTACGCAGCGTCGTCGAGCAGGCCGTCGCGGTGGGCGATCGCGGCGGCTTCGGCCCGGCTGCCGGCACCGAGTTTGGCCAGGATGTTCGACACGTGCACGCTTGCCGTCTTGGCGCTGATGAACAGCTCGTTGCCGATCTCGCGGTTGGTGAGCCCTGCTGCGACCAGGCGGAGTACCTCAAGCTCGCGGGCGGTCAACCCGGGCGTGTTGGGTGCGCTCACCTGATCCAGCAACCGGATGCCGGCCCGCCGGGCAAGATCGCCGATCCACTGCTGGACGAGACCGGCGTGGAGCGTACCCGCCAGCGCAGCGGCCTCACGGAGTACCTCCGTGGCCGCGGCGCGATCACCCGCTGCAATCAGCGCCTCACCCAGCCGGTAACGCGCGTACGGACGGAGGTGAGCAGGGCCTTCAGCGCCGTCCACGGCGGCAACGGCGCTGCGCCACCGGTCGATGCTGTCGCCGTAGTCAGTGGCCAGTTCGGCATCGATCACCAGCCGCCACGTCGGAGCATTACCCCAATCGCCTATCGCGGCCACCGCCGATCGGATGGGATCGACGTGTGTCGCGGGTACGGACCGGCCGTGCCGCCGTTGCAGATTGAGCACCTGCGCGGCAACGGCCAGCACCGGCAGCAGGTATCCCCCGCTCGCCGCCCGGCTTATCGCTGGTTCCGCATGCTGCCACGCTGCCTCCACGTCGCCGGCGGCCAGCCAGTACATCGCCTCCACGTGTGCGAGCGGTACGGAGTACTGGGAGTCGACGGCCCGGCCGGTTTGGCGGTCATGAAGTTCGTCGAGCACATCACGTGCCGACTCCAGCTCACCCCTGAGCACGTGGAGGAGCGCACGCAAGGTCAACAAGTGCCACATGTGCCGGCTAGGCGGGTCGAGTTCAATCGCGTTAGTGATGAGCTGCTCGGCTTCGCCCCACTCGCCGAGCGAGATCAATGGTTCGGCGGCGTTGCCCGCCAGCATCGAACCGAGCGAACGTGCCAACCCGATCTCAGCGGCCCCGGCAATGCCGGCTTTGGCGGCTTCCGCGGCTTCGGAATACCGGCCGAGCAGGTTGAGAGAGTCAGAGAAGTTGATGCAGTAGCCCACCATCATGCGAGGATCCGACTCGGCCAACCGCCGTGACTGCTCGAAGGCCTCGAAACCGGCGTCGACATCGCCGCTATGGACGTACGACGGACCCAGTGTGTTGTACGCACGCATCTCGGCGTCGGTGGCTCCGGATTGCCGGGCTATCGCGACCGCCTCGTTCGCGATGGGAATGGCGTCGCGGAACCGGCCGTCCATCATGTGTCCGGCCGCGAGGACCGTCAGCAGACGGGCGCGCGCCGGTGTCGGAGGCTCGGGCGGTACGGCCGCCACACTTCGTTCGGTGGCGGCGCGCGCCCCCGCGCGGCCGAGATCCTTCATCATCCGCACCCGCTGATACAGCAGAGCGCCGTAGACCTCGGTGTCCTGCTCGATCCCGGGCTCGGCGAGGCCCGCTTCGGCGAGTGCCAGCGACCGCTCCATTTCTGCGGCGTCCTCGGCGGCTCGGGACGCCCGGTGCAACAGCCGGGCGCGGCTCGTGCCCGCCACGGCTGGTGGATCGGGCATCCGGTGCCAGAGCTCCAATGCTCGCTCGAGTAGCCGCAACGTTTCGGCATGTGCGTACGTCCGCTTGATTTCGTCGGCCGCCCGCACGTACGCGGCGAACGCACGCTCGTGTTCGTGTGCGGCGTACCAGTGGTGCGCGATTTCGACGGCCGCGGAGCCGTTGCCGACGAGCTGCGGCTGGGCCTCCAGCACCTCGGCGTACCTGGTGTGCAGCCGGGCGTGCGTGCCGGGGAGCACGTCTTCGTGCAGGGCCTCACGCAGGAGGGCGTGCCGGAACGCGTACGCCTGCCCGTCCACGCGGATCAGGTTTGCCGACACCGCCTCGCGAAGCGCGGTCTCCAGCTCGATCTGGTCGAGTTCCACGACGGCGCTCAGCAGCGCGTCGTCGACCTTCGCGCTGCCGGCGGACATGACTCGAAGCACCTCCTGGGCGGCCGGGCTCAGCTGCTCCACCCTGACAAGCAACAGATCACGCAATGAGTCCGGCAGCGCGCCGTACTGACCATCGACCCCGGCCCGTGCGAGCTCCTCAACGAAGAATGGGATGCCTTCGCTCCGGCGGAAGATCTTTCCCACGACATCAGGGGACGGGGTGGTGCCCAGAATGCCGGTCAGCTGTTCACCCACCTCGTCCTGGGAGAGCCGTGGCACCTCGAGGCGTTGAACGGCCCGCACCCGATCGAGCTCGGCCAGAAACGGCCGCAAGGGATGCTTGCGGTGGATCTCGTCAGTGCGGTACGACGCGATGATCAGCACTCGGGCGCCGTCCAGTGCACGAATGGCGAACCGCAGCAGGTCGCGGGTCGACGCGTCGGCCCAGTGCAGGTCCTCGACCACGAATACCAGTGGCCGGTCCGCTGATGCGCGCTCGAGCAACACCGTGACGACCTCGAACAACCGGCCCCGCCCGTCGGGAATGGTGTCGACGTTTTCGCCCAGCTGGGGTAGCAGCGTCGACAAGATAGCGCCGCCCGGCCCGGCGAGCTCCAGCACGCTCTCGGCGCCCAGTTGCCCGGACAGGTCGCGCACCGCACCGGCGATCGGCGCGAACGGCAGACCGTCGCCACCGAGCTCAACGCACTGGCCGACGGTGACGCGGGCGCCGCGGGTCACCGCCTCGCCGGCGAACTCCTGGATAAGCCGAGATTTGCCGACGCCCGCCTCTCCCCCGACCAGGACGGCCAGCGACTGCCCGCCGGCGGCCTGCGCCAAGGCTGAAGCGAGCGAACGCAGCTCAATGCCCCGCCCTACGAAGCCGGGACTGAGGAGGGACGTTGCCACGTCCCCCATCTTGTCACCGGCTGCTGACAGGGCGGGGCTGTCCCCGGCGATCACGCCAAACGAGCAGGGTGGCCGGCACTGGGCCAGCGTCTAGCGAGCCGGCGCCACCATGGTCGTGGTGGCGCATGGCGACGGCGCGGGCGAGTGATTCGAGCGGCGCGGACGATCCGCTGCTGGTCGGCTTCACGGCGTAGGTCGGCGATTCGCTCGGTGAGCAACATCTGATTGATGTCGGCGTTGATGGTCATCGTCGGCTCCTTGCGGACGTGCCTTCTGGTGGTGACTTAACACTCGTCCGTAAGGGGCCCTGCGGACATCGGGCAGCCGCCGCATCTTCTGCGGCCGCGCCACCTTAGGCGCCGACCTGGGCACGGGTGAGACGGCCTAAGGCACCTCACTCGCGGGATGCCGCGCCGTCAGTCGTAGGCGTAGAACCCTCGTCCGGCCTTGCGGCCGAGTTCACCCGCGGCGACCATCCTGGTCAGGATCTCGGGCGGGAAGAACTTGGGGTCGGCGGTCTCGTCGTAGATGTTCTTGGTGGCGTGGTGCAAGATGTCCACGCCGGTGAGATCCGTTGTGGCGAGCGGTCCCATGGCGTGGCCGAACCCGAGCCGGCATGCCGTGTCGATGTCTTCCGCACTCGCCACGCCCGATTCGTACAACCGGACCGCCTCCATGACGAAGGCTGCGATCAACCGAGTGGTGACGAAGCCCGCGACGTCGCGATTCACGACCACACACGTCTTGCCGATCGACTCGGCGAACGACCGGGCGGCGGCAAGAGTCTCGTCCGAAGTGCGCCTGCCGCGGACGAGTTCGCACAGGCCCATCATCGGCACCGGCGAGAAGAAGTGGGTGCCGACGACGGCCTCCGGGCGCGCCGTGGCGGCCGCGATGTTGGTGATCGGGATGGCGCTGGTGTTCGTGGCAAGGAGGGCGCCGTCCTTGCAGATCCGGTCGAGCTCAGCGAACACTTCGCGTTTGACGTCGATCTGCTCGAAGACCGCCTCGACCACCACGTCGGCTTCCGCCGCCGCTGCCAGATCGGTTGTCGTGGTGATCCTTTCGAGACTGGCCGCCCGGTCGTCAGCAGACATCGAACCCTTGCTGACGAACTTGTCCGTGCTCTTCTCGATCGCCGCCATTCCGCGGCCCAGCGCTTCGACGGTGATGTCGCGCAGAACGACGTCCCAGCCGCTCGCCGCAGCGACCTGGGCGATGCCCGAGCCCATCAAACCTGCACCGATGACTGCCACCTGCTGCGACATTTCATGCCCTTTCACCCTGCGCTGTCCCTGACGAGGCGAGCATATCGACCGGTGTCACCCGCCCCCGGATACTGCGTGTCCACCGCCGAGCCCTGGCTGGTGGCCAGAGTCAGTGACAACCGGAAAACGCCGGTGTCGCAATTGCGTGTGGCAACGGCCAACCGACGCCACACTTGTTACATGCCAGGAACCGGGAGCGCGACGTACGTGCTGGGGCCGCTGATCGCCGCCGCCCTGCTCGGCGCGCTAATCCTGGCTGCGCTGTGGGCGTTTGGGAAGGGCAACTCGCTGATCGAAAGCAGTAGGGAGTACGGGTTGCTCGAGCCGGTTGCTGAAGGAGTCACCACCGAGGACTTGAGCGCCATTGACGACCTTCTGTTCGAGGCCGGCATCAGGAGCACCATCGCCAAGTATCCCGGTGGCTACCGGCTCCTCGTGTGGCCGACCGACCTGGCCCGGACCCGCGACCTGCTTCGCCAGGTCCGGGGGCTCAACGGACGGCACCGGCGCCGCAGTGGGCTCCGGCAAGACCGGCGGCTGCTGGCGCCAGCGATCCCACAGCCGCAGGCCAAGCACAATAAGCCCGACATAGGCGAACCCGAGCAGGATGTCCACGACGTAATGTTCACCGCTGTAGACGAGCGTCACGCCCATCGCAAGAGGGAAAGCGACCAGCAGAATCCGTGGGAGCCAGTGCCGGACCACCGGCCACAGCCCGACGGTGACCAGCAAGGCGAACCCCGCGTGCAGTGACGGCAGCGCAGCAACGGCGTTGGCGTCGGCCCGAACGTCGTTGAACCACGCGCTGGCAAAGCGCAGGCCGATCACCGCCCAGCCACTGCCGATGTTGCGCTCGACGGTCTCGTCGATCGTGCCGTTCCACGCGGCGTACCACGGCGGCGCGGCCGGCAACAGGATGTACGTCAGCAGGCCGGTGTAGGACAGCAGCAGCACAATCCGGATGTACCGCCACCACAGCGGCCTCGACACCATGTAGAACCCCGCGGCGATCGCCCACGGCACCACGAAGTGGGAGAAGTAGACCGCTGAGGCCACGACGTCCCACCACTGCGGGTCACCACGGGTGTAGAACCGCTCTTGCAGCCACACCGTGGGCAACTGCCCGCCGAAGAGGAAGCGCTCGGCATCGACCAATTCGGCTACCCGCAGCGGCATGCCCAACGTATCCGCGATGCCGCGGGTGAAGTCATAGAGCATGAGCGCGCCGAGCAGCGGGAGCCACTCGACGATCGCGCGGGCGTGCACCCGCCAGTTGCGGCCCAGCTTGGCCGCAACGATGCCGGCCAGGATCCAGATCGTCTGGTCGATGCGGTGCGTCGGCAAGCCGTCGCGCAAGATGTATGTCACCAGCACGACCAGATATGCGGTCAGACCGGCCCGGCCCAACCACTGCTGGATCGCCGGCCACGTCAGGCGGCCTGCCACCGACTCTTCGCGCGTCACTGCTGGTGGTCCCCCTAGGCCTCGAAGTGATCGGGGTCAGGCTCGCGCACGACGTCAGCACCCAGCGCAGTCAGCTGTCCGACCAGGTCCGGATATCCGCGATCGATGTGGTGAACGGCAGAAATGATCGTCTCACCCTCGGCGCAGAGGCCGGCGAGCACCAGTCCGGCACCCGCGCGAATGTCAGTCGCCACCACCGGCGCTCCAGACAACCGTTCGCGACCGCGCACGACGGCGTGGTGGCCATCGGTACGGACATCCGCGCCGAGCCGGGCAAGTTCGTTGACGAACATGAACCTGGCTTCGTACACGTTCTCGGTCACCATCGCCGTCCCGTCCGCAACCGAGTTCAAGCCCACCACCATGGGCTGCAGGTCCGTCGGGAAGCCGGGGTACGGCAGTGTGACGACGTCGAATGCTCGTGGCCGTCCGGACATCGCGACCCGGAATCCGCCACCGGTCGTCTCTACCACGGCGCCGGCACGTTCCAATCTGTCGAGCACGATCTCCAGATGCTCCGCACGCCCGTTGGTGACGGTGATGTCGCCGCGGGTCATCGCCGCCGCAATCGCCCACGTGCCGGCGACGATCCGGTCCGGCACGGTCGTGTGTTCGGCGGGGTGCAGGCCGCTGACGCCTTCAATCCGCAGCGTGGACGTCCCGATCCCGTCGATCTTGGCGCCCATCTTCAGCAGCATCCGGCAGATGTCGCCGATCTCGGGCTCGCGGGCCGCGTTGTCGATGACCGTGGTTCCCTGCGCGAACACCGCGGCCATCAGGATGTTCTCGGTGGCGCCGACACTGGGGAAGTCGAGCCAGATGGAGGCACCGGTCAACCCGTCCGGAGCACGTGCGACGACGTACCCGTGTTCGATGCCGACGGTGGCGCCGAGCTTCTCCAGACCGGCCAGGTGCATGTCGAGCCCGCGCGAGCCGATCGAGTCCCCGCCGGGCAGGGCGACGTCAGCGGCCCCGCACCGGGCCAGTAGCGGTCCGAGCACACATATCGAAGCCCGCAGCTTGCGTACCAGGTCGTACGGGGCGGAGTGGTCAATCTCTGCCGGGACGTGGACCTTCACCGTCGTGCCGTCGCGGCGAACCTCGGCGCCCAGCCGACGCAACAACTCGGACATGTAATGCACATCCGTGATGGCCGGCACGTCGTACAGCACGCTGGTACCGGGCGCGAGAAGCGTTGCGGCCATGAGTTTCAGCGCGCTGTTCTTCGCCCCGTATACCCGGACGTCACCGCGAAGAGACGCTCCGCCGACGACTCGAAGTCGTTCCAACCGCTCGGGTCCTTTCGATCTCCTACGCCACCAGATGTTCGCCGGGTGGCGCGGCCTCGAGCCAGGCCAGGAAGGCCATCGACGCCGCCTCACTCATCGACACTTCGAGCCGCTCGCCGCCGACCTCCCAGATCAGCACGACATGTCCGGCCGGCAAATCGTACGCCTCATCGGCGACGGGCAGCCGCCGTCCCACCACTGTCAGGTCTCGCCGGGGCAGTACGCGCTGCACCCGCGTGCCGAAGCTGAACGTCCGGAACCATTCCAGCACGTCGCCCCGGTACCGCGCGATGCCGAAAACCCAGCCGTCACTCCACCCCGCCGTCCCGATCCGTAGGCACATGTCGAACCCGCCCTGCCGCTGCAGCAGCGTGCGGCGAACGAACAACCCGCCGAGGGCCAGCGCGACCAGAACGGCTGCGCCCGCGACGATGACAGCGATCCATTCAATCACCGTCATCGTCGGCCCCCGCCCGCATGACCCGCTAGCGGGCTTCGGCGACGCGCAGTCGCGTCTCGGCGCGGCGTCGCTGTTCGCTGTCGTCGTCGCCTTGGGCTCGTTCCAGCGCTTCCTTGGCGCGCGCGACGTCGATCTCGTCGGCCAGTTCGGCAACCTCCGCGAGGATGGACACCGTGTCGTCGGATACCGACAGGAACCCGCCGTGGACGGCGGCCAGCACGGTGGCGCCGTCAGTAGTCCGGATGGTCACCTGGCCGGTCACCAGCAAGCCGAGGACGGGTTCGTGGCCGGGCAGGATGCCGATCTCGCCTTCGGTCGTCCGCGTCACGATCATGCTTGCGGTCCCGGACCAGACTCTGCGGTCAGGCGCGACCAGCTCGACGTTCAGCTCCCCAGGCACTCTTTACTCCTCAAACGGTTAGTGCGCCACTTTACCTGGCCAGGTTCGGCGGACCGGCGGCGCCCGCCACACTTAGCGCCCGAATTGCCAGTTGTGCACCCATTCGCCCGCGTTGCGGTTCGATCACGTTCAGCATGGCTGTTGGTGGTGCGGCAGGCCTGTCGGTACTCCAACAGGCGCGTGCGCATGGTACGGCACCCATAGGCATGCTGAACGTGATCAACCGGAAGCGGGTTAGGAGGCCAGTTTGGCGGCCTTCTTCTCGGCGTCCTCGACGTTGCCGACGTAGGCGAACGCCTGCTCAGGCAGGTGGTCGTACTCGCCCTTGCAGATCGCGTCGAACGACTCGAGCGTCTCGGACAATGGCACGGTGTCACCGGGCTGGCCGGTGAACGCCTCGGCCGCGTACATGTTCTGCGACAGGAACCGCTGAAGACGCCGCGCCCGGTTGACCGTGACCTTGTCCTCTTCGGACAGCTCGTCGATACCGAGGATGGCGATGATGTCCTGCAGGTCCTTGTACTTCTGCAGGATCTCCTTGACCGTCGTCGCGATCCGATAGTGGTCCTCACCTACGTACGCGGGGTCGAGGATCCGGCTCGACGAGTCCAGTGGGTCCACCGCCGGGTAGATGCCCAGCTGGGTGATCGGGCGTGAGAGGACGGTTCGCGCGTCCAGGTGGGCGAACGCATTGTGCGGGGCCGGGTCGGTGATGTCGTCGGCCGGCACGTAGATGGCCTGCATCGAGGTGATCGAGTGGCCCCGCACCGAGGTGATGCGCTCTTGCAGCTCACCCATCTCGTCGGCCAGCGTCGGCTGGTAACCCACGGCCGACGGCATCCGCCCGAGCAGCGTCGAGACCTCCGAGCCGGCCTGGCTGAACCGGAAGATGTTGTCGATGAACAGCAGCACGTCCTGGTTCTGCACGTCGCGGAAGTACTCGGCCATGGTCAGCGCGGACAGGCCGACCCGCATGCGCACACCCGGCGGCTCGTCCATCTGACCGAATACCAGCGCGGTGTCCTTGAGGACGTCCGCCTCCTGAAGCTCGACCCACAAGTCGTTGCCCTCGCGGGTGCGCTCGCCGACGCCGGCGAACACCGAGGTGCCGCCGAAATTGCGAGCGACCCGGCGGATCATCTCCTGGATCAGCACGGTCTTGCCCACGCCGGCGCCGCCGAACAGGGCAATCTTGCCGCCCTGGATGTACGGAGTCAGCAGATCGAGGACCTTGATGCCGGTCTCCAGCATCTGGGTGCTGCCCTCGAGCTGGTCGAATGCGGGCGGCTTGCGGTGGATCGGCCAGCGCTTGTCGGCCTTGATCTCCGACTCGTCGACATCCAGCGGCTTGCCGAGCACGTTGAACACGTGACCCTTCACGCCGTCGCCGACTGGCACGGTGATCGGGCCGCCGGTGTCGCGCACGGTAGCCCCACGCACCAATCCGTCGGTCGGCTGCAGTGCGATGGTGCGCACCAGGCCGTCGCCGATGTGCTGCTCGACCTCGAGGGTCAGTGTGCGGTCGCCGCCGGCTTCCTCGGCCAGGTGGATGTCGACCTCGAGAGCGTGGTAGATGCCAGGCATCTCGTCGACGGCGAACTCGACGTCGACGACCGCACCGGTCACCCGGGCGATCCGGCCGGTGGTGGCAACCTGCTCCTGCTCCGCGGGGGTGGTCTCAGATGTGGTGGTCATGGGTCCTCATTTACTCCGCTGCGGCGGCGGCCAGCGCATTGGCGCCGCCGACGATCTCGCTGATCTCCTGGGTGATCTCTGCCTGTCGGGCCTGGTTGGACTCCCGGGTCAGGGTCTCCTGCAGTTCACCGGCGTTGTCGGTCGCCGACTTCATCGCGCGCCGCCTGGCCGCCCACTCC
>DASUUH010000120.1:0-8428 GCA_036374175.1 Jiangellaceae bacterium | reverse complement strand
GGGCGGGGGCCGGCGCTCGGCCGACCCACCGCCCAACTAGGGGACCTACGACGTCGGCAGGCCGAGCTTCGCGGCGCACGCCGGCCAGTCGCCGTAGTGACCCCGCGCGTCGCGCACCTTCGTGGCGATTCGGATCTGCTCCTCGCGGCTGTTCTCGTGCGGGTAGCCGGATCCGCCGTACGCCCGCCAAGTCTGCAGCGAGAACTGCAGACCGCCGTAGTAGCCGTTGCCGGTGTTGATCGACCAGTTGCCGCCGGACTCGCACTGGGCCAGCCGATCCCAGACCGTGCTGCCGCTGGCGTAGTTCGGCTCCGAACTCGAAGACGGTTCGGACGGGCGCTTCTTGGTGCCCACGACCACGATCTTGTCGACCGGTTCGGTTACGAGATCCTCGGACAGTACCTTCTCGTCACTCTTCTTGCCGTCGATCAAGATGACCTCGATGGTCCGCTCGAGAGCGCCGTTCTTGCCCTTGCGCTCGACCTTGGACTGGTCTTCGTACATCGAGTCGTCGGTCTTGCGCTTGGTCTCGTACTCGACCTCCACGGTGACCGTCTTCTTCTCGACCGTCACTCGCTTGACGACCAGCCGGAGGCCGTTGGCGATGCGCTCTTCGGCAGCGGGTTCGATGAGGTCACGGTCGCCGAGCTCGATGTTCAGGTCGCGGAGGGCTTCCCGAACGGTCAGCGCGGTGGTGGTCAGCTCGCGTTCCTCGCCGTCGGCCACCAGTGTGATGTCCTTCGGCGTGCGGACCTCGAAGTCCAGTCCGCGCCGGCCGATCCCGAGCGAACGGGAGACCGAAACTTCGGCTCCTGCGGCCCGGATCCCGAGGTCGGCGAGGGCTTCCTCGACCGACAGCGCGGTCGTCCAGAACTCGCGCTCTACGCCGTCGATTTCGACGCTCACGGGCCTGGCGTACCGGACGGAGATCTCCAACCCGTCCTCCACCGCGCTTTCTGGGGAGGGAGCGACAAGGTCGCGGGCAGTGAGTTCGATGCCCTGGTCTTCAAGGACGCCGCCCACGGTGTCGGCGAACGTCTGTACGGTCTCGGTCCGACCGTCGATGCTGAGTTGGACGGTGTGGTTGAACGTGGTGTAGGCGGCCATGCCGCCGACGAGCGCTGTGACCACGGTGGCGTTGATCGCCAACGTCTTCACGGACGGTCGCACGGTACTCCAGGTCTCTCGTTCTCTCCGGGCACGAGAGGCTGCGCGGCGCGCATCGGGGGCTGTCTCAAGCCCCCCGGAGCCTTCCCGATCCGGCTAACAGTCACGAGACGGTAACGGCTTTAGGCCGTAAAGCCAAGTCGGCTCGCGGGTCACCATGATCCAAATGCCTGAAATGTGTTGCGCTGGAGCGCCTCGCAGACGACGTCTACGTCCCTGTCGAGCACCTCCGCCATCGTCCGAACCGTCAGCGGAATGAGCTTCGGTGCGTTCGTCTTTCCGCGGTGGGGATGCGGGGTGAGGAACGGTGCGTCCGTCTCCACGAGGACTTGATCCAAGGGTGTGACGGCCAGCGCGGCCCGCAATCCGCTCGCGTTCTTGAACGTCACGGTTCCGGCGAACGACAGGAACCACCCGCGCTGGGCACAGAACCGCGCCATCTCGGCATCACCGGAGTAGCAGTGGAACACCACGACCTCCGGTAGCGCACTGTCCTCAAGCACGCGAAGGACGTCCGCATGCGCGTCCCTGTCATGGATGACCAGCGCCTTTGTCCGCCGTCGGGCCATCTCGATATGGGCCCGGAACGAGTATTCCTGCGCCGCACGACCGTCCGGGCCGGTCCGAAAATTGTCCAGCCCGGTTTCACCGATCGCTCGTACCCGATCCGACGATGCGGCCAGCCGGTCAATCTCGGAAAGTGCATCTTCCAGAGCGTCCTGCGCGGCCAACCGAGGCGCCTCGTTCGGGTGCAAGGCGACACCGGCTACCACCGCGTCGTAGCTACGGGCGGCGTCGACGGCCCACGCCGAACTGCGCAGATCAGTCCCGATCTGGACGACCCGGGTGACGTTCACCGCCGCGGCGTCGCTGAGTGCCCGCTCAGGGTCGGGAGTCTGGTCCGGACCACGAGCGATGTCCAGATGGCAATGCGTGTCGGTGACGGGCGACGGCAATGGAGGCGGGGCCGGGGGCAGATCCGCCTCGAGTACCGGCCTACTCATTCGCGCGAGCCTCGAGGCGCGCCAACTCCTCGTCCGCCACGCTGGGGTCCAACTTGGTGAACACCGGCTTCGGCGGCTCGACCGGCGTTCCGGGCACGAGCGGGGTGTGCTGCCAGCGCGCGGCACCACGATCCTCGTCCAGCATCAGCACCGGGTAACCCGGCCCACCGTCGAGATCGTCTACCTCGCGGATCGCCGGCCGATCCGACCAGCGTTCCGTCCCGCCCAGTACCTCGTGAACTCGCTGCGCCGAATGCGGCAGGAACGGCGTGAGCAGCGTGTTGCAGTCGGCGGCCGCCTGCGCCGCCACATGCAGCACGGTGTGCATGCGATCGGGGTCGGTGCTCTTAAGCTTCCATGGCTCTTGCTGCGACAGGTAGGTGTTGGCCTCACTGACAACCCGCATCGCCTCTTGGATGGCGGCCTTCTGCCGGTGCCGTCCGATCAGGTCGCCGACGGTGGAGAAGGCGGCCTGTGTCGTGGTCAACAGGGCCCGGTCGGCCTCGGTCAGCTCGCCTGCCTTGGGGATGGCGCCGATGTTCTTGGCGATCATCGAAGCTGTGCGGTTGACCAGGTTGCCCCAGCCTGCGACAAGCTCGTCGTTGTTGCGCCGGACGAACTCGGCCCAGGTGAAGTCGGTGTCTTGGGTCTCCGGCCCCGCCACGGCGATGAAGTACCGCAGCGCGTCCGCGTCGTACCTGGATAGGAAGTCGTTGACGTAGATCACGACTCCGCGTGACGACGAGAACTTGCGGCCCTCCATGGTGAGGAACTCGCTCGAGACGACCTCCGTCGGCAGCTCGAGCCTTCCGTACTTGCCTGGCTCACCGCCGCGGGCACCACGACCGTCGTACCCCAGCAACTCGGCGGGCCAAATCTGGGAGTGGAACGTGATGTTGTCCTTGCCCATGAAGTAGTACGACCGGGCGTCGGGGTCGGACCACCATGCGCGCCACGCGTCGTCGTCACCGGAGCGCCGGGCCCACTCGATCGACGCGGACAGGTAACCGATGACGGCGTCGAACCATACGTACAGCCGCTTGTTCGGGTTGTCTTCCCAGCCCGGTAGCGGCACGGGGACGCCCCAGTCGATGTCGCGCGTCATAGCCCGGGGGCGGACGTCATCCAGCAGGTTGAGGCTGAACTTGAGCACGTTGGGCCGCCAGTCCGTCCTGGTCTGGAGCCACTGGCCGAGCGTCTCGGCCAATGCCGGAAGATCGAGGAAGAAGTGCTCGGTCTCGACGAACTTTGGGATCTCGCCGTTGATGCGGCTACGCGGATTTATCAGATCGATGGGGTCGAGCTGGTTGCCGCAGTTGTCGCACTGATCGCCGCGTGCTCCGTCGTAGCCGCAGATCGGGCAGGTGCCCTCGATGAACCGGTCGGGCAGGGTCCGGCCGGTCGACGGCGAGATGGCGCCCTTGGTGGTCTTCTCGACCATGTACCCGTTGCGCTGGAGCGTCTTGAACATCTCCTGGGCAACGGCGTAGTGGTTCCGCGTCGTGGTGCGAGTGAACAGGTCGTAGGACAGTCCGAGGTCATGTAGATCCTGCACGATGACCCGGTTGTATCGGTCGGCCAGCTCGCGCGGGCTGACGCCTTCCTGCTCGGCCAGCACGAGTATCGGCGTGCCATGCTCGTCCGTCCCACTGACCATGAGCACGTCGTGACCCGACATCCGCATGTACCGGCTGAACACGTCGGAAGGGACGCCGAAACCGGATACGTGGCCGATATGGCGCGGCCCATTGGTATAGGGCCAGGCCACGGCCGTGAGCACGTGACGAGTCATGGTCCCCGATCGTAGAGGGAGCGGCCAGCGTCGGCCCACCCGGTTAAGGGGTCCACGAGGTTGCCGGTCCCGGCGGTCCCCCCAAGGGGGACACTCCCAGTGGCGACCTTCCCGAGGCTCGCCTTCGTGGGCGCGTCCCTCCAGGGCGGCGGTCCCCCCAAGGGGGACACTCCCAGCGTGGAGAGCCCACAGTGGCGCCGGACGGTCGGGATGCGGCTAGGACTCGCGCTGAGATCCGACGGCGGCGTTGTAGACCTCGCGCCGAGGCAGACCGGTCTCGCGGGCGACATCGGTGACGGCCTGCTTGCGCGGAACGCCCATGGCCACGCGCTCGGCGACCAAGGAGACGGCATGCTCGACGGTCACCTGTGCCGGCGACGCGCCGGCTACCACGATGGTGATCTCGCCGAGCGCCTCACCGTGCACCGCCCAGTCGGCGAGCTCTCCGAGTGACGCCCGGCGGATCTCCTCGTGCGTTTTAGTCAACTCACGGCAGACGGCCGCCCGGCGGTCCGTCCCGAAAGCAGATGCCAAGGCACTGAGCGTGGCCGCCAGCCGGTGCCGAGACTCGAAGAACACCATCGTCCGTTCCTCGCCGGCCAAAGCCGCCAGTCGCCGCGAACGCTCGCCGGACTTGCGTGGCAAGAACCCCTCGAAACAGAACCGGTCCACTGGCAGTCCGCTCACCGCAAGGGCGGCCAGCGCGGCAGACGGCCCGGGCACGGCAGTCACCCGCACGCCGGCGGCCACGGCGGCGGCGACCAACCGGTACCCCGGGTCAGAAACCGAGGGCATGCCTGCGTCGGTGACCAGAACCACCCGGGCGCCGCCGAGCATGGCGTCGACGAGTTCCGGTGTGCGGGCCACCTCATTGCCCTCGAAATACGACACCACCCGGCCGGTCACTTGAATCCCGAGAGCGGCGGTCAACCTGCGGAGTCGCCGGGTGTCCTCGGCCGCCACGAGGTCGGCTCCAGCCAGCTCACGCGCAAGGCGTGGAGACGCGTCCTCGAAGGCGCCGATCGGCGTTCCGGCTAGCACCAACAACCCATTCGACGGAGTGGTCACCGAACCATCCTGGCAGTCCGTCCTAGGATGTCGCGGGTGAGCGAAGGCACCGACACCATGGTCCAGGATGGACGGTCGTTGCCTGCCTCAGAGCCGGAAGAGGAACGGCGCGAGGCTCTGCGAGACCGCCTGGTCCGCCCGATGCCCGGCGATCGCCTGTTGGGCTGGGTCGCGACACTGTTTGTCGGCGCGGTCGCCGCCGTGCTGCGGCTCGTCGAGTTGGGGCGGCCGAACCGGCTGGTGTTCGACGAGACGTACTACGCGAAGGACGCCTTCGCGCTACTCAAGTTCGGCGACTCACGCGGGTTCGTCGAGGGCGCCGACGACATGATCATCGCCGGTGACCTCGCCATCTTCACGGACGAACCATCCCTTGTCGTACATCCTCCGGCGGGAAAGTGGCTGATCGCCGGCGGGATCCGACTGCTCGGAATGGAACCCACCGGATGGCGGCTGGCCGTGGCGCTCGCCGGGGTCGTCACCGCGATGCTTGTCGTGCGTGCCGGCCGCCGACTGTTCCGGTCCACCATGCTCGGCACGCTGGCCGGCCTCCTGCTCGCCGTCGACGGGTTGTCCATCGCAACGAGCCGGATCGCCCTCCTCGACGGGATTCTGGCGATGTTCATCATCGCGGCATTCGCGTGCCTGCTGGTCGACCGCGACTACGCACGGCGCAGATACGCCGAGTGGGCCGCCGACCTGCCCGTCGGAACCGAAAGCCCGCCGCTCGGGCCGCTGATCGCCTGGCGCCCCTGGCGGATCGCAGCAGCCGTGCTGCTGGGCTTAGCCTGCGCGACCAAGTGGAGCGGGGCGTACGCACTGGCGTTGTTCGGCGTCCTCACCGTCGTTTGGGAGATCGGCGCCCGCAAGGCCGCCGGTGTCCCATCTCCGTGGTCGGGGGCGTTGTTCAAGGACGGCCCCGTCGCCTTTCTGACCATGGTCCCAATCGCGATCGCGACCTACCTGGCAACCTGGTTGGGCTGGATCGTGGGCGACAACGGGCAGAGCCGGCATTGGGCTGAGAACAACCCGTCGTCCGGCGCGGGAGCGCTGCTACCGGACTGGGTTCGCAGCCTCTGGCACAACCACGCCGAGATACTGGGCTCGCACCAGAACATCACTGGTGACCACCCGTATGAGTCACACGCATCGGGTTGGCTGCTGCTGCTTCGCCCGGTGCTGTTCGATTACGAGAGCCTCGAACGCGGTGAGCAGGGCTGCCAGGTAGATGAATGCAGCCAGGCGATGCTTGCGCTCGGCACACCGCTGTTGTGGTGGGGCGGCTGTGTGGCGCTGCTGGTGTGCGCGTGGATGTGGCTGGTGAAGCGCGACTGGCGGGCCGGCGCAATCCTGGCCGGGATGCTCGCCACGTGGGTGCCGTGGCTGTTCTTCACCGAGCGCACGACGTTCGCCTTCTACGCTGCTGCCATTGCGCCGTTTATCGTGCTGGCGGTGGCCTACGCCATAGGCTTGCTGATCGGACGCCGAGATGCCGCACCCACGCGCCGGATGGTCGGTGCGGCCCTTGCCGGGGCATACGTGCTGTGCACCATCGCGTTGGCGGCGTGGTTCTATCCCATCCATGTCGATGAGGTCATCCCGCGGGACGCGTGGGAGGCCAGGATGTGGTTCGACCGCTGGATCTGACTACCGCAGCAACGTATCGAGCAGAAGCCAGCCGCCGAACAGGGCGAACAGCGCGGCGGCGACATACCGAACGGCGCGTTCGGGCAGCCGCGAACCCAGTTGGCGACCGACGACGATGGCGAGCGCATCTGCGGCCACCATGCCTACCGTCGAACCGATCCAGACCCCGATCCAGCCGTGTTGCGTCGCGAGCGTGATCGTCGCAAGCATCGTCTTGTCACCCAGTTCGGCGAGGAAGAACGCCACGCCGACGGTCATAAACGCAGACCGAACATTCCGTTGAGCCCGCCGCCGCTCATCGTCTGAGAGCGCGTCACCGCGGAGCGTCCACGCCGCGAACCCGAAGAACGCCAGCGCCGCGACCACGTTGACCCAACGGGTGGGGAGCATCTCGCTGAACCCGGCACCAAGGGCCACCGACCCCAAGTGGACGATCGTGGTCGCCGCGGTGATGGCGGCAATGACCGGCCAGGCGCGGTAGCGGGTGGCGAACGCCATTGCCATCAGCTGGGACTTGTAGCCCAACTCGGCTACGAATATGACGCCGAAGCTCAACCAGAACGCGGCCCACACGTCGGCCATCAGCTGCATTACCTCCCGATCCGTACCGGATCGGGGTAGGCGACACCTCGACCCGGCATGACTGCCTTGGGTCGAAGGTCTCGCCCGCCTGGTTCACAGGCTGCCGGGCCGGACTCAACTGCCGGGGATGGCGGCGAGTCAGTATGTCGACCGCGACATTAGGGGCTACTCCCCTTCGCGCAGTTAAGGCTACCGCTTTAAGAAGTAAGCAGCAAAACGGCCTTATGTTCAGACATCGTCTGTTGATCACGCTGTGAGTACCTCCAGCTGATGATCAGGCACCACGGAGGTGCACTCGACATGATCGTGCACGTTCTCATGCACGGCACCGACGAGACGCTGGCACAGTGGGTGAACGACATGTACGCGTGACGCAGCAGGCCCAGATCAACTGGATGCAAGCCATGCTGGCGGATAAGTCATAACGCGCGTCCGCGTGCTTGACCGAAAGCGGTTCGAGGGGCCGGTCCAGTACCTGGGACCGGCCCCTCTTTGCGTACGGGGCGAACAAGAAGTCATCACAGCACTCGCCGCCAGGACGCGCTCCGCGCACTAGGAAAAAGGTGACCGGCCTACGGGTGGAGCTGAGGGGATTTGAACCCCTGACCCCCTCGATGCGAACGAGGTGCGCTACCGGACTGCGCTACAGCCCCTCGGGATGACCCGGTGAACGATAGCATCCGGAGGCCGCCTGATTCGAATCGAAACCGGTCAGCCGCCGACTGCCCGCCGCCGCTCCGGGAGGTCATCGTCTTCCGCAGGCGAAGGCGGTGGCAGGGCGATCGAGCCGGCCGGGTTCAACCGGCCGGACGTCCACGCGCCGGGGCTGGCCAGGTCGATCTTGCGGATCACCGGCGCCTCGGCCTTGGCTTTTGTCAGGTAGGTCGGCAGCGGGACGGGTACCGGCTCCCACGCATTCGGATCGGCCGGCTCGACCGGCTCCGGCTCGCCAAGGACGGCAACCCGCTTGCCTGATGCAGTCGCCGCCGCTGCAGCCCTCTCCTGCGCCTCCGCCTGCGCGCGCCGCTGCGCCAGAATCCGGCGGAGGTGGGCGCGGCGGCGTGTCTCAGCGACTGCGGCCCGGCGGGCGAGCACGAGGAATCCGGCCAGCAGGCCGGCGGCGACTGCGATGGCGGTAGGCGGCAGTCGCCCGGCCGCGACGGCCAGG
>DASUUH010000119.1:0-4537 GCA_036374175.1 Jiangellaceae bacterium | reverse complement strand
GCCGTGGCCAGTGGACACTGGCCGTTGATCCGCTACGACCCGGTGGTCCGTTCTGCGGGCGGCAACCCGTTCCTGCTCGACTCACCGCGGCCGCGGATGCGGCTGACCGACTACATCTACCGCGAGCTCCGGTACAAGATGCTGGTGAACTCGAACCCGTCCGAAGCCGAACGGCTGCTCCACCTCGCCCAGGAAGCCGTAGACCAGCGGTGGGCGGTGTACGAGGAGATGGCCACGCGCGGCCCTGAACGGTTCGCTCCCGACGCGCGCAAGGACGACTGATGGACCTGTCCACCGACTATATGGGCCTCGCACTGCGCAACCCGCTCATCGCATCGGCATCTCCACTGTCACAGACCGTCGACGGCATCCGCCGGCTCGCCGATGTCGGCGTCGGCGCGGTGGTGCTCTTCTCTCTGTTCGAGGAACAGTTGCGGCACGAGGCGATGGCCCACGAGCGGCTCGTCGAGGCGGGCACCGAAAGCTTTGCGGAGTCCCTGTCCTATTTTCCGGCCGCTCCCGATGAGCCGCCCGGCCCGCAGCGCTACCTGGGCCTGCTCGAACGCGCGGCGAGCGCCGTTGACATTCCACTGATCGCAAGCATCAACGGATCTACTCCAGGGGGTTGGGCGGAGTACGCGCGCGCCATGCAGGACGCCGGAGCGTCCGCGATCGAACTCAACATCTACTACATCCCTGCCGACCCGCATACCACCGGACGAGAGGTGGAACAGCGACACCTCGACATCCTGAGCCGGGTCAAGAGCGCGGTCTCGATACCGGTCGCAGTCAAGTTGAACCCGCACTTCAGCTCCACCGGCGAGATGGCCCTAGAGCTCGACCGGGCCGGGGCCGATGCGCTCGTGCTGTTCAACCGGTTCCTGCAGCCCGACATCGACATCGAAACCCTCGCCGTCACGCCCACCATCGAGCTCTCCACCCCGGTCGAGGCGCGTCTTCCCCGTACCTGGATCGCGCTGCTGCGCGGCCGGGTGAACGCCGCGCTCGCGGCCACCACCGGCGTCGAGAAGCCCGACGATGTGGTCAAGTACCTCCTCGCCGGAGCGGATGTGGTAATGACCGCCTCGGCGCTGCTGCGCCACGGTCCGGCCTATGCGGGCGTGCTGTTGGACGGCCTGACTGCCTGGATGACCCGCAAGGGATATACCTCACCCACCCAGCTGCGTGGCCTGCTCGCGGTGCCCGCCGACACCCATGAAGCCGCCTACGAACGCGCCGGCTACGTAACGGCGCTGCAGCAGGGCCAGCGGACCTACAACTACTGGTAGCCGGTCACCTTGTCATGATCGCCCTGGATGGCTCTGTTGGACGGCTGGTGTAGACATAGTGGGTGCGTGCGCTGAGGTCTGCCAGCGACCACGCCGGGCAACGTCGTGACGGCCGTAGTGCTGTTCACGCGAGATCTCCGGGTGCACGACCACCCCGCGCTGGCGGCAGCCTGCCGGGACCACACCACCGTGGTTCCGCTGTTCGTGATCGACGAGCAGATCCTGGCCGGGCCCACCGCATCGCCGAATCGTGCCGCCGTCTTGGCCGGAGCACTTGCCGATCTACGGTCATCGCTGCGTGAACTCGGTGGCGACCTGGTGATCCGCCGTGGCGACGTGGTGGCCGAAACGCTGCGGGTGGCGATCGAAACCAGGGCTGACACGGTACGGGCAAGCGCTGACGTCAGCGCGTATGCACAACGCCGCGAGCGCCGGCTGACCTCGGAGGCGTCGCGGGCCGGGGTTGCGGTCGAGTTCAGCCCTGGCGTGACGGTGGTTCCACCTGGGTCGCTCCACCCCGCCGGCGGGGACCACTATCGCGTGTTCACTCCGTACTTCCGTGCCTGGCGGCAGGTGGGGTGGCGGCCCGCTGAGCCGGTGCCGCCGGTCGTCCCGATACCCTCAGGGTTACACGTCGGCGAGCTGCCGACGCCCGACGACCTGATTCGCGGTGAACGCTCGCCGAAGTTGCCGACCGCTGGGGAGTCGGCCGGCCTGCGGCTGCTGGATAACGTCGTGCGCCGGGTTGCCGCCGGCGAGCCCGATTACGACGATCTGGCAGCGGACCAGACGAGCCGGCTAAGCCCGTATTTGCACCTCGGTTGTGTGTCGCCGCTGGTGGCGGCGCGGCGGCTGTCGGGCCGGGCACCTGCCCTGATTCGACAGCTGGCCTGGCGTGACTTCCTGCATCAGGTCACCGCGGCGTTTCCAGCCATTACGACCACCGACTACCGCACGCGGCAGACGCGGTGGCGGCACGATGACGACGCGCTCGCCGCCTGGCGGTCCGGCCTGACCGGCATCCCGATCGTCGACGCTGGCATGCGGCAGCTGTTGGCGGAGGGCTGGATGCATAACCGGGCCCGGCTCATTACGGCATCCTTCCTGACGAAGACCCTCGGCCTGGACTGGCGGTACGGAGCCGCGCACTTTTTCCGCTGGCTGGTCGACGGCGATGTAGCCAACAACGCGGGCAACTGGCAGTGGGTGGCGGGAACCGGAAACGACACCCGTCCCAATCGGGTTCTGAACCCGATCCGGCAGGCGCACCGCTTCGATCCCGACGGGGAATACGTCCGCCGCCACGTGCCGGAGTTGGCCGAAGTGGCTGGCCGGGCGGTGCACGAGCCGTGGCGGCTAAGTCCAGCTGAGCGTGCCGGGCTGAGCTACCCTGCGCCGTTGCTTGATCGGCCTGGCTCCCATTAGCAGGGGTTCAAGCGACATGCCGCCACCGACCCGGCCTTGATGTTTCCTCACCCGCGCGTGACGCTCACCTGCACGGGATGGCGCAGGATATCCAGCACGGGCGAGGTCTTCTGCACGTATGCGAGCAGGTCTTCGACCTGATCGTCGGAGGCGTCGGTGTCGATGCGGTAGGTCACACGGATGTTCTGGTATCCGGGACGCACATCGGCGGACAGGCCGAGGAAGCCGTGCAGGTCCATCTCGCCCTCGAGGTCGAACTCCATGCTGCGGATATCGATGCCTTGTGCCGCGGCGTTGTAGGCGACGCCGATGGCGAGGCACGACGCCAAGGCGTGAAGCACCGTTTCAACGGCGTTCGGAGCGTGGTTGGCTCCGAGCAACACCGGTGGCTCGTCACCGTCGAGGAGGAACGGCTCGGCTCGGGACGCGTCCTCTTGGCCGGCGCCCCAGAATCCCTTGATGGTCGTGCGGGAGTGCCCGCCGCCCAGCCAGGTGTTGGTGGCGCGGAAGCGGAACGCCGCCAGTGTCGGATTCGCTTGGATGGCGCCGACTGTTTCGGTGAGTTGGGTGACGTTGACGCCGTTCGGAGCCTGTTGAGTGGTCGTGGACATGATCCCCTCCAGGGTGTCAGATTGCGGGCCGTTCCCTAAGGCTGAGGTGGTGCCGGCGACGCGTCCTCGGTAGTCGCTACGGATATCTCGCGCGCAACGACGTACGTCTCTACGTCGACCGCTACATCTACGTAGTCGTCCGACAAAGCTCCGTAGTGGCTTGCGATGACATGGCGATGTGCCGGCGTACAAGATCTCAGGAACCATCGGTAACTGGACGAGGGGAAGGTCTGGGCCATGACTCCCAGGACTCTTGACCGCAACGACCTCGAGGAGAGGGTTAAGCAGATGTATCGCGAAGTCGCGATACATCCCCACCGGTCGTTTCACTTCGAAACGGGACGGGCGCTCGCCGAGCGCCTCGGTTATCCACCCGGCGAGCTAGATGCGATTCCGGCCGGCGCGATCGACTCCTTCGCCGGGGTCGGGTACTTCTTCGACCTGGCCGAGATTCGCGCGGGCGAGACGGTTGTCGATCTCGGCAGCGGTGCCGGCCTGGACAGCCTGCTCGCAGCTCATCAGGTCGGCGCCACTGGCCGGGTGATCGGGGTGGACATGACGGACGCCCAGCTGGAGAAGGCTCGCCGGCTGGCCGCCGAGGCCGGCATTGCCAACGTCGAGTTCTGGTCCGGCCACATCGAGCAGCTGCCATTGCAGGAAGCGTCGACCGACGTGGTGATCTCCAACGGAGTATTCAACCTGTCGCCGGCCAAGCCGGCCGTGTTCGCCGAAGCCGCCCGGGTGCTTCGACCCGGCGGGCGACTGGTCCTGGCAGACATCGTCACCGAGTCCGAGCTGCCCGATGGCGTGACCTGCGACGCGGCGCTGTGGGCCGCGTGTGTCGGTGGTGCCGCGCAGGCCGAGCGCTACGTCGAGATGATCAATCGCGCCGGTTTCGCGATCGAGACCGTACGCGATAACAAGTACCGCTTTCTCTCGGACAGTGCGGTCAACGCCACCGCGAAGTGGGGAGTCAAGAGCATCTCGCTGCTCGCCAGGAAGACCGAAAACATCGAGTGAACCAGGATGCGACAAGGAGGGGGAATCATGAGAACGAAGCTGACTACGCCACGCTGGGTGGCGTGTCGTCGCGGCGTCGCGGCGGCGCTGATCGCAGCGGTGGCTCTTCTGACGTCGATCGCCGTGGCAAATGCGGCGAACCGATGGGAGCAGGAGGACGTCGTCGGCCAGGGACCGAACGGCCCGACGGTA
>DASUUH010000118.1:0-13855 GCA_036374175.1 Jiangellaceae bacterium | reverse complement strand
CGCAGCGACATATCACCACTTGGCGATGATCTGCTGGTCGTTGCTGAGGAGTTCGGGCAATGGGACGACGCTCGGAGACGCATCGACCTTCTTGCCGTAGACACCGCGGGCCGCCTCGTGGTGATCGAGTTGAAGCGGACGGAGACCGGTGGACACATGGACCTGCAGGCCATCCGGTATGCGTCCATGGTCTCAACGATGAGCTTCGAGGAGGTTGCGGATACCTACGAAGCCTTCCTAACGAAGTACGCGCCGGGCGAGCAAATTGATGCGCGCGCCAAGTTGGAGTCGTTCCTGGCGATTGATGACGACTCCGGCGAGGAACCGACTGTCTCGACGCAGGTACGGATCATCCTCGTGTCAGCCAACTTTGGACGCGAGATCACAACGGCGGTTCTCTGGCTCAACAGCTACGAGGGGATGGACATCCGATGCTTCCGGCTCATTCCCTATGACCTTGACGGTCGGGTTGTGCTGGACGTGCAGCAGGTGATCCCGCTACCGGAAGCCACGGACTACCAGATCAAGGTGCGCCGTAAGGAGGCTGAGCGAGAACGTGCGCGGTCGCGTGCCGCTGATGGTCGTGACCTCACGCAGTACCACATCGTGGTCGACGGTAGGGAACTTCCCGCCGAGCCCAAACGGCAAGCTATTCGGATCATGGTGGAGCAGTTGGCGGCGAAGGGGGTTTCGCTGAGGGCGATCCACGAGGTAATGCCTGAGCGAGGGATGCGCCGGTTGCCCGGTCAACTCCGCGACGAGGACGCCATCAAGCGGGAACTCGCTGCGGTAGTGGCATCGGCTGAGCAGGTCCGCCGGCACTTCACTAGCCGGCCGCTCGTGGATGAGCTAAACGACGAGACGTACGTCATCTACAAGATGTGGGGACGGAATACTGAACAGACTCTGACGGATCTGGTGCAGGCCTTCCCCGAGGCTGGTGTGACTTTCCACCCAGGTGCAGGCTGACAGTAGTCCCGCGTTTGCGAATACATCGCTGCCCACGATGAGAGATGGGGTTTGGGCGAGCCGCATGCGCGCCGCTTGAGTCCGGCTCCGCCGTCGTCTCCTCGTACCGCATTACCCACGAGCGAGGCGATCACTGTGCAGCACTCCCGGGCGCCAGGCGGGCGATGTGATAGCCCAACCACTCCGGAAGACGGTCATCGTTGCAGGCACCAGCCATGCAGCAAGCACCCACTGAGCCAAGGGACTGCCGCCGCCCTAGAGGCTGGCCGCGCCTATCGCCGTGACGAGCCGCGGTTGCGGATTGCACTCAGTGCGTCGATGGCGGTCTCGTCGGCGTCGGGCAGGGTGTGGAGGTAACGCTCGGTCGTGGCGATCGTGGCATGGCCGAGGCGTTCCTTGACGATCTGGATGTCGGCGCCGCCGGCAAGGAGCCACGAGGCGTGCGCGTGGCGTAGGTCGCGCATGGTTGGTGTGAAGGCCAGCCCTGCGGCGGTGCATGCCGGAATCCAGATGGCGCGGCGGAACCAGTCCCGAGGAATGTGGCCGTCAGTTTCGCGTACCCGCGGCATACGTGGGTCGTCCTTCCCTTGGGCACGGCGCCTGGCGCGGTAGATCGCAAATGCCGCCCGGCAATAGTCACAGCGACACAAGCCTGCGGTGTAGCCGCTGAGTGTGCCGTGCTTGTAGCTCCTGCCCTTGGTGTTGGGCTCGGTGAGGCCCAGCGAGTCGGGGTCGGGTACGACACGAGGGCGTGCCTTCGGTTGGTCTGCCTCGTTCATGGCGAAGAGCAAGTCGTCCACACCGAGGTCCTTGGCAGTGATGTGCGCGCGCAGCTTCTCGACGATCTGTTCGCTGAGCTTGAACCGCCGGTACTCGCGGTCTTTCGGGTAGTCCTTGACCAGGAACCTACCTTTGGTCGGGTGGTACTTCGGGTTGACCTCGACGACTGCGCGGCTGACGGTGAGCACCCTGGGCCGGTCGAGATCCTTGACTCGTAGCTCGGTCAGTTCACCCCAGCGCAGGCCGCTCTCGATCTCGGTTTCGACCAGCACCTGGTAGTCGGCAACCGGCAAGGCATGGTAGATCTGGTCGAACTGTTCCGGCGTAACGATTTGCAGCGGCTTCTTCGGAACGGGCGGCGTGCGCACACCTTTGCACGGGTGGAGGAACGTGACCTGGTCGTCCATCGCGGTCGTGAAGATCGCCGACAGGATGATCTTGTTGGAGCGGACGGTCGCTGGGGAGACGCCCTCGTCCAACAACTTCGCGATCCAGGCACGGACGTGCTCGGGCAAGATGTCGATCATCCGCATCGGCCCGAACTCAGGCATGAGGTGCTTGTAGATCGAGTAGGTGTAGGCCTCCCGGGTGCTGACCTCAATCTGGTGGTTGGGCAGCCAGGTCTGTTCGACGTACTGCTGGAAGGTTTGCCGCCCGCGCGCCGGATCGCCGACTCGCCCCTTGCGCATCTCAACTTCGGCAGCCTGCCAGGCTTGGTCAGCCTGCTTCTTGCTCGAGAACGTCCCCGCCGACCGCTCGCGACCCTTGAGATCTAAGTAGCACGCTGTGTACCGCGGCTTGCCGTCGCGGCCGATCCGCTTCTTGGCGAACCCCACGTGCGATCACCTTCCTGTTCGAGGAAGATCATTTGTCCGTGATTTGTCCGCGGACAATGTAGGATCAGGAATCACGAGCCAGCACCACGTGATACGAAGAATGAGCTATCTACCTGCATTTTCGTCTTGAAATCACTCTAGCACAAGGCCATGGTATGAACATCTGGCTCCGCTCATAACCCAGAGGTCGCAGGTTCAAATCCTGCCCCCGCTACCACGTAAGCGCAGGTCAGAGGCCGGTCACCCAGACAGGGTGACCGGCCTGTTGATCGTTTGACCGTGATTTGACCGTGGCTCTGAACCCCAACAGGGCAACACGGCACGCGACCAAGCGGTGCCGGTTGGCTCTGCTCGGACGCTGGCGGATGGGTTTCGCATGCCCACGACGGCCGCATTTTGACATCGCAACGGAGGAAACGCGGCATCCCGTGGCGTACGTAGGGGCCAACGACGCCGCGCCCAAGCCGGTACGACGGCCCGACATACCGCGCGATCGCCTAATCCCCAACGTCACACGCCACAACCTTGAGGTACGGGCGTCGCGATCAATCTCGGCAGTCGTCCCGTAGGTCACGCCTCGCGGAACTGGCGAACTCGTCTCGGAGTCTGCGTATCAACGACGGCTCAACAGTCGATGATGCCGACCGAACGAACTCGCCCATTCCGTTGAGCCTGACCAGTACGACCTGGCTCTCGACGCCGAACTCCTTGGCGAGCTCGTAGACCCGGACCTTCGCTCCGGCGCGGCGCGGACGCGGTCCGAGTGGTGGCGTGGCTGCTTCGGACGGCGCCTGCAGTGCCTGGTGAGTGGACGGTGCTGTGCGTCCGGCATATGCAGGTCCCGTTGCTGATCGGATGCCGTCGCAGAGGGCCGTACTCGGTGTGGCTCTGTCTGCTGGTCGTGCCGTAGCCGTCGTTGGCGGACTGCTTGCCTGGATATGCCACACATGGCCGCGATCTGGCCGTAGCTCGCTCCACGTGCCAATGCGGCGTCGACCGTGAGGTCTATCCGTCGCTGAAGGAGCTTGACCATGTGGGTGTAGGAGTGCAGCAACCCTAGGCAGCCAGCGAGCCGCTCTTCGTCGCTTGCATCGTAATCCCGCGGGTCCGCCGGCACGACACCGCCGGGAGGTTCCCAACGGCGGCTGGCCTGGGTCCAGGCAATCTCGCGTAGCTGCGTATCAAGAGGATCACGTAGCACCTGACAATAATAGTTGTCATACAGCGACAATATGCGTTGTCGCCTGCGTGCGGCCGGTTGCCAGCGATCAACGTTCTGAGCTGGGGATATGGTCGCCGGCTTGCGCTTCCACTCTTGATTGCGCAACACTTCGACGCGGGCGAAGCACGCCCTCCTACCGGTCCGGTCCTCTTCCGAGGTCGGGCCTTTTCCATTTCCCTCGGGCCGCGCGTAACAAGCCGTGCCCATCGTCCGAGCCCCGAAGCCGCCGGCTCTGGGGCATTTCCATCTCCAGCCCAAGAGGAGCCCTCGGGTGCAGATCCTCGGCGAGCTGGCAGTCCCGGGAACCATCGCAGCAGTACTGATGGCAGGTGTGCGTTTGGTGCACATCGTTCTCGCCTACCGGCTGCGGTGCAAAGAGATCGAGCTGCTCGGTGAGCAGCAGCCTCGTATCGTTCTCGGCAGCCAGCCTGCTAAGGCCGCCGGCGCACGGAAACCCCGTCGCGCCCGCCGCCTTCGCTAGCCGACCACGCTGATCCATCGCACCTGAGTGCGTTCACGCATCACATGCCACAGTTTTAAAACTGCACTGATGGCGGTGATCGAAGTCAGTACTAAGGAGCAAGGGTCAGTCGACCTGGCAGCGCACCTGTCGGCATTGGCCGATGGGGTCCGCTCCAGCCACCGAATGCCCGCAGGCAGACTCTTCGGGCTGCCGGAGCTACCCTGGGTTGACATCGCCGGTGCAGCAGCGTTCACTGGGGTCCCACCGAAAACGATCACGAGCTGGCTCACCCGAGGCGGGCCCAGAAGTAACCCGTTCCCCAGCCCGCATCGGCACCTGTACCGATTGCTCTGGCCACGAAGGGAGATCGTCTCGTGGCTGGTGCGACGCCATGCCCATGGACCAACGTCCGGTCGACCCGCGGCCGATCCCGCTGAGACAGCGAGATCAACGGGACGGCCGGCCAACGTCGATTGGCGCTCGGCGCAACGGGGCCCTATCAGTGGCCGCGGTGCCGTGCGCGGGCCCTCTCAATCGATAGAGATGCCTAGGCTCCGCACTCCGTGCTCCGGAGGCGATCTGTCGTGAACCGTGAAGAGGCGCGTAAGTTGCCGACCGTTGTCGATCTGCCCACAGCCGGGAGGATGCTGGGGATCGGGCGGAGCGCTGCGTACGAGCTCGTTCGTGTCGGTGAGTGGCCGACACCCTGGCGCAGTACTACCTGCGCCAGCATGGCGAGCACGTGCGGGCGGCGGTCCTCGACGGCTCGACCCCGGTCGACGTCCCGGTGCTCGAACGAATCGCGGCGAAAAGCCAGGCGGCTCTGGATCTGCTGTTCCAGCGCTGCGCCGAGGACGCGGCGTGCCACGAAGCGTTCCCGGAGCTGGCTGACGAGTGGGCGGCGCTGGTGGATCGACTGGACACACCGCTCACGATCGTCGATCCCGAATCCGGAGACGAGGCGGTCGTCGACCGAATCCTCCTCGCCGAGGCGATTCACGCGGCCCTACTGACCGACTCGACGGCGGTCCAGATCCCGCTTGCCGTGCATCTTGCCTACCAGGAGCAGTGGATCGAGGCAGCGCGATCACCAGCGCTGCGCCGCCGGGCGGCGGCGGCCCAACTCTTCTGATGGCTGACGAGATCTTCTGTTCCGAGGCTTGGGCCCGATTCGACCCGGCCGAGGTGGCGCGACAGGGCGCCGGGAGCTACGCCCTGGAGCGAGAGCTGGCCAAGGCGGAGGACCGCGCCGTTATGTGCCGGTACCTCCCGGACGGCGTGGTGCCGGAGAACAACGCCGCCGCGGTCCAGACGGATACCCCGGTGCTGTGGTTGGTCGGAGACGGAGATCCGCAAGATCCTCCGGCGAACCTGGCCGCCGTGCCGGCCCAGCAGCCGAACAGCGGCATCGTGGTGATGCCCGCCCAGCAGCACGTCGTCGGGCACCTCGGGTGCATGCCCGCGGTCATCTCCGCGTTTCTGGACGCCGGCAGTGCCGACCCGGCTGGACACGTCATGTGTCGCACAGGGCGCTCCTGCCCCACCCTTCCGCCTGGAATAGGTCTCCCGGGTGGTGATTGCCTGCTTTGGCCGGCACGCTCGGCCGGCCAAGCCGCTGAGGACCCTCCCACGATGGTCGCACCGGAGGCAGCATTGGTTGACGAACGGCTGTGCGCATTGGGACGTCCGGCCCTGCTCTGCGCGGCGACGCGCCGCCACCGTGGAGGCATGAATGGAGCACCAGACTCCGGCGCTGCGGCCGGGGCGATGGCCGGCACGGACGCGTTTGCCGACGGTGGTCGGGGTGGGCGACCGCGGGTCGTTGTCGTGGGCGCCGGGCTGGCCGGACTGACCGTGGTGCATACGCTTCGCAATGCTCCGGTGGACCTGATCCTTGTCGATTCGTGCAACTACACCACGTTCCCGCCGCTGCTGTTCCAGGCCGCGGTGGGGCTGATCTCACCGGAGGATGTGGTGAGCCCGACCCGCGCCGCGCTGGGTGGCGGTGTCACGTTCCGGGTGGGCACGGTCGTCGGCATCGACTGGGCCCGCAGCCGGGTGCTCCTCGAGGACGACGAGGTCATCTCGTTCGACTACCTGGTGCTGTGCCCTGGCGTGGTCGCCTCGTTCGGCGGGGTACCCGGTGCGGCGGCGTACGCCATCCCGCTAAAGAGCGTCACCGATGCTGTGCGGCTTCGCAACAGTGTGCTGCGCTCGTTCGAGGCTGCGGCGGCGGACCGGGAGCGCATCGCCGGCGGTGCCACCAGCGTGGCGATCATCGGCGGTGGGTCCACCGGCGTCGAGCTCGCCGGCTATCTGCGCGATCTGTTCCGATACAGCTTCGTCAGCGATTACCCGGACATCGATCCGGCTGCCATGCAGATCACGATCGTGGAGCAGGGCGACCGGCTGTTGCCCGCCTTTCACCCGGGCCTCAGCGGCTATGTCTACCGGACGCTTGTTCGCCGCGGAGTGCACGTGCGTCTCGCCACCGGCGTCAGCGAGGTGGGCCCCGGCGGCGTCCGCCTGCGCACGGGTGAGTGGCTGCCTGCGCGTACTGTCGTCTGGGCCGGTGGGGTGACCGCGCCGGCCTGGGTTGCCGCGTCGGGCCTGAAGATCATCGGTGGCCGCGTCGTGGTGGGCGCGGACCTGGGGCCGGCACATCACCGTGACACGTTCGTGGTCGGCGACCTCGCCGCTGTGGCCACACCTGACGGGCGGGCCCTTCCTCAGGTCGCACAGCTAGCGATCCAGTCGGCGCGGCACACCGGCCGGCAGATCACCGGGCTCCTCGCCGGTGAAACGCCCAGACCGTTCCGGTACCACGACAAGGGCTCGATGGCTGTCGTCGGTCGCAACGCTGCGGTGGTTCAGACCCGTCACCTGCACCTCACCGGCAGGCCGGCATGGGCAGCGTGGGGGGCGCTGCATCTGGCATACCTCCGAGGCGGCGCCAACCGGCTCAGTCTGGCCCAGAAGTGGCGGTGGTGGCATGTGACGCACAAGAACACGACCAGGGTCCTCATCGAACTTCCCGGGCCGGAGCGAGCCGCGCCGGCCGGGGCTGTCGCGCCACAACGGGAGAGTTGATCATGAACGTGTTGGCCAGGTTGAGCGTGCGAGGGCGCCTGCTGGCGCACGTCGCTGACTCGAACCTGCCGACCAAGCCGCCGGTGGCAGAGACGGTGAGCGAGAACGAAGTCGCCGGCCTGCCTGCCCCGGCACAGCGGTACTTGCGCTTCATGGGTGTGATGGGCCATCCCCGCGACTGGTCCTTCCGCATCTGCTTCAGGGGCGCGTTCCGGCTGCGCGAGGGCAGTCCCTGGACGTCATGCGTGGCGTGGCAGTACAACACCAGCCACCCGGTCTGCCGCATCTTCGACATGCGCGTCAACATCGCCAAGATCGTGCCGTTGTTCGGCACCGACATCTACTTCGGCGGGCACGGGCGGATGCGCGGCAAGCTCCTGGGCATTGTGCCGGTGGTCAACGAATCCGGTCGCGAGCTCGACCTGGGCGAGCTGGTCACCTACCTCAACGACGCGTGCTTGATCGCCCCGTCCATGCTGCTCGACCCTGCCGTCACGTGGAGCGCCGCCGGCGACGACACCTTCGAAGTGACGCTCACCGACGCCGGCAACTCGGTGACCGCTCAGATCAGGATCGACGCGGACGGCCGCCTCATCGAGTTCGGCACGACCGACCGCTGGTACACCGGGCCGTCCGGGCTGGTGCGCACCTTGTGGACGACCCCGGTGCAGGGCTGGGAGATCCACGGCGGCCGGCCGTTCCCCACCGCCCTCAGCGCCATCTGGCACCCCGCCGGCCGCGACCACGAATACATACGCGGCCGGTTCCTGCCCCAGACCGCGCAGTTCAACCTGCCTGCGCGGATCGATATCGGAGCCGAGCCAGCGGCCTGAGCGAGAACTGCAATGAACCGGTCCACAACTCGGCACCGGCTGGACCGGCTGACTCCACTGGATGTCAGCAACCTACGGGTGGAGCAGCGCGGTATGCCGATGCATGTCGCGGCGCTCGCCCTCCTCGACGGCACGTCTCTGCTCGATGACTCCGGGCAGCTGCGGTTGGATGCGGTTCGACAACACCTTGAGCTACGCCTGCACCGGGCGCCTCGCCTGCGCCAGGTGCTCCACCACCCGCGCATTGGGCTCGGACCGCCGGTATGGACGGACGACCCTGCCTTCGATATCGATGCGCACCTGCGGGTCCGGGCTGTTCCTGCACCGGGCGACGAGGCGGCCCTGCTGAGACTATGTGCTGAACTCAACGAGCCGCCGTTGCGCCGCGGCCGTCCACTCTGGGAAATGTGCCTGTTGCCTGGGCTCGCCGATGGCACGGTCGGGTTGCTCGTCCGCTTGCACCACGTGGTCGCTGACGGCATCGCAGCGGTGGAGGTGATCGGGGCGCTGCTGGACCCAGTGCGGAATTCGACATGCGAGCCTGTCGTTGGCGCACAGCCGCAGGTGGCCGCCCCATCTCCGACCTGGACTCCCCGGCAATTGCCCGGCAACGGTGAGCTGCTCGCGGACAACCTCGCCCGGTGGTCGGTTGGTACCGGTGGCGTCCTGTCGCTGGTATGGCGACCGACCGTGGTGACCCGCCGGCTGGCGACGATCGGCGACCAGATCCGCCAGCTGCTCCGAGAGAGGCTGGCCCCGAAGGTCTCGTTCAACCGTGCGGTTGGTGCGCGCCGTCAGATGTGCCTCGTACGCACCGATCTCGCCTCTGCCAAGACCGTGGCCCACGCCCATGGCGCGACCGTAAACGACGTCTTGTTGGCTGCGGTCGCCGGCGGTGCACGAAGGCTGCTCAATGGTCGGCGGGAGCTCGAGCCAGGGTTGGTCCTCAGGGCCAGTCGCGACATCGATTCGCAGCGCCGAGGAAGCAGGCGGGAACCGGGTAGCGGTCATGCTCGCGCCGCTGCCAGTGGGAGAGCCCGATCCGGGCCAGCGGCTCGAGTGCATCTCACATGCCACCACGGAGCGGAAGCGGCATGCTCTTTACCAGCCCAGCGGACGGTTCGCCCAGCGCTGGATGGTGCGGGCGATGTTCCACCAGCGGCTGGTCAACCTACTCACCAGCAACCTCCGCGGCCCCACCGCACCGCTGGCACTCGCCGGCGCGCGCATCCTCGAGCTGTTCCAGGTGGGGGTCGTGCAGGGCAACGTCCCGATCGCCGTCGGGACGCTCTCGTACGCCGGCCAGCTCAACATCGACATCGTCGGTGACGTCAACGTCGTCCCGTCTCTCAGCGCGTTCGCCGAAGGTCTGGCCGATGCCCTCGCAGAGCTGGGAATCGAGAACAGGACCCCGCGCGGCCTCTCACCACCCGAGGCCTAGCCTGGCGGTAGACCTTTCCGGGCAGCAGGGCCGAACCGGGCGCCGCGAGACCTGTGGTGTGGTGGGCGCACCTCCGGGACGGCCAACTCATCAACGTCCATTTCGGCGTCCTGTGACAGTCCCGGCGCTCAACCCGATCATCAGCCACGAGGCGGAGAACCCACCACCCTTCCGTCCGGGCGGCCACACGATCTGGTCGGCCAGCAGGCTACGCCCGCGACGCCGAGGCAAACCGGACCGATCACGACCCAAGACGGGTAAACATCGGCAAGGTCCAACTGCTCATCGAGACTCCCTCCTCTCCCGTTTTCACATTGAGGGTCCGTGCGTGCTCGCCGCCGCGGAGTGCGTCCCGCCCGGCCTCGACCTTCGTCCGTGGCCGAACCAAGGCCCCGGCGAGCGAACGCTAAGGCCTGACCTCCCGCCATCGACGCGGATCCGCAGCTGTACGGCCCTAAGCACGCGCACGGGCGGTCACACAGTGAGGCCATATGGCCGGGGCGCCGATGATCCGCGTCTGGCCGAGCTCATGCTTGGCAGACCAAGCCTCGGGCGGCGCCCCCGCTGTTGAGGTGGTCATCGGGACGCGAACATGTGGAGGGGCCCGGTCCTGCCGGTGGTGGTTGCCGTGGTCAGGTTTGTAGACCCGACCCGGGCCGTTAGCCCCTGGCACCTGGGGATCGGGGGTGGCGTGATGACGGTATCAGCCACTGAAGGGACGTTGCGATGTCTGGGATGCCGATGCCACCCGTGCGCACGTCCGCTGTGCGGTCGGGCCGGGAGCGGTTGGTGTCCCTGGACGTGGTCCGTGTCGCTGTCATCGCAATGGTGATCGTCCACCATGCTGCCCAGCCCTACGGGCCGACCGGGGAGTGGCCGGTGACCGACGCGGCGCAGAGCGACTGGTTCCGGCCGTTCTACACGGTGAACGCTGCAGTGGGACTTGGTCTGCTGTTTCTGGTCGCCGGCCACTTCGTGCCGCCGGCGTACGACCGGAAGGGACCGCGGCGGTTCCTCCGCGAACGTTGGAGCCGCATTGGCGTGCCGTTGTTGGTGTTCGGCGTCGCCGCGAACCTGCCCATCGCCTTGGCCGTCGAGCAGCCGGAATCGTTCGGCGGTTTCGTGGGCTCGCTGTACGACGACGCGTGGGCGCCTCTCTACCTGCACCTGTGGTTCCTCGGGCACCTGGTGCTGTATTCGGTTGCCTATGTCATCTGGCGTCGGCTTGCCCGTGGTGCGCCGCGCTCGTGGGCGACGCCCGGGCACCGCGCGATTCTCGCCTTCGCCGTCGGCCTGGTCGCGGTCACCTGGGTGGTCCGATGGTGGTATCCCGTCGACGAGTGGGTGCCACTGTTGTGGCTGGTGCCCGCAGAGCCGGCCCGCCTGCCGCAGTACGTGAGCCTGTTCGTCCTCGGCGCGGCAGCGTACCGGGGTGATTGGCTGCGCAGGCTGCGGAGCGGGGTGGGCCTTACCTGGCTGGGCGTGGGCCTGGTCGCCTCCTTGTGCATGGTGGCGGTCCAGATGCTCGCGCCGGACAGTTGGCGCTACAACGAGCTCGCGAACGGGGGCTTGGGATGGCAGTCCTTGGTGCGAAGCACCCTCGAGGGACTGGTCTGCGTTGGTCTCGCGGTGGGTGTCCTCGTGGTCGTCCGCGAAATGGTCCACCGACCGCTGCGGTTGGTGTCTGCCATGGCGGCGACCAGCTACGCGGCCTACATCCTGCACCTGTACATCGTCGTGCCCTTGCAGGCCGCCATCACCGGACCGGACGTCTCACCGTTCCTTAAGGTCGGTGTCGTCGCGGCCGTGGCAGTCCTGCTCTCGTTCGGCGCCGCACACACCTCGCGCAGGGTGCCTGGCCTGCGCCGTCTCCTCGGCACCGCCCGACCGCGCGCGCCCGCGACTGTCGGACCCACGCAAGCTTGAGATGGCCAAACCGAACCGATGCCCGCACACACGTGGACGGGTGAATCCTTCCTCGGCGTGACGACCCCCTGCAGTCCGAGAAGTCCCGGCTGCGGTTCACGGCCGTGGGCTCAACGATTCGGTGCGTCGGGCGATGGCGCGCAACATTGCCATGCCATAGGTTGCATCGACAAGCCCGAGCGGTGTGAAGAGCAGCGCGGAGGCCTTGTGCCCGTAGTTGCCCCGGGTGCGGACCAGCAGCCGGCTTCGGTGCCCGTCAAGTTCGTTGACAACCAGCGTCCAGGTGAAGTCGAGATAGTTCCCTGATTCGCGCAGTTGCCGCTCCACTCTCGATGGCGAGTCGGGGTCGGTGATGTCGATCTTGCTGCCGCGCCGAGGGTGGCGGATCGAGCGGTACACCAATGCATGTGGGGGATCGACCTGCTCGACCCGGAAGTACGACGCATAGTCGGGGCCATCGCAGATCAAGTCCCCGACCACGACATGTTGGTGCTCAGGCAGCAGTTGATTGGCGCTGGAAGGGAACCGTCGCTTCTGCCCGAACACCCAGCGGTTGGCGAAGAGGTCGACCCACTCGGGGGTGTACCAGCCACCGCGGCCATACCCCATCTGCGCCAGCCACGGCCAGATCTGGTCTGGCTGGCTGCGCACGGTGATGCCGCGAGTCCACTCGATCATCGGGTGCGGGATGATCTCATCTCCCGGTAGCGAACCGAAGGCCTCCTTATTCGACACACCCGTCCGCACACTGAATCGACGGACCGCATCGGCCAGCAACCACCCTCCGAGGAGGCCACCCAACGACGCCGCGGTGGTCACCAGCGGGTGTCCAAGCCTGTCGCCAGACATCACCATGCTTTCATTCTCGTCCGCCGCCTGCCCAATGTCCGCGCATCTGTGAACCGGCCACGAGGTGCGTCTATTCGCCGTGAATCCTTAGAAGGAGGCCGCAAGCCGCCGGTCCGCATTGCTCCAGCCCATATGGCCTGGCCGTGGGACTTCGGTCCCGTTCAGCTCGGACGAACTGCTCTCGCTGATCTCGGGCGAGGTGGGGTCTGCTGGTGGGGAGAGGGTTGCGAGTCGTTCGCCGGGGGAGCGACATGGCGAGGATCGAGGGTGAAATCACGATCAGTCGTCCGGTGGACATGGTGTTCGACTACGTCGCGGACCAGACCGACGAGCCGCAGTGCGACTCCGGCATGGTCACCGGCGAGAAGCTGACCGCCGGGGCAATCGGCACGGGCACTAGGTTCCGCTCTGTGGTGCGGTCCGCAGGACGCACGCCGAGATGCTCATCGAGTTCACCGACTACGACCGGCCAAGGTTGCTTGGCTCGACCACGACGATGAAGCAAGCTGACGTCGCATACCTGCTGAGGTTCGAGCCGGTCCCGCAAGGCACCCGCATGAGCTGGTCCGGGCAGGTCCTGCCCAAGGGCGCGTTTCGGCTGCTCAGTCCTCTGATCACCTGGCTCGGTCGTCGTCAGGAGCAGCGGATCTGGCAGAGCATGAAGCACCATCTCGAGGGCCCGCCGGTCAGCAGAATGTAGCCGAAGATGGACGTGGTTTCCTGGGTTGGCGGCATCGCTGCGATCGTGGCGGCAGCGACGCTGCTGGTTGGGGCCGCAGGAATGGCCCCGCGTAAGCATCGCGCACGCCCGTGGCTGGTCGTCCTTTTCGAGATCAACGCCGGGCGCCGGGACGTCTCACGCCAGACGTTACGCGGCGTTGAACCGGTCGATGTTGTGTTGCTCCTCGTCGCCGGGGCGGCCTACCCCGGGTTCTGGCCCGGACCGGGTGCGAACCACCTCGTGTGGATGACCCTCGCGATCGCCCAACCACTGCTGGGCATCCCGCTGCTGCTGGCCACCCGTCTGTTCGGCCGATCCGGGCTGATGGGTGGCGCCCTCGTGCTCTCGATTCTCGTGCTTGTTGATGGCACCTGGACCGCCACCGGGTGGCTCGGAGTGACGGCCAGCCTTCTTCTCCTCGTCGGCGACTTCGGCACAACAGGGCGTCCCTCGCGGCTACTGGCGGTGCTCCTGGCAGTCGGCTATGGCGCGCTGGTCGCCTGGTTCGGCTGGATCGCGGTGCTCCTACTCGCGTAATCCGATCGCGTTCTTTGGCCTGAAGCCGTTGGCCGCCGGGGCTGCATGCCGGGCCCACCTGGGACGCGCCACCGCACCATGCTGGAGGCCAGGTCTCGTAGCCGGCGCGATAGCCCGCGCGGCTCTGCCTCCGGCAGCAACGCCTTCGGCGCTGATTCGTGTGCCGCTAATCGGTGACGGTCGGCCCT
>DASUUH010000117.1:0-56137 GCA_036374175.1 Jiangellaceae bacterium | reverse complement strand
TAGATGCCTCTGCTCTTAGCCTCGATGATCCGATTCTCGATCTGGTCGGACATGCCCAGGCCGTGCCGGCCTCCGATCGCGTTGGCCTCCAGCACAAGGTCGACCGCCGAATCGAACTTGACACCGTTGATCGTGATCGGACGGCCCTGCTCGAACGCGATCGTTACGTCCTCTGGCTCAATCTCGATCTCTGGATCCCAGAACCGCACACCCATGATCGGCTGGACCGTCTCAATCCCCTTGTCCAGGTGTTCGAGGGTCTTGGCCTCATGAGTGGCGCCCCAGATGTTGGCGTCAGTCGAGTACGCCTTCTCCGCACTGTCGCGGTACGGCAGCCCCTGTGCGGCCAGCCACTCGCTCATTTCCTGGCGGCCACCCAATTCGCTGACGAAGGCCGGATCCAGCCACGGCTTGTAGATGCGCAGGTGCGGATTGGCCAGCAGCCCGTAGCGGTAGAACCGCTCGATGTCGTTGCCCTTGAACGTCGAACCGTCGCCCCAGATCTGGACGTCGTCGTCAAGCATCGCTCGCACCAGCAGCGTGCCGGTGACCGCTCGCCCTAGCGGCGTGGTGTTGAAGTACACACGGCCGCCCGACCGCACGTGGAATGCCCCGCAAGCCAGTGCAGCGAGCCCCTCCTCCACCAGCGCCGCGCGGCAGTCGACGAGCCGCGCGATCTCCGCACCGTATGCCAACGCGCGACCGGGCACAGAGTCAATGTCGCTCTCGTCGTACTGCCCGATGTTGGCTGTGTAGGTGCATGGCACCGCGCCCTTGTTACGCATCCACGCAACCGCCACCGAAGTATCGAGGCCTCCGGAGAACGCAATGCCGACCCTGGCTCTCACGGGCAGCGACGTAATCACCTTGGACACAGGCACAAGTATGCACGTTGGCACATGAATATTCAATCGAATGTAGGGTGCTGACTCTCGATGCGTAGGCCTTCGAGCTACCGGCCGCTGCGGCCCGCCGGAACGGTGGCGGCAGTTGCGCGCCTGCCGTCCCACGCGCGGCGGATCACACGGGTGAGCAACAGGATGATCAGGGTGGGGGTTAGCAGAACGGCGGTGCGGAGTCCGATCTGATCAGCGAGTGTTCCGAGGAGAAGTGGTGCCGCGCCGATGGCCAGCCCGGACGCAAGTGCGCACCGGCTGGCCGCGCGGGCTGGTTCGGCGGGCCACGCGGCCAGTGCTTCGGCGAGCGCCACCGGGTAGAGCAGGGCGACACCGAGGCCGCTGAGCATGAGCCCGCCGAATGCGACGGCGGGTATGGGGGCAGCCCAGAACAGGGCGAACCCGGCCGCCGCGAGCAGCAGCTCAGCCGCCAGCAGGCGGCCGGTATCAGCCGCGAACAGCCGAAGGACGGGGCCGGTCGTGGCTCGGCCGATCGCCATGCCGAGCACGAATCCGACGAGCGCTGCCGTCGCGGCGCCGGCCGCCAATGCCTTCTGGGTGCGGAGGAAGTCCGCTGCCCAGAACAGGATGCAGAACTCGACACCGACGGAGAAGATGATGGTGATCCACCACCACCAGAACTCCCGAGGAGCGCGGCCACTCGGCTCAGCGTTGGCGGCCTGGTCCCGCGCGACGAGTGGGGTGTGGCCTCCTGCCCAGAGCAGGACTGCGACGACCACCACCGTGCCGGCAAGGGGAACCGCGAAGAACGCGGCCTGCCATCCGGCGCGGGTGCCGATGGCGGCGCCGATGAGCAGTGGGGCCAGCACGGACGCGGCGCTCGCGGTGGCGTTGGCCTCACCGATCGGTACCGGTGCGTTGTCACCGTGCAGTACCCGCAGTGTGGCGGGAACCAGCAAGACCAGGCCGGCGCCACCGAGCCCAAGCACGATCGCGCCCGCGCCGGCGACGAATCGGTCACCGCCGAGGGCCAGCATGCCGGTACCGACCGCCAATGCGACCGCCGCAGCCGGCAACGCGCCGCGGCCGAACCGCCGGGCTATCCGATCGCCAACGACGCCGACCACGATCAGGCCGGCGGCGAATCCTGACGGATACAGTGCCGCTTCGGTTCTGGGCAGGTCGTACTGGATCCGGAGCTCGGGCAGGATGGCCCCCAGGCCGGTCAGCACATAGCCGAGGCAGCCCAGGGCTGCGTAGAGGGCCAGTGTTCGGGTGTCTCTGATCATCTGGCGGCGCAGGTTCGTTGGCGGCGAAGCACGATCGCCTGGGCCGGTCGAAGCAGTACGGTTGCTACGCGTGTCCCGGCCGGCGTGTCCAGGCGATCGGAGTCGAACACGATCTCACCTGCAGCGAAGATCGCCGCATCACGGTCGCCGAGATTGGCCGCGACGACCAACGGTCCGCGCTGGTAGCCGACCACCTCGGGATTTGCGGTATCGAGCCACGAGACGCCGAGGTTGGGTTCACCGAGCTCAGTGCGGAACTCCTGGTGAACTGCTAGCAGTCGGGTGACCGCGTGCAGCATCGAGGTTGGTGACGTTCGCTGGACGTCCATCGTGTCGGCGGGCTGGCGGCCTCCGTCGGACAGCCACGGCGTCCCGGTCGTGAATCCGAGGCCAGGCTCGGGTGACCACGGCATCGGGGTCCGTACGCCGTCGCGCGACTCGGACGGCTCTGCCGCACCGAGCGGGTCGGCACCGGCTGACGGTGGGATGCTCGCGTTGCCGAGCCCGAGCTCCTCACCCTGGTAAAGCCACGCCGTGCCCGGCAGGAACGTGACCAGCGCCTGTAGCGCCAGCCACCGGCGCCTACCCCGCAGGCCGCCGCCGTACCGACAGACCGCCCGCGAGCGGTCGTGGTTGCCCTGCGCCCAGGACAGCCGCGGAGACGCAGACACCGCGTCGCGCAGCATCGAGGCGATTCCGACGGGTTCCCATCCGTGGTACTCGACCAGGCCGAACCAGAATGACGAGTGCAGACGGTCGGTGGCGACGTAATCCGCGAGCCGCCGGGGTTCCTGTTCGTAAACCTCGCCTACCAACAGTGCGCCGTACCGGTCGGCCAGCCGCCGCCACCGGGCGTGGATGGCGTGGACGTCGTCCGGCAGCACGGCGGCGACGTCCTGCAGCCAGTGTGGCTTGGCTGGTGTCCAGGTGCTCGACATGCCCCGCGGAGTCCTCCCAGGTCAAATGAATAATATACTCGCGATACGAGGATAATAATCTGAGGCCGAGGATGCCAGATGCAAACCAATACCCATCAGGCACGCGTCCTGCGTCGCCAGGGTGCGGTTGCGGTGCTGCGCCACGTCCACGCGCACCCTGCGGCGACGAGGGCGGACGTGATCCGGGTACTCGGGCTGAGCAGTGGCTCGGCCACTGACATCACAGCCCGGCTGAAGCGGCTGCGGCTGCTCGACGAGGCCGGCTCGCCGCCGACCGGTGAGCGGGGGCGGCCGTCCCCAATGCTGGTCCCGCACCCGGACGGACCTGTCGTGTGCGCGGTCGACATAAGCCACGAGCGGTGGCGGATATCGGTGGCCGAACTCGGCGGCGGTGTCGTCGAGCAGGCTTCGGGGCGGCATGCGACCCGCCGGCCTGACGCCGTGCTCGGGCACCTGCGAGAGACTGTGAACGGCGTCTACCAGCGATACCCCGGTAGGCTCGGCGCCGTCTCGGTGGCCGTCGCCGGCACGGTGCGGGGCACCGACGTCGTTCAGGCGGCTGGCCTTCGGTGGCGCAATGTCAGTCTCGAATCGCTCCGGATCCAACCCGGGATGCCGCTGCTCGTCGGCAACGACGCGACACTGGCTGGTCTCGCCGAGGCTAGGCGTGGCGCCGGCGCGCGCGCACGGGTCGTGCTGCACCTGATCGTCGCGGTCGGCGTTGGTGGCACGCTAGTCGTGGACGGCACCCCGGTGGACGGGACGACCGGAGCCGGTGGCGAGTTCGGCCACCTTCCGTTCGGTGATCCCGGCAGGTCCTGCCCCTGCGGGGCGCGCGGTTGCTGGGACCTCGAAGTGGGCGGTCGGGCGATGGCGCGCCTGCTCGGCGAGCCTCCCCCGCGCAATCCCCGCACTCGGGCGGAGCAGGTCATCGCCACCGCCGCGGTCGACCCGGCCGCGCGGTTGGCAGTCCAGGCCACGGCTCGGGCACTGGGGCGTGGCATCGGCGGACTGGTCAACGCGACCGATCCTGACGTCGTCACCCTGTCCGGGCTCGCCGTGGAGATCATGCAGTCGGCACCTGGGGAGCTCGAGTCCAGCTACCGGGCCGCGCTGATGCGCTTCCACCGGTCCAGCCCGCCGGCGTTGACGACCACGACCCTCGGTTCGCATAGCCAACTCACCGGCGCAGTGGATCGGGGCTTTGACGCCGTCCTCACACCCGACGGCCTCGACGCATGGTCCGGGCGAGCAGTCCCATAGTGATGCCGAAATGAGGCCGACATGACCGAACTGCACGAGTTCCGCATCGCCATCCCAGAAGCTGACCTCGATGATCTGCGGGCCCGGCTGGACCGAGCCCGCTGGCCGGCCGACCTGCCCGGCATCGGATGGTCACGCGGTGTCCCGGTCGCCTACCTCAAGGACCTCGCCCGCTACTGGCGAACCAGCTACGACTGGAGTGCCTGGGAATCCCAGCTCAACGGGTTTGCACAGTACACGACGTCGATCGGTGGTCAGCGGATTCACTTTCTGCACGTCCGCTCGGCCGAACCCAGCGCCATGCCGCTGATCCTCACCCATGGCTGGCCGGGATCGATTGTGGAGTTCATCGACATCATTGGGCCCCTCACCGACCCGGGTGCCCACGGTGGTGATCCCGCCGACGCGTTTCATGTGGTAGCTCCCTCCGTGCCGGGCTTTGGCTTCTCCATCCCGCTGAGCGGACCTGGCTGGAACCACCGGCGAATCGCGCTGGCCTGGGCCGAATTGATGCGCCGCCTCGGCTATGACCGGTACGGCGCCCAGGGCGGCGACACCGGCTCGGTCGTCTCACCCGAACTCGCCCGGGTCGCCCCCAAGCACGTGATCGGTGTCCATATCAACGGCGCGCTGGCCTACCCGGCCGTCCAGCCAGCCGACCTTGACACCCTCACTACTGCCGAGCAGGCCCGGCTTGCGGCCGCTGACCGGCTCCGCGAGGTCGGCACCGGGTACGCCGATTTGCAGTCCACCCGCCCGCAGACCATCGGATACGCATTGAACGACTCGCCAATCGGGCAACTCGCCTGGATCGTCGAGAAGTTCTGGGAATGGACCGACCCCGCCCACGAGCTACCCGACGACGCCGTCGACCGTGACCACCTACTCACCGACGTAACGCTGTACTGGCTCGCTGGCACCGGCGCGAGCTCGGCCCACCTCTACTACGAGACGCGCACCGAACCGGGGTTGCCACGAGCGCGATCGAACGTTCCCACCGGCATCGCGCTCTTCCCGACCGACCCGACCATCCGGCGGGTTGCCGAGCGTGAGCACAACATCGTGCATTGGACCGAATTCGCTCGCGGAGGACACTTCGCCGCGATGGAAGCACCAGATCTGCTCGTCAACGACATCGCGCAGTTCTTCCGCAAGCTCCGGTAACTGCGCGAGCGTCAGAGCATGCCGAGGAGGCGGCGTGTGGCACCGCCTGTCTGGGTGTGGTGGTCATGTGTGTGGGGTGATGGTATCCAGGCCGTAGCGGGGTCGGATGTTGCGTCTGGGTTGTTGGTCGGGGTCGACCCAGGGGGGCGGGATGAATTCGGGCTGCCTGTCGCTTCGCATGTGGATAGTCCAACCCTGGTGGTGCACGACGGTGTGGTGGTGGGTGCACAGCAGGACCAGGTTGTCCATGTCGGTGGGGCCGCCGTCGGCCCAATGGATGATGTGGTGCGCGACGCACCACGACGCGGGGCGGGTGCACGCTGGGAAGGCGCAGCCGCCGTCGCGGGCGATCAGGGCGGCGAATTGTGCCGGCGTGGCCGTGCGGTACTCCCGCCCCACATCGAGCACAGCGCCGGCGGGGTCGAGCAGGACGCGTTGGATGCTGGCGCAGCAGGCGATCCGTTTTGCAGCGGCGGGTGAGACGAGCCCACCCCACTGGATCTGAGCCGGTGGGACCAGTCGCTCACGGCAGAAGGATGGCATGGCGGCACCGTCGCCGCCGACAGTGTGCGATGCGCTGATGCGGCCGGGTCCGCCGCAGCCGCCGAGGCCGACGCGCTCGGTGTCGTTGTCGTTGCGGTTGTCGCCGATGTCGTCGCCAGCACCGGTGGTGTCGCCGCTGCCTGTGGTGTCGGTGTTGTTGCCGGGTCGTTCGGCGTGGTGGTCAGCGGTAAGTGTGTTCAGGCCGATGGTAACCAGTACGCGATGGCTGATGCCGTGGTTGGTCTCGAAGCTGTCCGCGGCGACGGCGCGGCGGGCCAACTCGACGAGCGCGTCGACGAGGCGTTGCCCGGGCGTGCGCGGGTCACGTTCGCCGTCGCTGCCGGGGTTGGGCGCGGCCAGCGGGTCCAGCGCGGTGCGCAGCAGGGCCATACCTTCGGCGGTCAATTGTCCGGAGATGCCGCCGGTCGCCTCGTTCAGCCGTAGGGTGCGGCGGCGGTGCCGCTCGTTCTCGGCATCATCCAGGGTGTCCGCGGCCATCAGCGAGAGCAGGTAGTCGCCGAGCTTGGCCACCACCCCGGGGTCGTACTGGCGGCAGAACCCAGCTAGCTCCGCCTCGGCGGTGCAAGCCTCGTCAGCCGAGATGGCCTCGGGGATGCATTCCATGATCTTGCTTACCACCACGACGTGCTCCGGGGAGATCGCCCCGGCGGCCAACGCCCGGCCGGTTTGCCGCAGCTCGCGCCCGCTGTCGGGGGTGCGCACGTTCGCCGAATAGTCGGTCGGCCCGTCGTCGGGGCGGGTGTGGTTGGCCAGCCGGACCAGGGTGCGGGCCTGGCCGGGCCGGATCCGAAACCGGCCGGCCAGCCAGGCCGCGGTCGACGAGCCGCCCTGCCGGCGACCCAGATCCCGCTCGTCGGCCTCGCGCACCAGTGCCAGCGTGGTGTCGAACACCCGCGCGGCCAAACCTTGGCACTGCTCGAGCGCGCCCTCCAGATCCGCGTCGGCCAGCGCGTAAACCGGGCCGTCCTGCGCCGCGGCCACCGCTGCGGTCGCGGCGTCCAACGCGCCGCCCACCCGGCCGCCGACTGGTGCGCTGACCTGCTGATTCATGTCGAACACACTATCGAACACCACTGACAACAACGGGCCCACGGAAGGTCGTCTACTGGCCTACCGCACCGTCGATCCGCTGGCGAAGGAGGTCGGCGTGACCGTTGTGCCGGGCGTACTCCTCGATCATGTGGACGAGCACCCACCGCAGTGACACTGCGCCATGGTGCCGGTGTTGCCCGGTCACGTCGAGGCTCGGTGCGTCGGCGACGAACTGGTTGGCGAACTCGATCTCGGCCCGCCAATCTCGCCACGCCTGCTCGACGATTTCCGGATCGGCGAAGGCACCGTCGAAATCACCGTCTGGATCGGACTCCGAGTAATAGATCGGCGGTGCGTCCTGCCCGGCCAGTGTGCGGCGGAACCAGCTGCGTTCGACGTCGGCCAGGTGACGCACGAGGCCGAGCAGTGAGAGCGTCGACGGCTCCACCGACCGGCGAGCCAAGTCGGGAGGCTCAAGCCCGGAGCACTTGAGCTCGAGCGTCCCGCGCTGCCATTGCAGGAAGCCAACGAGCGTCGTGAACTCATCTCCGGTGGTGGGCGGATCGGTGCGCGGGTCTTCGTCAGGCGATACGAACATGTCCGCGAATTGTATGGCGACCATTCGGCCATGATTAGCGATCGCGGTCCTGGCGTGCCACCGCGTTCTTCCGATCGCCCGGCGGACTGGACGTCACACTTCGGATTCAAGCCGGCCGATGCGCGCGTTCAGATAGCGCTGGTGGGCCGGACTCGTCGCGAGCCGTGCCGCCCGCTCATACGCGCTCCGCGCGGCAGGGTGATCGCCGGCCATCTCCAGCAAGTGTGCGCGGACGGCGTGTATCCGGTGGTCTCGGGCCATCCGCTCGTCCGCCTCGAATCCACGTAACAGCTCCAGGCCGGCATCCGGCCCGCGGACCATGGCCGCGGCGGCTGCATGATTCAGCGCGACGACCGGATTGTCGGACAGCCGCATCAGTACCTCGTACAGCGCCAGGATCTGCGGCCAGTCCGTAGCGTTCGCGGTCGGGGCCTCGTCGTGCAGCGCCGCGATCGCCGCCTGGATTTGGTACGGGCCGGTCGGTCCACGCGGCAGTGCCTCACTTATGAGCGCGATGCCCTCCGCGATGTACGCGGCGTTCCACTTGCCTCGGTCTTGCTCCGCCATCGGGATCAGCCCGCCGTCCGCTCCCATCCGTGCCGGCCGCCGAGCATCGGTGAGGAGCATCAGGGCCAGCAGGCCGGTCACTTCACCGTCGCGTGGCAGCGTGCGGTGCAGCAGGCGAGTAAGCCGGATGGCCTCGGTGGCGAGTTCGCCGCGATACAGGCCTGGTCCCGATGTGCTCGTGTAACCCTCGTTGAAGATCAAGTACAGCACGTGCAGCACCGCTGCCAGCCGGTCGCCACGCTCGGATTCGGACGGCATGGCGAACGGAACACCGCTGTCCTTAATGCGTTGCTTGGCGCGCGTGATCCGTCGGGTCATCGTCGACTGCGGGACGAGAAACGCGCGGGCTACCTCCGCCGTCGTCAAACCGCCGACCGCGCGCAAGGTCAGGGCTATCTGCGATGCGGGCGGAAGCGCCGGATGGCAGCACATGAACAACAAGATCAGCGTGTCGTCGGCGTCGGATGGCGGATGATCAGCGGGCTGGACGATCCACTGCTCGGGGAGCACCCAGCGGGCCACGGTGTTTTCCCGCCGCTGGCGCGCCTGTTCGCTACGCAGCAGATCCGTGAGCCGGCGCGACGCCACCGTGATGAGCCACGCCCGCGGATTGTCGGGGACGTCACCGTCCGACCACTCGGACACCGCCGCGATCATCGCCTCCTGGACCGCGTCCTCAGCCAGGTCGAAGTGCCCGTAGCGCCGCACAAGAGCACCGAGGACCTGCGGCGCCAGCAATCGCAGCAGGTCGTCGACACTCAAGGAAGGCATCGTGCGCTTTACATCAGGTCTTCCGAACCGTCCACAACCGGACGCACGTCGACGTAGAGCTCACGCGTGCTACCCGGGTCAGGTGCCAGCGTGATCCGGGCGGCGATCTCAGTCGCACGGTCGAAGCTGTCGCACTCAACGATCGTGTAACCCGCGAGCACCTCCTGAGTCTCCGGGTACGGGCCATCGGTCACGACCGGCACCCCCTTCCGTAGCCCGTGGATGCGCCTCGTGTGCGCCGGTGCCGCCAGTCCGTGAGCCTCGACGAACTCGCCAGATTCGACCAGCCCCTGGTTCCACTTCCCCAGGAACTCGTTCATCGCGGCGACGTCGTCGGGCGACCAGGCCGGTTCGTCGGTGGCCTTGCCGGCCATCAGGTCGTACTCCTGCTGCGATGCGTACAGCATGATCATGTATTTCATGACCGCTCCTTTGCTTGGGGCACCCGTCTGGTGCCGTTCACTGGAGACGTCGGAGTCACGCCTTCTTGCCGGACACGGTTCCGTCGATCCGTTGCTGGAGCTTGCCCATGCCGCGCAGCCAGCGATCGGTGTCTGTGGCGCGACGCACGTAGTAGTCGTGCACCTCAGCGTGCGGCAGCACGAGGAACCGTCCAGCCGCCATTGCCTGCCACAACGCCTCAGCGACGTCCTCCGGTTCGATCGCGGCGGGCAGCAGGACGACGTCCCCCGCCGCGCCGGAGTCCGCCAGCATCTGCGTGCGGACGCCTTGGGGGCAGATGCAGTGGACGTTTATGCCGCGATGCCCGTAGGTGGCCGCCAGCCACTCGGCATAGGCCACCGCGGCATGTTTGGTCACCGAATACGGTGCCGACCCCAGCATCGTCAACAGCCCGGCGGCCGACGCGGTGCTCACGAAGGTGCCCGCGCCTCGCTCCAACCAGCCGGGCACAAGCTCGCGCGACGCTCGAACATGCGCCATCAGGTTGATGTCCCACGCGCGGAGCCATTGCTCGTCCGGCGCGCCCGGCCCCCCACCTGTCGCGACGCCGGCGTTGGCGCAGTAGACGTCGATATCACCTAGATGGCCGCGGGCTGTCGTGATGAGGTGACGCACGCCATCCTCGGACACCGCGTCGCCCGGCGCCGCAATCCCATCGATCTCGCGCGCGACGGCGGTCGCTGCGTCCCCGTCCAGATCGTTGACCACGACCCGCGCACCACCCGCCGCCAGCCGGCGTGCGATCGCCCGTCCGATGCCATTGCCGCCGCCGGTGACGACGACGCCCGCTCCCGTTATGACCGTCACGGCGCCCATCCTGCCGCCGATCTCCCATGATCATCGGCACTTTCCGGCTGCATTACCCCGAAAGTGCCGGTGATCACCAGTGGGGGACGGTGCGGCTTAGAGTGGCGCCGTGGCCGAACCCGGAAGCTTCGCATTCGAGGACGTTGTCGTGATGCGGGGTGACCGACGCGCACTTGACGGCTTCGCTGCCGAGTTGCCCGGTGGTGGCGTCACTGCCGTTTTCGGGCCGTCCGGTTCAGGCAAGTCGACGCTGCTACGGCTGTGCAACCGGCTCGAAGTGCCGTCGTCCGGACGCGTGCTGTTCGGAGGCGAGGACGTGGCCGCGCTCGACCCGCTCAGCCTCCGCCGCCGGGTCGGGATGGTCTTCCAGCGCCCCACGCCATTTCCCGGCACGGTCCGCGAGAACCTCCTTACCGCCTCACCAACCGCCGGCGACGAGCAACTCGAGACGGCCCTCACCCGGGCGGCGCTGGACGGGGATTGGCTCGACCGCGATGCCAAAGCCTTGTCCGGCGGCGAGGCCCAGCGGGTCTGTGTCGCCCGGACGCTGGTGACCGATCCCGAGGTGCTGCTGCTTGACGAGCCGACGTCCGCGCTGGATGAACAGGCGACTCTCGTGCTCGAACGCGCCGTGTGCGAACTGACGAAGCACGGCATCACCGTCATCTGGGTCACCCATGACGCCGCCCAGTTGCGCCGGGTCGCGGACCAGGTCGTCCGAATCGAGCAGGGCAGGTATGCCGGATCAGGAGCACCGTCATGAATGGTGATGTGAGCATCGCCGGGCTCGCCACGTCACTCACGCTTGTGGCGGTGGCGGCGGCGATTTCACTGTGGCAACGGCTCGGCCTGGAGCGGCAGATCGTCTGGGCGGCGACCCGGGCGCTCGTGCAGTTGCTGCTCGTAGGCGCCGCGCTGGCGATTGTCATCGAGCCCGGCCAATCATTGGTTTGGTCCTGGCTGTGGGTTGTCGCGATGATCGCCTATGCCGGAGACGTCGCACGCCGGCGGGCGCCCGAGGTGCCAGGGATCATGCTGCTCGCCATCGCCGGCTTCGCGGCGGCCGCTGTCGTCGCCATGACCGTGATCTTCGCGTTCGGGGTGCTGCCGCTCGAAGGCCGCACGCTGGTGCCCATCGCCGGCATGATGGTCGGCAACTCGATGACCGCCACCGTCGTCGCGGCCCGCCGGCTGGTCGAGGAACTGCGCGACAAGCGCGACGAAGTGGAGGCGAGGCTCGCGCTCGGTCAGCCCTCCGGTCAGGCCGCTACGCCCTACCTGCGGGCCGCGCTCCGCTCCGCCGTTTCACCGCAGATCGAGACCACGAAGGCCACGGGCTTGGTCTTCCTGCCCGGAGCGATGACCGGCCTGATCCTGGCCGGCGTACCGCCCACCCAGGCAGTGCTCGTTCAGGCGGTCGTGATGTTCCTGGTGCTGGGGTCGGCGGCCACCAGCACGGTCGTCATCGGGCTGGGTTTGGTGCGCCGGCTGTTCACGTCCGACCATCGCCTCGTCCCGGACCTCTCGCCTTAGCCGACTTGTCCGGGTCACCGAGCGCGAATGCGCTGGCCTGCCACTTGTCCGGCCGGACAGGTCGAAAAGGGTCGCGGGGGTAGTGACGGGTCAGCGCGGTTGGAGTAAAACAACCGGGATGACGCGGTCGGTGTTGGACTGGTACACGCGGTACTTCCAGTAAGCGGCAAGGACCCGTGGCCACCACTCGTCCCGCTCTTGCGGGGTGGCGACTCTCGCTCGCACAGGCCACCGCTCGCCGCGCACCTGGACGGCTGCCTCGGGATGGGCCATCAGGTTGCTGAACCAGTGCGGGTTGTTGGGGCGGCCACCCCACGACGCGATGACGGCGAGGGTGTCCCCGTCGCGCAGGTAGAGAAGCGGCACGGTGTGCTTTCGCCCGGTCTTGGCGCCGCGTGTGGTCAGCAGCAGCATCTCGTTGTTGACCAGCCGACGCCCCAGGCGGCCGCCGGTCAACCGGTACACGATGGCATGCAGTCGCGAGAGCCGCCGTGCCGTCGAATCACGCATCGTGATTTCGAGTCTAGGGACTTGAACCGGCCCTGGTCGCCAGCCGTTCTAGTCGTTGCTGGGTCTGTCCTTTTCTCTCAAGGAGGTACGGCAACCATGGCTCGTCAACCGCACCGCCGTCGCCTAGCGCTCGTAGCAGCGCTGACACTCGCCGTCGCCGCGGCATTCGGCACAACAGCTAGCGCCGACTCAGACCAAGCGGCCATGACCGCAACGCTGTCAGGCGCCGAGGAGGTCCCCGCGAACGACTCGCTCGCCCGCGGCATGGCCATCTTCCAACTCAGCGAAGACGGCACCAGTCTCAGCTACTCGCTCTCGGTCGCCAATCTTCACAACCTCAGCCAGGCGCACATCCACCTCGCGCCGGCGGGCGCCAACGGTGGAGTGGTGGTATGGCTGTACCCGGCCGCGCCACCAGCCCAGCTGATCCCCGACCGCACCAGCGGCATCCTCATGACGGGCACGATCACCGACGCAAACTTGGTTGGCGCGCTGGCCGGGCAGTCAGTTGCCGACCTGGTTGCCCACATCGAGAACGGCAACGCGTACGTGAATGTGCACACCACCAGGTTCCCAGGAGGCGAGATCCGGGGCCAGATCACCACCCATGGGTCCTGAGCCGACCAACGTTGGGATTGATCTCCTTCTCTAGTCTGATGCGAGCGGTCGCCCGGCCTCCGTAAGCTGGGCGACCGTGAGCACCGCCCCCCTTGTCGAAGCCGAGAACCTGCACAAGCGCTTCGGCGACATCCACGCCGTCGAGGGCGTCTCGTTGCACATCGAGGCCGGGGAGACGTACGGGCTCCTCGGGCCTAACGGGGCGGGCAAGACCACCACCATCAACATCCTCACCGGCCTGCTCGAGCCGGACGACGGTTCGGTGACCGTCGCCGGCACGCGGATCCGTCCCGGTTCGACCGCCGGCAAGGACGCGATCGGGCTGGTACCCCAAGACCTCGCGATCTACCCGGACCTCAGCGGTGAGGAGAACCTGCGGTTCTTCGCCTCGCTCTACGGATTGCCGCGGGCCCAATCGCGGACCCGGATCGACGAGGTCCTGGACGTGATCGGCCTTGCTGACCGGCGCAAGGACCGCACCAGCAAATACTCCGGCGGGATGAAGCGGCGCCTCAACATCGGCCTCGGCCTGCTGAACCGACCGCAGCTGCTCGTCCTCGATGAACCAACGGTGGGCGTCGACCCTCAGTCGCGTAACGCGATCCTCGAATCGGTCGAAGCGTTGTCCCGCGAAGGTATGGCTGTGCTCTATACAACGCACTACATGGAGGAAGCGGAGCGGCTCTGCGACCGGATCGGCATCATCGACTCCGGCAAAGTGATCGCCGAAGGGACGACCCAGCAACTGGTGGCCAGCATCGGTGAGCGCGAACAGCTCCGTATCGAGGCCACCGGCCACCTCGAAGACGCTGCGGCACGGGTCCGCGAGCTCGACGGCGTCAGTGACGCAACGGTCGAGGAGCACGCGATCGTCGTGCTGGCCGATGACGGGTCCCGGCGGCTGCCGGTGATTCTCGAGCGGCTCGGCGCCAGCGGCGTCGAGATCGACTCGATCGAGGTCGCCCGCCCCGACCTCGAAGCGGTGTTCCTCCATCTGACCGGCAAGGCGCTGCGCGAGTGATCCGGGCCCTGCGCGCCATCACCGCCAAGGACCTGCGCCAGCGGCTGCGCGACAAGTCCTTCTTCCTGCTGGGTATCGCCACTCCGCTCGCGCTCGCATTCGTTTTGAACCTGGTATTCGGCGACCTCAGCGAAGGTGAGCTCGAGGTCCGGATGGGCGTGGTGGACTCCGACGGCACCGCAGTCTCGGCACAATTGGCCGGCAATCTCGCCGACCTGCACGGCACTGGTGCCATCGAGGTGAGAACCCTGGATCCGGCCACTGATCCAGATGCCGCGCTCGGAGAGCACTCGCTGGACGCCGTGGTCGTGATACCGCAGGGATTCGGCGACGCGGTTATGTCCGCACAAGCGCCGGAGCTCGCCCTGGTCGAGAACCCGGACCGCCCGGTGCAGGCCAGCGTCGCCGACTCGATCCTCGACGGCATGGTCACCGAACTTGAGCGCACCAGGCTGTTGTCCGCCGCCGGTGGGCAATTGGGGGTCCAGCCCGGGAGCGACCAGCAGGCAAGCGACCTAGCCTTTGCGCAGGAGTGGCCGGGTGGTCAGGGCCTGGACGTGAGTTCACGGCTGATGGCCGGCATGGCGATCATGTTCGTGTTCTTCACGGTGAGCTTCGGCGTTACGACGCTGCTCGAGGAGAAGCAGAACGGAACGCTGGCCCGGTTGCTGGCTGCGCCCATCCCTCGCAATGCGATCCTCGGCGCCAAGGCGCTGGTGAGCTACGTCCTGGGCGTGCTGGCGACGATGATCCTGTTCGGTGCGGCAACCGTCCTGATGGGCGCCGAGTGGGGATCCTGGCTCGGTGTGCTGGCGCTCGTCCTCGCAGCATGCCTCACCGCGGTGGCGCTGATGGCCATCGTGGCCGGGTTGGCCAAGCGGGCCGAGGGTGCCGGAGCTGTGCAATCCATCATTGCCGTGGGGCTGGCCCTGCTCGGCGGGTCGTGGTTCCCGGTGTCCGGCGAAGGCGTGCTCGGCATGCTGGCCCGCGCCACGCCGCACTTCTGGTTCCTCGACGGGCTCGAGGACCTCGTCGGCGCATCGTCGTGGACGGTCGTGTGGCCGTCACTCGTCGCCCTCGTGGCCATCGCCGTGGTAGCCGGCGTGCCGGCGACGGCCTTGCTGCGCAGGAAGCTGGCGCCATGAAGATCGTCTCCATCGCCTGGCACAACATCATCCGGATGTTCCGCGAGCGAGCGAACCTGTTCTTCGTTCTGATCTTTCCCATCTTGATCATCGCCGTACTCGGGTCGCAGTTCGGCGACGCGAGCGAAACGCCGGAGATCGGCATCACAAGCGGCACCGACGTCGCTGCGCGTGCCGCCGACCGACTGGAAAGCACACGAGCCGCCCGGGTGCAGTGGTTCGACTCGGCTGCCGAACTCCGCGACCAGGTTTCCGATGGATCTCCCGCAGTCGGGGTGCTGGTGCCCGACGACGCGGACGCCCGGCTGGACGCCGGTGAGGTACCCGAGCTCACGATCCTGCTCAGCGACGACGAGGAGGCCGGACAGCTTGATGCCGTCGCCCGCCGCTCATTCGCGGCCGAGGCGATGGAACCCGGCGTCGTTCGCCAGTTGACCGAGCTGTCGGGTCAGCCCGCCGGCCAGGTCCGCGACGTCGTGTCACACGTAGCGTCGGGCCTGCCGCTGATTGAGGTCACCCGCGAAGTGGCCGGCGGCGGCGAACCGGAGGACGAGCCGATCGGCTTCTCGCAGATCGCGGTCGGGATTCTGTTGCTCATGACGTTCCTGAACGCCTTGACCGGCGCGGCGGCATTGATCCAGAGCCGGCGGCTCGGCGTCAGCCGGCGCATGATCTCTACTCCGACAAGCGTCCGCACGATCGTTATCGGCGAGGGGTTCGGACGCTGGGGCGTCGGGATGTTCCAGGCTCTGTACATCATGATCGCTACGGCGCTGCTTTTCGGTGTCGAGTGGGGCGATCTGGCCACCGCCATCGTCGTGCTCGCGCTCTTCGCGGCCGTCGCCGCCGGCGCCGCCATGCTGATCGGCGCGATCATGGAGAACGACGAGCAGGCGGCGGGGGTCACCGTGCTGGCCGGGCTGGCGCTCGGCGCGCTCGGTGGGACGATGCTTCCGCTGGAGCTCTACAACTCCACGATGAACAACGTCGCCCACATCACGCCGCACGCGTGGGCGATCGACGCGTTCACTCAGATGGGTCGGCACGGCGGGACGTTGGTGGACGTGTTGCCAGAAGTGGGCGTTCTGGCCGCAATGGCGGTGCTGCTCATCGGGCTGGCGTCCTGGCGGTTGAGAGTGACGCTCACCCGCGTTTGAACGGATCAACTCCGCATTCCGTGCCAGTGTCAGCCCCGGATGGCCGCAGCAGATCCCTCGCCATCCGGGGTGCCGGGGTTCGGGCCGTCCGTGGCGTGGCAGCGAGTTCCAGCAGCGCGACGCCATCTTGACATGACGAAGGCCCCTCCATGTATGAGATGGAGGGGCCTCGCCCTGGTTCTACTTTCGCCGGCGATCCGATCACTCGGGAATCGGCTCGGTAGAACCTGCACCACCTATGGCTTGAGACCGCCTACCGCACTCCTGGCGAGCCAGGAACTCGGCTGGTCCGGGAGCTGACTCCTGAACCTCGGGGCCCCATCACTGGTGGCGTGAGAGATTTCTACGCCTGTCCCAGACTCCGCGCAACCCCTGGCGGGCCCACAATTCAAGATTCTTTCCGCCACGCCGAGCGATCCACATGAAGTGGCCGGGTTACCCACAACAGCCGCCCAGTTGTCCACCGGATCATCCACAACGACCGCGGAATTCGCGTGGATCATGGCGTGTCGTTCACCCGGCGGCCATTTCCGCGTGGGCATACTTGCACACATACGACGAGGCCCTTCCATGTATGAGATGGAAGGGCCTCGCCGCGGTTTCGGCGAGATCGCCACGTCCGATTGCTCGGACAACGATCTGCCGGACCGTCGTCACCCGTGCTTGGAACTGTCAACCTCAAGCCCGGCGGACCAGACTTTCGGCTTGGTTCGTGGAGCTGACTCCTTGAACCTCGACGCTCCATCACTGGTGGCGTGAGAGATTTCTACGCCTGTCACGGACGCCGCGCAACCCCGCGCAGCGTCATTTTCCAAGATTCTTCTCGCCACGCCGAGCCATCCACAGCGCCGCCCCGGGTTACCCCCAGACTTCGCCCTGTTATCCACCGCGCCATCCACAGTGCGGACGTCATGAGGCAGGATCGAAGGAGAGCGCACCCCGGTACCACAGGAGGGCAGGCATGAGATCTGCAGTCGTCGTCGACACGATCCGCACGGCATCCGGCAAGGGCAAGCCCGGCGGCCGGCTGTCCGGCATTCACCCCGTGGACCTGTTGTCCCGGGTGCTCCAGTCGCTCGTCGAGCGCAACGACCTCGACCCCGCCATGGTGGACGACGTCATTGCGGGGTGTGTCTCCCAGTCGGCCGAGCAGACGTACAACATCGCCCGCAATGCCGTATTGGGTGCCGGTTTCCCGGAGACGGTTCCGGCCACGACCATCGATCGTCAGTGCGGCTCCAGCCAGCAGGCTGCCCATTTCGCGGCGCAGGGAGTTATCGCCGGGGCGTACGACGTCGTGATCGCATGCGGCGTCGAGTCGATGAGCCGGGTCCCCATGGGATCGAGTACCCAAGGAGCTGATCCGTTCGGCCCGGCGGTCGCCGCGCGATACCCGGATGGCCTCGTGCCCCAGGGCGTTTCCGCCGAGCTGATGGCCGTTAAGTGGAAGCTCGATCGCGAGGTTCTTGACGAGTACTCCGCCCAGTCACATCAGCGCGCGGCCGCAGCAGCGGCGAGCGGCACTTTCGACCGGGAGATCGTGCCGATTCGACTGGACGACGGCGCCGAGCACACCACCGACGAGACAGTTCGCCCGGCCACCACTCCAGAAACCCTCGCCGGACTCAAACCGTCGTTCTTGAACCCGGCAGCTGCCCAGCGATTCCCCGAGATCGACTGGAAGATCACTCCTGGCAACTCGTCTCCGCTGTCCGACGGCGCGTCCGCCGCGCTGATCATGAGTGAGGACAAGGCAACGGCCCTCGGCCTCACGCCGCGCGTCCGATTCCATGCGTTCACCGTCACGGCCAGCGATCCAATTCTGATGCTCACCGGTGTCATCCCGGCTACGGAGAAGATCTTCGCCAAGACCGGCCTGACCATCGACGACATGGACGCTTACGAGGTGAACGAAGCGTTCGCGCCGGTACCACTTGCGTGGCTGCACGAAACCGGGGCGGACCCCGCCAAGCTGAACCCTCGTGGCGGTGCCATCGCGCTCGGCCACCCGCTGGGTGCGTCCGGTACGAAACTTCTGACAACACTGGTGAACCAGCTCGAGGCTACGGGCGGCCGGTACGGGCTGCAGACCATGTGCGAAGGTGGCGGCATGGCCAACGCGATGATCATCGAACGGCTCGGATGACGGGCAAACCGCTCGCCGGACTGACCGTCGTCGAACTTGGCGGAATCGGCCCTGGCCCACACGCGGGAATGGTGCTGGCTGACCTCGGCGCGGACGTCGTCCGGATCACCCGTCCCGGCGGCGACCCGCTCGACATGCTGCCGGGCCGCCGGAAGGTCGAGGCAAACCTCAAAGACGATGCCGGCCGCCAGACCGTGTGGAAGCTCATCGACGAGGGTGACGCCCTCATCGAAGGTTTCCGGCCAGGCGTCGCCGAGCGACTCGGCTTCGGCCCGGACGAATGCCTGGCCCGCAACGAGCGCCTGGTGTACGCGCGGATGACCGGATGGGGCCAGCATGGCCCACTGGCCCAGCGGGCCGGTCACGACATCAACTACATCGGCCTGGCGGGGGTGTTGCATGCCATCGGGACGGTGGACGGACGCCCGACGGCCCCGCTCAATTTGGTAGGCGACTTCGGCGGCGGGTCGATGTACCTGGTCGTCGGGATCCTCGCCGCGCTGTGGGAGCGCGAGCGGACCGGGCGCGGTCAGGTCGTCGACGCGGCGATCGTCGATGGGGCGAGTTCGCTCGCCCAGCAGTTCTGGATGCTGCGCGGCATGGGCCTCTGGACCGACGAGCGGGCCGCCAACCTGCTCGACACCGGCGCACCGTTCTACGACACCTACCGGTGTGCCGACGACCGCTACGTCGCAGTCGGGGCGCTGGAACCGCAGTTCTACGCCGAACTGCTGGCCGGCCTCGGCTTGGCGGAGGAGAACCTGCCGGAGCAGTACGACCAGGCCGGATGGCCGGTGCTCCGCAAACGCTTTGCCGCTATGTTCGCGACTCGCACGCGCGATCAGTGGGCCGAGACGTTCGCCGGGGTAGACGCCTGCGTCACGCCCGTGCTGACGTTCACCGAAGCGGCAGAGCACCCGCACCTGCGGGCCCGCGGCACGATCGTCACCGTCGACGGCATTGCCCGGGCTGCCCCTGCCCCCCGCTTCTCCCACCCACGCTCGCGTTGAACGGGATGTTGGCTGTAGCCCACCGCGCGGGTAACAGCCTGGCTGCACTGCGGGAGGCGATCGACGCCGATGTGGATCTCGTCGAGGCGTACGTCCGGTACTTCCGCGGCACGCCGGAGATCCGCCACCTCAAGACCCTCGGCCCGTCGCTGCTGTGGGACCACCCCTGGGAACTGGTCCCCCGCAGGGCGGCGGACCTGCCCAGCCTCGACCACGTGCTCGCCGCGCTCAATGGCGCCGGCCGACTCATGCTCGACCTCAAGGGCGGCCACCCCGCCCTCGCGCCGCACGTGGCGCGCACCCTGCGTTCGACAAGCCCGGACGCAACGATTGCCGTGTGCACCCGGCGCTGGCCGATGCTGGAAGCTTTCCGGCGCGACCAGGCCGTGCGACTCGTGCTCTCTGCCGGCAGCCGGCGCCAGCTCGGGCAACTGCGTGTACTGCTGCGTTCACCCACTCAGATCTGGCCGGGTGGACGCCGTGCATTCGGCGTATCGGTCAAGCGCACCTTGATCACGCCGGCCGACGTGGCCGATCTCCGGCGCGCCGTCGAGTACGTGATGACCTGGCCGGTCGATACGTCTGCCGAACTGGACCACGCGCGCCGGCTGGGTGTCAACGGAGTGATCGGCAAGGACCTCACCCTACTGGGCGAGGTACCCGGATCGCGCTCACGGAATCAGCACAGCGGCTCCGCTCAGCTGCCCGGCGGCCAGGTCGCCTAACGCGTGATCGGCGCGGTCCAATGGGTACGGCGTGGTCTGGACTCGCAACTTGTGCTCGCGGGCGAGCTCGAGAAAAGCCCGACCGTCCGACCTCGTATTCGCCGTGACGCTGCGGACCTGCCGTTCATAGAACAGGTGCTGCTGGTAGGTCAGCGCTGGGATGTCGCTCAGGTAGATTCCCGCGATCGCCAGCGTTCCACCCCTGTCGAGCGCCGCCAGCGCGGGCAGCACGAGTTCGCCCGCAGGAGCGAACAGGATCGCCGCATCCAACGGCTCCGGAGGCATGTCGGCCGGTCCGCCAACCGAGCTGGCGCCGAGCTCGCGAGCCAGCTCACGCGCTGCCGCGCCGCGGGTCAGGACATGGACGGTGACACCTTGAGCCATCGCGACCTGGGCAGTCAGGTGTGCGCTCGCCCCGAACCCATAGATGCCGAGCCGCCCGTGCGCCGGCACTTCGGCCCGGATGAGTGCGCGGTAGCCGATGATGCCCGCGCACAGCAAGGGCGCCAACTCCGCGTCCGAATAGCCGCTCGGAAGCCGGTACGCATAGTCCGCCGGCACTGTGGCGTACTCGGCGTATCCGCCGTCGGCGTCCCAACCGGTGTAGCGCGAGTAAGGGCAGAGGTTCTCCGCTCCGCGGCGGCAATAGACGCAGGTGCCGCAGGTGTACCGCAGCCACGCGATGCCTACCCGGTCGCCGGCGGCGAAGTTTGCTGCTCCAACGACCACTTCACCCACGACCTCATGCCCAGGGACGACCCCGGGCCGGCGCACCGGCAGGTCTCCTTCGGCGACATGTAGATCGGTCCGGCACACCCCGCACACGAGCACGCGGACCAGCAGTTCTCCCTCATCCGGCTCGGGTGTCGGCTGCTCTGCAAACCGCAGCGGCGCCGTCTCAATCGGACCCGGACGATGGACCTCCCAGCAACGCATGCACCAAGTGTCCTCCTTCCGTGGCCCATGCCCGGTTCATGCTCTAGGGTGATCCGAACCGGGGCCAAGGAGTCGACGATGCAGCTGTTCGGGTCGGGGCGTGAGCACGCCGCTCTGCGCGTGAGCGTGCTCTCCGACCGCGGCCGGGTCCATGCGAACAACGAGGACGCCTGCCTTGCCGACGAGGAGCAAGGACTGTTCGCCGTCGCCGACGGGGTCGGCGGGCAGCCGGCGGGCGACGTGGCCGCACAGGTCACCGTGCAGCACCTGCCGAGGCTCATCGATCAAGCACTGTCGCAGCCGGGCAAAGGCCCGGACGCCGCCATCAAGCAGGCGATCGTCGAACTCAGCGACTTGGTGCAGGCCGAGGCCCGGTCAGATCCCGAACTGTCCGGCATGGCGACAACGGTCGTCATGGTGCTGATCGTGAATCACGTGGCCTATGTGGCGCACGTGGGAGACAGCCGCGCCTACGTGGCCCGGGACCGGCAGCTGTACCGGCTCACCGATGACCACTCGCTGGCCGCCGAGCTGGTGCAAAGCGGTGTCATTACCGCCGAGGAGGCGAACACTCACCCGTTCGCACATTCGATCACTCAGGCGATCGGTTTGCCGAATACCCCGCAGCCGACCGTTCAGCAGTTCGAGCTGGCTGCTGGTGACCGCCTGCTGCTGTGCTCGGACGGGCTGACCGACATGGTGCCCGAAGGCGACATCGCCGCAATCCTGACTGCCGACGCAGACGTCGACGCGACCAGCCGCGCGCTGATCGACGCCGCCAATGCCGCCGGCGGCAAGGACAACATCTCCGTTGTCGTGATCGACTACGTGCTCTGAGGGTTCAGGGCGGCTAGAACGTTGCCGGCGTAGTGCCGTTGACAACGGCGAGCAGGACGTCGGGTGTCAGGTCCGACTTGTGCACGTATCCACGGGCGCCACAGGTTCGCGCCTCGGCGGGCAGGTCGTCGGCGGAGTAAGTGGACAACAGCAGCACGGCGGTTTCGGGCTGACTCTGCACTATCTGGCGCGTCGCCTCGATACCCGAGATGCCCGGCAGATTGATGTCCATGAGGACCAGCTGGGGGTGCAGGTCCCCCGCCATGACCAGTGCCTCCTCGCCGGTCGCCGCTTCGCCGACGGCTTCCAAACCAGCCGTCGCGCGGACGACGAAACCCGCGGCGGCCCGGAACGGCTCCTGGTCGTCGACGATGAGGACGGTCACGCGCTCGGCGGACCAGCTAGGGCTGGGGCTGGCCATGTTCCCAGGGTTGCACGGCCGAATCCACTGGACCAGCAGGCGGCCACGCAACTGCGGGGTAGTGCTACCACCACCGCTTCAGCGGGACAGATACATCAGCACGGCCGTGACCCGCCGGTGCACATCTGGTTCGGCGGTCAGGCCGAGCTTGGCGAACAGCGAGTTGATGTGCTTTTCGACGGCGCGCTCGGTCAGGTACAGGGCGGCGGCCACACCGGCGTTGCTCTTGCCCTGTGCGATCTGCGCCAGCACGTCGCGTTCGCGTGGCGTCAGCGTTTCCATCGGATCGGCGACCCCCCGCGCACCGGCCACCAGCTGCTCCACAACCTGCGGATCAACGACGCTCCCACCGGCGGCGACCTCGCGAACCGCCTCGGCGAGTTGGTCGGGCTCTGCGACCCGCTCCTTGAGCAGGTACGCCCGCCGCCTCGAGCCGTGTTCGAGCAACTTCAAGGCGTACTCGGGTTGCGCGTACTGCGACAGCACCACGACGCCGGTGTCCGGCGCCTCGGCACGGAGCCGGGTCGCCGCTTGAATCCCCTCGTCACTGAAGTCAGGTGGCATCCGGATATCGGTGACGACCACGTCCGGGCGGTGTTCGGCCACGGAGTCCAGCAGCGTGGCGAGGTCGCCGACTGCTGCCACCACGTCGATGTCGGCAAATCCGGCCAGGATCCGCTGGATGCCCTCGCGCACCAGAAGGACATCGTCCGCCACGATGATCCGTACCACCCGGGTGCCATCGGTCACGCTGGGAGCGTACTGGCCAGCGGCCACCGTCACGACCTACCTGCGACCGGAATGGTGCCAGTGATTCTGGTTCCCCTCCCCGGCACGCTCTCGACAACCACGGCGCCACCGAACGCGCCCACCCTATCTCGCATATTGACAAAGCCGTGCCCATCCGCGCCGATGGTCGAGTCGAAGCCGGTCCCGTCGTCGGCGACCTCAAAGGTCAGGGCCCGTTCGTCCAACCCGACCCGGACTTCGATCGAGGCGGCGTCGCCGGCGTGCTTCGTAGCGTTCTGCATGGCCTCGAGACAGCAGAAGTAGACGGCAGCCTCGACGCCGGGGTCGAATCGGCGCGTGGTGGCCATGGTCACGACGGTGGGTAACGCGGCACGCTTGGCGGCACTGCGCAGCGCCTCACCGAGGCCGTGATCGCGAAGCAGCGGTGGGTAGATGCCGTGGGCCAGTTCGCGCAGTTCATCGATGGTGGCCTGGACCTCACCCCGCAGGTCATCGAGCATGGCGTGGCTGGCTGCCGGGTTGTCCGCTGACATCCGGGACAGCAAGCCGATCTTCACGGCCATGGCCACCAGCCGCTGCTGCGCGCCGTCGTGCAAGTTACGTTCGATCTGGCGACGCGAAGCGTCGGCTGCGGCGACGATCCGCGCGCGCGATGCCTGCAGTTCTAGGTTGCGTTGTTTCAGCTCCTCGAGGGACGCCTGCAGCGCGGTGTCGAGCGAGACGTTGTGCAGCGCCAACCCGACCTGACGAGCCAGCTCCGCTAGCACCCGATCGTCGTCCTCGGCGAACCCATGGGCATCGAGCGGGCGGGCCACCACCAGCAGGCCCAGCAACTTGCCCAGGTGGGTCACCGGCGCGATCCGGACGGCGCGTTCAGGCGTCACGAGCGTCGGCAGCCAGACCTCGGCCCATGTGTTGCCCGACACCCGGGCGGAGGAAACCGCTGCCAGCTCCGGTCCGGCCAGCGTGATCCGGTCGCGCGGTCGCTCCGGCACCGACACCGTCCGCTCCAGGACACCGTCGCTGCCGGTCCAGACCTCCGCACCGAGCGGGCCGATGGTAGAGCGGAGGACTTCGGTAAGTTGAAGAAGCAATTCGTCCATCGGTACGGCCCGGGTCATTCGGGTGCCGAACGTCTCTAGGGCACTTCTCGCGGGTCGGCGGCGTGGACCCGACCACTCACGGGCCAGTTCGCGAAGCCGCGCCCGCACGGGCAGGGCCAGGACGACGGACACCAGCCCCGCCGCGATCGACAACCCGAGGACTCCGTGCTCGGCGCCATCGACTCCGTCACCCAGGCCGACGACAACCACGAGATACACCGCGAGCACCATCAGCAGCAGCCCGCACAGCACCAGAGTTGGGGCAAAGACGGCGGCGGCGCTGCGCCGCAACCCGGTTGTGAACATTGCGAACACGGCGACTGGAACGCCGAGCAGGCCGAGGTACACCCACGGGGCGAGCCGGCTCGGAGAATCGAGTAGCACGCCTAGCGTCCATACGGTCGCCGCGACGGTGACCGCCACCAACAACGCCCAGGCAGCCCACAGCGCCACGTCGCGCCTGGCCCGGGCTCGTGCGGCATCCACCCTGGTCATGACTCCTCCTACTCGGCCCGAAGCACTGCAGCGACAGGGAGCATGGCTGCCGCTCGGCCCGGCCATATCGCGAGCAGGACGGCAACTGCCAGCGTGACCGGCACGACCAGTGCGAGGACCGCCGCGGCGACCGGCGGCACGTAGTGAATGAAGGCCGTGTCTGCGACGTATCGCCAGATCGTCCGACCCAAGGCCACGCCAAGCGGTGCCCCGACAGCCAGCCCGACCAGGGACACCACCGTGGCCTGGGTAATCACGGTGCCTCGGGCCTGCCGGCGAGTCATCCCCAGCGCGCGCAACACGGCGATGTCATGGCGGCGGCGCCGCACCGCTGTTGCCAGCGCATGTCCCACCGCTCCCAGTGCCAGCAGTGCGAGAAACCCGGCCATGACCATCGGCAGCGTCCGCACCGAGCGCAGCTCGATCGGGAGCTCGCGGACCTCGGTCGGCGTGATCCATTCGGCGGAGAACACACCATCGGACGTGACGTCCCAGGCCACCTCGTACAAACGAGCGAACGCCAGCTCGACATCGGCGCCGGCTTCGAGTTGGACCTGCCCGTAGCGGATCACGTAATCACCTGCGAAGAGCGCCTCGTAACCCTCCTGTGTTATCGCTGCGCCGGCAGCGTTGGCGTCGCCGAGGAGCGAGCCGATGAAATCTACGAAGCCGATGCCGACAACGAAGAACTCTGCTTGGCCACCGCTCCCGGCCAGCGCCACCGTGTCACCGAGCCGGGCACCCAGCGCACGGGCGGAGCGCTGGCCGAGCACGATCTCATTAGGCCCGGTCGGCAGCCTGCCGTCGGTCACCACGTATTTCGGCTGGGCCCCGAACGGATTCAACGAAAAGACCGTGATCTGCTCGCCTTCGGCGTCGGCGACCTGGGCCCGGGTGTCATTGATCCCAGCGACACCCGGCACGTCGGCCATCGCAGCGAACCCCGAATCCGCCGGCCAGAGCTCGAAGTTGTCGAAGCCGATCCAAAGCTCGAACTGGTAGAGAACCCCGAGGCGCCCCGGGTTGGTCGTTGCGTCATCGACGGCGTTGGAGAAGGTGAGAGCGGCCACGACGCCCGTGACGCCGGCCACCATCCCCAGCAGCACGGTGCGTACCGGAACTGCCCGCCGCCCCTTTCCGGATTCGAGCGCGAAGCGGGTGCCAACGACGGCGGGCACGGGCACACCCGCCCGCGCCGCGGCGGATGCAATCATTGATGATCTTTCTGAGGTCGCAGACCGTGTGGTGCGCAGCGCCAGCTCAGCCGCACCCGCCGCCGTAACTGCTACGAGCAGCGGAACACCCAGCAGTCCGACCAGCAGCGCGACAGGGTCGACGTCGAGTCCGGGGGTCGGCTCTACCACCGACGCCGTTCCGACCGGGAACCACCGCGAGGCCACGATGCTGGCCCCGCCACCCACTGCGACACCGCCAACTGCTGCGAGCGTCGGGCTGAGGAACGCTGCCCGTCGCAATTGACGTGGCGTCATGCCAACAGCGTTCAGCACGTGGAGATCACTCGCCGTGGAAGCGGCATACCGGGCGATGGCCAGCCCGATCAGCAGGGTGGCGGCGAGACCGGCCACGACGGCGAAGGCAATCAGGCTGGCCGCCTCGAAGCGAATGACGTCTCGCGACTTCTCCGTCGCGCTGACAAGGTTCCACACGTCGATATCGGACTGTCCAGAGATCTCGGCCAAGTGGGCCTGAAAACGCGGAATGTCCGCGTCGCCACGGCCGAGGCGAACCATGGCGTTGATCGAAGCCAGGCCGTTGGCGCCGAGCAAATACGGTGCGTAGTCGTTGTACAGGCCGGCCGAGGGTACGACGAACCCGTCGCCCTCCAGCGTGTCGCTGAACCACGGAGAACGGACCACCCCGACGATGGTGGCTTCGATGACAGGACCCGCGGCGTCGTAAGCAGCCAGCGCCTCCGCACCGGTGGCGAGAAATGCCTCGGCCTGCGCGGTAGTCAAGATCCAGACCTGATCGGTGAGTGTGGTCGGCACCTGGGCCGGGACCTCCCCCGCGTCGACCTGTTCGGGAGTGAACAGGCGAAGGCTGACCGTGTCACCCACTCCCTTCCCAGACGAGTCGACGAACGCCGGTGTGACGACCACCTCGTCGGCCCGGGCGGGATCGGCAAGCCTGCCGTCGAGGACCACGGGTCGCTCGACGCTCGACATCGCCTCGGCGTCGGCGGGGGGAAACATCATCGAACCCGGCGCCGGCCGGCCGTCGACCTCGAAGGCGCTGAACACGAGCTCAGTCAGGCCCTCCACTTCAGGCAACGCCCGTACGGCCGCCCAGTTGAAACCCGGCGTGAGCGGTGCCACCAGCACGGTGGCCGGCAAGGTTTGCGCAAGAAGCCGGTCCATCGCGCTCGCGGCTCGGTTGGCTCCGGCCGCGGCCGTCATTACGACCCCCGAGGCGAGGGCCACCAGCAAGGCCAGCACAAGCAGTGAGTGCCACCGGCGGCGTAGCTCGAGCCGGAACCAGGATAGAAGCGGCACCATGACGGCTACTCGGTCCGCAGCACGTGGCTGAGCCGCAGCGACGCAGCCCGATGGCCAGGCCAAGCCGCCAGGAGGTTCACAGCGAGCAGGGCAACCGGCGCGGCCAGCAGGACGGCGAGCGCCGCGACTGGCGGGATGTAGTGCAACGGGGTGGTGTCGGCGACATAGCGCCATACCGTCCGGCCCAGGGCGACGCCCAGCGGCACGCCTACAAGCAGTCCGACGACGGCGAGAACGGTGGCCTGCGTCGCCACCACCCAGCGTGACTGGGCGCGGGTCATGCCAACGGCCCGCAGCACGGCTACGTCATGGCGGCGGCGCCGGACCGCGGTGGCCAGGGCATGGCCGACGGCGCCCAACGCGAGGACGGCCAGGAACGCTGCCAGGAACGCCGGCAGGATGCGGATCTGCTGAAGCTCGGCCAGTTCGACCGGTGCCTGTGGTGGTGCCAGGAAACCATCAAGGTCGGTGCCGATGCGCTCAGCCACGGCACTTGGATCCGCGCCCGGCGCCAGCGTGACCAGTGCCTGCCGCTGCTTGAACGCTTGCACGCCGTCGGTGCCGAACAACGAGTCGTAGGTTTCTCGGGTGACCCAAGCTCCGCTGGCATAGTCGTTGTGCGAGGCCTGCGGCACGAACGCGATACCAGTGATCACGATGTCTCGGTCGGCTCTTGGACCAGACACACTGACGGTGTCACCAACCTCGAAACCTGCCGCTTCGGTCGTCCGTGGTGCGACGGCCATCTGGCCGGGACCGTCGGGCATCCGGCCGCTGACCAGCACCACGTCGAGCGGCTCACCTACCTGGTCAGCGGCGAACACAGCGATCGCGACCCCACCGCCCTGCGCGACAGCCGTCCGGGTGTCGGCGACGCCCACCACGTCGGTGTCGGCGGCGATCATCGGCAACAGCTCGTCCACCGGCCTGAAGGTGGCGCCGTTGTAACCGAGAAAGGCCTCCAATGCGTGCGTCTGACCGAACCGTCCTGGGTTCGCCGCTGCATCGCTGATGCCGTGGGAGAAGGTGACTGCGGCCAGCACGCCTACCACGCCGGTCACGGCGCCGATCAACGCAGGCCGCACGGGAACTGCCTGGTTGCCACTGCCTGGTTCGAGCGCGAACCGAGTCCCGACGATCGCCGGGACTGGCGCCCCAGCGCGCCCGGCTGCTGTTGCGGCCGCCGACCGGCGGCCGCTTCGGGCGACTCGCCCAGCACGAAGGGCCAGGATTGCGGCTCCGAACGCCCCGAGAGCGACCCCTAGCGGGACGACCACCAGCCCGGCGCCCAAAACGGCAGCGTCGACATCGATGCCGGGCGCCGGCTCGATCGGGGCGGCGTTGCCGATGGGGAACCACCGCGAGGCGACGATGGCTCCGGCGACGCCGAGCGCCGTTCCGGCAGAAGCCGCAGCTGCCGGGCCGGCCACGGCCGCCAGCGTGGCCTGGCCTGGTGTCATGCCCGCGCCGCGGAGCACGTTCAGGTCTGTCACGGTCGACGCGGTGTAGCGGGCAATCGACTGGCCGACCAGGAACACGGCCGCGATGCCGGCCGCGACCGCGAACACCAGCAGACTGTTGGCTTCGAAGCCGGTGACGCTCCGTAAGTGCCGTACCTCGTCGGCCCAGTTCCATACGTCGATGTCGGACCGGCCCGACACTTGCTCGAGGCCTGCGTTGAAGGCGGGAATGGCCCCCTCACCACCGTGGAGGCGGACCAACGCGTTGATGTATCCCAGTTCTTGCGCGCCGATCAGATTCGGCGCGTACTCCGCATAGAGCCCGGCGGATGCTACAACCATGCCCGGATGATCCGCCGACTCTTCGCTGAACCAGCCCGAGCGCACGACCCCGACGATGGTCGCCTCGACGGCCGGGCCGTCAGCGCTCGTCGGTTCCACGCCGTCCAGGTACACGGCATCTGCCTGCTCCGGCGTCAGCAACCGGAATGTCACCGTGTCGCCGACACCCTTGCCGAAAGAGTCCTCGAACTTGGCGGTGATCACGGCCTCGTCTGCGCGGGAAGGATCGGCGAGCCTGCCTTCCAGGACGACAGGCCGTTCGATCGTCCGCATAATCTCGTCGTCGGCCCATGGAAACGAGATCGCAACGTCCCACGCTTCCGGCGGCACGCCGTCCACCGCGAAGCCTCCGACGACGAAAGTCGCCAGTGCTTCGACTTCCGGGAGGGCCCGAACGGCCTCCCAGTCGAACCCAGGCTCGTTCGGCAGCACGACGGCAGTCGGTGGCAAGGTCACCGCCAGCAACCTGTTCACCACGCTGGCGCTGCGACTCGCGCCCGCCACCGCGGTCAGGACCGTGGCCGCGGCGAGCGCGATGAGCAGCGCCAGGACCAGCAGCGACCGCCACCGGCGGCGGATGTCCAGCCAGAACCAGCGCATGATCGCAGCCATTACTCTGCCCTCAACACTTGGCTGACCCGAAGGGACGCTGCCCGGTGCCCTGGCCAGGCTGCCAGCACGTTGACAGCGAGCAATGCGACCGGAATCGCCAGCAGTACGGCCAACAATGCCGCCGGCGGCACATAGAACAACGGAGTCGTGTCGGCGACATACCGCCACACTGTCCGGCCGAACGCCACTCCCAAGGGGATGCCCACCACCAGGCCGATCAGCGCTAGCACGGTCGCCTGAGTCAACACAACTGCCCGTGACTGCGTTCGGGTCAACCCGACAGCCCGGAGGACGGCCACATCGTGCCGGCGTTTACGTACCGCCGTCGCCAGCGCATGGCCGACCGCGCCGAGCGCCAGCACGCTCAGAAAGGCGCCGAGGAACACCGGCAACCTCCGCACCTGGCGCAGCTCGGCGATCGGGCTGGGTTCCTCCGGATGGTAGATCAGCTCAGGAATCCCCACCGCCTCGGTGAGTCGCCCCGCGACTACGCCCGGTTCGGCGCCCGGATCGAGCGCTATGAACACGATGCGGAACTTGAACGCCGGCGAGACCTCACTGTCGGGGTCAAAGAGCTGGTCATAGCCGGCGGCCGTCACCCAGCCACCGGTCACGTAATCGTTGTGCGGCGCTTCCGGGACGAATGCAAGCCCGGTGACCGTGAGCTCACGAACTCCGGCGGTTCCGGTCATCGGGATGACGTCGCCGACCGTGACACCCATCGCCTCGGCGCTTGCCGGCCCAAGGGCGACTTCGGCCGGACCGTCGGGAGCGCGGCCTTCGGTAAGGACCGGCTCCCACGAAGCATCGAGCGTGAAAAGAGTGACCGGCACCTGCGAGACCTCACCCACTGCGATCCGCGCGTCGTTGGCGGCCGCCACGTCGGGATCGTTCGCGAGTAACGGACGGAGTTCGTCCACGGGGCCGAAGTACTCGCCGTCCATGCCGACGAACGCATAGAGCTGGTGCACCTGGCCGAATCGCTCGGGGTGGGCGCTCGCGTCGTTCACACCCGCGGAGAACGTGAATGCCGCCACGACACCGAGCACGCCAAGGATCGAGCCGAATAGCGCGGGTCGGACCGGTATGGCTTGGCGGCCGCGGCCGGGCTCGAGGGCGAACCTGGCACCCACGATCGCCGGGACGGGAGCGCCGGCTCGGACCGCTGCCGCCGCGATGGCCGACCGATTGGGCAGCACCGGGTGTGCAGTGGAGCGGAGCGCCACCCAGGCTGCGCCAGCGGCGGCCATTGCGACCAGCACAGGCGTCCCGACGCCGCCCAGCACGAGCACCGTCCAGTCCGCGTCGAAGCCGGGAGCCGGTTCGAGACGTGAGGCCGTGCCGATCGGGAACCAGCGGGACGCGAGCACTGCGCCCGCCACGCCGAGAGCTGCGCCGGCCAGCGCGGCGACGGTCGGGCCGGCCGCCGCGGCCCAGCCCAGCTGACCAGGGGCCATGCCCACCGCTCTCAGTACCTGCAGGTCGGCTACCGTCGCCGCCGCGTACCGGACGACGGACTGGCCGATCAGGAAGGTCGCCGCCACGCCGGTCGCCACCGCGAACATCAGCAGGGCGTTCGCCTCGAAGGCCGTGACCTCACGGTCGTGCCGGGCCGACTCGGCGACGTTCATGACGTCGATATCGGTTCTATTGCTGATCCGTTCCAAGTCAGCCTTGAAGGCGGCTAGAGCGGCCTCGCCCCCGCGCAGCCGCACGACCGCGTTGAACACCGCGGCTCCCGTCGTGCCGGCTAGATTGGCCTCGTATTGCGCGAACAGGCCGGGTGATGTCACCAGTCCACCTGCGAAGTCGCCGGGCTCGTCCTTGAACATGAACGTTCGCACGATGCCCACGATTCGCGCCTCGACCGCCGGACCGTCCGGTTCCGCCGGCAGCTCGCCCCCACGGGCTGCGGCGTCGACCGTCTCTGCCGAGTAAAGGCGAATGGTCAGCGAGTCGCCGACGCCGAGGCCGAACGTGTCCCGGAACGCCGGACTGATGAGGATTTCGTCGGCTCGTGCTTGGTCCAGCATCCTGCCCTCGAGGACCACGGGCCGCTCGACCGTGCGCATCGCCTCGTCGTCGGCGAACGGGAACGACGCCCCGAAGAACTCGTCGGGCACTTCCTCGATCACGTAGTCACCGGTGAGCACGAACGTAGCCAGCGCCTCGACCTGGGGCAGCGCGCGCACCGATTCCCAGTCGAACCCAGGCTGGTTGGGCAGCACCATCGCGGTCGCCGGGAGCGTTTGATCCAGCAGCCGATCGACCGCGCTGCCGCCCCGCCGGGCACCGGCGACTGCGGTCATCACGGTGCCCGCGGCCAGCGCGACCAAGAGCGAAAGGACGAGCAGCGATCGCCATCGCCGGCGAACGTCCAGTCGTAGCCAGGCGACGACCACTCCGATCATGGCGTGGCGTCACCTGACAACGTCGTCTGGCCAACGCCGGAGACAATGCCGTCGCCGTCGATGATGCGGCCGTCACGCATCCGGACGACACGAGAAGCACCCGCGGCTACGTCAGGTGAGTGGGTGACCATCAGGATGGTCTGCCCGTCACCGTGCAGGCGTCGGAACAGCTCGAGGATCTCCTGCCCGCCCTCGGAGTCCAGCGCGCCGGTCGGCTCGTCGGCAAGCAGCACTGCCGGATCGTTGACCAGCGCTCGGGCGATCGCGAGCCGCTGCCGCTGCCCACCGGACAGCACGGCCGGCACCTGGTCGGTGCGGTCGCCGAGGCCGAGCAGGTCGAGCAGATCGCGCGCCCTGGTCTCGGCCGCCTTGCGCCGCAGCCCGCCGAGCATTGCCGGCAGCGCGATGTTGTCCAGCGCGGACACGCCTTCGAGCAGGTTGAAGAACTGAAACACGATGCCGACGTGATGCCGCCGGAACTTGGCCAGCCAGTTCTCGTCCTGGCCATCGACGCGGAGCCCGTCGACCGTCACCTCGCCTTCGTCGGGCTGATCCAGCCCGGCAAAGATGTTCAGCAGCGTCGACTTGCCGCAGCCGGACGGGCCCATCAGCGCGACGAACTCGCCTGCGGCGACATCCAGATCGACACCACGCAGCGCCCGCACGGGGGCGAGCTCAGCTTCGAAGGTTCGGCGCACTCCACGCGCCTTCAATGCCGTCATATCAGCGTGCCCCCCTTGTGTGCGAGTCCACGACGCGGCACGCCCGGACCGGCGCGTCACGTCCCTTGACAAGTACCGGATCGAGATGTTCGAACTGCCAGCCCGCCGCCAACTCGGCGGTGACGTGGCTGGCCACAGTAGTGCCGGCCGGCCGGGCCAGGTCCTGTAGCCGCTGAGCGATGTTCACGGTGTCCCCCACCAGGGTGTACTCGAGCCTCTCGGGACTTCCCAGGAGCGCGGCCGCAACCTCCCCGGTTGACAGGCCGACACCCATCCCGAACGGCTCCAACCCTGTGGCTGACCAGCCTAGATTGACCTCAGCTTGCCGGCGATGCATTTCAGCTGCAGTCCGTAACGCTCGCTTCGCGTGATCGGGCTGCGGGAACGGCGCGCCGAACACCGCCATCACGGCATCACCCACGTACTGCATCACCGTCCCGCCCTCGGCCAGGATGGCGGCGTTCATCGCCTGCCGGTGCTCGTTGAGTTGGTGGGCCAGTACGGATGGGTCGGTGCGCTCGGCGATGCCGGAATAGCCCCGCACATCGGACATCAACACCGTGACGGTCAGCCGCTCGGTCCGGCTCGCAGCCGCGGGATCGGCCTTCAGCTTGGCGGCCAGCCCCGACGGCAGCAACCGGCTCAGCGTCTCGCCCTGCTCCTCGCGATCGAGGATGGCGGTGTGGAGGGTCCGTAGTCGCTTCAGCGCGTCGGTTCGGCCCTCGCTCGCGTCGCGCGCCAGGTGCAGGAAGAGCTCCTCCACCCCTCGATCCACCGCGGCCGGTGTCGTGCGCAGTGTGGCGGCGATCGACTTGACCGGACGCCCCTCGGCCACCATGGTGAGCAATCGCTCTTCCTCTTCGGAGAGACCACCGCCGGCCCGCACCGGTGCTACGAGCGCCGCCACGATTTCCGGATCGAGCATCGATCCGCCGGATGCAACCTCGCGAACGGCCCGCACCAACCGATCGCCGTCCGCCACTCGCTCTTTGAGCAGGTACGCGTATCCAGCGGCACCCTTCGCCAGCAGTGCGACCGCGTACTCCGGATCGTCGTACTGGGACAGGATGACAACTCCGGTGCCAGGCAGCCGGTTGCGGACCTCCTTGGCCGCTTCGATGCCCTCGTCGGCGAACCGCGGCGGCATCCGGATGTCGGTCACGACAACCTGGGGCTGGTACTCCAGCGCCTGAGCCACCACGCTGTCGTAGTCCTCGGCGGTCGCCACAACGTCCAGGTCCGGAGAGAGCGAAAGCAGGGCCCGCACGCCCTCGCGGACGATCACGTTGTCGTCGGCGAGCAACACGCTGATCCGACCGTCAGGCAAGCTCACAGCGCTCATCAAACTCTGCGCACCAGCGAGGCGCCAGGGTGGCACTCTCACGACCGATTGGGGTGCCAGCATCACCAAACGGGTTAATCCTCGATGTCGCTGGGTCGACGCCGAGCCTCTTCCCCGCGCCCCGCGGGGAGACGCGCCGGGAGGACGTCATGAAGAGGTTCGTCATCGTTGCCGTGCTGGCCGTTGCTGCATCGCTGGCCGGGTTCGCCCCAGCCGACACCGCACAAGCCGCCACCTACACCAAGGTGGTGCGTTATGGGCCGTTCACTATTCCGGCCGCGGCCAGTCATGAGGATCCGGGGCACCTGAACAACCGGCTCAGATTCGCCATTCAACGGCCTTGCCTGGACTGCTACATCACTTCATTCACACCGGATCTGGTCTACTCCGACGGGTCACGCGCAACGATGGAGAACGGCCCTATGCTCCATCACGCCGTCTTCACCAGCCAGTTCAGGTCGGACGCCACGTGCAGCGGCACCGTTCTCGGCCTGGCCGGTGAGCGTTTCTTCGCGTCCGGTGATGAACGGACCGCGATCACCTTCCCGGCCGGCTACGGCTACCGCGTCCGGTGGTACGACTCGTGGAACATGCTGGTGGATCTGATGAACCATGCAATGGAATCGAAGACGGTCTACATCCAGGTCACCTACACGTACCGGCCCCGGTGGGAGTCGGTTAAGCAGGTGCGACCGGTGTGGCTGGACATCGGTCAGTGCCGTGATTCCGAATACTCCATTCCGGCCGAGTACTCCGACGAACATTGGGACTGGAACGTCAACGTGCCGGGCAAGGTCGTCGGCGCCATCGGCCACGTGCACGGACATGGCATCGCGGTGGAGGCGACGAACGAGACTCAGGGCGGCACCTCGATCTGCCGATCGGTGGCCGAACCCGATCCCGCGGACTCGCATCGGATTCTCGCGATGTCAACGTGCGCAGCGGATCCGCTTTCCGTGCTGAACAGAGGCGACGTCGTACGTCTGCATAGCGAGTACAACAGCCCTCACCCGGCGGACGACGTCATGGGGATCATGCTCGCCTACGTCAACCCGGCGTAGCCGGACGCTTACACGGCATGACCTTCGGCGTTCTTGCGGGCGTTCCATGAACCGGTGCGATCCGGGAACGCGTGACCACGACGTTCAACCCGGCCGCGGGACCCGACTGGGGCATCGGCGTGCCTGGCTGGTTCGACCTGCACCTTGAGACCGCTCGGCACGTGGAGGATGCCGTGCTAACACTCGACGGAATCCTCACGGCCATGACACTGCATCAGCCGTGTCGAGCAAGATCAGTCCTCGATTTCCGCGGACGATCTTGGTTGCGATGCTCTCCACATAGAAACATGGCGCGCGCACTTCTGCCGCGATTTGTTCGCGCTCTGGGCGCGGTTCTAGTCGCCTAGGGTTTGCAGGCTCACGGCTGTTCGTCCGGTGCCAAGGCGGTCGCCGCATGCGTGATCCGTTGCCGGAGCTCCGCCTTGCCTGCCTCGTCCAGCCAGCTGGCTTCGACGCCGTCGAGCGCAATCGTCACCATCTCCGACCAACCCCATCCGAAGGCGTCGGCGACCGAGCGGTATTCGGTGCCGAGATCGACCCCGATGAGGGCTGGGTCGTCGGTATTCAGCGTGGCCAGCAGGCCTGCGGCCCGCATCTGCGGATAGGTGTGGTCCTCGAGGTGCGCGAACGCGTTCGCGATGCGGATGTTGGACGTCGGGCACACCGTCAGTGGGATCCGGGCCGCAGCGACGCGGGTCACGAGCTCGGCATCATCCGTGATGGACAAGCCATGATCGATCCGCTCGACTCCAAGCTGGTCAATGCAGGCGGCAATGGCGGCCGGCGGTGAGTTCTCGCCCTGGTGAGCGGTGAGGCGGAACCCTGCGGCCCGGGCGGAAGTGAAGGCGGGGCGGTACGACACCGGATCAATGCCTCGTTCGGTCGAGTCCATCCCGACGCCGACGACCCGCTCAATGCCCAGGACAGCGGAACGCCGGAGCTCGGCGAGCCACTCCACTAGCTCGAGCCCCGCGGTCGGCCCGAACGCCCGGTCCATGTCGGCGATCAGCAGGCACGTGACGCCGGTCTCCGCTTCAGCGGCGGCAAGGCCGTCATCCAGCCCGGCGACGATGGCCGCGAGGTCCTGACCTCTCGCCAGGTGGCGGGCCGGCGTGAAGAACGCCTCCCGATGGACCAGCCCATGCGCAGCGCCGTCAACGACACTCTCATAGGCCAGCCGAGCCCAGTCCTCACCGCTGGCCAGGGTGGACTGCACGAGCCAGAAGACGCGAAGAAACCCATTGAGCGAGTCGTAGCGGTACAGCTCGGTCGGATCCGTAGCGGTCAGGTACACGCCGTTACGGCGGGCAAGCTCAACCAGCGTCCCAGGGCGCATCGTCCCCTCAATGTGACAATGCAGCTCCACCTTGGGCAGGCGATCCAAGGCGACATCAAGCGTCGTCATGAGGCATTGTCACACCAACCCAGCCGTCTCGAGTGCACCTCCGCGAGCCCGCAGCAGCGCCCTGACCTGCCAGGCACGGTGATCCTCCACGTTGTGCGAGTCGTGTCGGAGCAAGCGATTCCGGCAGGTGCCAGCGGCGGGGACCGCTAACGCGATCTCGGTCACCAGCCGTAGCCGGCCGGGTAGGTGATGTCGGCGAGCACCGCCTGCCCGGCCGTGTTCGGGTGGAAGTAGTCCCACCGGCTCACCTGGCTGAGCGTAAACCGGTACGAGAACACCGCGTTCTCGTCGAATCGGCACCGCCGGTACTCCGCGCACACCTTCGCCATCACGGTGTTGTAGTCGATGACCCGCTGCTGTACGCGATTGCGACGTTCGACGTCCGCCGTGGCCGTCGACCGCGGACTGGCCAGCATGGATTGGCAGGTGTTGCCCAAGTCCCAGGCGGTACGGGCCGCGAACGAGTCCTTGCCGATCTGCCACAGCCGTTTGATGTCCGGAATGCTCGCGACGAAGATGTTTGACTTCTTCAGCCCAGCATCCAGGGTTGCCATCGCCGTACGGAACCGCTCCTCGAACGCTGCGACGCTCGTCATGCCCGATTCGGTCGATGTACACGCGTCGTTCGCGCCGATCAGTATCGTGACGTACTCGGCATTCTGCGACACGGCGAGTTGTGCCTGCCGGTTGAGATCGGCGACCTTGGCGCCGTTGCGCGAGTTGTTGTGGTTGTTGCCGCTGATCGCCGGGTTCGTGGCGAGAATCCGCAGGTAGTGGCTGTTTACGGTGCTGTTGGTGCCCGTTGACCACGAGCGGCTCGGACAGGACAGATACCAGCCGCAGGCGTTGAACCCGCGGGTGATGGAGTCGCCAAGGGCTGCGATCGAACTGGGCGCTTTCGGCTCAGCGGCCGCCGAAGCCGGGGCCGTCGCGACGCCGGTTCCAGCCACGACGAGCGAGGTGATCAGGGGAACGAGGGACCGGAGGACACGCTTGACGACCATGGGATTGCCCTTCCTCGCGGCGGGGGTGGCGGCGACTACCCCTCCGCGGCCGGGCCAAACCCGTCGACGGCGGCACCCCAGGTCGAGGTGGTGGCAGCACCCCTCGGCAGTGACCTGCCTCCGCCCTGTCCGCCGCCCGGGCAGTGGCCATAACGTCCACGGGAAGGGAGTGATGCACCATGGCAACGATCACCGTGAGCGCGACTGTCACGTCTTTGTCGTGGATTCCGTCCGAGGCTGTCACGGGTGCGACGAGGAGGGCCTTCGAGTTCGCCGGCCACTACGATCCGCCGCCGCCGGACGTCCTCGGCGACCTGGCTGCCCTGCGTGACGACGACGCCTTTCGGTTCGGCAACGTCCTTTCCGCATCTGCGGCAGTCGACGACGGCCGGATCGTGCACGCGGAGTACGGGACCGACTCGGACGTGATCATGGGTTCGACGACGCTCCGGGTAGGACCGCTCGGAGCGACGTTCGCCGCCGTCGCGATGCCCGTGCTGCGCCGGCCGCCCGAATACCTCGCGGACGGCAGCGCTCGGCTGGTCCAGACCTGTGGGGGGCGCACCGCGGTGCCGATGCCCCGCCCCGTTCCCCACCCGCCGTTCGTCAAGCTGCAGGCACCGTGGGTGTGGACGACGGTCGCACTCACCCTGCGGCCCGACGGGACCGCGAGTGTGGAGCTGGCCGGTGCGAGCGCCTTTCCCCGACATTGGGTGTATGACGCCAGTGGCGTTCTCGCCCTCAAGTCCGGCTTGACCGACTACGAGGGCTGGATGGCGCATTCGTTCGGCGCCCGAACACCGTGGGGCGAGGACGACTCTCCGGCTTTGGTCACCGCGGCCGAGAGTGCTACCGAGCGCGTATTGTCGCGGGTCCTTATGGGAGGAGCTCAGCCGCCTCGCATCACTACGTTGGATCCGGGCCGGACCCTCACTCGGCAGGGCGAGCGCGGGAACGACCTCTACGTCCTGCTCGACGGCGTGCTGGCGGTGGAAGTCGACGGCAAAGTCCTGGCGGAGTTGGGCCCAGGAGCGGTCCTCGGCGAGCGGGCCGTACTCGAAGGTGGAGTGCGGACGTCCACACTGACCGCCGTCACACCGGTACGAATTGCGGTCGCCCCGGCCGGCAGCATCAACCGGGACCGGCTGGGCGAGCTTGCGGCGTCCCACCGGCGCGAAGAAAGTGAGCCCGTGTGAGGGTGACCCTGCACGGCGTGCGCGGGTCAACACCGGCACCAGGCCCCGACTTCGTCCGAGTAGGCGGCCACACCTCCTGCGTTTCGGTCACGCTGACCGGCGAGTCGACTCCGTCCCTTGTCCTCGACGCCGGCACCGGACTGACCAACCTGGCTCGCACCCTCGGTAGCGGCCCGTTCAGTGGGGTCATCGTGCTGAGCCACCTGCACTGGGACCACGTCCAGGGCTTGCCGTTCTTTCCGGCCGGCGACCGAGCCGACGCTCGCGTCAAGGTCTACCTGCCCGCCCAGGATGGCGCGCGGCCGGACGTCCCCGGGTCGGGAGCAGCGATCCTACGGAGCTTCATGTCCCCGCCGCACTTCCCGATCGGCCCCGACGGGCTGGCCGGGAGGTGGCGTTTCGAGGCGGCCGAACGCGGGTGGCTCGACGCCGGCGGCGCCCGGGTGATGGTCGCGGACGTACCGCACAAGGGCGGGCGGACGTTCGGCATCCGGGTGGAGGCGGACGGGGCATCGTTTGCGTACCTGCCCGACCACCACCCGGCAGCGGATTCCGAGCCGGGCGCCAAGCTGGCCTGCGGTGTCGACGTGCTGTTCCACGACGCCCAGTTCGCGCCAGACGAGCGGGCCATCGCAAGCGCGTACGGTCACGCCACCGTCAGTGACGCCGTCGACCTCGCCGAACGAGCAGGGGTAGGCCGGCTGGTACTGATCCATCATGCGCCGGCACGTACCGACGCCGCCACGGAGACGCTCGCGGCCGCCACTGCCTCGGCGGCCGCGCTGCCTGTCTCACTGGGCCGGGAATGTGATGTCGTAGAACTCTGATCTCAGGGACAGCTATGGCTGTGTGAGCACGTCACCGGCCGAAGATACGAGTCAGCAGGCCCGTGCGCGGCTCGTCGGCGTGGCCTTGGCAGCGGTCGGACTTAGGCACGTTGCGCATTACCTGGTCAACGTGCTGACCGCAGCCGGCCCACGTCGTCTTACCGCATTTCCGGCAGGTCACTGCACTACACATGTTTCCTCCATGGTCACTCCGCAAGCCGTGAGGGTGTGGCACGGCGTTGCGGACGATCGAGCGAGTTCATCCGCACCGAACTATACCCCCCTGGGTATTGGTTGGCACATCGACCCCGCATCGGTCCACGCGACGCGGGTTACCCGCAGCCGTGGCCGCAAAGCCTCCCAGGTGTACCGCGGCGAGTACTGCACCGCCCATTTGCCTGGTTACATACCCCCATGCAGGTACACCTTCGGCCAGCCCCCTCCGCAAGCCGGGGCAGAAACCTGGCTCTGCTCCTGGTCTTCGTGGTGCTGCTGCAGTTCGGCTACCCGATCACCCTGGAGAGCCGGCTCCACCTCGGGCTGTACATGCTGCTCTACATCGGGATGATCTTTTTCGGGATCAGAACGGTCCGGGACGAACGTCAACCGCGACTGGTGGTGGCCGGGCTCGGCGTGGTGTTGTTCTTCTTCGCGATCTGGTTCGCCATTGCACAGGAAAGCAACGCCGCCGCCGTCAGCATGCTGACGTCCCTTGCCGCTTTTATGCTGGCCCTGATGCTCGCGCTGATGCGCTTCATCTTCCGCCGAGTGCAAGCAGTCGGAACCGAGCTGATCCTTGCCGCTGTGTGTGTCTACGTGATCATGGGCGGCTTCTTCGGCGCCACCTTCAGCATCTTAGAGATCGCCCAGCCGGGCAGCTTCGACGATCCGCAACTGGCCGGCCAATCGCCGGCTTGGCAGCAACTCATGTACTACAGCTACGTCACGATAGCCACGCTCGGTTACGGCGACATCTATCCGGTCACGCCGTGGGCGCGTTCACTCGCGTCGCTCGAGGCCGTGGTCGGCACCCTGTTTCTTGCCGTGGTCATCGCCAGACTCGTGGGTGTGTGGGCGAGTGAGCGCGCCAAGGCGTCGTAGGCGATCGCGGAGCCGGACTACTGGATGCCGTGGCGGCGAAGGATCTCCTCGATCTCGGCCATGTCGTCGTCGACGCCCGGCTGCGGTTTCTTGCTCTCGACGGCCTTCGCCTGCTTTCCGCGGACCGCCTTCGCCCCCTCGGCGTCGCCGGAGCCCTTCACCGCACGGCCAGTGGAGCGGCCCTCGAGCCGCTGGCCCGCTACGAAGAGCACACTTGCGATGCCCAGGGCCACGACCCCAAGCCAGGCCAGCGGGTTGAGCACGAGTCCGGCCAGGAAGCCGACGATCCCGATGGCGGCCGCGCCGATGAGCAGGAAACCGCCGGCGGCCATCTGCAACGAGCCGGCCCAGCCCTTGTGCCGAGCCTGCTTGACACAAAGTGCCACCATGCCGCCACCGGCGAGAGCGACTGCGAGCTCGATCAGGTTGGTCAGCATGCCTACCAGGCTACGTCAGCCGGGGTGGCAGGGCCTCAGGGATGACCCTGAGCTTGCAGTCTTTGGGAAGGGGGTTAGAAGAGGGCGGGTTCGGCATCCGGCTCAGGGGGCAGCGGTTCGATCAGGTGCGGGCCGTTGTTCTTAACACTGTTGACGTCCGTCGATACGGGATACGCGTCCAACTGGCCCGGCGTGGCCGGGATCAACAGGCCGCGCAAGACGTCGACGTCGTCGAGCGTCGGATCCAGCCACTCGGCCCACCGCTCGGGTTCGATGACCAACGGCGTCCGGTCGTGGATCCGGCCGATGTCGTCCTCCGCATCGGTGGTCAGTACGACCGAGGTCCACACAAAAGCCGCCGGATCGTCGTCCGGAACGGTTGGATCGCGCCAGATCTCGTACAGCCCCGCCATGGCCAGCATCCGGCCGTCACGCGGCCGGATGAAGAACGGCTGCTTCTTGCCCTTCGTCTCGCCGTACCACTCGAAGTACCCGTCGGCGGGTAGCAGGCACCTGCGTGCCGCAAACGCCCGCCGGAACGCCGGCTTTTCGTGAACCGTCTCTAGGCGGGCGTTGATGAGCCGGCCGCCGATCGACCGGTCCTTGGCCCAGGAGGGAACGAGCCCCCAGCGCAATGTCCGCAACCGCCGCTCAGTTACGTCCGGCTCATCGCGCCGGCGCCTGGTGAGCACGCCGAAGACCGGATCAGTGGGTGCGACGTTCCAGCTCGGCTCGACCCGCTCGGCGAGGTCGATGCGGTCGACGCCGAACTCCTCGGCGATGTCATCAGCACTCTGGCTCAGCGCATACCGTCCACACATCGCTTCCAGCCTGCCACGCCGCCCCGACACATCTTGCGGCAATCCACCCGGCCGGACGTTGTGGATTGTCACTACCTCGGGCATGGGACGCGTTTGGCGTGGTAAGCAAGTGCCATGGGTATGATCCGCGCCATTGCCCGGCCGATGCTGGCATCGCTGTTTGTGGTGCAGGGATTCAAGATGCTGCGCCATCCTGATTCGTTCACCGCCCGCGCCAAGCCGGTTACCGACCGGGTCACACCGCTGCTCCAGAAGTACGTGCCGCGGGCGCCGACCGACGAGCGGACGCTCGTAAGGATCAGCGGAGCAGTCGACCTGGCTGCGGGTGCCATGCTGGCCACCAACCGGTTCCCCCGGCTTGCCGCGCTGGCACTGGCCGGCTCGCTGTTGCCGTCGACCATCGCCGAGCACCAGTTCTGGCAGGTCGACGACCCGCAGGAGAAGGCGAACGAACGGGTCCAGTTCTTGAAGAACGTCGGCTTGACCGGCGGCTTGCTGCTCGCCGGTGTCGATACCGAAGGTCGGCCAGGCCTTCGCTGGCGGACCCGGCACGCCGCCAAGGACACCCGTAAGGCCGCACGCGCCGCGGCCCGCGAGGCCCGCCTCACCGCGCGAGCGGCCCGGGCCGAGGCTGCCGGCAAGGCTCGGACCGTCCTGCATCGGTAGTGCGATGACTATGCTCGCCTCCCGATGAGTCAACTCTGGTCTGCCCCTACCGTGACCTCACCCGTCCACGCCTCGGTTCCGATTCCCGGGTCAAAGTCGCTCACCAACCGAGCGCTCGTCATCGCTGCTCTCGCGGATGCGCCGAGCCGGCTGCGGCAGCCGCTGCGCGCCCGCGACACCCTGCTGATGGCCGCGGCACTGCGGTCCCTGGGCACCCGGATCGACGACGTGGGCGGTGGCGATGCCGCAGATTGGGCGGTCACACCCGGACCTCTGCGGGGTCCGGCCGAGGTGGACTGCGGGCTGGCCGGAACCATCATGCGCTTCTTGCCGCCGGTCGCCGTCCTGGCTGACGGACCAGTGCGCTTCGACGGCGATCCACGAGCCAGGGAGCGGCCCCTCGGCGTCGTGCTCTCGGCGCTTCGCGCCCTCGGCGCCGACGTGGATGACGGCGGACGCTCGGCGTTGCCATTCACCATCACCGGAGCGGCTGCGTTTCCTGGCGGTGCGGTGACTATCGACGCGTCGGCGTCGTCGCAGTTCGTCAGTGGTCTGCTGCTGGCCGGAGCGCGGTACGACAAAGGCGTCACCGTGCACCACGACGGCGAGCAGGTGCCATCGATGCCCCACATCGACATGACGGTGCAGATCCTCCGCGCCACCGGGGCAGACGTGGACGATGCAGAGCCCAACACCTGGCGAGTGTCGCCTGGCCCGCTGGCCGGGCTGGACGTCGAGATCGAGCCTGACCTGTCCAACGCCGCACCTTTCCTGGCCGCCGCCCTGGTGTCCGGCGGAGAGGTTCGGGTGCCTGGCTGGCCGGGACGTACCACACAGGCCGGGGACGTGCTGCGGGGCCTGCTGACTCAGTTCGGCGGCACCTGTGTGCTCGATGCAGCCGGGTTGACGGTTTCCGGCACCGGGCGACTTACCGGCATCGACGCCGATCTACACGACGTCAGCGAGCTCACCCCAGTCGTGGCGGCGCTGGCTGCGTTGGCGGTTTCGCCGTCTCGGCTCCGCGGAGTCGCTCACATTCGGGGGCACGAGACCGACCGACTGGCCGCGCTCGCGACCGAGTTGACCGGCCTCGGTGGTGACGTGACCGAAACAGCGGACGGACTGCTGATCAGCCCCCGTCCGCTCCGCGGTGGTGTTTTCCACAGTTACGCCGATCATCGGATGGCCCAGGCCGGTGCCGTCCTCGGTCTGGTTGTTCCTGGCATTGAGGTCGACGACATCGAGACGACGTCCAAGACCTTGCCCGACTTCGCTGGGATGTGGCAGCGGATGCTGGGCGACGGGTTGGAGCAATGAACCGGCGGAGTGGGAATCTGCCGTGAGCCGGCGCCGGGTCCACGAGGCGTACGACGAAACCGACGTCCGGGTCCGTCCGGGCCGTGGCTCCCGGCCGCGTAGCAAGATCCGGCCGAAACACGAAGATGCCGAAGCGGGTTTTGTCATCGCCGTCGATCGCGGACGCCTTACCTGCATCGTCGGGGCCGACGAACGCACCATCACCGCCATGCGAGCACGCGAACTGGGCCGCAAAGGTGTGGTGGTCGGCGACCGGGTTGATCTCGTCGGTGACACGTCGGGCCGCGAAGGGTCGCTGGCCCGCATCGTCCGCGTCCATGACCGCACGACAGTGCTGCGCCGTACCGCCGACGACGACGATCCCGTCGAACGCATCATCGTCGCCAATGCGGATCAAATGGTGATCGTCACGTCGGTCATCGATCCCGAGCCACGCCCGCGGCTGATCGACCGGAGCCTCGTCGCGGCGTACGACGCGGGCCTGGATCCCTTGCTGTGCATCACCAAGACAGATCTGGCCGATCCGGCGGAGTTGCGAGCCATCTACGGCCCGTTGGGCGTCCCGACCCTCGAGAGCGGGCTCGACGTCGAGCCCGAGACGCTGATGATCCGGCTGAGGGACCGCGCCAGCGTGCTGGTGGGCCACTCCGGAGTTGGCAAATCGACGCTCGTGAATCTGCTGGTGCCCGGCGCCGACCGGGCTACCGGCGAGGTGAACGTCGTGACTGGCCGGGGACGGCACACGTCCGCTAGCGCGGTCGCGTTACCGCTGCCGGGCGAAAAGGGCCGATTCAGTGGATGGATCATCGACACGCCGGGAATCCGTTCGTTCGGTCTGGCCCACGTCGATCCGAACCACCTGATCCACGCCTTTCCCGACCTGGACGCGGAAACCGCAGAGTGCCCGCGTGGATGTACCCACGGCGCGGCAGAACCCGAGTGTGCGCTGGATGACGCGGTGCTCGCCGGCCGCCTCGACCCTGCGCGGGTCGATTCCTATCGCCGGCTGCTGGCCAGCCGGCAACGCCGGGCGGGGGACTAGCCGCGCATCAGCCCCCAGGGTTCCATACCGCCTGGGACCCCAGGTGGCCGGTGATCACTACGAGGACGCCGGCCGCAATCGCGGCGACGGACGCGAGCACCGCAACCACGGTTACCTCCGCCGAAGAGCGACGCGCTCGGATCATCAGCATCGCTGCCAGGTTGAACGCGAACATCGGCGCCACGGCCCAGATGACCCGGTCGCCCATCTGCTCGTGTTCCTGAATCTTTTCCAGCACCGGCCCGCCGAGTTCAAGGCTGTCGCGCAGGCGCTTGCCGGATCTCGTCGCCAGTGGAACGGTCACCAGGGCGACGAACGAGACGGCCGATACGAGCCATCCGTATCCCCTACGCCACCTCGGTACCGCTGCGAACACCAGCGTTCCCAGCACTGCGAGGGGCACGAAGACCACCGTCGCGTGGACCACCAGGGGGTGTAATGGAATCCCAAGTATCTCGTCCGGCACGCCAGCCTCCTTCTCCCCACGGCGCGTTCATAGTGCCCCACGGGTTCTCGGCTTCCGTGGTTCGACGCGCTACGTTGCGCCACCCAGCGCTGCGTGGGGCGCCGAACATGACCGCAATCTCGACGCCTGATGTGCATGGCCGCGCTGCACCGTTGGATCGACGACCGCTGGCAACACGTTATGGACCATTTCGTTCGCGCCGCACGACTAGAAGGAGCCACCATGTCCAACCCCGCAACCACGATTCCGCCACTGCACAAGACATGCACCGTCCCGCTGCCACCCGAGCGCACGTTCGACCTGTTCACCGCCCGCATGGCCGAGTGGTGGCCGGTAGAGACGCACTCGATAAGCGCCGATGTGACCGCAGTGCGCACCCTGCGCTTCGAGGGCCGGGTGGGCGGTCGGGTCATCGAGGTGACTGCAGATGGGCGGGAGTACAGCTGGGCCGACGTACTCGCCTGGAATCCGCCCGCCCGATTTGTGCTGGCCTGGCATCCGACCACTGAACCACTGGCGGCGTCCCGCCTCGAGGTGACGTTCCGGGCCGTCGAAGGCGGCACCGAGGTCCTTCTCACCCAGAGCTTGTGGGAGGAGTTCGGGCAGGACGGTATCCCACTACGAGAGAACTACGACACTGGCTGGGACCTCGTACTCAAGCGCCTCGAGGAGTACGCCCAGACCGAGTGACTCCCCCAGCACGCGGGGCCGATGGGCGCCGAGTACGCGAATTCTGGACCAGGCCATTCCGGCACACCGTCTTCCAGCCTCACGGATCCTCGGCTTCCGTGGTTCGACGCGCTAGGTTGCGCCTGTGGCCTACGACGACGATCTGCGCTTCGCCCATGTTCTCGCCGACGGTGCGGACGCCCAGACGATGCAACGTTTCCGGGCTCGCGACCTGCGGGTCGAGACCAAGGCCGATGCGACGTTCGTCACGGACGCCGACCAAGCCACCGAGGAGGCAATCCGGCGGACGTTGCAGCGCTCTCGCCCGCGTGATGCCATCGTCGGCGAGGAGATGGGCTCGGTTGGGTGGGCAGCGCGCCGCTGGGTCATCGATCCCATCGACGGGACGGCAAACTACCTGCGCGGTGTGCCTGTCTGGGCGACGCTCATCGCGCTGATGGAAGGCAACCAAGTAGCGGCCGGGGTCGTGTCGGCACCGGCACTCGGCCGGCGGTGGTGGGCCGCACGCGGCACCGGCGCGTGGACCGGCAAGTCACTGGCATCAGCGACCCGATGCCACGTATCGGACATCGATCGGCTGGGCAACGCGTCACTGTCCTATTCGTCGCTCGGCGGGTGGGAGAAAGCCGGACTGCTCGATGAGTTTCTCGATCTGATGCGCTCGTGCTGGCGCACCCGCGCTTTCGGCGACTTCTGGTCGTACATGCTGCTGGCCGACGGCGCGGTCGACGTCGTGGCCGAGCCGGAACTCGCGCTGCACGACATGGCCGCCCTCACGGTCATCGTCGAAGAAGCCGGCGGCACCTTCACCGACCTGACCGGATCGCCCGGCCCGCTCGGCGGCAATGCCGTCGCGACCAATGGGCTCCTGCACGATGCCGCACTGTCGCGCCTCACGCCGCGGGAATACCGCCGCTGAGCACTGGTGGCATGGTCAACGCAGTTGCGGCACATCCGTGCGCTGGAGCCGGCGCACCGACGGCACGAACAGGGTCGATGTGATCGCCGCTGCAATGACAGTCGCGCTGGCCAGCACGCCAACCTCCACCCCCGGCCACGGCCGCCAGGGGCCCGGCCGCCAGCTGACCGATCGGGATCATCGCGTACGACCCGACCGCGTCGAACGAGTAGACCCTCGCCAGCCGATCGGTGGGGACGTGCTGCTGCAACGACAGATCCCAGAACACTCCGAACACCTCGAAGCCGAGACCCGCAACGAAGGCTACGGGTAAGAGCAAGACCAGCCGCGGCTCGGGTCACCCGGCCGGACGGCGTCCCGGGCGGTTGGGGGTGGCGGAGAGATCAGTGCGACGGCGAGAGCAGGTACTTGCCGACGCTGTTGGCGATGGCCACGATCGGCACAGCGACAATCCCGCCGAGGATGCCCGCTATGAGCACGCCGACAGTGATCGCGACGATGACCGCGAGTGGATGGATCCGGGCCATCCGGCCGAGTACGAGCGGAGCGAAGACGTTGCCCTCGATCTGCTGGACGGCGATGATTCCGGCGAGCACGATAAGCGCGATGACAAGTCCGTTGGCGACGAGCGCCACGAGCACTGCCAGGGCTCCCGACACGATCGCGCCGACCAGCGGGACGTACGCCCCGAAGAACACCAGCACGCCCAAGGGCAGGGCGAGCGGCACACCCAAAATGAACAGCAGAACCGTGATGAAGACTGCATCGAACAACGCCACGACCGTCTGGCCCCGGATGTAGGACGTCAGTGTCCACCAGGCTTGCCGACCGGCCCCGTCGGCGCGAACCCGTGCCTTGCGGGGAAACAGCCGAACAGTCCACGCCCAGATCCGGTCGCCGTCATACAGGAACAGCACGAGTGCGACGAGTGCCAGCACCATGCCGGTCAAGAACTCGATGGCCGCACCCGCTGTCGATACGGCGCCTTCGGTGAGTGCGGCCTCGTTCTGCCCGAACGACTCGCGAATCCGGTCGACCCACACGTCGATCTGTTCCTGGCTCAGGTAGAACGGCGGGCCGCCGAACCACTCCTCCAGTTCGGCCAGACCCTGACCAGCCTGTTCGACGACCTCGCCGAACTGGCCGCTGACAGCGCCCCCGACCAGGGTCAGCGTTCCGCTGACGATGACAAAGAACGCGGCGAAAACGGTCGCGGCGGCAATGCCCCGGCCCCAGCCCTTGCTGCGGAGCCAGCGGACTCCGGGCTGGAGCAGCGCGGTCAGCAGCGCGGCGACGGCGATCGGAAACACGACGAGACGCAGCTGCCAGGCGACCCAGCCCAGTAAGGCCACTGCGGCAACGATCACGAGAACTCGCCACGACCACTCAGCGGCAGCCCGGACGGCGTACGGCACGGGGTGATCCGCCGCGGCCGGTTCCTCCGGTTCGGCAGGCTTGTCGGCCTGCCCCGCGGCGAGCAGATCCTCGACTACCGGATCCACGTTGTCGAGGAGCTCCCGGCGGCGAGCAAGCCGCTCACGCACCGCATCCAGGCTGCGGCGGACGCGGTGAGCACCCTGATCCGACACCTGACCAGCGTGTCATAACCGCACGGCGCCCCCGCGTAGCCGACGCGCCGACACCCGTTGCACCGCCGCTGTGACTGCTCCGAGATTCGCGATGCGACAACTTGTCATGCGTGGCGGGATGCGAGGTCGGCGGAAATCCGTAGACTGGCGGCCGATCACAACCGTGAGCACCTTGGGGGCCACCGTGACTCCGCCGGCGCAACTGACCGACGCCCAGCTGCTGCAAATGGCTCGGGCAGGGGATGCGGCGGGCTTTGACGAGCTGTACCGCCGGCACTTCTCAGACGCAAGCCGAGTGGCGCGCATCGTCACCGATGACAACGAGGAGGCCGAGGAGGTCGTCGCTGAGGCCTTCTCCAGGATCCTTGCGACGCTGCACGAAGGCAGCGGACCGGACGAGGTATTGACGCCGCATCTACGTACTGTCATTCGCCGCCTTGCGGTCGACCGCCACCGGCGGAGCAGCAGCGAGAGTCATCCGGCCGACCCGGCGATGCTGGCCGAGTTGCCGACAGCCGACGACGACATCGTCGGGCTGACCGACCGCACGCTGGTTCGGGCGGGCTTTGAATCGCTTCCGGAACGGTGGCAGCGCGTCCTTTGGCACACCGAAATCGAAGGCCGGCCACCGGCTCGGCTTACACCGGCTCTCGGCAGCACGCCGAATGCGGTCGCCGCGCTCGCGTACCGCGCACGAGAGGGGCTGCGGCAAGCGTTCCTCGCGGTCCACCTGGCGGCCAGCGCCCCGCCGTTATGCCGGCCGTACGTCCCCAAACTGGCCGGCTACACCCGCCAGACCCTGTCCGAGGAAGAGGACGTCGCGGTAGCGGTCCACCTCGATACGTGTGCCCATTGCCGGGATCGGCGCGACGAGCTCCTGCTGTTGCTGTCCGACGTCCGCAGCGTCCTCGCACCAGCTCTGCTGGGTACGTCCGCCATAAACCCCGGCGTCGCGCGCGCAGCGCCGACAGCGATCGCCGGCGCCGTCCCGGGTCGCACAAGTGAGGCTCCTGGCGGCGGCCACACCGGCGAAACCGCCGGCGCTGTTTCTCGTCGTGGCCCGCGTGGTTTCGTACGGGTCGCAGCGATGTCCATCGTGTCCGCTGCCGCTGCCGGCGCCGTTGCGTTCGCCGCCATGTCGGCGATCAGCCCGAGCCGGTCGGGTGAGCATTCTGCCGCCCCACCGGCGGTGACATCAGGATTCGAGCCGGCCCAGACGGACACTCAAAGCATGCCGGTTCCGTCCTCCGAGCCGGCCGACAACGCCGATTCGCCGAGCCCCACAGATGAGCCGTCCGGCGACGACGAGAGCGTGTCGGCCGAGGTCTCTCGCCCCACCGACCAGTCACCCACGACCGAAGGCCAGTCCGGCGGGGCCGACGGCGAGGGAACCGCCGACGCACCGGCGGAGCGGAAGCGGTCAGGGCCGAAGAAGAACTCACAGGACGACGACAAGGCGGACGAGCCGGCGTCGAAGGCAGACTCCGACCCCGACGCGCCGAAGCCGGGCTCCCACGACGCGCCGGGATCGAACGATACGCCCGGCAACAAGAACCCCGGAACGCCGCCGCCCTCCCCGTGGGCATGCGAGGTCGTGACCGTCCTGCCGTGGTGCGACTGAGCCGAAGCTCGAGCCCCCTAGCGAGACTGGAGATCGCGGAGCGCATCCTCGATGCCGCGGTGGAACGTCGGGTACGCATAGATCATGTGACGCAGCGCGCCGATCGGAACCCGAGCGTGGACCGCCACCGCGAGGGCGGACAGTACTTCGCCTCCGACCGGTCCGGCCGATGTCGCCCCGACGAGGACACCGTGTTCGGTGTCGGCCACAAGTTTGATCAAGCCGTCGTTACCGGCCTTGTGAATCCATCCGCGTGCGGACGACGGCACCTGCGCGAGCCCAACCGCGGTATGGACCCCGGCCGCTCGAGCATCGGATTCGGTCATGCCGACGACACCCACCTCGGGGTCGGTGAACGTAACCCGGGGCAGCGCACGGTAATCAGCCGGCGGGCCGGCCTCACCGAGGATGTCGCGGGCGGCCACAGCCGCCTGGTAGGTGGCCACATGGGTGAAAGCCCCATGTCCCGTCACGTCCCCCACCGCCCACAGCGCATCACCCGCGCGCATATGCTCGTCAACTTTGATGGCTCGAGCGCCCGGGTCGAGCCCGACCGAGTCCAAGCCCAGCCCGCCGAGTTCGGCCCGTCGCCCAACGGCCACGAGTAACTTCTCCGCGGACAGTTCGCCGCCCTCCCCCACCGTGACCGTGAACTGCTCGCCATCGTGCCGGACCGCCGACGCACGAGTGCCGGTGCGGATGGTGATGCCGTCGGCGGCCAGCGCTTGTTCGACCAACGCCGACGCCTCGGGCTCGTCGGCCGGCAATATCCGATCCATGGCCTCGACCACGGTGATGTCGACGCCGAACCGGGCGTACGCCTGGGCGATCTCCAGACCGATCGCACCGCCGCCGAGGACCAGCAGCGACGCGGGTAGCGACTTGGCCTCCACGGCGTCGCGGTTGGTCCAGTACGGCGTGCCGTCCAGCCCGTCGATCGGGGGGACGACAGGAACCGTGCCAGTTGCCAGCACGACGCCGCGGCGCGCCTGGATGGTCTCGCCGTTGACTTCGACGACTCTGGGGCCCGCCAGCCGGCCCCGGCCACGGATGAAGTGGCCGCCCTGCTCGGTGAACCGGTCGACCGCCACCTGATCGTTCCAGTCGTCCGTGGCCTCCTCGCGGATGCGCGCAGCGACCGGCGCCCAGTCCGGCGTCACGTCCGAATGTCCGGCCAACCCCTCGATGCGCCTGGCTTCGGCGAGCAGGTTCGCCGCACGGATCATCATTTTGGTCGGGATGCACCCCCAGTAGGGACACTCGCCACCGACGAGTCGATTCTCGATACCGATGACCGACAACCCGGCCCCGGCCAATCGCCCCGCGATCGCCTCACCGCCGACACCCATGCCGACGACGACGACCTCAACCTCGTGTGCCATCTCAGTTATCCCCTCGAAGCGGCGTCCCCGCAGCGTGCAAGCCGCTCCAGAAACCCGCATTTCGTCCGTTCGGTCGGGCGAGGGCCGGCTTCGGATACCGCCAAGTGTCGCCCTCGTTGGTCACACACCCACCGTAATGGTGCTTGCCGGCCAGCACTGTGTGTGCGCTTACGGAGCGGACAGCCGCCCAGCGAGCAGCACTACCTCGTCGACCGACCAGTGGTCGCTGGCGTGACGGCCATACTTGGCCGCGAGCACCTGCCCGGTGGGTGCAATGAGGAAGTCGGCCGGCAGGCCGAAGTGCCCGCCGGGACCCGACCGCAACCGGGTCACCCGAGACCAGCCCCGAGCGGCTGCGACCCACGTGGCCGGATGGGCAATCGAGCGCCACGAGCGTTCGACGCCGAAAGCCCGGTAGAGCGCACGTTCTGGGTCGGGTACGAGGTCGAAGGGCAGATCCGATCCGTAGGCGCGCAGTTGAGCAGCATCGGAGTGGAATACGACGACCTCTCGGACGCCCGCCGATGCCAACTCGTCATGGCGAGCCGCGAATCCACGCATGTGCACGTTACAGATCGGGCACCCGGCGTAGCGGCGGAACTGGAGGTGGACAAGGTCGCGCTGGTCCGGGACCCGCACCGGTCGGTCTTCTACGGTTGGCAACTCTCGCGGCGTGAGGACGTCACCCTTCTGGAGTTTGCCCATGCTCGCACCATAATAACCTGATCAAGGACTTGTTGATCTTGGAGGTGCGCCTTCAGTGCCACGCAGTAGCGTCAGCGGTTGTCTTTGGATGCGCCGATGTCGCCGGTCAGGTATCGCTGGACGGTCGGTGCGACGGCGGCGATCAGCGCCTCCCGGGGCACGGAGGCTATCGGCTCGAACTTGATGATGTACCGGGTCGCAGCCAGACCGAGCAGCTGACTCGCGGCCAGGTTGGCACGCAGCGGCAACTCGGCGACGTCGACCAGGTCGCCGAGCTCTCGGACAACCCGCCGGATGATCTGGACCGCGAAGAACTCCCTGATCAGAGTCGACGACAGCCGATTGGCGAACGCTCCCCGGAGCAGCGCCTCGAACGCCGGCCCGGTGGCAGGATTCTCGAACACCGACAGGAACGTCCCGATGAGGCGCTCCCCCAACCGGTCCGGGTCACCTGTCACGATTTTTGGGACGAGCTCGGCAGGGTTGACCGGCGGCTGGACGACCGCGAGGAACAACTGCTCCTTGGTGCCGAAGTAATGGTGTATGAGTGCGGGATCGACGCCCGCCTCGGTCGCTACTTGCCTGATCGAGGCGCCGTCGTAACCCCGCTCGGCGAACACCTCCCGAGCCGCGCTGAGGATCGTCCCACGGGTGTCCTGCCTACCGGGCCGGCGCCCGACCCTGCGAGCCATTCCCACAGGCTACGGCGTACGCCTGCGGAGAGTCGCCGCCCCAAGCATCAGCGCGAGTACCACGACCCCGAAGACGACGCCGAGGTCACGCCACATCGTGGCGGTCGGCTCGGGATTGGCGCCGATCTCCGCCAATGCTTCCACGGCGTAGGTCACCGGTAGGACGTTGCTGATGGCCTCCAGCCATCCCGCCATCTCATCGCGCGCTACGAAGAGCCCGCTGAGCAATACCTGCGGGAGTACGACGATGGGCATGAACTGCACGGCCTGGAACTCCGTACGGGCGAAGGCGCTGAAGAAGAGCCCCAGCGCAACCCCCAAGACGGCATTCGTCACCGCGATGAGGATGACAAACCCGGCGCTCCCGGCCGTATTGAGATCGAGCAACCAGTAGGCGAGGGCAGCGGTGACCGATGCCTGGACCGCGGCGGCAAGGCCGAACGCGATGCCGTACCCGAACAGCAGATCAAGCTTGCCCAGCGGCGTGGTGAAAAGCCGCTCAAGGGTGCCCGACGTGCGTTCTCGCAACACCGCGATGCTGGTCAGCAAGAACATGATCGTGAACGGGAAGACGCCGAGCATGATGAGCGCGATGCGGTTGAACACCGGGGCCTGATCTTCGTACATGAAGTAGAGAATTGACAGCAGCAGTGTCGGCACGACGAGCATCAGGGCGATGGTCCGGTGATCGTGCCGCAGCTGGCGAAGGATTCGCTGTGTGGTGTTTGCGAGGATGCGTACGGACATCACTGACCTGCCCTCCGACGGACCAGCCGGAGAAACGCCTGGTCCAGATCATCAGTGCCGGCGGCCTGTTTCACTGCAGGAGGCGTGTCGTCCGCGATGATCGAGCCGTCACGGACGAGCAGCAGCCGATCGCACCGGTTTGCTTCGTCCATGACATGGCTGGAGACCAGCACGGTCGCACCGTCATCGGCCAGCTTGCGGAACCGTCGCCAAAGTTCGTCACGCAGCAGCGGATCCTGTCCGACCGTCGGCTCGTCCAACACGAGCACCTCCGGCTGGCCGACCAGGGCGCATGCCAGCGATGTGCGGCTTAGCTGCCCGCCGGACAGCGTCGAGACGAGTTGGCGGGCCTGATCCTCCAGGCCGACATTGACTATCGTGCGGTCCGCCTCGTCGGCGCCGAAGCCGTACAGCGAGGCGAAATACCGCACGTTCTCGCGCACAGTGAGATCCGGATAGACGCTCGGTGACTGCGTCAGGTAACCCATCGTGCGCCGCAGTTCCGGCGAGCCCGCCGGCTTGCCCAGCACGGTGACCCCTCCCGACTTGACCAGTTGCACTCCGACGATCGCGCGCATGAGCGTCGTCTTGCCCGCTCCGCTCGGCCCGAGCAGACCGGTGATGACTCCAGGGTGAATCTCGGCGCTGACGCTGTGGAGCACCTCTTGCTTGCCACGCTCCACGACAAGATCGTGGAACTGGATGGCGGGTTCCATGTGGTTGCCCCTTTACCCAACGGACGTTGAAATTCAACGGTAGATGAATTTCGCCGGGCCCGCAAGCCTAGTGCTGGTGGACCGGCGGAATACCATGCTGGGAGGCGAGGTTTCCTGATCAACAACAACGACCCGGCCGCTCCGAAACGAGGACGTCCATGGCGATTCGAGACGACGTGGTGCTGCAGCAGGTCACCCTGGGCCGGGTTTGGCAGACGGTCGATCCGTTCCTGTTCTGCGTCCACCACGACGACAACTACCCAGAAGCTGACGACGAACTGGGCCCGTGCGAGCCGCTCGTGGGTCGCGACATCGGCATGGACTTCTCCGGTCGGGACGGCTGGTCGATGTACCACGGCTCGCTCGTTCCGGGGTTCCCGCAACATCCCCACCGCGGCTTCGAAACGATCTCGTTCATGCGCAGGGGATTCATGGACCACTCGGACTCCCTGGGCGCCGCCGCCCGATTCGGTCGCGGCGATGTGCAATGGATGACAGCCGGCGGCGGCATCGTGCACGCAGAGATGTTCCCCCTGCTGAACCGCGGTGCCCGCAACGAGACCGAGTTGTTCCAGATCTGGATCAACCTGCCGTCGACCGACAAGATGGTTCCGCCGCATTTTCGGATGTTGTGGAGCCACGAGATTCCGCGGCACACGTTCCTTGACGAGGCCGGCCGGCCGACAGAGGTCACGGTGGTCGCCGGTGAACTCGTCCCGGGCAAGCGGGCGCCGATGCCACCGCCGCACTCGTGGGCGTCACGCCCCGAAACCGACGTCGGGATCTACCACGCGGTCATCGCGCCACAGGGTTCCTGGCGGCTCGATCCGGCTGCCCACCCGAAGACCATCCGGACGGTCTACGTGTTCGGCGATGGCGAGGTGCGAATCGGCGGCGCGCAGGTAGGTGACGGCCACGGCGCCGTTGTCCGGTCGGACGTCCCGATCGAACTGATCGACACGGGAGCCGGTGCAGAAGTGCTGATTCTGCAGGGACGGCCAATCGGCGAGCCGATCGTCCAGTACGGGCCCTTCGTCATGAACACCAAAGCCGAGATCCAGCGGGCGTACCACGAATACCAGGAGACACATTTTGGTGGCTGGCCCTGGCCGACCACCGACCCGAACCACGGTGTGCAGCCGCGGCGTTTTGCTCGGCACGTCGACGGACGCGTCGAGGAGTTCGCCGTGGCAGCGTCCACGTCCGAGCCGTGAGCCGTAAGCGCCCTGACTAGGCCTCGACGAGGAGGGCTTGATGGAGTTTGGGTTGGACATCGCACAGCAGCGACTCGAGTTCGACGAGGTGGTGGACCGGGCCCGGTTCGCCGAAGATCTCGGCTTCACCGGAGCGTGGGGATTCGACCACTTCAGGCCGATGTACGGCGAAGGGCCGGGCAACTGCTTCGAAGGTATGACCACGTTGGCTGCATTGGCGGGCATGACGACGCGGATCCGGCTCGGGCTACTCGTCGCCGGGGTGACGTACCGGCACCCGTCGGTGATGGCCGCGCAAGCCGTGACCATCGATCACGCCAGCCGTGGCCGGCTGGACCTGGGTCTTGGCGCCGCATGGTACGAACCGGAGCATCGCCAGCTGGGCATCGACTTTC